>JBIPOV010000157.1:0-5144 GCA_044378815.1 Obscuribacteraceae bacterium (SeqCode) | reverse complement strand
CTGACGTTTCCACTTAACCCCTCGGCTCAAAGCACTCAACTTGGTGTGTGCTCACCGGTTATGCAATTAGTATAGCCGAGCAGAAATCTATTGGAAGTCCCCCGATGAAAATACTTTGCATATCTGCTGACAATCTAAAGATTAGCTATTCAACAGGCGATCGATATCTAATCTAATAGCCAAGCGCTTGAACCATAATTCCACCATCGGCATATTCATTTGTATATACAGTTATGCACAAGCACGCTCAGATGAGCACGAGGAAATAGATGAAGAATTAGAGTAATTGGTTGCCTGATTAGCAAACTGTATTCGCTGCGCACTATAGGCTCGTTGATAGAGTAGTTCTGCTTCTTTATGCGAGCCGAGATCGCTGTACAAATCGGCTAACTGCTGAGCGACACAGCCAACGGCTGGGTGATCACTACCAAGGGTCTGCTCGCTGAGCTGCAAAACGCGGTTCGTGGTGTAGGCAGCAGCACGAAGTTTAGACTGAGCATAGTAAATTTTCGAGAGCCTTAGCATGGCTCGCAGCACATCACTCGTTGAGAATGAATCACAATTATGCTTGATTCGCAAAGAACGCAAACTAGCTTCTTCAGCCTGTTCGAATCGATTGAGCTTTTGAAAGACATCAGCCAACCGGTCTAGAGTAATTGCAAAAGACTGCTCGGCATTTTCACAATTGTGTGCCTCTAACAACGCAGTCTGAAAATAGACAGCAGCATGCTCTAGACGATTTTCTTGTTGCGCCATTGCGCCAGCTTCGATAAAGGACTGCCATTCATTTTTCAAAAATTGCGACATAAATCCTCCCTCAAATGAGGTTAGCCAAAAAGAAAGATAGTAAGGGGATGCCATTTCACAAAGTGAGATTTCATTGTGCATGGTCAAGTGTGGCGAAGTCGTGGCATTTAAAAAAAAATTTGGCGACAAACAAAAACACCCAGATAAATCTGCGGTATTCTTCTTACTTGTAGGGCTATTGCTTGGTTACGCGGCTAGCTGCCTTTCAACAAATTGATGCTTACAGTGGCCAGGTCTGATTGGGGAAACTTGCTAAAATGCGCAGGGTCTGGGTAAAGGCCTGCCTCAGCAGCGATTTGGTTACAAACGTCCACTTCCATAATGTATTGATCTGAGTAGCCGTGGGTAGCATCGTAGGCGGTGGCTGACGTCAAGCCAATATTTGCGGCAGCAAGCTGGGGTGAGATGGTGTGCAGCTCAATCACCAAAAGTCCAAAACGATGAACGAATGGCTGCCAACGGCGTAAATGTTCTAGCAGGCTAGCCTCTACATCGTTGTTGTTCAATCGTCTGCCCCGATAGCAGAATGCTCCAGTAGAATGACTAATCCTTTCCAGTGGATGTGCAGGTGGCTGCCAGGGTCGGTTGTGGTCAAGGAAGGTGCGCACGTTGAGCAGGTCTTCCAGCGCTATGCCGTAGTTGTCGCTTAGGTCACGGGCCAGGAGATCGGGTCGCCCGATGTCGCCCCAAGTGACTTTCGCCCAGATGTCTGCCTTAGAGAGATTGGCGCGTGTGACGCGAAGGGCGACTTCATTGTAGTCGGCACCAACCAATAGTAAAGGATAATCTTCCAGCATCTTGCCGCGCAGCGTGCGCTGGGAGATGACCTCAAAAATGTGCTGCAAAAATGCGCCGTTGCCACAGCCCATGTCGACTATGCCCTTTGGCTGTTCGTCGAGAGGACCATTAAATAGCTCAATAATGATCTCGTCTATCTTTTTGAAATAACTCATATGCGCTCCGCCACTCCCCCACACGTTCATCTCGCGGTCTACGTGCAGCTCAGGCAGCTCGGGCTTTGTGTTCGTCAAAATTTCGGCATTGCCAAATATAAGTTCTTCGAGATTTCGGAAAGTAGGAATATAGGAAACTGTCACTCCGTAGGCACTGGCCCTACGGGCAAAGAACAAGCCCTTCTCTGTAAATCGATAAGTCTGTCCTTTCTTTTCAAACCAGCCAAGATATGCAAAAAAATCGAGGATTTTACCGAAGCTCTCTTCGTCTTCGTGAAATTCGTCGGCCTTGAATGATGCCTCCATGAAGTACTTATGGAACATTCCACCCATGCCGAGAGAGACAATGGTAGGGCCAATAGCCATGCCTTCAATGTGCATCAACACTTGTTCTTGGATGCACCTTGTATTAGGGTCGCTCGAAAATTCGATGCCATAATTCTCGCGGTATTTCTTAAAAATACCTTCCAACACGCTAAACGGTGCTCTTTCGAATTTGCGTCTGTGAAATTGACCGGAAAGCCGAAGCAGCGTCACTACATCTTTGTAAAGCCGACAAAGCTCGAAGGCCACGGCACTTTTAGCATTGGTATTGTATTTAACTTTGTTGGTGACATTGTTTACTTCGGCATCGAGCCATCCTTGAGAAGCTAGGATGCGCAAAGCAACGTTGAGATATCCCTCATTGGCTTGGAATTTAGCAGCCAATTCAGTGACATCTGCAGTTTTGTTTTCGAGCAGGTGTTGTAAGACGCCCTTCTCGAGGAGTGTATAGGCTGTGGGCGCCGTTGCAATTCCATCCAAATGGCGGAATATCGTAGCGCGCAGTGCAGCTTTGTCTTGTTTGGTCAACGACATGATGATTTAGCCATTTTGATTGTCGGTAGAAGGGCTAATCTTATCAAACACCGAAGATGGTGAAGCGCTCTCAACTGCACAAACAAAAAGACCACCCAGATTGCTCTGCGGTGGTCTTTTTACTATCGTCTGACTGCCTATTGCGTAGGCTCGATATTTCTTGCTGCTTCAAGTCAGAATCCACAGCTAGCGGGTTATCACTACAGTTTCCGGTCTGCGCAGACCTGCCGTTTCCACTTAACCCCTCGGCTCAAAGTACCCAACTTATTTATTGGTGGGTGCTCACCGCTTATGTAATTAGTATATCCGAACAGAAATCTATTGGAAGTCCCCCGATGAAGATAGTTGCTATATCTGCTGACAATTCAAAAGACTACTCTTAGCCTCACTATCGATATCTAATCTAATAGCCAAGCGCGTGAACCAGCGTCTCACCATCGGCATATTCGTTTGTATATAGAGTTATGCACAGGAAAGAGACTGTGCGCTGACGTTCTCTTTTAGTGTTCTAAGTCTGTCCGATTTTCAGCCAAAAATCGGACAATCCCGGAAGCGCGTTAAAGCTAACCTGGCCCAGTTTGTCGGCAGAGACTCTCAACAAACAAACAGCCAATCTGAACGGCCGACTACAAAACAAAAACGAGCTCTAAGCCCCTGGCACATTGAGCATGCCAGTAGTCAAACATTGGAAACCTAGCCAAGAAGCGGCGAGCAAACACCAGAAGCAGGCAAAGACACGGTTCATGCGTTTCATAAGGCCCCTCAATCTAATAATAGATAGCTCTAGCTTAGCATTCACTTGGAAACAGTGCCTATAGAATCAACTCAGAATTCAATTCATATATAGGAAAAACCTGGGGTGATATTGCTTCCACCCACTAGAATTAAATCTGTTACTGAGAAAGGCACCCACATGGCTTATAACGACTTGCGTGAATTCATCGAAGCTCTAGACAAAGCAGGAGAGCTGATGCGCATCACAGCGCCGGTCTCAGCAGACTTAGAATTGGCTGAAATTACCGACCGGGTGAGCAAGCTGCCTGGATCTGAAAACAAAGCCCTTCTATTTGAAAACGTCATTGGCTACGACATGCCGGTTCTAATAAATGCCCAGGGCTCAATGAAGCGCATGTGCCTATCTCTTGAGGTAGAAGACCTCAACACCATTGCCGACCGCATTAGAGTCTTTATCAAGCCCAAAGTGCCCGAAAGCTTTATGGCCAAACTGGCTTTCTTGCCAACCATTATGGAAGTCGGTAAGTTCCCGCCCAAAATTGTCTCTGGACCGGCCCCCTGCCAGGAAGTGGTAATTACCAATCCCGCTGACCCGATGCTAGACAAGCTACCAATCATTACCTGCTGGCCAGAAGACGGTGGCCCTTTCATTACCATGGGCGCTGTCATTACTAAAGATCCGCACAATGGCAACCGCAACGTCGGCATGTACCGGGTGCAAAAGTTCGATAACAACGCCACCGGCATGCACTGGCATAAACACCATGATGGCGCCAAGAATTTCGAAAATTCCCGCCGTGACTCAATGAGTGCAGCCGATCCAGATCATCCCGATTCGCCGGCTAATCAGCCCACCGAGCCACCTAACTACGGAACATTCTTCGATAAAGAAGAATACGAGAAGCCAGGCAATAGACTAGAAGTAGCTGTGGTACTGGGCGCAGACCCTTCAATTACATACGCAGCCACGGCACCATTGCCGCCCGAAATTGATGAAATGATTTTTGCTGGATTCTTGCGTCAAAGCCCTGTGCGTCTGGTTAAATGCAAGACCATCGACCTTGAAGTTCCAGCCACCGCTGAGATTGTTATTGAAGGCTATGTCGACCAAAAAGAACTAAGGCGCGAAGGCCCATTTGGCGATCACACTGGTTTTTATAGCTTAGCTGGGCTCTTTCCAGTATTCCATGTAACAGCCGTCACCCATAGAAAGAACCCAATTTATCAGACCACCATTGTGGGCAAACCACCACAAGAAGATTGCTTCTTAGGCAAGGCCACAGAGCGCATCTTCATGCCCATGGTACAGATGCTGGTGCCAGAAATTACCGATATGAACCTGCCCTGGGAAGGAGTCTTCCATAACTGTGTGATCGTAGCAATTGACAAGCGCTTCCCTGGCCATGCGCGCAAAGTAATGAGTGCTATTTGGGGTTTAGGCCAGATGATGTTCACTAAATTCGCCATCATCGTCGACAAAGACATCAATGTCCACGACCTATCAGAAGTAGCTCTACACGTCTTTGGCAACACGGATCCCAAACGCGACATGATGTTTGTCGATGGCCCCGTGGATATTCTCGACCATGCCTCACCGCTCATGGGTTACGGCTCTAAGGTTGGAATCGATGCTACTCGCAAATGGAAATCGGAAGGTTTTGAGCGGGAATGGCCCACACCGATAATTATGTCTGAACCAGTGAAAACTCAGGTCAGCAGCCGATGGGCGGAATATGGATTTAGCACAAAAGCAAAAAAGTAAGTTGCCAAGCGGAAACGTTTAATCTTCAG
>JBIPOV010000038.1:0-59373 GCA_044378815.1 Obscuribacteraceae bacterium (SeqCode) | reverse complement strand
AAAACATCTCAGAAAGACATCCCTGTTTCAATTACGCCAGAGGGATGCCTTTCGCATATGCCGTGTAAACTCCTCGCCGAATATCCGCGCATCTAGAGGACTGTTCACATGTGAGCGCCCAGGCTAAGTATTTCTCTTTTGCACGTCCATAGCCAAGGAACTCTTTGCTCACGAGACTTCACAATTGCACTTGCGAGGATTCCACGATTACTGTCTAAAACCAGGGTTGAAACAAAGTCCCAAGACTCAAAAGAGTCTGTGACAATAAGAAGCCCATTCTTTGATCTGGCCATATTCTCCAGCAGTAGAGACCAGTCGTAAGGCCACATTGGATTTAGGGGAATACTATCAACACAAACAATATTAGGCGAAGAAATTTCTATACCAGTAATTGAAGAATCAGTTTCTGATACCTCATTCTTTAAAAATCTTTCGGACCAACAAGCTCCCAGCAGCACACCGTTCCGAAACTCAATCGAACTTTCTTCAGAATCTGACTTTCTTACCCAGACCCGATTAGCAGTGCCCACTCGCTGCAGAGCTTGCCTCAATATCAAGGCGAGATCGCTTGGTAGAACACTCATTGAATTTTCTTCCGATTGACTCTTCAAAATACTCACCTCCATTTGTCACTCGAAAACCACACAGTTAGTCGCTGAAATCTACCATACTCTCGCTTTACTAAAGAGCAATCGCACCTTTCGCAGATCGGCTCTGCAAAATGCAACAAAATTACGAATTCTCTTCGTAATGTCAGTTACCGACTAGCGCAGTTGGACCTACCAAGCAATTGCCGTAGACAGGCCAAGATAGTAACGCGGCAGGCTAGCGCACAGCTCTGTTCTTTGCTCGCTACATTCATCCTAGATCACGGCTATTGATTCGTTTATGGTGAAAACCTCACACTGAGGGTCACAAGATTTCGACCTTGGTTGAGTCCTGGCTCAGTAAGGCCTTATAAAGTTCACGATGTAATTGTCGCCAAGAGTAATCTGCAACACATTCTACCGGCGCTGTTGCAAAAGAACAGAAGAAGCTAAGAATGGACTAGTTTACCGAAAACGACTAGCAAGGCTCGATCCATAGCAATCAAGATCGGTGGCATACCGTTAGCTCTATGTCTGCTCGAAGTCAGCTCTCGACCATGGCACTGTAGTGGTCAATCATTTGTTGAACTGTTTGATAGCTTGCCCATGGCTTTGAGCTGGTGTCTATATTGCGTAGGTACCAGCAACCGGGAAATAAACAAATGCGAACAGCTCGCTTGATATCAGTATTTCTAGCAACTTCGCTAATACTAATGTCTATCAATCCAGTCATGGCTTGCGATAAGCCCAAGAGCTGGAAGAAAAAAGCCGGTGAGATTGTTAGAGATACTGCCATAGTCGTTTTCGGCGGGCCATTTTACATACTCATGCTACCGCTCAATTTACTGATCATAGCTTCCTACAATACTCCCAGTAGAAAGAAGAATAAGCAAAAAGAGACTAAGCTGATCAAACCCATTCCGTGCAGCAGTGAGAAGCTCTGACCCGTCTGCACCACTGCACAAGCATGACAATACAGGTACTCCGACGGCTCTATTTCAATTGAGTGTTGACGGAGTACGCTTAGACCTTATCCTTTACCTCACTGCGGGCAGCCCGGTTTCTCGGGACGCTCACCGCCGCCGTTTACACCATCCCAGGTTCGAAATTTGGTTTCTGGGCCTGCCACCATCAGTAGTGGGTCGGCCAGGTCGATCTTCAGGTACTAGAATTGATTCCATAAGAAGACTGGACATAAGAGCTCTGCCTCGCCTGCTTAGCACTCAAGTTCCGCTGGCTAATGAAGCGATCTGAGCGCACTTCTCTAGCCGCATCAACTGGCTTGACAGAGTAAGCACCAACTAGATTAGCTAAATTAGCGGCATTTCTCACAGCAGCCAGCTCAGTGACACTGCATACTCCAGCGCGGCTTTGAGCCGCTGTACGCTGAGCACTCTGGCTGAGCATACTGAAAGTAATTACGTCTATTGAATCATCCTCAGGTGCAAAAGAATTTGCCATTATTTTTGCTTGGGGATTACTTTTCAGATACTGCCAGATGGAGCGAATATCCTTCTCGCTCACTGCGGAATGCAGCGAGTTAATGCCGAGCAATGAACTGCCTGCCAAATAAAGCAAACAAACTGGTCTGCCAGAATTATCGGCGACGGCAATCGAGCCGGGAGAGGAAAGCTCCTCAATCGATTTCATGCAGCCTGAAAGAGACAGCTTAGAGTCTTGCTCAGGAGAGGCATTGAAGACTTCACCATGAAACATTGATGCCGCCGACAGTACCATTTTTTCGTCTAGAACATAGCTAGATACATCACTGTGAACTGAACTAATTTCGCTCATCATCGCAACGTAGCCATCCGTTCCAAACACTTGCTCTGGGTGCGCTTTGCTGCCATAAACACAGGCAATCACTTGCCCCTTATAAATAAGCACGGCTGCACGAGATTTAAACCGCCTCGACTCCATCTTAATGCAGCCAGAAAGCTTTGCCGCTTCGATACCAATAAGTTGAGGCAAAATAGGCTGCTCATTTGAAAAAGCCAACTTATCCTTACTTTTCGGCGACAAGCCAATGCTGGGGAAATAGTTTATGGCTCGGCGGCTCGATCCCTCAAATTTCTGGGCACCGGCCTTCACAAGGCTGAACAGTCTTGGTTGAACGCGAAGATTAGATAGCATATTTACTCCAATATGGTAATTGTTAGATGAGGAAAAGACAGCAAGTGTGGGCAATGCAAAGCAGCGCCATTGACTGGTGTGAACAGGCAATAGCTTGCGCTCGAAACAGGTCTCGAAAGCCACTTCCTATCTATTTAGTTGCTGGTAAGGTGAACAACATCGCTGAAAGTAGCGATGTCCCGGCCGGTTAAAGCCAAGGTAAAGCGATCTGGGACTAATTTCTAGCTTCCCACCGATTCTATACCCCAAATTACAAGTTGTAAAGCAGCCTGTATTAGAAATCAGCTTTTAGAGGCAATTTAATCTTGAAATCACGACACATGCACGCAACACTGCTCGTGCTGAATCAGATGTCGATATCCACATGACTTGCACAAATCCGAGCCAGTAGACAAGCAAGAAGTTTGATATTTAGTAGCGCAGAATGGCCGCCAACCGCGAATTATCTTTGAGACTGTCAGCATCGAAAAACGAAACCTGTCCCCCAGTGATCAGCACTTGCTCAATGATCTGATCGATGGCATCATCGTGCACTCCTTGAGCCTTAGAATCGGCAACTGGTTTTGGATTTATCCCTAGGGCATCGGGTTTTGCGGCAACGTAATAGTTTTCTTCCACCAGTAGTCTCTCAATGCGGCCTTCCTGTGCGACTTTCCACACTTCATCAAAACCGACTGCGTATCTGTTTTGACCGATTGACTCTGCCAGCCGGCCAAGAATCTGTTGGCGTTGCTCCGCGCAATAGTCCTGAACAAGCGGCCATACGAGTTTGGCTAATTCCGGAGGCGTAGTACTATCATGACTGCCCTTAAGAGTACCGGCCAGAAGAGATTTATTGACAGAAAGCTCATCGAAGAATGCCAGATATCTATCTACACCAACCACAATCAGGGGCAGTGGGTCCTTTTTTAAAAGTTCCAGCAAGGATGCATCTATCTCTCGGAAAAACTGGCGGTGCCGTTCATCTCGATAGGCCGATATATTGATACCAACTCCGCCAGGCAGTTTAGTCGCACCGCCTGGTCCTTCATGTGTAAATGGAAACTCTGTGTCTTCAGCCTCGACAAGCGTGTCTTGGAAACCTTCATACAGTCTGGTCGGCTGCTCGCTTAGAACCAAAACCCAATATCTATGACTGCGATTGACCGCAAACATTATGTCCCTAATTGCAAAAGACTCATCTATCACTACGCGCTCAGTCAGGGTGAACGGTAAATAGTATTTTTTCGCCACGTCTTTATTGACATAGATCGCTAAACCATCAAGAGTATTGCGATAGTCTATAAGGTTTACGATCTCGTCGAGCCGCTTTGATACCTCTGCCGAGTCGCGTTTTCCGAATTCTTCTATCAGCCTGTTGTTCGCCTCTGTTACAAGATTCTTGACTCGAACAGGGTCTTGCAAATTATCGGGCGAGTGGCGGTGAGTCGGCAACATTATGGACACACACGGGTATTGCTTGTGCTCCAATAGTCGCATTAAGTCGATTCGATTCACAGTGCGCTCCTTTGCCAACAGCCTAAAATCACATAAAAAAAACACGACCGCAAGTGCAGCAGGTTAGATGTTGAATTATACAACCATAATCAGTCGGGAATTTTCTCACATTATCAACCGATCTTCAAACGCTAGAAGCCTCCTGCACCCGTGACACCAACAGTGGTGCCGGAGGGTTGCAAGAACTACTCCGAGCGTTGAGGAGGCAAAAACTTATGCTTATTCTTCCAAATCAAAATGCCAGCTATTGGCGTACCCACGGCAATTAAACCTGCAGAACAGAAAATCGCGGTGAGAACCAAGCTAAGAAGGCGTCTCAGCTCTGCAATTTCTTGGTGCAAGCCACCCAGCTCTCCGTCTAAATTGGTGATTGGGCGCTCCATATTGCCGAGCGGGCCGCGTATCGCTCCCAACTCACTGTGCACACCCTGAAGTTCTGTGTGAGCACCAACAAGCTGGCTATGCAGGCCAACGAGCTGCTTATCGAGATTCTTCACAGGTGCAGCGATGGCCTCAAGCGGTTGCTGAATCCGCATGATCGGACCTTTAATTTCAGCGATATCGTTTTGCATATCGCCAATGGCAGCCCGAATTCCGCCTAAATAATTATAAGTACCTTTAATTGATTTCTCCACACTTCCCATACGGGTCTGCACTGAGCGCAAGGGTTCCTCTACGCTATTCATGTGCCGATTTGTCGCTTCAATGCTTTTGTCGATAGTGGTCATCTTTGACGAGAGCGCATCAAGCTGCCCGTGCACGGCAGCTAAATGAGTATTCACTTCATTGAGGCGCTTCTGAGTAGACTCGACCTGCCCATGCAAACCAACGATGAGAGGCTTTACAGCCGCCAGAGGTCCGGTCAAGGCAATGATTTGCTCCTGCAGCCTTACGGTCTGCTCCTCTAGCTTAATTACGGGTCCAAACAGCCAGCGAATCGGGTTCAAACTAGGGGCGCGGTTCGATGACGGCCGAGTTGATGGCGCTTTACTTGGCCCAGAAAGAGGTTGGGGTTCGCCATTTGGTTCTACCATGGCGCTGCCAACCAAATTTGCAGAAGACAAGGCGTTTTGAGACTGCTGAGAATGCTCAGATTGAGCCATACATCCGATAGAAGTGTAAAAGAAAATAGCCGGAGCAAAAGCACCAACAATTAGGCTGCCAGTAAGGCCAGGGCCGTGTTTAAAATTGATCCTCATTTCGCGCCGCCGTGACTATCTCAGTAAGCTAGATTAGGCACAGAATAGCGAATTTAACCAGGAAAGAAGGTTAATTTTGCTGGAAATCGAAAGTTAGTAGCAAATCACACCACCGATAGTGGCAAAACAGGCAATGTTCTCAAGACAAACCAGGTAAGAACTAAGGGGGGCGGTTGCCAACAAGCAAAACAATTGTCGTTTATGTAGAAACCATAGCAACCCTCAAGCGGGTAGACTATGCTCTATGTCAGGAGACAAAATTGTGAGATGGCATACAGCCCAGTTTGGCAGCAGCGACGAAATAAACGAACAAACCAGAGTCAGCGAGCAAATTGAGCGCTTCTGGAAGCAGTTTGCCGCCGATAGCGAAACACTGAAAAGCTATTTTTTTGAAGATAAAACAGACGAAACTGTTGCCTGGTGCGAAGCGTATCTCAAACCGATCCACGAAGACTTGATGTGGGAAGTGAGCCGCGACATTCTCGAAGTCGGCGATAAACGGCTGGTCTTTACCGTCACACCAGAGTCAGAGTACGCTCTGCGTCCACTCACCAAAGCAATTATTGAAAGAGCGCCAGACATTGCCAATTGGCGCTTTACTCAATTCAAAGAGCCGCTAATTGGCGACTTTAATGATTTCGAACACAGCATGTTGAAGCACAGCTGGGAAGAGGTAGAAGGCCAAATTAACGAATCACCTCTAAAATGCTTTGATATCACCCTGCGTGACAAACACTTCAAAAAAGAGAACAAAGATTCTGACATCGCCGACGCTCTCACTGTTTTAACAACGGTGCTAGGAGAAGAGCCTGTTGATTTATGGATCAACTTCGTTATGACCCAGCCATTGAGCAAACGCAAAGAGAAAGCTAAGACAAAGGCAGCCAGCACTGAGCCAGTGAAAGCCCAAACTGAAAGTGACGACATAGACGAAAGTGAATATTTGAAAGATAGCAAAATTGAGCAACAGCCTTTCTATCCACTCAATTCTCTGCGCAATGTCTTGGCTTCGAGAGTGGTCGAACTGGTCGATGAACTACCAATTGAGCACTGCTGGGAGAGAACTCTTGATGGCTTTTATTCGCTCAAAGGCAGCAGCTGGGAAGAGGGCCTTAGACCCGTTATCACCACCCCCTACCCCGCAACAATTTTCGCAAAAGAAAGAAGAATGCTCTTTCACTCATCAGCTTTTACTCGTCACGACGAAGTATTCGCCTACTTAAAAATGTCTCAAGAACAAGAGCTAGCCCACGATGTTGAAACTCGCTTTGAGCTCGAAGATAAGCTTGACCGAGAACTGAGAAAATCTAAAGCAGGTTGTGTACTTGGTGGCGGCGTCGGCAGCGAAGCCTCGTACATCGACATGATCATATGCGACTTGCCAGAGGCAGCTGAGATATTGCGCGAGCAAGCAGCCAAAGCGAAACTCCCAGAAACAAGTTGGTTACTGTTCTACGACACCTACTGGGTTGACGAATGGGTAGGAATGTTTAAACGCACACCGCCACCAGAGCCACACGAAGGCCCATTGTGGTGAATTTTCGAGAGAGCCTAAAATTTTAACGTGGAACGGTCAGGCAAAATGTAGTGCCGGGAGCGCCGGAATTTGCTTTAGCTTCAAGCTTGCCACCATGAGCTTCGGTAAACCAACGACAAATAAATAGACCAAGGCCTGAGCCTTTTATAGCTAGAGCTGAAGCTTCACTGCGCGAATATGGTTGAAACAACTCTTTCTTAGCTTCTGGAGAAATACCCTTACCTTGATCAATTACAGATAGAGACCAGTATTTCGAACTATCTCTAGCAGAAACAACAATTTTGCTGCCTCGGGGAGAAAACTTAATGGCGTTAGAGAGCAAGTTAGTGAGCACCTGACGCATTCTATTCTTATCGGCTGAAACAGTAAATGATGGAGCTGCAGTCTCAATAGAGATTCCAATATTAGTTGCCATAGCCTCAAGACTTGCCACCACATCTGCTATCATCTCGGCGAGATCAAAATCTGATATTTCAAGCTGTAATTCTTTGCGCCGCAGCTTATCCAAATCAAGAAATTCATCAATCAACAAAACCAGGCGATTGAGACTGGCAGTAATAGAGACGACCTTCTTCTCCGCTTCAGGAGTAATGGGACCAAAGAACTTTTCTTCCATCATCTCAAGTGAGGTCAAAGCTGACGTCAGCGGTGAGCGCATGTCGTGAGCCACCATTGCCACCACTTGAGAGCGAAACTTTTCAGCGGCTACCAGTTCACTGCGAGCCTCAACAATACAGTTATCAATCTCAGCAAATTCGTCCACGCCGTTTAGCGCTGGCCCAACATCTTCAAGCTCAGCCAAAGCTTTACTGCGAGTGAGAATAACTTGCAAACGCGAAAGCAGTGAGCGGCGAAAGAGAAAAAGGGCAACGGCTGAAAAGGCAATATTGAAAAGCAGACAACTGAGCACCAAGATGCGAATGCGCTGAACTATTTGCCTCTGTTCAACGATGCGAATCTCCCGCTGCTTGTCTGACTCTTCTATCACCGCTGTATAGATATCGTTAATTCGACTTGCTTGCTTTACCAATGGCTTGAGCTGATAGAGGGCAAACAATTTATTCTCGCCAGCTGCTTGATTATCCATTTTCAAACAGTCATCTTTGAGACGCTCAAAGCTGCGAATGCTCTGATTCTCCAAAGTATCTAAGCTTTGATCAAGCACCGACTGATCGTGCGGGGTCAGGGCGCGAATTTGCCTCAAATAATCTTTGGCGGCAGCAAAAGTTTCATTGGCAAGCTTCAAGCGTTTGCCATCGGTAGCACCACTCGAAAGATAGCCAGAAAAAAGCCCTGACGCACTTATCAGCGAGACATAGAGTCGATTGAGCAAGCGGAAAACGTTTGCTTCAGATTGTTCTAGCTGTAAGGCGTTGTTAAGGCGACCAATAGCATCCTGCATCAAGAAAACGCCGAAGGCATTGAGCGAAATCGGTATTAGGGCAAGGATAAGGGTCTTCTGCCAGATTCTCAATTTATTTACTTACTTACAAATAGTCAGCCTATAATAGCTCAATTGTACAAGGTCAAACGGGAGCAAACTCTTGGCAAAACTTCTAGTGGTAGATGACGACATCGAACTCGCTGAGAATACGAAACGCTGGCTAACGCAGAGCGAAAATCACCAAGTAGACTGCTGCTACAACGCTGAAGATGCAGAACAAATGCTCTCTCAGTTTCGCTACGACCTGCTCATTTTCGACTGGGAAATGCCCGGTATGTCAGGGGTAGAGCTATGCAAAAAGGCTAGGTCAGCGGGAGTACACACCCCGATTCTCTTCCTCACCGGCCGTTCAGCCATGGAAGATTTAGAAACAGGCCTTGAAAGTGGCGCTGACGACTACCTCAAAAAGCCCTTTCATCTTAGAGAGCTTACAGCCCGCTGCAAAGCCTTGCTGCGTAGACCAGAAGCAATACAAGAATTGTCGGACCAAAGTACCAATATCAAATTAGAAGTTGAAAACCGCATTCTAAAAGTCTATGGCACAGACATATCCCTAACCCGGCTTGAATGCGCCTTGACTGAGTATCTGCTGCGCTATCCTAACCGCACCTTTAGTGCTGCTGAAATTCTCAAAGCCATTTATCGCGCCGATAAAGAGAGCTCTGAAGAAGCCGTGAGAGCCCTGGTGAAAGGGCTACGCAA
The DNA here is from genome assembly GCA_044378815.1 of Obscuribacteraceae bacterium (SeqCode). Lineage (GTDB taxonomy): Bacteria > Cyanobacteriota > Vampirovibrionia > Obscuribacterales > Obscuribacteraceae. The sequence continues at coordinate 50,274 of JBIPOV010000038.1, read as the reverse complement.
GAAGCTGGCTAGCTGCGGTGAACCAAGGGCAGCCGAGATACTTACCACCATTCCAGGCGCTGGCTACTGCCTCAGGGGCTAACCGGCTCACTCTATTAAGGCCCCACCAGCGACGACGGAAGCCGCATATATTCATCCGCGAAGACTGTGAAAGGTGGGCGCTAATTTAACCCCAAAATTCTCACGGCAATCTCCCGCCTGGCTTTGTATTCTCAAATCGAGCAAGCGGTTCAGGCGAGGATAAATTCATGGGCAGTCCAGCAAACGAAATTTCGACAGATAAAGCTAACGTTAGCAACAAGAATATTGAGTCGCATGACACCTCGAAGAACCATTCTGAGGGTCAATCTCACTTACAAGAAGAAGCATTTGAACTTCTCTCCAAGGTAGGCCAAAAGGCCTCTAAGGCGGCAATGTCTGTACTCGACTTCGTAGTCGACATTGTCGCGCCAGTGAAAGCGCGCGATGTTGCACTGGCTAATCTTTCAGTGATGAAGCAGGGTTCAATAGCTTTGGATGGGCCTCAAAAAATCGATGCAGTAGTAATAGAGAAGCTAGACAGAGAGCACCTAAAACCATTGACCGCCAATCGAGAAACGCAAGAACCGCGGGTCGTTGTTCCTTCAGTAATCCGCGGATTGGCAAAAGCAGCTATGCCGGCAACAGCTACAACAGAAACTAGCAAAGCGAAACCGGAAAATGACCTCTTACCAAATCTAGAGATTGATGGCCTGACACCTTCTCATGTGCGCAAGGCACCACTGCCAGCAGCCGCAAAGTAATTCTCTTAGCAAAACAAAGTCGAAAGCATTCTCACATCAATCTCCCACCGCCTTTCCTATTGTTATAGAACAGACTACAGCATCGAATTTACTAAGGAGAACCACCCCCATGGCAAACCACCCTCAGGCAGACAGCACCGCAAAAGGCGACTCAAGCGACAGATCTCAGGCAATATATGGCTCTAGCTCCGAGCTATCTTCTTCAACTTGGCTCGACATGCGCAGTGCATCAGGCTACCTAGACGCGCAACCACAGCCCTTCTCTCTATACGACAGCACCGCCCAGGCCAATAGCTCTAACGCCAGCGATGCACCTCTAATTATTAGAACTGGCGTCGCCACAGACGGCGCTAGGTCAAACCCTTACTCACTGCCCAAGATCGACTTCTTTGATTCTGCTGCGCCAACAAGCGAGAAGGCGCAAGCTGACGGAATAGAAGCCTCCCAAGTGAAACCAAGCAGCAATGCTGGCAACGAGAAATCAACAGCCCAAATGAAATGGGAGACCTACTCGTCTAGCTATGTCGGCAATTCCAACGGTGCTTACCAGTAGGTGCCGCAATGCAACTACTCAAATACCGCCGCTGGCAGAGAGAAGCTATGGAGCGCGTTCTTTGGTCTGGCAGGCAAGTAGAAAAGCATAACTAAATCTTCTCTACGGAGAAAAGAAAAAATTCGGTTTGCAAGAATCGATTATCCGATCTATGGCAGCACATTCAGGTTTACTGAATCCATTGAATTTGGATGCAATTGGACCATAGAACATGACCTTTGAAACGACCACTTCTTCGTAGACATCCTCAACGACATATAAGTGCCTGACTTTATTCGTCTTGCTAGAAACCGCTTCATTGCATTCCATAAAAACTCCAATAGCCGAGTTAGTGTGTCTCTCCATCCAACCAAGCAATAATCACATTTTAAATGTTACGGATCCATATCCATTACCGCTCTCCCAGAACTCTCAAATAGTTCAAAGCTACAAAGAAGCAAACTCGGCTAGGACCACTTTCGTCGCACTAACAGATGCTGAAGGTCTTCATAATTAGTACTTTTGGGTACGCCACCCCAGCGTTTTATGTTTTCAGCCATTAGCCTTTCACTCAAGTCAAACCATTTTTTCAGCGTCGCTTCTGGAATTGGTGGAGCCTTATAGCCATAACTTTTCCTCAAAACCTCTCTTACACCTTGATAAAGATTGATTGCCATATCATAGGAAGGCGGCCGTCCAGGAAACAGAATCATCTGTTCTGCTACTGACTGACAAAATGCACCCCTCATTTCGCCTCCAGGAGTGGTAGGATTTCTAAATATCATTGTATGAGCCACAGCATCATGGTTTGCTCCCGCTGCGCCATCACTTACGAACGTGGAATTAAACGCCCGAACCTCTTCCGCAACAGTGCGGTATTGCACCGGCTCGGCAAGCGCCTGCAGAACAGGAGTGTCAACTTGTTTCGCTACACCTCCTAGTATTTTTTCTACTGGTGCACTCTTTCCCAGCAAATTCTTTCCAAGAACACCTTCTCCGGCCGAACCAAGTGCCGCTAGGCCTCTTCCCCTCAAGGCCACTGCTGCTGAGACCAAAACCAATCCAGCAGTAATTGATTCGGCTTGATGAGCCTGAACGAACTTGATAGCTGGCTTGAGATGACCACATGCATCGTCAAATAGGCGCATAGAAGCATCTGTTGAAGAGGAATCTGTTTTTGGTTCCAACTTTTCCAAAGGCATATTTCCCATTGGCATAAAGACACGCAGCCTCAGCAAACTAAAACTAAAAATCTCTCTGAAACCAGAATAAGCCAATGCTTGTGACGCTTCTATATCTGGCTTAAGCGCTTCTGACTTCGATCTCAATTACCTTGAAAGAACCACTAAATAACATTGCCACAATGGAAGAAGATCTCAGCTCGAGTTAAGACCATTTCCGTGGCACTTCAAGATGCTCAATGAATTGATACCAATATTTCTCAGGCACGCCACCCCAGCGTTTTATGTTTTCTCTCATTCGCCTTTGACTCAAGTCAAACCACTTTCGCAGCGTCTCCTCAGGTATTGCTGGAGCCTCCCAACCGTATGTATTAGCTTGGATTCTTTGTGCCGATTCATAATTAGAAACTGCAACCCTAAAGGATGGTTTCCTCCATGGTCTCTCTATCATCTGTTCGGCTACTGACTGACTAATTGCGCCACGCAATTCACCGCCATTCGTAGCCGGATTTCTCAGCGTCATAACGTGAGCTAAGGCATCATGAGTCCTAAATCCAGGATCGAGGTTTCGGCTGAAAGCTGCAACCTCTTCTGCAACTGAACGGTATTGCACCGGCTCTGCAAGCGGCTTCCGGAGCGCATTTTCTACTTGTCTCGCCGCACCGCCTAGCACTTTTTCTCCTGTTGCACGGCTTTCAAGCAAGCTTTTGCCCAGCAGATTCTTTCCGAGCGCTTCTTCTCCGGCTGTTCCCAAAGCCGATAGACCTCTTCCCCTCAAGGCCACTGCTGCTGCTGCTGCTGAGACCAAAACAACCCCAGCTGCGATTGATTCGGCTGGACGCTCTTGAACAAACTTGATACCAGGCTTGAGATGACTGTATGCATCTTGAAATAAACGACTAGCATCTAATGATGGGGTGGAAGTATTTACTCGATCCAGCATAAAGCCTCAAAATATATAGCAGTCTGTTTTAGAGATCGGCAAGGACAACACTGCGCCTACCCGAAGCGCAATAGCAGTTCCGGCAAAACCATTAACCTTCCGAAATTGATCTTCGAGAACAAATGCCTCCCAGAACAGTCTCATCCTAAAATTCAAGTTGTGACCATTCCATATCTGACAAAAAAGATCAGCAAAGAATCGACTTAGTTCTGAGAAATTTGGAACTAGCAAGTGTTGCTACCGTCAGTGGCTGGTGATCTAGAAAATCTAGACTCAAACTCAAGATCAAGGAGCAACATGAAAACAAAATGCCAAATCCAACTGCTGCTATCTCTGGCTTCGGCAATGTCTCTCTTTGCGGTAAGCACAGCTATGCCGGGGCAAGCTGCAGAAGTTACAGAGACTAGTACGCAAACAACAACAACTCAGACTATCCCAGTGACAAATCAAGCCAGCAGTCAAACCACAACCGAAATTATTCAGCCTGGGCTTTCACAGCCAAAAGTAATCGATAGCTGGATGCAGCCTTCAGTGACAAGAACAAAGAGTGTCACCAGCAGCGATGGCACCACAGAAAAAACTGTCGAGCCGATGATCATGGAACGCCACGAAGCAGTGGTCGTGCCGACCGAAGCAAAAGTAACAACAACTACCTCAGTCACCCCAGCTAGAGTTACAGAAGTGACTAACTCTGCTGTAGTAAAAACTGCTGTAGTCAAAGCTCCAGTAAAGAGAACTAGACACTATGTCAAACGGGTCTATCATCACACCCCAAGACGGCATCATGCAGAGGCGCGCCACTATGCTCAAACAAAAACGGTAGTTGTCCAACCGCAAATAATTCAACAAAAGCAAACAATCGAGCAAAAATCGGTGCTGATAGAAAGACCAGACCCTGCTCTAAAGTTTAACTAAGTAAACCTAAGTAGATTTACCGGCGCTCAAAAGCTGTTCGCCGATAATTTCGCGCCAGCTGTTGCGGCCAATATTGCCACCACAGACAACCACACCCACACGTTCGCGTGGTTTGAAGTTTATGTACTTGGCAGAAATGGCTGCAATGGCGCAGGCTGCGGCACCTTCAATCAACATTCCCTCGTTTTCAAGGAAGTCAAAAACGGCCTGGTGAATGTCGCGCTCTTCAATTGCCACCCATTCGTCTACAACTTCTTGCACGAGAGGGAAGGTAATTGTCTCTGGATCGATGTTGCCAGCAATGCCGTCAGCAATGGTGTCTTGCTGCAAAATTTTGACCACACGACCAGAGTGAATAGCTGTTTTCATAGCCGGTGAAGCAGCAGCAACGACGCCAACAATGCGCACCTTTGGATTAATCACTTTGGCTACAAGGCCGATGCCTGATATCAATCCACCACCACCCACGGCCACAATAACCGTCGAAAGTTTGGGAATCAACTCATACATTTCCAACCCGACCGTGCCTTGACCGGCAATTACTTCTCTATTGTTATAAGGCGAAATGTAGAGACCCTTTTGCTCTTTAGCCAAGCGCATAGCGTAGGCCTCGGTCTGGTCCATATCTTCGCCATGCTGCAAAAGGCCGACGCTGTAGCGCTCAAGCTTCTGCTTCTTCAGGGGATTAACATTCGTAGGCAGGCAGATGCGCGCTTCGCGCTCGGTTATCACGGCGGCTTCGGCAATACCGAGGCCATGATTGCCAGCCGAGGCAGTGAATACCTTGGTAAAACCGCGTTCTTTGGCCCAGGTCATGGCATTGAGTGCGCCACGATACTTAAAAGAACCAGTTACCTGCAGATTCTCTAGCTTCATGAACACTTCGGCTTGCGAAACGTCACAAAGCCAATGGCTCTTGCGCAATGGGGTATTGGTAACCAAACCGCTTAAGCGTTTTTTGGCAACTAGTACGTCACTTATGCTTAGTCTCTCTTCCGTCACCGCAAACCTCTTATCTATATAAGAATTGTCATCGCTATAGGAATTGTCATCTCTATAGGAACTGTCATCACTATAGAAATCGTCACTGCGTTTGTTATGACTTCAAAATGGAGCGGGTGAGGGGAATCGAACCCCTGTATGAAGCTTGGAAGGCTGCCGTTCTACCATTGAACTACACCCGCGTGAAGGGAAGATTAGCATAAAGTGCATCGAGGTAGCAAAAACCTTGGCCAGAAAAGTAAGCGATTATGTAGCCTCAATTAGCTTTCAGAGCGGTTCTTGTCATCGACAAGCCCGGAAGCAGTCAGAGTCACAATCAGCTACGAAAAGTTGCCAATACCACAAATCCTCTTGGCATTAAGCCCCGAGAGCTTAGCAAACCTGTGTAGAAACCTAAAAGTTTCCTAAACAAGCCTTAAATGGGCCGTCTTAATTTGTGTTTGGGGGTGGTTTAGTGATAACTTTTATATCGAAGAGGAGAACGGAAGCCGAGGCGTCAAAGTCAAGGTGCCCGTCAAACCTACGTTTTGCGACTCAAAAGTGCAGGGTGACTATGGCAACATTTATACAAACTTTAGCTTCGATGTCGCAGCAGCTGGCGTTGGTATCAGACCCGAAGAACACGATTCCTTTCTCACCCCAGAAAGACCTGCCAAAGCGTCTCGTTCCGCCCCACGTAGAAGCCCTCAAACCCTATCAGCCAGGCCGTCCTCCTGTTGAGCTATTGAAAGAGCTCGGCATGGAGCGCTTCATCAACATGGCCTCCAACGAAAACCCACTAGGACCACCTCAATCGGCTCTAGATGCCATTCAGAAGGCATTGCCTCAGATCAACCGCTATCCTGACCTTTGCGGTACCAATTTGAGAGAAGCTTTAGCTGAGCGCTTTGCTACCAAGATCGACAATATTGCCCTTGGCAGCGGCTCCGAGAGCACCATGGCAAACATCATTCGTGCCTTCTTGCACGAAGATGATGAAGTATTGACCTCACAAGGTACATTCATCGGCTTATATGTATTGGTTAACGCCCAGGGCATCAAACTCAATACTGTGCCGCTGAAAAACTATCACTTTGACCTTGAGGGCATTGCCGCAGCGGTAAACCCTAAGACCAAAATGATTTACCTCTGCAATCCAAACAATCCAACCGGAACAATTTTCACTCGCACTGAATTCGAGAACTTCATCAGAAAGATTCCAGACCATGTTTTGGTCATCCTTGATGAAGCCTATTATGAATTTGCTGCCATAAATCCCGAGTATCCAGACTCAATGCGTTATCGCTTAGACAACGTTTTGACCTTGCGCACATTCGCCAAAGCCTACGGCATGGCTGGTATTCGCTTGGGCTACGGTCTTGGTCACGAATATCTAATCGACTACGTCAACCGCATCAAACTACCCTTCGAGCCTAATCTATTGGCTCAAGAAGCTGGTTTGGCTGCCTTGCAAGACGATGAATTCTTGAACAGAACCCTCGAAAACAACGAAGAGGGTATGGCTTATCTCACCGGTGAATTAGACAAACTGGGCTTGCAGCGCATTCCTTCGCACTCTAACTTCATCATGATTGAAATGGGTTCGCAAGAGAAAGTAGCCAAAATACACGACGGCTTGCTGCGCAACGGCATCGCTATTCGTCCACTGGCAGGTTTCGGCCTACCTACTTGCTGGCGCATAAGCATCGGCCAACCAGCCGAAAACAAACTGTTGATCACAGCCTTGAAAAAGATTCTGCAGCCAGAGCAAACTAAGAAGTAGCCCAAACCGCCTGCAGTTCGCAAAAGGCGTGAACGCATAGCACCGCTAGCTAACACTAGTAGATATACAGTAGTCAATTAAACTTGGCACTACTGTGTGAATGCACCTATTTGTCAGCCTCTGAACACGTAAACTAGTGAGACACAAGTATGAGGGTGTCCCATGGCTGTTTTCGAACCAGCAGTTCAACGTGCTATTGAGCGAGCAAATGAGCGCGCGTTAAATACAGCCAACGATCCAGTAGCGGCCTCGCCGAGCCTGTCGCAAGAAGAGGAGCACTCTATGGACATGGCCCTCGACTTTGCCATCGATCATGCCATTGACGGCAATTTCGATAGCTCCATCGAAAAGATACTCAAAACCCGCTTCGGTCTCGATCAGCTGCGACCAAAACAAAAAGAAGTAATCAGCAATATTCTTGCTGGCCGCCACACTCTGGCGTTCTTGCCCACTGGCTACGGCAAATCGCTTTGCTATCAACTACCAAGCCAGGTGCTTCCTGGTGTCACCGTTGTAATTTCGCCATTAATTGCCTTGATGCACGATCAAGTGAACGGCTTGATTCGCCGCGGCATCAGAAACGCCACAATGCTCAACAGCTCCCTCGATGCCGAACAGCTAGATGAGCGCATCTCAGGCATCCGACGCGGTCAATACAAGCTCGTCTATGTCGCACCCGAGCGCCTGGAATCGCCAAGGTTCCGTTCCCTTCTGCAAAGTTTAGATATTTCCCTTTTGGTCATTGACGAAGCCCACTGCATTAGCCAATGGGGCCACGACTTCAGACCGCAATATCGCAATATCAGAAGCTACTTGAGCCTCATGCCCAAAGCCACAATATTGGCGCTAACAGCGACGGCCACTCCCCGAGTTCAGCGGGATATTCCCGAATCGCTAGGCCTGCCGAGCATGACCTGCGTCATTGGCTCATTTGACAGACCCAACCTGCGCTTCGAAGTCGAGCAATGCGCCAACAATGCCGACAAAGACCGGCATGTATTCGCCATGCTGGCCGAGTCAAAGTTAGGTATTGAGAAGAAACCGTCAATCGTTTACACCAGCAGTCGCAAAGAAGCTGAAGAGCTAGCCCGTCGCATCAAGGCAGCCAAAATTACTGCCGCTTGTTATCACGCGGGATTGTCTCCGGACATTCGCAAGAAAGTTCAAAACAGTTTTGAGAACGACACCATTTCAGTGATTGTCTCAACTGTGGCCTTCGGTATGGGTGTAGACAAGCCCAATATCAGACGCGTGATTCACTACAACATGCCAGGCTCGCTAGAAAACTATTATCAAGAAGCTGGTCGGGCCGGGCGCGACGGCAATCAAGCAACCTGCACCCTGCTCTATCAAGCCAAAGATATTTACACCCAGAAATGGCTGATGGATAAAAACTTCCCTGATGCCAAAGAAGTGGCACACTTGCTCAAATTCTTGCACGATAATTCGCAGCAATCATTGCGGCCAATGGATTTGCACAAGCGTATGCGCATGGAAGATTCGGCCATCAATAGTGCTCTTGATTTACTCAAGCATCTCAATATGCTCGATGTAGATGCCAACGGTGTCAGAGCCCGTGAAATTTCAGGCAGTCGCATGCCAGCAATCGACATGAGCTGGCTTGATGCCCGCAAAGAAAGAGATTCACATAGGCTCAATCAAATAATCAAATATGCCCAAGAATCAACTTGTCGGCGCAAGCATATACTCGGCTATTTTGGTCAAACCCTCGACAATAGTTGCACTGGTTGCGACACCTGCCACCCTGTAGAGAAGCGCTTTGTCAGTATACCGACGCCAGCAAAAATGGCAGTGACTGAAGCCAGTCGCTCACCTCGTTCAGCTCAGAGCCTCTATTCGCAATCGCGACCAGCTAAAACAAAAGTAGTCGCAGACACCACTGGTAGCAGTGAACTAGAAGCGGCTATTTTAGTCTTAACCGGTGAGCTGAGCGGCAAAGTCGGAAGAACAACTATTGCCTCTATTTTGATTGGCAGCAAAGCTAAAAAGTTGAAAGAGAAAAAGCTAGACAAAGTTGATGCCTTCGGCACTTTCGCCCATGTGAGAATGGACGTGATCATGGACACAATCGACAATTTGATTGCCCAAGAGAAGTTGCAAGTGATAACAGGCATGTATCCGAAATTGGTTTTAGCGTAGCACCATCGAGCACTGCCAGCGGTGCTAAATCTGAAACCGAATTTAGGGTTTATCTTCAGGCTTTATAAGCTTGAGAGCATGCGCTTGCCGCGAAATAATCTGCTCAGCCACAACGTCAAGAGACAAGGGCAGCGCACAGAACTCATTCATCCAACAAAAGATTTGAGTATAACGTGAACCACGAGCAAGGGTTTTCTTTAGATCAAAAGGCACAATACCCAAATGTGGCTCGATAAATGTAAATGTTCGCACTTCCTTTATTTCTTCCCAGGGAATGAAAATATCAAGGTTTAGTGAATGAATCTCGATTCCATCCTGGCGCATTGCCAGCACAGAAAGGACAGTCCGTGAAAGCTTTCGTCTGACAAAAATGTACATCAGAGGCAGCGACAAAGTGTACAAAATCAGTAACCACCAAAGTTCCGTAGAAAGAGCTTGCTGCGCAGCACTTGGTATAAATGGAGAGATTGCTGTCGTTAGAGCCACAGCTAGGATCACCACATAAAACAATACCGAAATTGGCACTATGTATTTAAAAAGCCGGCCATGCAAAGCATCTATAGCGCCGCTTCTGGGCGGATAGAGAATGAGCGGCTCGTCGAGTCCATCGAGCCTTGTTCCGTAATCAGCAGAAAGTGCTCTTTCTTCATCCGAAAATGATGCTGGTTCGTCTGGTTTATCTGGGTTCATTGCATACACTCTTACAGAGAGGCTAAGTTATTTCTTTCGGCAGAACAACAAGCAGTTATCGAAGTTTTACCGTCTTAACCATACTAGTGCTTTCACCCTCGGCAGAACGAGTGTCCACACGGTATCGAATGTGATGCCTATCAATTACTTCAATGTTGTCTATGCGGCCATTTGCAGCCGTGCTATCGACATAATTAGCAATGACGAAACCCGGCAAGAGCTCTTGTCGCGAATCGAGATAGTCGAAATCATCACCGAACACGCCCTGACCCATCGAATAGAGGTAGAGGTCCCGAGCTCCAGTATTTATATGAGCCTTTGGCAGGCGAATAAACGACAATGTCGAAAATGGCAAAGCCAAACCAATGAAAGGAAGAAATAGCAGCATAATGCCAAAAACAATTAGACCAAGCTTGCGAGTAACCTGAGTAAGGCTAAAGAACAGCAACAGCAGAACAAAAATGAAAACAATTGGCAATGTGAACAAGATCGCCGGGGGCAAAACCCAAAGCAAAGTCCTCGGTTCATAATCACGCTTCCAAAGAAATCGCAAGGCAATAAATGGTACTAGCCAATTCAGAAAGGAAGTTGTCCATACATGGGTATCAACAGCCGACTCCAGGCCACCTACTGCAATTCGAAAATAAAACGCGCCAACAATGGCAAGAATAGGCAGTATCCAAGTTAATAACTTTCGGGCTTTAGACTGTTGCATTAGTTTTGCCTTGCTTATTTACTCTCTGAAATGCATTCATAGTCTCCATATTCTAGCGGCAAATCGCTTGACTAAGTGCACGACCCACGACGAGAAGAGGCCAGAGCTGTGCAGACTGACACTCCGATAGTAAAGCGATTTGGTAAACTACGCACCAAATCGCTTTACTATTTAGCTAGGAAGGGAAAAATTGAACTTTATACTAGACAAAACCTTAGAGGTGATAAACAGCCTCGAAAAGGACGGAGTAATTGGCAAATATGCTATCGGTGGCGCAATTGGAGCAATGTTTTACACTGAGCCATCAGCAACGTTCGACTTAGATGTCTTTTGCTTTATACCTAATTCTGGAATTTTGATTGACCTCGGCCCCCTCTTTGGAAAACTTAGAGAGCTGGGATATTCCGAAAATGAAGAGGGAGCTATGGTTATTGAAGGTATCCCTGTTCAATTCATTGTGCCGCCGCAAGGACTAGAAGAAGAAGCCTTGGAACAAGCAGTCGAACAAAAGGTATACGGAATAAATACTAGAGTATTTACTTACGAACATCTCCTAGCCATTATGGCTAAAACTGCTCGCAGTAAGGATATTGGACGAATTGGCCAATGCTTAGAATCGAGAGAGCCTGACGCAACAAGATTAAAAGATATATTGTCGAGGTATAACTTGCTTGATAAGTGGGATAAAATCGCATCATGAATAGTCAACGTTTCATAGTAACTAGAGAAAATCAGTTTAGCTCGAAGAAAGCTAACAGAACGGCCTCTGCTATGGCTCCAATTGAGCAGAAGCTTGAAAAGCTAGTTCAATTGCAGAGATTGAGCTGTGAATTGGCTCAGCAAACTGGTCGCCAAGGAAAGAAACCTTGGCCGGTGCGCTCCTCTGAAAACTAGGCGACTGCCGCTTTAAACGCTATCGGTTTCAAAACATACCGCATGAATGTCGTTAACATTCACATTTGAACTACAGAAAAGAACCAGCCTTTGCAAGACGCTTAGTACAGCGAAGCTTTAACCCGTTTCTCCAACTCATCTAGTCGTGCTAAACGCTGAGCGAGCAACTGTTTTGGCAGCTGCCCGGCTTTCCTCAAGCGGCGCTTGTACAAGAAGTGCTTAACTTCGGTATAGGGAGTGTTTATCAATGAATAGAATTGGCCAGTAGACTGAACTATACGGCCAGAAAGATTGAGTTGATTGCCCACAACTCTGGTGCGCTCAAAGTTGGCAGAACCCGAAGGGGTACTCTGATAATAAGCCACCGTATTCAATACCGAGCGCGTAACGCCAGTTAAGCCAATTAGTGGACCAGAAATAGCTTGTTGATCAGCGATTCGTCTGAGATTCTCTACGTGCTGTACTTCCTTATCGAGCGGGCCATCTAACTCTTCTGTGCGACGAATAAGGAAAGCCAACTCTTTAGTTTCAAGTGAAGAAGTTTCATCGACATCTCTTGGATCGACAGACAGATTCCACTCTGCCAGAACATCGTCAATTTTGCGAGGGCGCCCCTGAGGAAATATCTTGTCAAGCCGTTTTCTCTCAATACGTGCTACAGCGTGCCCTACAGCGGTTCTTATAACAGGGTTGAAAGTGACCAAAGCATTGCCGACCAATCCGGTTATAGCCGCAGCGCCACCATACTCTCGCTTACTAAAGCCCTGCAGCGAGCAAATAGAAGAACTCATCTGAGTGTAACCTTGCGCCGAGTCTATGGCAAAAAACGTATCTTCCGACCATTCGGTAAAGCGCGAACCGACGCTCCAGTTCTTAAATTCAAACAGCAACTGATTTTTGATGTGAGCAAGCAAGCGCCCTTGCAACTCGTAAAGATCTTTAGAGCGTACCAGATTTTCCGCTGCTACTAACCGGGCTCGTTCAGCGAGCATGGCATCTATATTAGTAACAAAGCCCTTTACTGTAGCTGTTGCAGCCGCTGGAGAAAAACCATTTTTAGTAGCAATGCGAGTGTGATTGAAGTTCTGCAAAAGTTGCACAGCCGAACTGGTACCAGTTATGGCCTGACCAATCAAGGCACACTCCAAGCCTTTCTTCTGAGCCGTGCGAGAGACCAATGACGGGTCTTTCAAACCTCGGGCACGTTGCCTGATATCAACAATAGTGTTACTAAAAGCCAAAGCCGTACCAGCTTCTCGCTGCATCGGATAGAGCCATTCTTGAGCAAAATTCTTGCGGTTGACTCCATCATGATACTGAGCGTTAAAGCGCGCCAACTTTATACACTCCAACATGATCTTGCGATCTAGGCGAGCAACTGTAGACTTGAAAAGTTGCCGGGAAGCAGCAACCGAAGCATCAGAGGGAGCAGTCGCTAAAGATGGGCTACTCGCTGGCGACGCCAAAGTATCCGGCGTTGCCGACGACACCAAATTATCAGGGCCGGATGATGACGCCAGCACCCCATTGTCTTCCAGCGCCGGCTCAGCAGCCGCTGGCGAGTTACCAGCAGAGACCAACAGAAGTAGTGACGAAACGAGCAGACATCTTCCTGAAATCATCGACGGCAAAGATTTCACGAACAGTTACCACCCGAGCAGCAGAGCAAGAAAGCAGCGCAGTAGACAAGAGCAGATTCTAGCAGCCTCATCCCCATACGCAAATCAAGTTATCAAGTTTATCAGCAAACCCACTAAAACCTTCCTCACTGACTCGCCCTTGGCATGAAGCGGTAAAATAAAGCGCACAACAAATCTAAGACTTGAACCTAATTTTGAGCATAAAATAGAATCTAAAACTTGTAGCTCAAACTTGTAGCTCAAACTTGTAACTCAAAATTGTAGCTATGGTAAATCGCTAAAAACAGCAAGGAGTGTTATGCGCGCTAAGTTTTCATTGAAACCTGCACAGAAGATTTCAATGCTAGGAGCTCTCCCCCTCGTCATTGCAGCAAATTCATCTATCGCAGTGAGCGCGGAGCCCGTTGCCAACAGTAAAACTGATGCGCCAGTAGCTCAAACAACTAAGTTGGCAACAACTATTACGAGTTCAACCAAAGACAAATTTGAAAAAGCCTATATTTTCGGCTTTCCAATGGTGATGCTCTACGACATCATCTATCAATTTGCCATAGACAAATCCTCGCCGCAATTCAAAGGACCAATCAATCAACTGGTCAATGAATCCCGCGTTTTTACATACAAAGACACCACAGTAATCACCCCCAATAGCGATACCCCATATTCAACAGTGATTATGGATTTGCGGGCTGAGCCAATAGTCTTGACGGTGCCAGAAATAGAGAAGAAGCGTTATTACGACATACAGCTAACCGACCTCTACACTTTCAACTACGGCTATATTGGCAGCCGTGCCACCGGCAATGGCGCTGCATCATATATGGTGGCAGGGCCAGACTGGAAAGGTAAAACACCAGCCGGGATTAAAAAAGTATTTCGCTGCGCCACCCAACTTGGCATGGCTATTTATCGCACACAACTATTCGGCCCCGATGACATGCCCAATGTTGTGGCAGTGCAGTCTGGCTACAAAGTTCAACCGCTATCGGCCTTTCTCAAGCAACCAGCACCAGCGCCGAGCCCAGAAATTAAATGGTTGCCAGCCAGCAAAGAGAGCTTGAAAGCAGAATTTCCCACCTACTTGAACTTCGTTCTGCAGTTCTGCCCAACGGCCAAAGAAGACAAAGCACTGCGCGATGAAATTAAGACAGTCGGTATTGAACCGGGCAAGGCCTTTGATTTTGCCTCCCTATCTGCTGAAGATAAATTGGCGCTAGGAGCCGCTATCAAAGATGGCTATGCTCAAATTAAAAATGGCAAAAATACGGTGGCGGAACCAATCAATGGCTGGTTAATTGCCTCAGTCGCTGGCAACCGCGACTTCTTCAAAGGCAATTGGCTGCTGCGAGCCTTTGCCGCCGATGCTGGCATCTTGGCCAACTCCGCTGACGAAGCTGTCTACCCCATGGCTAAAGCCGATAACAATGGTGATGCTCTCGACAGCTCAAAACACAAATATACAATTACATTTAGCCCGGGCCAGATGCCACCAGTTAACGCCTTCTGGTCGATCACAATGTATAACGCCAAACAGTTATTAATTGAAAACCCAATTAACCGTTATTTGATCAACTCGCCCATGCTGCCGGGCATGAAGAAAAACAAAGATGGTGGGGTGACTATCTATATTCAGAAAGACGCTCCTGAAGCTGACAAAATGAGCAATTGGCTACCAGCACCGAACGGGCCTATCTATATGGTGATGCGCCTCTACTGGCCCAAAACTGGTAAACCATCGATACTACCCCCAGGGCAAGGCAGCTGGAAACCTCCAGTTATTCAAGTGGTTCAATAGCAATGTTGTATCAACTAGCAGGACCAAGAATTGAAACCGGCAAAAGTATATCACCGGCCTTGGTGGCTTTGAAATTTGGATTCCGATTCTAAACTAGACTGCCACTGAGAGAACAAGTAAGAACCTTCAACCCCTTAAGCGAATCGCGATCGATGCACGTGTGCATGCCAGCTTCGACTAAGCGCCCAAGCGCCCTAGTGTCTCGGAAGCCGACTAGAACTACAATTGGTACTCGAGGGAAGAAGCCCCGAATCAATGTAATTGAATCAGTGTCTAACTTTTCCACTGTAGCGAAATCTAAAACCATAAGATCATACGTTCGCCGCCCAGCCATTATCATCCCTTCATCCAAAGAACCGGCCATCACTGCCCGCAGGGCATGGCCCAGCGACTGGCCAAGGGCCTCAGCCAGTCGCACAGCTACAGGTTGGTCGACTTTAAGGAATAGCAAGCTCAGAGGCGATATTAGACCCTGTGTGCTCAGCAAAGTCAGAGAATCCATCTGTTTATCACCTCATCTCGCCAGCTTGTAGCAGTCCATACTCCTATCATATTGGCCCCTCCACTAGAAGGTAATCGGGCACATGACTGATTTAGGACTAGGCCAACTTGCCTACTCTATATAAGTAGCAAGAAATGAAATCACCCTCAATATTAGGGGAAATCTGTAGAAAAGTTTGCGATGCAAGTTTGAAGATGAGGTAACGGCGGCCTTGCCAAGGGCAATAAAGAAGCCTGCCTTAAAAGCCGCTAAGATATTTGATTCCACTCATATACTTACTGGGTTACCTGACCACACCGCTCCCTGGAGTATTTGAGAAAAATGACTACAACCGTAACCACCGAAAAAACCATTGTTGAAGCTAACTGGAACACCATCAGAATCCAAGAACAAGCTTCACGCGCTTTGGGCCTTAACTGGATGACCACAATGCAACTTCTTCACAAATTTGGTGGAGAGAAAGCTGTTACTGAATTCAAGCACACAATGGAAGCTCACAAAGTTGAGTACTTCAAAGGTCTCGGAGTCAAAACTCCTTTCGAACTAGTAAAAGCTATCGCTGAATTCGACGTTAACGTCTATGGCAGCAAGGTAGAAATCTGGGGCGACGAGAAATCAGCAACCCTTAACTACCTGTCATGCGGCATGTTCACAGCTCTTGAACAAGCTGGTTTGATCAAAGACGAAAACAGAGAAGAAATGACCAAAGGCATGGAAGCTTGCATGACTTCCTTGGCTGGCAAATTCGACTTCACAACTGGCTTCGATATGTGCTCCAAAGAGAAGACAGCTGCTGTTACTTTCACAAGAAAGTAATTAGCTTTTAGCTATACAGCATTGAAGAGAGAGTCGGTTCTGCCGGCTCTCTTTTTTTGCGTCAAAGAACAGGATTCTCAACTCAGCTTTGGCGCCTTTTGTTATACTCGCCAACGTCAAACTTGGGGACCACAAAACTCGATGAAATTTGGGCATCTTCTCTGCGTCGTAGGCTCACTATCACTAGTTCTAAATCCTCTAGCAGCGCTAGCTCAAACCAACAACCCGCTTAACAATCTATTTGGCACAACCCCGAAAGCCAATACTGTTAGCCTACCAACCCAAATTCTAAAAACAGGCATCAACCTTAACAGCGACGGCATATCAGCAAACTCGCTACAACTGTCTAATGCCATTGGTTTAACGCCGATACTCTCAAGGATACAAAGCCTCAGAGTTCAAAAAGACGCTCTCAAAAATTCGCCAGTAACACTCGAAAGCCTCGCCATAAGGCAAGATCTTACCGATGCCATTACCGAGGCCTATCAGTTAATTCAAAAGACGTCCCTTGAAGTAGACTTTGTCATGTCTGAAGTCGAAGCAGAGCAGAACGTTTACGAAGAAATTCTCAATAGCTATCAAAACGCTAGAGACCAGACCGTCGCCAAAACTAATGCCGCCGCCTTTATCGCCAATGGTGCACTATGGGCAGTGGCAGAAGGTTTTACCATTCCAACTTACAAGTACCCCAACTATGCAATTCCTTCAGGCGTTAACGGCATCATTGCCGGGCTAGTGCCCTCTTTCTTTTCAATGTGGGCAATGAAACAAGTAGCGGGGAAGAAGACGCGCTCAGAAAACGATCCCAATATTCTGGCTAAGCTATTTGACTATCCAATCACGCCCGACATTGATTACCCCGCATCAGTTTGGAAGTTTCTACAGACCGTGCCCCCCGGTGACCAGAGCGGAAAAACTCGCAGGGAGCAACTGATTGATCGCTGGATCTCAGATGACAACTTGCCTGATTTTACAGACCCTCAATCACGCAAGCAGATCGATATAATCACAGCTAGCGTCGCCCACAGAAAGTCGCTGACAATCAGCAGTCTGAACACACGCTTGGTGATGCTGCAGCAACTCGAAGGCGAAGTACTAAAAATGAAGCGGATGCTACTGGAGCTTTCTATGGTCGCCGGCGGCGAAAAGCAAATTTAACTTGAGGCGAAAAACTGATTTAGGCCGGCGCGAAAAGACTCTCAATTTCGCAGCGCAGCGCCAGATTTGCCGAACACCCAGAGCCATCCACCAAAATCTTTGCCCGGCGATGGGGCTCCTCTAGCTCGACATAACGATCTTCGGCCGGCATCCAATACTTCTCCCAAACGCTGCGCTTGGCCTCACCATCTCTTTCAACGCCACGCTCTAAACGCTGACCACGGGAACAATAGACCCAACAAGTAAGATCGTAAAAATGGGCCAACTCATGGCGAATAGAATAGATTCCCTCAACTATTGTTATGCCGCTAGCTGGCACAGTGTGCCACTCCGCTAGACTGTCACTATCCCAATCGTAGCCCTGATAACTACAGTTCTCACCTCGACCAAGTGGTTGAAGAACATCACAGCGCAGACGCTGCCAATCAAAGTCAGAACCAATTAGAGCGTCACATTCGCGCTGGGGCAAACGCTGTATTGATGGCTTATAAAAATCATCCATATGGACAATCTGAACAGCCGAAATGGCTTCCAACTGTTTGCCTAAGTATTGAGAAAAATGGCTCTTCCCGGCGCCGCCACAGCCATCTATACCAATTAGAATAGACTGCGACAACAACTGCTCTTTAACTAAGGCAGTCAGCTCTGGCATGGTCAGTGTAGATTGCGATGGCTCTGACATAATAATCTCAGTGATAGCCACTAGTTTAGAGCAAATGGTAATTTAAATGCGAACAAGCGAATTGGTTAATCAAGTTTGAAACTGAACTACGAGATGCGCTTTGAACACAGAGCATTTGGCAAAGATCTGATTACCGTAGACAACGGAAACATTATTTTGCCGCTTAAGACAGCGCAGCCGAATCCAACTCAGCACAGCAAGTAAGAATTTAGTAGGCTCTTAGCGCTTTTGCAACACGCCTTGAGGCTGGGCAGCAGCGGCCTGGTCAGCACCAGAATGGAAGCGGTCAAAGACTAAATCGACAGCGCGAGCAAACGACTCAGAAGAATCACCAGCGGGCGAAACTGCTTTTGCAGCTCTCTTAGCAGCTTCACTGCTGACAGTCATGGCCACACCAAAACCAACGCCAGCGAGAATCTCAACGTCATTCCAGTTGTCACCAAATGCCAGCGCTTGATCGGTGTGGAAGTCTAACTTAGACATCAGCGCTTGTAAGCCAGTGAACTTACTGGTGGCCAAAGGCATAAATTCTAAGTAGCCAGGCTCAGTTTCTATCACTTGGGCGTGGTCTTTGAAGCGTTCAGTCAAATGAGATTTGATCTCGGCAATGCGGCTGGGATGCTCACAGAAAACCAACTTCTGAGCGCGATTGCCTTTCAGTTCGTGAATGTACTCGTTTTTGATCGGCTTGCGTGAGCGAGTGCAGGCCTGATATCCAAGAGTATATTCATTCTCATGGGCATAGAAAACAGACTCGCCATGATAGTAGTAGATGCTAACTTTATGCTCGCGACCGACCTCAATTAGTGAGTGAGCCAGGTCTTCATGTAAGCTTTTCTCAAGCAAAATTTCTTCAGTCAAAGGCATTTTGATAACAATGCCATCGCAAGAAATTACCGGGGCTGTCAAACCTAGCAAATGATAATAAGGAAGAATATCTTCATGCCTGCGCCCTGAAGCCATAACAATCTGGCAGCCATGATCGCGCAATCTTTGGATAGCGCGTTGATTAGCTGCACTAACAGTTCGTTGGGGGCAAAGCAATGTACCGTCCAAATCTACCGCAGCAACTTTAAAAGGGAAAGATTGACCTTTCGCTGCACTAGCTTTCAAATCACTTTTATTAGCATCCAATTTATTAGTATCCAAATCTCAACACCCGCACAAACCTGCAAATTCGACTATAATTTTCACTATATCGACATGATACACGCAGAACCCCGCAACTGACAACCCTAAATCCAGCACAAACCCGCAAAGCCATAAAATGCTTAATGAAGAGCGAAAATTCAGAATTTTAGAAGCACTAAGCCTTCGCGGCCGGGTGCTCTCTTCTGAACTAGTTGCTGAACTCAATGTTTCAGAAGACACAATCAGAAGAGACCTCAAAGACTTGGCCCTGGCTGGTTCAATCAAAAGGGTGCATGGCGGAGCTTTGCCGGTGGGCCAAGTGCCGTTTAGTTACGAGAAGAGGCAGAAAGAATCGATCGGCGAGAAATCTGCCATCGCCAAAAGAGCAGCGGAGCTGATTAGCCCTGGCCAAGTTGTATTCATTGACGGCGGCACGACAACCGCACTGGTAGCTAGCTTCTTGCCAAAAGACTTGAAAGCGACATTCATAACCTATAGTTTGCCCACAGCAATTGCCTTGACGGAACAAAGCAATTGCCATGTACGCCTCTTAGGCGGCCGCGTAGTGAAAGAACTATTGCTCACCATGGGCCCAGGCCTACTAAAAGAAATTGAAGCGATACAAGCCGATTTAACCCTGGTGAGCGTAGAGTGTATTCACGAAGAATTTGGCGCGACTGTTTCACACCCCGATGATGCCCTAGTCAAAAGTGCTTTCATCAAGCAGTCAGCAGAAACAGCCATCTTAGCTGGCAGCGAGAAGTTCGGGAAAGTAGCGCCTTATCGCATTGCCTGGCTCAATGAAGTAGCCTCAATTATTACTGATACCGCTATTGATACCAAAAGACTAAAGGCCTGCAAGAAGGCTGGCGGGTCGATTATCGTGGTTTAGGAGTTAGCCTAGAATCTGAATCTAGATCTAGATCTACTTCTCCTTCGCCTTTTCCCTTTCGCAAATCTCGTTTTTTATGCTAGCCGCGATGGCAGCAGAAGTGGCGGCTACTAGTGCATTGGCTACCGATTGGTCGCTGCCACTTACTTTTGATACGGCACCGACTCCAACGCCCCACTTCAGAGCATTAGCTGTCGGGCTAGTGTGTTCTTCGCAACCAGGTTTGACCTCAGCCACTTCAGCCGGCTTGCCGTTTCTTGCAATAACTTGCATGTCCTTCTTATCTATCAGGCCAGAATAACCGTCTTTATCGAGGTCAGATAGAGTGCTAAAGTTTATCCTGGCAAGCTCCGCTGCGGCTTTCTCCCTGTCGGTAAATCCGTTGGACTGCAACAAACCACCAAGACTATGCTCGGCCAAACCATGGTCATGATTCGGTAGCTTGCTCCTAATGCCCTCAAGAGTATCTGCTAAAGTCTTTGGGTTATTAAGCTCAGGATGCTTGGAAAACAGAGCTGCCGCATCGACGTGTTCTTTCATAAGATCAAGGCTATCTTGCTGTATTTTCCTACCAACATCAATGACGAAGCTCAACGGGTACAGCATTGAATCTTTATCTCGAGTGGCCCAATGGTCATAATTCTGCGTCAACTCTCGGGCCACAGTCTTCTGATCGGCACTGCTTTTGGGAGACTCACTAATTGCCGCTAGATCTGCTTCGGAAAGCTTGCCATCAGGGTCAGCCTTAAGCAGTTTATTGGCGACATCGAGAAATTTACGAGGATCACTCATTGGGGAGGATGAGTCTATGGGCGTGACGTTGAGATAGCCATTGCCGAGTAGGTCAGAGGTGGTCTGCCTTGATGGATCCTTCAAATGAAGACCGCTCATCACACTCAGGTCTGGGCGAAGTTTCTCTGCTGCATCTTTGCCATCATGAGCAGGCTGTGCTGACTTCTTGTCTCCGTTTTCGATAGCCATAGAGACTGCTCCCAAACAGACCGATATGTTTGCCATACCAAAAAATATAGCCGCATAAACCTCAAGAGCCTCTTCATTGGCACTGTAGGCATTGACCAAGACACTAGAAAGGCTGTCCGAGTAGCAATTTTAAGAATTAGCAATTAAGCTAAAACGATGAAATTTAAATCGGAAGTTAGCTTTGCAGTTTTGCTCGTTGTCACTAGTCTTCGAGGGCCGGCGCAGGCCAGACCGATTGTACAGAAGACAACTAGCAGAGCGAGAGCCGTCTCACCCATCACGAAGCAAGGGCACATGGCTCTCATGCGAGCGATACGAAAAGAGCAAACTGGCGACCGCCTTGGTGCGATAGATGCTAATTCTGAATTACTGAAGCTCTACCCTCAAACTGGTATCTTGCGAGACGGGCTGATGCCAAAGTAAGGCAGCGCAATCAGCAAGCGGCTCTAAATGACTTCAACAAAGAAATAGAGATTGAGCCCAAGAATCCAATTCACTATGTAGGCAGAGCTATCGCTCGGGCTGAGTTCGAGGACAGACCTGGTGCCCTTGCCGATTACACCGAGGTCCTTAAATTCAGACCGAAAGAAGCCTCAACCTACCGACACCGCGGCGAGATTCGCTTGCGCACAGGAGATTTAGCTGGCGCCCAGGCGGATTTTGTCATGGCTGCGAAGTATGTCATCGAAGATAAAGTTGTCAGTCCACCGGTTGTGTTTTAGTTGATTTGGCTCTGATAATACCTTCCTGCTACCACCATGACTGCTGTATTGCTAACCCAGGTCCTTCATCTTTCCATGCCACCTATTACTCGTGCTCAGTAGAACGGATCTCCGCAGTCAAGCCACGAATCTCATCACCTATATCATCAGGCAACTCAAAATCAAACATGATTCTATCTAGCACTTGCTCGAGATTTCGCAACAGGCTATCGGCAGCCACACGCTTGCCTAGAGCGCCCTCAACTCGCTCGCAAGCCTTTGTCTCACCGGCTTGCCTGAGCATTTCCAATATGCGTTTTGTACGCTCGTGTACAGCAAGAATTTCAAGAGGACAATTCTCTTCAAGAGCGAGTTGGCTCAAGCGCCACGTCACTTCAGGCTTAGTTGCCCACCAGAGTGCCAAATGCCAACTGAACGGGATAAAAAGCAAGAGATTGGCAGCAAAAATTCGTTTGGTACCAACGCGATTTCCGTGAAAGGCAATGCGCATAGGTAGAAAGAAGCCCCAAAATCCACCGAGCACAAGGGGCACGCAGACGATCGTCCCCATAACTGCAGCCGCGAGCGCATTTGTCGGAAGTAGCAGACTAATCAATGCTGGCACAACTGCGGCACAGATACAAGACGCCACGCCGATCAAGAGCAGCTTGTTGGTATACCTTTGGTAGTGATTGATGGACGTTATAACGGCGCCTAATAGAGTGGAGATACCGTTTACAGCACCACAAATCTCAATCAGATTTGTGGCAATTTGTGCCAGCATTCGAAAGTCTAAATCGCCCATAGCCCACCCCAATTTGCAGCTACTTGCCGAGCTTCTGCTTCATCTGCGCCAGCTCAAAAAACGTAAGTATCCTTTACCGAGCCTAAGGAACTTCGACCAACAAATTACCGCAGCAATCTCGCATCCGACATATATTTCAAGCGTAGCAATAAGCCCAAGTATTCTTGAGTTAAATGCAAGCTGGGCTGTCCAACTTGATCTACTGCTTCAAGCAAAGGGAAGCTAGTGACAGGATGATCTTTCTCATGGCCAGCATCGGTTCGAATGATAGTCTTGCGCTCTTGCACATTAGAACGCCTTGGCACAAAGCCATCTCGCGTAATTTGATCATTGAGGGCATGCATAGCTTCAGCAATAGCAGCCTGAGGCAATTTACACGAACGCTTCAAGGCCCAACGAGTAACAAGAGTAAGGCCGCGCAAAACATCATAGAAGTAAAAACGAGGGAAGGCTGGCTCTAACCAGGTCGGGTCAACCACTTCACCAGTTCTCTTAGAGCGAAACAGATTGCGCTCTATCAAATAAGTAACACCATTATCTAGAAATGCCAGTTCCTCTTCACTCAACAAATTAGAGTCAATTGCAACTAGAGCTTCCAGCGCAGGAATAGTGGAAAGCACAGAACAGCTCGGTGTTTCTTTTAAATAGTTAGACTCATCGCAATTGAGGCCGCCACCACTAATTTGATACTTAAGAAACCAGGGTCTGACCCAATTGAGGGCCCTCTCGTGCTCAGGAGTCGCATCAAAGCAATCGCTTGGAATAGTTCTAGCCACTGCAGACTTTCCGGCAAGAACGCGGCCGTCCGCTAGTTTCAAATCGTGGTCAAAATTTTCACCAGCGCTGAGCATGCGATAGAGCGAGCCTAAGTAGCAATGGCAGGCAATATTGAAAATAGGACTTACACCAGCTGGAATTTCCTCTTCAGTAAACGGGAAGAAGTGTAAATAGTGCTGGTCAACTACTGCGGCATAGTGCTCGACAAATTGATTGGGAATGGCGCTGGCCAAGCCCATCTCTTCAAGCAATAGAGCGCGCCACCAAGGGCTATTCCACTTAGGCCAATAGGGTTCGCGCAGCACCAAATTCTTCGCCTCTTCACTGGCGAGAAAATCGATACTGGCTTGAATATGAGCAGAAGCAGAATCTTCTGAGGAAGATTCTGCTTCACTACTTATATGATCATCATTTTCTTCAAGAGGCTCATAGCGAGCGCTTAGATCAGATACAGACTGACGAACCGACGGGATATCGTCGAGGTAACGGGAAACATCTTTACCTTTGTCAGTCGGCATTATCTCTATAGATTGCCTCTAGATTCTTGTTCAGCTTCAATTGATTCGAACAAGGCTTGGAAGTTTCCTTTGCCGAAACCTTTAGCACCTTTGCGTTGAATTACTTCGAAGAACAAAGTCGGGCGATCTTGCACTGGCTTTGTGAAGATCTGCAGTAAATAGCCTTCAGATTCACGGTCAACAAGAATGCCCCATTTGGCTAGTTCAGTAATATCTTCGTCGATTTCGCCAACACGATCTTTGAGAGTTTCGTAATAAGTAGCTGGAGCATTGAGAAACTCAATGCCGCGTGCGCGCAATTCTTTGACAGTCTTGATGATGTCGCGAGTGGTGATGGCAATGTGCTGCACACCTGGCGCATGGTAGAAATCAAGATACTCTGTAATCTGCGACTTGCGCAAGCCTTGCTCGTATGGCTCGTTGATGGGCATCTTGATAGAGCCGCTGCGGTTCGCCATTACTTTAGAGACAAGGGCGGAATATTTGGTGCTGATATCGCTAGCATCGAAATACTGGTAGATATGGAAGCCAAAGATCTTGCTGTAGAACTCTACCCACTGGTCAAGCTTGGTGCTTTCAACGTTGCCAACTACGTGGTCAACCGATACTAGACCGACTGAATCGCCTTTCTTATTTTTGACTTCAGTGAAGCCAGGAGCAAAGCCTTTGTAGTTAGTGCGATCGAGGAAGGTGTGAACTGTATCGCCATAAGTAGCGATTGAAGCTGAGATATAAGTGCCATGCTCGTCAGTAACTTCAGTTGGCTCTTGAACAGAACGCGCACCACGGGCAATGGCAGTTTCGTAGGCCTTACGCACATCACGAGTACGCATCGCTACGTTCTTAACACCGTCTCCATGTTGCATCACGTGATTAGAGACCGCATGATCAGGCTGAAGTGCAGCGGTGAGAACAATAGTAACTTTCTCTTGGCGCAGCACATAAGAAACAGCATCGCGATTACCGGTCTCAAGACCGCGGTAACCAATTACATCGAAGCCAAAGCCACGGTTGTAATAGTAACAAGCCTGTAAGGCATTACCGACAAAGAACTCAATGTAATCAAAACCGTCAACCGAAATTTCTTCGATGCCAGTTTTGCTCCCAGTTTCTAACGCTGTTGCTTCTTTAACCATGAGGTTATCCCCCTTCCTGTATACATAGCAGATTGTACGACAGTAATCACGGGCACAGTATCATCCCTTCGGCGCAGCCACCTAAGAAAATATTGGCTTGCATTGAGAAAGGCCCAATTACCAGGCCGCTTTGAAAGCTACTACTTGGCTTTTGCCTCAGCCCCGGTCAGCTCAGCACTCAGTTTTAACGCTTCGGCATTGTCAGGCTTGGCAGCTAAGACTTCAGCCACCAGCTTTTGCGCCTCTTCTTTGGCAGCCTTATCACTCTTCAGCAGTGACTGAGCCAGGCCCAGTTTTACTTCAATGAAATCAGGAGCCGACTTGAGTAATTTGCGGTAAAGCGGCACGGCTTCAGCGTCTCTGCCAACTTTGCGGTAGGCCTCGGCCAACTTAAAGCTATGCAGCGAGCTAAATTCGTTGCCAATAGAAGCCTTGCGATAGTGAACAATTGCTTCTTCATTTTTGCCAAAATGAGAGAGCACCTGACCCATCATAAATTGGATGGTGAGAATCTGCGGATAGCGCTTATCTAAAGCTTCGAGTTCGCTCATGGCGGTCTTCTCGTCGCCAGCACAGGCCTTACGCCAAGCATGCAGACAACCATTTGAGATCTCGGTTTCAGCCGCCATATCAAATTGCTGCGATCCTGCGGCACTTTCAGCCGAAGTGCCCGGTGCCAGCAACTGCGACTCAGCTGCGACATGGCTCTTCTGCTCAAGCTTGGCGAAACGGTCAGAGGGCGGCTCTACTTTGCCGGAACAGGCGCTTAAAGAAAGCAACAAGGTGGCAGAGGAAGCCAATAACAAATTTTTGTAATTATGGAAGTAAGGTTGCATGCCCAAATCCTTGCATAACTTTAGGCTCTTTTACCTTAGAAATTGAAAGATCACGATTTAGGGTTGACTCAGGCAAAGGTGGTGGATTTGAATCCATTTGTTCATCGCCGCCATAGGCCTTATCGTGGGCCTGGGCATCTTTAGTTTTAGACTGCAAAAAGCGAATGCGTTGATTGATTTTAGCGGCATATTTTTCTGGCACGGCATTAGCGTAAACCAGCTCTACCAGAGTCTTACCGGCTGTGTAGTTGTCGCCTTTTTTCTCATATAGTTCAGACAGGGCAACACGCAAGAACATGTCTTTGGGTTTCTCTTCCTTAAGGAAGTTGAGACGGGAGATTGCTTCATCAAGCACATGTTTGTCTTGGTTAACAACAGAAAGTTGGTGATAAGCGTGATAAAAAGACGGCTCTAGCTCTGTCACAGTTAGATACTCGTGACTAGCTTCTTTGCTGCGACCGAGCTTACGCAGACCTTCAGCGTAGGCGTAGCGCACCTTTGGATCAGATGGCTCGGCCTCAACCTTGGCCTTAAGGGCGGCAATATCAGGAGCGCTGGCGTGAGTTGCAGTTGATGCCGGTGCGCCGTGCGACTGAGCGCTCGCGGCACAATAGCAGGTGGCAGCCAGGGCAACTGACAGACCGATGGATTGCAAAAATAAGGTTTTATTGTTTCCGGATACCACTGAATTGAAAGCCTGTTAAGGCCCCTCCTCGGGACAACGGTTCATGATATCCCTTTTTAGCCAAAACCGCCCGATTTTTGTAACTAGCAATATATGTACTGCATAAACAGAGCCCGACATTAACCTCGAACTATCAGCCAATCCCTAAGCTGCACTGGTTTTTCGGATTATTAAACAGTGATAATCAGACTGTTCAGCACTCAACATTTGCTCTTCACCTTGAGGCGAAATCAGCGTTGAAGACTCAATGAGATGGCCTTCACTTATGACACTACTAGTGACACTTTCGATTGGTTCTCCGCTATCGAGTAAAACTTCAAGAAGCTCTCCCGTTGCCATCTTATCTAGCTTCAAGCGGGTTTTGACGAAGTTCATGGGGCAGGCCACTCCACGCAAGTCGAGCTTGAGCATGGGCTCTTCACCAATTGCAGTATCAGCTTCGGCCCCAATTTTCACCACGCTCTCTTCCATAGATTCCTCGCATAAAGCTCAAACACAAACTTACGGACCAGCCTTGAAACAAACTTCTGGTATACATCCTAATGGATTAGGACAAAAATCAACTGAAGCGTAACGCCGCCACGGCTTGGAGAAACACTCTCTGCCGGCAATATAGCTGGCCAAACTTTCCAACAACTCGGCATTGCTCTTGTTATTGTCAGAGGCCAAACAATTGAGACACATCAGTTCTTCATCTTCACCCAGGGCCAAATTTAACACCTGCTGGCGCAAGCAGAGCTGAGCCTGGCATTTACAGCAGGTCGACGGTACATCATCTAAAAGTGGACAGCTAATAGGCATTTTAGAGTTATTGGGAAATTTGGAGTTGTTAGGCAATTTAGATTTGGGAGGCAATCGATGGTTCTTTTAACTTGCAGGGCCCGATAAACAGATTAATTCACAGCTAAAGTGGGGGAAATACGAAGTTTCATGGGACTAACACCTTATCAATTATTCCATTAGTAATCTAATCTTCAGACAGGTTGAAAAGGGGTTGCCGATTTGCCCGGTCCGGAAACAAACATTGAATCACCTAAGCCCCCGGCAGCTGTCGAGGCTAACAAAAATTCTGAGATTAACCTCGTCGGATTGATTGGGCGCGATAATACGGCATTAGCGTACCAGCCAACACCAATCATCAAACCCGTCAAAGAGCACGATCCCAGCTTAAAACAAGCAGCCGCAGAAATGACCAGCAGCCTGGCAGCCGGAGTGGGCGGCACGGTTGTATTTTCGCTAGCTGCTGCAGCAGCCACGCGCAACTGGAGCAAGGCTCTAACCATTCCCGTAGCCATGGTAGCTGGCGGCACTATCAAATATGGCACAAAAGCTTCAATGGAAGCGGTCATGCTAGACAGCAAAGATCACACAAGTTCGTTTGTCAGCGACTTCGCCTGGGGTGGAGTCGATGCCCTTTCAGGCATCGGCGCCAGCGCTGTGGAAAAAGTCGTAGCAAAAAAATATCTCACATCAATTGGCAGAGAAGCTCTGGGCAAAACGGTGTCTGAGTCACTGGCTGAAAACGCTGGTAAATTGCTCTCTAAAGAGTCATTAGCTTTTGGCCTGAAGACCAATCTCCTTCGCGGTGTAGTCGGCGGTTCTAGTGGTGCTGCAATCTGGAGCACACCGCACCGGGTGAGCGAGAACTGGAATGACATAAGAAACGACCCTGGCGCCGGGCTAGCTAAAAGCCTCATGCAAGTTGGTCACGATACCGCTCTTGGTGCCGCCTTTGGTGGAACACTGGCTGGAGGCGCCACCCTCATAGGCAGGCGCAGTGAGGTCTTTGGTCACGTCAAAAATGCAGTTTCACCAGACAAGAACGTACTAAGACTCGACACCTATCACATCAATGATTTTCACAGTAACACCGAGCAATTGCCACGCATCAAAACCTTGCTAGATCAGCGCATGGCCGCTTCAAAAGCTCAAGGGGTAGAGGCAAGATTCATTGTACCGGGCGACACCGAATCAGGTCGAGTCAATTTTGCTTTTACACGCGGCGGAGAAATCGAAAACGATGCTCTCATGAGAATGGGCGTCAAAGAAATAGTGCCTGGCAACCACGCTTACGATGCCCCTGGTGGTCGCTCTGATGTGCCCCGCTATCCCGCTATGATGGAACCACTTTTACAGAAGTATCCCGACGTATCGCTTATTGCCTCGAACATAGATGTCTCAGCGCACCCTCAATTTGAGCGCATCTTGCAGCCCTCTGTTGTGCGCGAAGTTGAAACACGTTGGGGCAAAACTAAAATAGGCACAATTGGAGTAACCACCGAAGAAGGCGCGGTGGGAGGGATTAAGTACATTGATCCCAAAGTTACCGTTGAAGGGGCAGTAAATCGATTGAAGAAAGAGGGTGTGTCAATCTTCCAGATTCACTCTCACCTAGGCTTGGGCGAAGATATGAAGCTGGCCCAATATTTAATTGCTAAAAACATAAAAGTAGCTGGCATTGTCGGAGCCCACTCTCACGACGCCTTGCCTCGACCAATCTGGGTCGGTGCGCAGAGTGAGGCCTCAGGTTTTGAAAGACTCAATCCGTTTAGACGCAAATTGGCCTCAACTGGCAGCGGTGCAGGTAATTTCGAAATACCAATTGTGCAAGCTGGCCACAGCGGCAATTGGCTCGGCGAGTTTAATCAAGCTATCAAACCAGATGGCACAGCCCATCGCTTTTTGACCACAAGCAAATTGCATCAGGTTACTGACAATATTGCTGAAGACCCCAGTATTCGCAAATTCTTAGACGAGACAGCCGGTGAAATTAACGCCTTAAAGAGCGAGGCTTACGACAGCCACGCAGTGAGACGCTACAGCGCCGCTGGCTCGCGTAACCGAGAAACAGAAATGGGTAATCTCTTTGCCGATGCTGTCCGCCTGGGCCTCAAAGATCGCCTGGGCGATCAAGCGCCGCAAATTGCCCTGGTTCACTCTGGTGGTATTCGCACAGGCATTCCAGAAAACGTTCCACTCACCCGTCTAGATATTGCCAACATTGTCATGAATGCGGGTAAGCGCGAAGGTGAGCAACAAGAGTTAGCCCTCATGAACTTGACAGGCGCCCAACTAAAAGATGCCATCGAATATGGTGTACGCGAAAGAGTAGCGGCAACTAAACCAAGCACCCTAAGTCGAGTAAAAAATCTCTTTGCCGAGCAAGTCGAAGAACACGTCGATGAGCCAGGCAATTTCGTTCAAGTCAGCGGTATGAAATATACCTTCGATGCCACCAAGCCCGGCCTGAAGCAAGGCGGTCTCGATGGTCAGCGCATTTCAGGAATGCAAATTCTAAATGAGCAAGGAGTGTACGAGGCTATCGATCCCAACAAAACCTATAGTGTCGCCGCTCGCTTCCACCCCTTAGAGAAATGGTGGAAGTATGGAATCTTTGGTGACAAGCCAATCGAACAGGTGCACCGCGAACTAGATGTGCAACCCTTGAAGATTTCTCAAGTTGATTTAATTGGCGACTATATTCGCGGCAAAACTCTAGACCCCGCCAAAGTTTCAGCGATTGAAGGTCGCATTACCGATCTTACACCTAGCTATGGCAGCGACATGTTGCGCCCCGGCAAATCACTACTAGTGGCGCCAATACTCTCGGGCAAAGATCGACTAGAGAAGAGCAAAGCCGAACAAGAGGGTCACTAATTGACGAGTCAGCTCGCACTGGCCAGGCAAATCGCCTGCCCCGTGGTATTGATCAGCAGTGTTCTTGAAGCAGAAGCAAACCAAGAAGGCGCTCGTCGACAAGATTTTTATATGGTCAGCTCGATCAGTTATGTCAATCTTGAGCCCCTGATTTTAAGCACAGCCTTTCTCAAAACAAGCAAAACTGCCGCTGCCGCCCTCACAAACAAGCTCATGGCCGTCTCAATACTGAGCTATCAGCACTTAGACGCGGTAAAGAAACTAGAGAGCCAGACAGCTGTCGAAAAAGAGCGGCTCGGAGCAGTCGAGAACCTTACTCATTGTGGCTTTATCAATAACCGGCTCAAATCCGGCCTGCTCTACATAGAAGACAGCCTGCTCGCTGTCGGTCTTAAAATTTTCGAGCAAACTGAACTTGATCAATATATTGTTGTCTTGGCGAAACTTGAAGAAACGACAACTAACGAAGGCCGAAGCAAAAGCCCAAGCCAAGAGCCTCTAATCAGATACAATCGTCTCTATGCCACAATCGACCGAGACAGACTGAACCAAGGCAATGAGAGCTACCCCGTTTAAATTCATGGGCCCAAAGAAAGTAGTGATTGCCCTGATCACATGGACACTTACTTTCTCCTGCTCAGCTTTAGCTCAAACTAAGAATAAAGACCCGCTTTTTGCCCAGGGCAAAGACTATTTTTCAGCCGGAGATCTCAACCGGGCTCTTAGCTGCTTTCGCCAATACGAGGCGATTCAACCCAACAACCTCGCTGTTCACTTTTATATTGGTCTAATCCTTGACCAAACCGGTGATTCAAAAGCGGCCGTAGCTGAATACAATCAATGTTTAGCTCAAGCCAGCTCAATCGGCACCGACAGCGCTGAACTGCGAATCAATATGGCCAATGCGCAAGCCAAACTGGGCCTCAGCAAAGAAGCTCTCTTCAACTATCAGAGAGCAATTGTCATCGACGCACTAAATCCCCTAGCCTACCTGGGATTGAGTAAATGCTTAATTGATACTGGTGACTTTGATGGCGCCCTAAAGGCGGTAGATCGCTATGTCAGCCTTTCTCAACCAAGAACAGACTTAAGTGTCTCACTCATTCGCGGCCTGGCCTTAGCCGGTCAAGCCAAATTAGGCGAGGCCAGAGCGCAACTGCAGCTCTTTATCAATACTAGTCAGGCGGGTAGTCAGGCTAGCAATCCGGCCCTGACACAATTAGCTGTAAAAATTCTAAGCGAAATTGAGATCATGCAATAAAGCTCATCTGCCCATAGGGCCGCAATCTAAAATTGCGCGCTAGACTAAGCCGATGATGACCAAGAAGTTAGAACTACGATTAGAAACCGATGACATCGGCGCTATTGAAGTGCCAGCTCAGGCTCATTGGGGGGCCCGCACAGCCCGCTGGCTAGAACACTTCAAGCAGGTTGAAGGACGACTACACGAAACTGCCCATCCTCTTTTAATAGATGGCCTGCTGCAAGTTTTCAAGGCGAAATTAGCGGTCACCCGCGAAATGTTTGAGGCCTCAAGCCCAATCGCTAGAGTCAAAGCTCAGGTTTGCGATGAAATACTCAATGGCCAATGGCGCGACGAATTAATCGTAGACCCGCTATTGTCGCCTTCGGGCGAAGCTTTGCTAGACAATTTAAATGAAGTTGTAAGTGGTCGAGCCGCTGAAATACTGGGGGTAAACCCTGGCAATCTGGCAGCCCAGGCTGAGCTGCTCGGTTTTGTGCCTGGTAGCCTTGAGCTCATTGGTCAAGATGCCTATGTTGCCGCAACCAAATTAGCCTTGCTGGTTGCCACTCGCGAGCTTTCTTCAGCCCTACTAGACCTAGAGCGACTATTGAGACGCAAATCGCTTGAAATCGAAAAGAGCCTCAGAGCCAGCGGTAAAGAGGAAGAAATCGAACTGCGTTCGGCCCGTGACTTCAATAATTTCGGCAATACCGCCGAGCGAGTAATTCGCCGCCTGACTGAAGGTAGAGAGCGCCTGCAAGAAGTTTCTTTCAAAGGCGATCGCAACTATCGAGAGAAGCTGGTGAGAGAACTTTCACTTAGCAGCGGCTTCAAGATTAGAGGCGGTGAAGAAATCATCGGCAACGGCATGCTCAATTCATCTCTAGCCGATTTACTGACAGTCTCTTCTATCCTTAAAGAATTAGCAGTGGAGTTGAGCAAGGTCTGCCAAAATCTCTATCGCCTGAAAGATTTAAAAAACGAATCACCGGCCCCTGCAGCTCTTCAAGCCAGCTGTCTCAAAGTAATTAGCGGCGACCTCTGCGTCAGCCTAGCCATGCAGACCGCCACAAATGATCAAGGCGCACCAGCGCTTACTTTGGCAGCCAACTCGCTCTTACAATCTATAGATCAAATTCGCAGCGCCATCAGGGCATTCAATCACTCCTGCATTGCCGCCGTAACCCTAAAGGCCTGAGCTCTCTTTGGGTGATTTGTGCCGACGATTGTTGCCACTTACTAATACCTAAGAATGATTCACTGTCATTTTCCTCATTGCATCTGCTAAATTTATTAGGGTTCGGCGTTATTGATGCCCTACTTAGATTCAATCTAGTAGTCGGCGGAGGAGAAACATGCCCAAAGCACTTTTGACCACCTTATGCCTTTCAGCAGTCTTATTGCTTTCAGCGCCCGCCTGGGGCCAAGGCGCACAGCCACAAGTTTCAGTAGTGACACTACAGGTAGTGCAAAATCCCGACGGTAGCCAGAGCGTGATTACACCGAAAGGTGATCTTGCGCCCATTCCAGGTGCCGGAGTTCCCGGCAATACCGCCCAAATATTCATGGGCGCCCAAGGCGGTTTCTGGTACACCGACCGCAACGGTCAATCTGTCGACCTTGACGAAGCTGTTAAAGCACTGCAAGCACGGCGCGCTGGCAACCTGCAAAAGGCCCAAGTGCCTCAGTATGCTCCGCAGCCATACTATCAAGCCCCACCGCAGCAGCAAGCCCCTACAGAAGTCACCAATAACTACAATAGTTCGGGCAGTTCGGGTAGTGGCGCCATGGGAGCAGTAGGAACAGCCGCGGCTGCAGGCCTAGGAGCCATGGCTGGAGCTGCTATGAGCAACAGCTATTACAATGCACCTTACGGCACTCCGATGTATTACGGCGCCAACGGCCAAGCCTACGGCTACCATAACGGCGAACAGTTTGAAGACCTGAACCAAAACCAAAAAATGGCTCTGTACAACCAAAATCAAATAAAGCAGCAGAACCAGCAGCAGGCCATACAACAAACTGCCACAAATCAACAAAACCGGCAAAGCTCTGTGAGCGAAAATCAGACCAATCGCCAAGCGGCCTATGGCGGCCAAGAGAACTACCAGAAACAACAACAGTGGTATCAAGAACAGCAGAAGCAAAATCCACAAAAATTCCAGCAAGCTGCCAATAATCCCTTCGTTGCCCAAAGTGGTGAAGCGAGACAAGGTGCTAGCAATTTCGCCCAAAGCCGGGGCGAAGGCGGAGAAAGCTCGGCAATGAGAGGAGCTGGAGCTGAAGCACGTGCCGGTGGAGGCATGCGCGGCGAAGGCGGTGGCTTCAGGGAGGCTGCTGGCGGCATGCGCGGCGAAGGCGGCGGCTTCAGGGGGGCTGCGGGTGGCTTACGAGGCGCTGGCGGCGGTCGCTTCAGACATTAACCTGCTATTCCATCAGAGATCAATGTGATAGCACAGTAGCGAATAGATAGTGGGCCTAAAAACCTCAGAGAAATAGCTCAATGAGCAAATTGTGGCGGTCTGGCGCGACGCACCAGGCCGCCACCATATTTGGTGCTTTAATATTTCCGATCTCAGGACATATCAGATCGATAGAGACCGAAAAATGAGTGAGGAGCTTATCAGGTGAAGAAATATGAAACTGATTTGTACAAACAAATCGTTCAAATTTGGTTACCATTAAGGACAGATTTTTTGCGGAGACCATTTCATGTTTAGCGGATATCGATTTGAAATGATTGTGGGCTGCATGAGCGCCGGCAAGTCGAGCGAGCTGATTAGACGCATAGAAAGAGCCCGTCTGGCCTACTTGCCGACAATTATCGTGCGGCCCGCCACAGACACAAGATCAAGACCAAACCATGTAGAGTCTCGCAACGGCATGGCTTCGCAAGCAATTGTGGTTGATTCAGCCAAGGACATTCTCAAATACTCATCCCACGCCGTGGTCATTGGCGTCGATGAGAGCCAATTCTTTGAAGATGAAATCATTGATGTAGTCATCAGCTTGCTCAGACAGAAAAAGAAAATTATTGCCTCCGGCCTCGATCTAGACTTCCGCGGCAAGCCATTCGGCCCCGTGCCGCACCTTTTGGCTCTTGCCGATCGTGTCGACAAACTCCTGGCCGTATGCCGAAAATGCGGCTCTGATTTTGCCTGCCGCACTCAGAGAGTAGTTCATTCAAGTGAACAAATTTTGGTTGGCGATGCTCAATATGAAGCCCGCTGTATCCACTGCTTTGAGCCACCAGGCGAGTATCAGCTTAGGCTAGACCTGCCAAAGATTGAGCAGGCGGTACCGCAGCTCGTACTGGCCGCTCAAGAAGCCGTCGAGCTGGCATCATAAAGACCCTCCTAAATTAGTCCGTTTCCAAGTGGCTCTTCTCAACGGGAAGCCACCACAACACGGCCATTTATTACAGTTTGCTTCACAGTGCTTTACGCAACTTTACGTGAAGAACTCGACCGTTACTGCCATGTTGTCAGGGGAATACCCCTTTTGACTCAGCAATAGTCGTTGGAGAATTACTATGATTTCTTTTCAGAAGCTTGTTAGCCCCCTAATTCGTTTATTCAACCGCAATCAGTCTAGCGACCATGATTACTATGAACTCCCCAGCCCAGATGGCGAATCGCATAATCCCTGGCAAAGCAATCTTGACCGCCTGGCCGAGCGCAGCCCAGACAAGCAAGAACCTGTAAGTTCTTCTGCCGAAGTGGAAGAACAGTTTCAGGTTTTAATGGAACAGGCCAAAATTGAGAAAATTAAGCAAGAAGCAGCTCAAAATCTAAACCGAGGCGAGAAACGTAAGACTGACGCCACTGTTACAGATGCCAAGGCCTGGTGGGGACAGTCGGTAGCTACTTGGGAGCCCCTCGACGGCAAAAACGTCGATAACATTGAGCAGCGCCGGCATCCCAGACAATCGAAGTGGTTCCACAGCTAACTTTTTGCTGTTAGGCCACTGAGGTTTGACGGTCCAACCTCAGTGGTATGATCCAATCAACGAACTTTACAGACATGGCAATGCCTGTCGCATACTTTTGTCGGCTAGATTGCTCTGGCCAGTTTAGACCACGGGGTTTCACAAGTGTTGAGAAAGACAGTTTTCATGTTGTCGACCGCTGCGCTGCTTGCATGCTGTATCAATATTGATGCTCCTAGCGCCGAAGCTAAAAGTAGATCAGGCGCAAGACGCGGCGCATACCTAGTACCACCACCTCCAGCCTATGCTCCATCAATACTTCCTATGATGAGAGGTGCCAGCGGCACTATTCCATATTCAAGAGAAGTGATTCTTGAAGAAACGACAGAAGCCGCTGCGCCAGCCGAAGAAAAAATCGTCTATGTCAAAACCTATGGCACGGCAGCAGCTGTAAAGCCAACATCCAGCCGCAAGGGCGTGACTACATATTAGTTTTTCGAAACTAGTTTTAGAATTTCAAATTTAGATTTACGAATCTACTTGCTATATTCGCTCGACAATCATGGCAATGCCCATGCCACCGCCGACACATAGACTGACGCAGCCATAGCGCTTCTGTCTCTTTTGCAGTTCCATAGAAATAGACAAAAGCAAACGAGCGCCAGTCGCACCAAAGGGATGACCCAAGGCAATGGAGCCACCGTTGACATTGACCTTGTCACGGTCAAGCTGCAACTCTTTTTCGCAAGCAAGATACTGCACGGCAAAAGCTTCGTTGATTTCAAATAAATCAATATCAGCCATCTTCATACCAGCCTTCTCTAAAGCCATCGGGATGGCTGGCACCGGACCGATACCCATGATTTCTGGTGGAACACCAGTGACTGCCCAAGAAACAACCCGTGTTAATGGTTTCAGCTTTTGCTTTTCAGCATTTTTCAGACTAGTAACAATCAAGGCGGCAGCACCATCGACAATACCGCAAGCATTGCCAGGTGTAACACTGCCATCTTTACGGAAAGCCGGTCTAAGCTTGGCTAAGCCTTCAAGGGTTGTATCAGGCCGCGCATGTTCATCACGATCAATTACGACTGTACCTTTCTTCGAAACAATTTCAATGGCTTTGATCTCTTCTTTTAAGCGACCACTTTCCATGGCCACTTTGGCCAATTGTTGGCTACGCAGAGCAAATTGATCTTGCTCTTCGCGACTGATTTTATATTTTTCCTGGAGGTTCTCGGCAGTCTCACCCATGGACGCTTTGGCGTAGGTATCGCGGATGTCGAGGCCATCCCACAATTCCATGTGACCCATGCGATTGCCCCATCGCGTACTCCAACTGCTATAGGGAGTACTCGACAAATGATCTGTACCACCGGCCAAAACGGTAGTGGCCATGCCATTTTCAATCTGCATTGCCGCATTAGCGACAGCATAGACTCCAGAACCACACAACAAATTGAGGATGAGGCCCGGAGTATTTTCCTTTAGACCTGAGCGCAAAGCCACATGGCGAGCCAAATAAATGGCATCTTTGCTAGTCTGAATAACATTGCCCATAATCACAGAGTCAATCGTATCTTTATCAACTTGCGAACGCTCGATAGCACCAAGCGAGGCTTCAACGGCCAAATCTGTTGCTGTTTTAGAGGCTAATCCACCACCGAACGCTCCGAAAGCGGTTCTTGCTCCATTGACTATGACTATGTCGCTCATTTTCCTACTCTTATATTTGGTTGCAGTGCGCACCCGGGATGCGAGTGACGAACCTATCAGGCTACTAAATCCAGATTCTAACAATATCAGCTCAAAGATCGGCCCGGCTAATTATCAGAAGGTCAGGGGCCAAATATGCAGTAAATGGCAAATCCGGTTGTCAACCAGAGCCAAAGGCGGGTTGCCAAGCGCCCAATCATAAAACATCTATCAAGACAATATAGTAAAGACATATTGCGAGATAGAATTTCAATCTCTACAGATGCTTATAGAGATTAGGTTCGAATATTTGGAGGGTAAGACCTTGGCTAAGGTTGGAGTGCCGAAAGAGATCAAAGACAACGAATATCGCGTTGCCATCACACTTGCCGGTGTAAAAACACTGGTATCCGAAGGTCACACTGTCTACGTCGAGAAGAACGCAGGCGTGGGCTCAGGCATGAGCGATGACGAGTACAAGGCCGTAGGAGCCAAAATTCTTCCTGATGCAGCATCTATTTTCGGCGAAGCCGACCTGATCTTGAAAGTGAAAGAGCCTCAAGCTCAAGAAGTAGCTATGCTCAAAAAAGACCAGCTGCTCTTCACTTACCTACACTTAGCTGCAGCTCCTAAATTGGCTGAAGATCTAGCTAAATCTGGTGCTACCTGTGTCGCCTACGAAACAGTTCAAACCGCCAATGGCCAATTGCCATTGCTAACTCCAATGTCTGAAATCGCCGGCCGTTTAGCCACTCAAATTGGTGCTCAATATCTAGAACGCCCAATGGGCGGTCGTGGCGTACTTCTTGGTGGAGTACCCGGGGTTGAACCAGGCGAAATCATCATCATTGGTGGCGGTGTTGTCGGTATCAACGCTGCGAAAATTGGCGTCGGCCTGGGCGCACGGGTCACTATCTTCGACCTATCACTAGATAGACTACGTTACCTCGATGACGTGTTTGGCGGTCAAGTCAGAACAGTATTCTCTGTTGGCCACTACCTAGAAAGCCTTCTACCAAGTGCCGATTTGGTAATTGGCGCCGTCTTGATTCCTGGCAAACAGGCACCAAGAATCGTCACCCGCGAAATGGTCAGCAAAATGAAGAAAGGCTCTGTCATTGTTGACGTGGCTATCGACCAAGGCGGATGTATCGAAACTATCCACGCCACTACTCACTCACAACCAGTTTACGAAGTAGACGGTGTGGTGCACTACGGTGTGGCTAACATCCCTGGCGCTGTGCCATGGACCTCTACTCGCGCATTGACCAATGCCACAATGGCCTATGCCGCCAAGCTAGCCAAAAACGGCTACCAAGCCTGCCTAGACGATCCAGCCCTACACCTCGGTGTTAACATTCACAAAGGCGAAATCGTTCATGCTGGCGTATTGGAAGCTGTTAACGCAGCAAAGACACCAGTCGGCTCGAAGAAGTAGACAAAACAAAGTAGCTCAAGCCGAAAAATAAATAAGGCGCACTTGCTCAAAGAGCAGGTGCGCCTTGTTCTAAGATATAGAAGAATTTTCGACTGGAAAAACTTTTGAGCGGTAACAATGTCTAATCTCAAACTAGTCTCGTGGAACATCAACGGTATTAGGGCTGTAGCCAAGAAAGGCTTCTACGACTGGATGGACAGCGAGAAGCCTGACATCCTCGGCCTGCAGGAAACCAAGATATCCGCCGACCAATTAACTCCAGACATACTTGAGAGAAAAGGCTACAAAAGCTACTTCTCACACGCAGAAAAGCGCGGCTACAGCGGCGTCGGTATTTATACAAGAGTAGAGCCAATCTCCGTAAAGGAAGGCTTTGGTGTGCAACGCTTCGATTGCGAAGGAAGAACACTAGTAGCCGACTTCGGCGATTTTGTCATGGCCAATATCTATTTTCCTAATGGTGCTCAAAACCCAGAGCGACTGCAATACAAGTTAGATTTTTACGACGCCTTCTACAAATGGGCAAATAAGATTGTAAAA
Organism: Obscuribacteraceae bacterium (SeqCode); assembly: GCA_044378815.1. Classification (GTDB taxonomy): domain Bacteria; phylum Cyanobacteriota; class Vampirovibrionia; order Obscuribacterales; family Obscuribacteraceae. Next base: position 11,139 of record JBIPOV010000038.1, on the reverse strand, counting down.
GAAGGAAAGAAACTAACAGTCTGCGGTGATTTCAATACAGCCCACCAAGCTATTGATCTAGCCAGACCAAAAGAAAATGAAAAAACCTCAGGCTTTCTTCCTGTCGAAAGAGCCTGGATGGATAAATTTATTAAAGCCGGATATGCCGACACTTTTCGCATGTACAACCAAGAGCCTCACAATTACAGCTGGTGGCACATGCGAACAGCGGCAAGAGAAAGAAATGTCGGTTGGCGTATTGACTACTTCTTTACCTCAAAAAACCTCACCGAGAACGTTGTCAATGCTGGTATCCTCAGTGATGTGCAAGGCTCTGATCATTGCCCTGTAACCCTCGAACTAAAAACATAATTCTAAGTAGCTGGCGGAGCAACCTGAATGAATGAATTACCGACCATCGAGTCAGGAAAAATCTGGGAGAATCGCTCCACAAAAGAAATTCTTTTAGCCATTCAAAAAGGCAAAAAAGCCGATTATGCAATTGCTCGCATGGCTTCTGAATTTGGCGAAATCGATGGCGAATTTCTCGTCGTCAAAAGCACCTATGTTCATGGTGCCCGCTTGCTCGAAGATAAACTGACAGGCTTCGACGCCCTGGCCGAACTGCTCACCATCGAGCATGGCACTTATTCACTTATGGATTGCAGTGAGTTTCCGCAAGAAGCAGCACACCTTGAAGAAGGTTTGAAGATTAGACTGAACCTATTAATCAACGCCCTGCCAAACCTTCCCGCCACAGCAGAAGAATTAGCATTGACCGGCAGCGCCATGACGCGCATGCGCTCATACGAAGGCAACGAACTGCCCACGAGTGAAGAAGCCGCAGCAGCGAAAAGTGCCAAGAAATTAAAACCAGAAGGAAGCGAATTGAGCGCTGTTGGTGACGCGAGAGAGCGCAGTGGTATGAGCCCAGTAATGATTGCCATTATTGTCATGGTAGTAGTTCTTGCTGGCGCAGGAATCATGATGTTCGCCAAGCACTAGAGTTTCAAGAAAAAAAAGGGAATTTGAATGACCGAAGCAGAACCGAACGATGTATCGAGCTTCGGTTCTAATAGCGGCGCCAGCGAAGCTTTAGCCGATCAACAAAAAGTAATCGGCTATCCAATCACCCTAACGAAATTTGTAATCTTCAATGTGCTTTCACTCGGTATTTTCGAAATAGTTTGGGCCTTCAAGCACTTCCACGCCTTAAAAGGACCAGGCAAATCGAAAACCACTGCCGCTGTTATCTTTGCCTTATTTCTGCCACTGTCATTCTTCGACATGATGAAAGAATACGAAGCTGTATCCAGTGAGACTAAATCGCCTATCGTCTTCAATAAATACTTCTTGGCCGTCTCCTATTTCATTTTCGATGCAGTGATAAAATTTTCAGATCGTATTCCTAACATGCCCGACTGGACTGTTTTAGCGGTATTTCCTTTCAGTCTCATACCCCTAATTATTGTGCAGAGAAAAGTCAATCACCTCAATACAACTCTGCGTCCAGGCCTTCCCTTTGCTCAACCAATGACATCGAAGCACTGGCTTGGGTTGGCTTTCGGGGTGTTAATACTTTTAGCTATGCTGATCGGTGCGGCACTGCTTGGGTAAAAAAGCGGCGCAAGGGCTGACCAGAATAGAGCTACGCTAAGGGCGATAAAGACTATTCTTGCTAAGGCCTAAAAGCCCTGATAGCATTAAGCAGTTTATAGTTTCGAATTGCAGGTCATCTATGTCACTATCGCCACTGTTTTTCTGGGCCGCAGGCTTTATGGCAGTAGCACTTGTAGGCTTATTTTTATCAGCAAAAACTATCAAAATTGATCTGGCCCAAAATGGTGAGCTGATTGTGGCTCTGCTAGCAATTCTCGGCACACTGGTTTCAGTCTTGCTGGGCATGCTGGTCTCAAGCGCAGACGAACAGTACAGCTCGCTGGAACAATCGGTGAGCGGTGAAGCCACAAGTATCAGCGAAGTCTTTCGCATAGCCAGAGGGCTACCAGAGCCACAGAAGAGAGCTATCCAAGAGCAGTGCATTGCTTATTGCGACAAGGTAGTGAGCGAAGATTGGCCAGCCATGAGAAACGGAGAAATGAGCCCCGCAGTTACCGATGTCTTCATTAATATTAGTGATACCATTCTGCAATTTCGACCAGCCAACGACGGCGAAGCAACAGTACAAAGCGCTCTTCTTAGCACCACCAACGAACTGGGACAGAGCCGCGGAGTGCGTATTGTCGCCAGTCGCAGCACTTGGACCTGGCGTTTGCTGCCCTTAATTATCACCTGCGCGGTAGTGGTTTTAATCTGTTCATATCTCTATGTTGGCAAAGGCAGCCCCTTACTGCACTCGGTATTAGTAGGGCTAGTCGCTATTACCCTCGGCACCAATATTGGTGTCATCTTCCTAATGACTCGTCCATTCAGTAGCGAGTGGACGATTCAGCCAGATACATTTGCAGTAAGAGCAAAAGTAATGAGGCAATACCAAAACCGGCCAGCCGTCAAAATTTAGCAAGGCTTCTTCGCCAAGCACAAGCCACACCAAGTGCTCATAACTGTATGCAGAACTACGGCTGGCCAGAGCAGCATACCGACCGTTTGCGACTGCCCCGGAGGCAGCGCAGCTGGGCCGAGAGCAAAAATACAAAGAACAGCAATAACACCAAGATTGTAAGCAGTCATACCCCAGACAATACCGCGAGCAGCAGCGCTCTGGGTATCATTGCGAGCCAGCCAACAAAGGAGCGCCAGGGCAACCAGAGCACATCCTGCTACTTTCTCGATTGGTATAGCCCCTGCCCCTTCGGGCCCAATCAACAGCGACACGGCCTGCAGCGGAAATAGCACCAGAGCAACACCGGCTCCAGCTTCAAGAGCCGCTGTTGTGATGAAGAATGCTTTTATTGATTTGTCCATTTTGTGATTCTATAGATTCAATTAGCTAGCGGCAATTCGAAACTAAAACGAGAACCTTGCCCTTCTTTTGATTCAACCCAGATTCTGCCGCCATGTAGCAAGATAATAGCCTTGCAAATTGTCAGACCAAGACCCGAACCACCTCGCGTACGTGCGGTTTGGTTGCGGGCCTGCTGGAAGCGATCAAATACACTATCTAACATCTCCGGGGGAATACCAGGACCACAATCAGCAACAGTGAAAGTCACAACCTTATTGTTACTTTTTGCCGAAACTGTGACGACACCATCTCTGGGCGAAAACTTCAAGGCATTAGAAACGAGGTTAGCTAGCACTCGCAAGAGCTTCTCTTCATCGGCATCGACATAATAATTGGCTGGCTCGCTCAGCAGACGAACTTTAAAATCATTAGCCAAATTAGAAGACTGCTCAATAGTTTCTTCAATGACTTTCTGCACCGAAACTTTCTTGCGTTCTAACTCCATCATCCCAGAATTGATCTTCTCGATATCTAAAAGATCGCCTATTAAGCGCATCATTCGCTCGCTACTTCGCTGGGCGCCAGGCAAGTACTGCTGAGCTAAATCAGCCAGAGCACCATAAGAACCATCGCCCAGAAATTGCAAATAATTCTGCACTGTCATTAGTGGCGAACGTAGATCATGAGTCACCATAGCTACCACTTCTTGCTTCAGTCGCTCAGCAGCCCGGTGCTCAGTAACATCATGGAAAATACTGAATAATTCGCCAGTCTTGCCCTCAGTCGGTGCCCATTGCGACGACCATAGCACCTCCCGAACCTCGCCATCAGCTCTCTTAATCGACAAAGAAATATTACTTGGATTAGTACCCTGATTTACCTTAGATAGGAAGGCACAAGCTTTTTCAGTATCTTCAGGGTTAAGGTAGTCGAATAAATGAGTCGAGATAATCTCATCTGGCTCCAGGGCAAAGAAATCTTCGCAAGCAGGATTAACAGAGACGAACTTCAAACTTGAATCAAACGAACAAATACAGTCATTGGCATTCTCTAGAATCGCCCGTTCTTTTCGAGCGGCTTCTTTCAAGGCTGAGGCCATGTCATGAAAAACATGATCGAGCTGGGCAATCTCGTCATTACCAGAAACTATTTGATTGAGCGGCTTATCACTGGCTAGACGGTAGCTATTGTCGTTCATGATCTTAAGCCTATTCACAATGCTACGAGTGAGGACAAGAGCGAGAAGTAGAGTTAGGAATATATTGGCTACGCCGCCGCCAATTAAAACGAACTGCACTTTCTCTCGAAACTTTCTCTGATTTTCAGGACTGGCATCCGCTGCAGCTTTGCCAGCATCACCGATGCTAAGCAACTGATTTGAGAGCTCCATGGTAAGACGGCGCAAACGAATAACAAACTGAAATCGATCAAGCCGCCCCCTCAATTTTCCAGCCTGATAAGCCGCCCGCGTATTATCGACTAGCTGTCGCGAACGATGCATAGCAGAATACGATTTTTCTACCGACTGAGCTAGCACTGGTTTGTCTCGAGTTAGCTCTCTCAATTTCAGAAAGTGTCGCTCAATATCCTCATTCAACATCTGGTACTCACTAGTCGAAGCATTTTCAGATGAGATAAGAGGATAATCCTCCAAATTTGTCTTTAGCGCCACCATATCACGAGTGATAGCAATTACTTCGTCAGCAATTTGCCTGGAGATCTCCGCACGTCGAGCCTCGCTCTCGGCCTGATTTTGCAAGTTCGCAACTGTTGCTAAAAGTGCCAGTTGCAGAATCAATGGAAAAAATACAAGCACTAGAATCTTCAGTCTTAGACTAATGGGTCTGAGCATGGGCCGAATATCTCCAACGTCTTCCAAAACTAGAAGTCTGCAAACCAGGCTGACTAGATTGTATATTCATACTGTGCAAGATTACTTGCAAAGCAGAACTGCTTGACTTCCGCCGCGTCAATAGATGGGGCTTTCCTCGCCTCAGCCTAAAACTTGCTGACCCGAGAGCAAGCCGGGTTTGGTATATTTATAACGGCCCAGAAGGTAGCTATCGAACGGATACTGAGAGAATGTCTAAAATCCTATTAGTTGAAGATGACCAAGATCTCTCAGACATGATCTCTGGCTGGCTCAAGAGCGAGCGTTACACCGTTGAAGCAGCCTATGACGGAGACCTAGCTAGAGAAATCCTGAAGATATCGAGTTTTGATGTAGTCGTACTCGATTGGGACCTACCGAGCTGCTCGGGTATAGAAATTCTGCGCGAATTTCGTGAAAACGGCGGCTCAACACCGGTTATCATGCTCACCGGAAAATCGACCATTACAGATAAAGAAACCGGCCTAGATATCGGAGCCGATGATTACCTGACCAAACCCTTCAACATCAAGGAGTTAGGAGCGCGCATTAAGGCTTTGCTGCGTCGTCCCACTCTTCTTAACTCATCCGTACTAAGGGCCGGTGACATCGAACTTGATTCTTCCAAACATCGCATTATGCGAGGCGGTCAAGAAGTGCACCTTTTGCCCCGCGACTTTGCCTTGCTAGAGTTCCTTCTCCGGCACAAAGACCAAGTATTTAGCGCAGAAGCCCTGATTGCCAGAGTCTGGGAGTCAGATTCAGACGCCAGCCCAGAAGGACTCCGCACAGCGATCAAGCGCATCCGCAAAAAAATCGACGATGGCGGCGAAGATGATCAATCATTGATCGAAAACATACCAAGAGTCGGCTACCGACTACGTTCAAGCCGTTAAAAACTGGCGCTTTAGTCCGGATAGAACTATCACGCCAGCTTTTGCGATTTGCTATTTAGTTTTGAGCTTTGAATCTTTCTCGTCAAAACAATTGATTTTGTATGGGCTTCCCGGCGCACAAACTCCAAGCTCCGGGTTCCAGGGCTTACTGCCTGGTTTATCGGGATGTTTGTCCGGATGCTTATCTGGCTTGACCTCTGTCGGTTTTGGCTTATCAGGATGCTTGTCAGGATGCTTGTCAGGCTTACCAGGAGTCATCCAGGGTGGACAATGACCGGGGTCTATGGGCTTGGGCTTCTGTTGCTGAGAATCATCTATGCCAAAGTTATTCAACATCTTCTCGATATCTTTTTTCACAGCTGATTTCTCATCACTATAGTTGCTTCCTTTAGTATTAGAAGCGGTCTGCTCGGGCAACTGGTAATTTTCTACTTGAGCAAACAGTCGCAATGACGCTGAATCATTGCCTTTACTAGCAGCATTGAGCTGACTTGCTTCAGCTCCTTCAAATTGTGCATGTGCCATTGTTTATTCTCCTCTACAGGTTCAAGACTATTAAATTGACTGAATTCCTTAACACCACAAGTAGTGCCAAAATATGGTTTTTACCAAGCCAAATTACTTGCGGCGATTACACAAGTTCCACAAATACAATTCAAAGCGACTGGCTCGATCCTGATCAGTTGGCCCGCTTGAACCGTCGCGACCAGGAACAGAAGGCTTACCATCACCTTCTTTATCAGTTGAGATGATTCGCCCATACTCGATTCGTTGGCCTTTCATCATGCGACACGCGATCGCACTCTTGCGGTCAGCCGCATCGTCTTCTTTAAGAGCAAAGCCATTCATGATTTTATCGATCTCTGTATTGTCAGCCTTAGTTCCTGTATTATCGCCAGCGCCAACAGTAGCGCCGCCTCTAGCACTAGACAAAGCTTTATCTTTAGGCTGGTAAGATTGAGATTCAAATGACCTTTGAGATTCAAGTGACATTTTTGCAGAAGCCGAATCTGATAGGCTTGCATTGCCTGACTCAGCAGTTTTGAATTGAGCACCTTCGAACTGTGCATATGCCATAATTTATTCTCCTCACTAGAGTTATGTGGTGTCTATGCAAATACAATAATCGAAGCAATGCGACCGAGTGGTGACCGTACAGTGACGGGTCTGTGACTTGCGGACTAAATGCACCTTATCTAGTATCAAACACCAAAAAGAAAAGCCTTCAAGCATCATACTGACACTCGAAGGCTTCTCTACTGAAAGGGCTAAAAGGCTATCTACGGGCTAAAAGCGACGTAGGAACTTCGAATCATTCAAATCTATGGTTACAGAACCAGAACCTTTTTTTGGCTCGCCTACAGTGGTATCAGAATTAGGTTGAAACTCTTTGATATTCTTTGGCCCCTTAGGTGGCAAGAGACAATCGTCTAAGTGATCTTTGACGCCACCGGTAGTCGGATTCTCTCTTTTGGTGGGCTTGAGACCGCCCTGTTCTTGATTGCTGTCCTTCGTGATTTGCTTTTTGCCACCATTGGGATCCTCATGAATGACAAAATTATTTAGTATTTTCTCGACTTCTTTGCCATTAAACATCTTCCTTACAGCCTCATCGCCAGTCAGCGTCTCGGCTGTTCCGATGATATTGGCTCTACCATTTTGCTCTTGGTAATCTCGAACTTCACTCATAATCGTATTTGCTGCTTCTGATTCAGCGGGATTGAGAGTTCTAGCAGAAGGGGCTTCATTAAACTCGGCAGGTGCATATGGCATGGTTTAGTCCTCAAGAAAGTAGGGTGTTGGTCATGCAATCAAACTACTTCCGAAATAAAACCAAGTGGTGACCACGGGAGTGACCACCTTGTGACTACCACTAGTAATTTACTCAAAATTTTCTAGCGCTTTTCGCCGCTAACAAGCAAAATGATGACCGCCAAGATGGCCAAACCACCAAGAATAGTTGTCATTTACTTATGCCCGGCCCCTCGACCAATCAAAAACTTAATGGCATCAAGCAAATCTGGATCTTGAAACTCGTAACCAGTTTGCTTCAATTTCTGAGGCAAGACCCTTACACTGGCCATCAATAAAGCATCCGCCATTTCGCCAAAAGCAATGCGAAGAGCCTCCGGGGGAACCGGAAATAGCGTCGGTCTAAGCAAAGCTCGCCCCATGGCCCTAGTAAACTCGGCATTAGTAGCACAATTTGGCGCCACTACATTTAGTGGCCCCTCAACCTGCTTAGTAACAATGGCATGGTATATGGCACCGCAGACATCATCAATTGAAACCCAACTGAAATATTGTTTGCCATCGCCAATGCGGCCACCACCACCGGCAGAAAATATCGGCAACAACTTAGCCAAAGCCCCAGCCTTCGGACTGAGCACAGCTCCAATACGGGCCAAAACAACTCTTATCCCTGAAGCCTTGGCTGCATTTGCCGCCTGCTCCCAATCTATACAAACTTCGGCAAGGAAACCTGAACCCTCACTGGCATCCTCAGTCAATGGCTCGGAACCTCGGTTTCCATAATATCCAATTGCGGATGCACAAACCAGCACTTCAGGCTTCTTCTCTAATGAGGCCAGTAATTGGCACAAATACTGCGTGCTCTTCACTCGACTCTCGTGAATCAAATGTTTTTCTTCTACAGTCCAGCGAGAGGCAGAAACGTTTCGACCAGACAAATGCACAACGGCATCTAAATCGTTAGGAAGTTTAGACTCTATGGTCCCTGCCACTGGGTTCCAGAAAATCTCAGTAAGAGCCCCATCTTTGGCCGCTCCTCCTGCTTCATCCGGCCCCTTAGCAGAGCCTTCACCAGAACCAATTGCAACTTCACCGCCTCGGCGACTGAGACGTACCACCGAATGCCCCTGAGTGAGGAGCATAGCCACAAGTCGCTCTCCCACCAGGCCCGTGGCGCCGCTAATCAAAACTTTCAAGGGCTTTTGGCCGTATCGCTTTAGCAAAACCATATCGCGAGCAAGCAAGGCATGGCGGTAGCGGAACAACCGGCTAAGCTCGGAGCGGATAAAGCCAGCAGCGGCAATTTTGCCAGCCAGCCCCATGGGAACGGAGAACTCAACGCGATCAGTAAGATAAGAGTGAGCCGGGCCATCTTCTTCAAAATCGTGATTCTGTTGCCAATAGTCAAAAGGGCCGGCTATCTGGTAGTCAACAAAGCTCCTACCCTTGACATAGTCTTTGTGGCCAAGCACCCAAGGCATACGCACCGGGCCCTTTTCCAACAATAAGACCACCCTGGAGCCATCTTTTATGCCACCGCTGCGTTCTACACACTTAACGTCCACCCAGGGCGGAGAAAGTCGCTCAAAAGCGCCGGGCTTCTCGTGCCAATCAAAAATTTCATCCACGGTAGCATGAAAGCGTAACTTAGCTATAAATATTTCTTTCTTCACTTCGCACCCAATTTAGCCCGATATGGGCAATGCTTAGATATTACTAGGCCTAGAATCTCTTGTGACTATTAGCATCTTATTTGCATCATTAGAACAGATTGAAAGCTGGGTAGAATTAACATGTGATCGTACTAGAGATTTTCTTGACATTTGCCTTAGAAATGTCGTGGAAAAACTAATCAGGAAACATACATTCTCAGATGAGCAAAGATTGGGAAAAGTTTTTCGAACAAGGCATCCAGGCCTTTGAGGCAGACCACCTCGAACAGGCTGAAAGCTTGTTTAAGGCCGCCCTAGCGGCAGCAGAAGACAGCGAAAACCAGCTAGACGTGGCAACATGCTCAGAAAAGCTGGGCGAAATATATTTCGAGACCCAACGTTATCGCGAAGCTGAACCTTGCTTCCAGCGCACCCTGGCTATTCGCGACAGCATGCTCAAACCTCACGACGATCTTGTTGTAGCAGCCTTAAACAACCTATCGGCCCTCTACTTCTTCGAAGGCAATCACGAGCTGGCAGAAGAGCCTTGTAAACGCCTGACCGAAATTTACGAACAAGTATTGGGCTCTGAAAACCCCGAGGTAGCCACCTCTGTCAACAATTTAGCCTTAATCTACGCTGCCCAAGACAAAAACCGCCAGGCCGAAGAGTTGTTCAAACGGGCCCTAAGTGTCAAAGAGAAAGCTCTTGGTAGAGCTCATCCAGAAGTTGGTGACATTCTTCACAACCTGGCCAATGTTTATTTGACACTCGAGCGCTACGAAGAAGCAGAACCTCTATTAACTGAAGCCTTGATCATTCTCTCCGACACAATTGGAGACGACCACGTAGACCTCATTCCCGTGCTAGTAAATCTAGCGGCGGTCAGTCAAGCCAACGGTCACCACAAAAATTCAAGTGCCCACTTAGAGAAGCTCTTGAGTTTGAAAGAGATAACCCTCGGTCCAAATCATCCAGAAGTCGTGGCTTGTATCACCAATTTGGCCGGTTCTTACATTTACGAGGGGCGCTTTACGGAAGCAGAGCGGCTCTACAAGCGCGCTCTCAGTATTCGAGAACGGGCCATCGGTCGCCAAAGCCCTGAAGTAGCCGAAATCTTAGCCAGTATTGCTTTTGTCCATCAATCAGACAACAAGTACCTACTTGCCGAAAACCTCTATAAAGAAGCATTGACCATTAGCGAGACTGCTCGAGGCCCTGAAAGCCCAGAGGCTGAGGCAAGACTATGGGATCTTGCCTGCCTCTATCACAACCACAACCGTTATCAAAAGGCAGAGCCATACTGGAAGAGACTAATGGACCTGCGCGAGCGCAAGCTTGGCATGGCCCATCCCGATACCCAGGCATGCATCGACAGTTTGATCATTTGCTATCTGCAGCTAGCTAAATACAAAGAAGCTGAGGCCTTGCTGAAGCAATTAACCGAATTACGCGAAATGAATCTGGGTCTAGACCATCCAGATGTAGCCGCTTGTTTACACTATCTGGCTGAAATCATGCGGGCCGATGGCCGCTATGAGCAAGCCGAGAAGAACTACAAACGCGCCATTGATATTCGCACGAAATGTCTAGGACCGAATCATCCTGATGTAGCTCACTCACTAGATGGTTATGCCAATCTTCTGGCTGCCACCTATCGAGAAGCCGAGGCGGAACACATGAGAACCTGTGCCAAAGCAATTCTCAAAGCAAGCGTTTAACTTAATTATGGTTGGAAAAAATAAATTAGCAACAACTTCAGCTTCACGGCTAAGTGTTGCGGCAGTACCGCTAGGGCTGCTGATTAGGCTTTCTCCATTTCTTCTTTGCACCTTTCTTCTTAGCGCCTGCAATCAAAACACAGTAGAACCGAAAGTAGCCAGCACAAACAGTAGCAGCCAATCATCTGATAGTGCTAGTGGCACAGCTAATACTTCTAGCGCTACTACTTCTGCTAGTTCTAATTCGTCTACTTGTAAGCATTCGGCAAGCACAGGTATATGCAGTTGGTGGACTAGTTTCAGGAGATCCGGCGTGCTTTAATTTGAGAGTATCAGCGCGCAGTTTGGACTGCGAAAAGAGCAC
>JBIPOV010000037.1:0-59622 GCA_044378815.1 Obscuribacteraceae bacterium (SeqCode) | reverse complement strand
ACAGTTGTACAAGGTGTGAACACCGCCGGTACAGTGCGTGTTAACAACTTGGCCAACTTAGAAGCGTTGCTGAACATCATCGCTAACGGTATGGAAATCCTGGGAATTGCCTGGGGCGGACCTACCATGATCATGGGCTTCATGCACATGGCTGCTGGTTCCCACGATGCTATGAAGAAAGTATTGTTCGGAGCTGCCGGTGTAACAGGCGGATTGGCAACACCTGGTTGCATCAACTGGCTCGTTGCATCAGCCCGCGATGCTGCTCTGTTCAACTAAGCAACTAATAAACCGTTCACAGTTTTTCCCCGCCAACGCCAGCCAGAGACCTCCCGCAAGGGGGGTTTTTGGTTTATAGGCTATTATTTAGCTTGATGCAGTCACTAAGCTGGCAACTTTTTAGGGTAATCATGGATAGTCAGTTTGACAATGAAGAGGAGCTCGCGCGCTATGCCGGCCAGCTTGCGGTGAGTGGCTTTAGCCCGGCTCATCAGCAAAAACTGAGACGCGCCAAGGTTTTGCTTTTGGGAAGCGGCCCAGTGGTGCGCGCTGCTGCTCAAAGTTTAATCGTCTCTGGTATTGGTGCTCTAAAGATTATTGATAATCGTCTTGCCGCGCTCAATATTTTGCGCACACAGCTTGATGGGGGTTGTGATTGTCAGATTGCTTATCAACTAATTGAGTCGTTATCTTCTTCTTCGTCTGAGATTGAGTCGCAAGTGACTGCCTGTGATTTAGTAATTGATGTTTTGCATGATTGGCAGGAGAAACTGAGCCTTTCAGATTTATGTATGGCCGGTGGCAAGACGCTCTTGCATTGTGGTGGTGCGGGCATGCGTTTTCAATTGTTTTGCATGGTGCCAGGTAAGTCGTGTTGTCTGCGCTGTTTGCTTGCCTCACTTGGTCTAGAAGATGCCATTGGCAGTCGTGAAGCCCTGGGTGTTCTAGAAAGTCTGGCTGGAATAATTGGCAATTCATTGGCCCTTGGTGCCGTGAAAATTATTAGTGCTTTTGGCGCTAGCCAAGGCAATGAATTGATCAAGATCGACGGCTTGAGCGGAGAGCTTGAGGTCCTCCGAGGTTTTGACCCTGTCAGTGACTGTCCTGACTGCGGCATCGTGCGTCGAAAGTCAAAATAGAAATGCGTCGACTGTTTTAGTCAATCTCTTCTGGTTCTTTATCGGGAACGCTGGCTTGTTTAAGCGCTGTAATGATCGTAAGCGATTTTGCTTGATAGCGGTTTTTCAACAGTGTTGCCAGAACATCCCACTGCCTAGCTGTTTCGCGCAGAGCAAGTTCACGAGCAACTTTGTAGTAAGTGGCTTGACCAATTTTTTCCTGGCCTTCGCTGGCATTAGCTTTCTTAACTTCTGCAGCACCGAGGGGCGGCTCTGACTGCATTAATGTTGGCACTTTTGACCACTCGACTAGCTCAATAGTGTAGGGGTCGAAACGATTGACACCTAGTTTGTTTGTGCGTTTTGCGACTTCGTGCTCAACATAGTTTGAATTGCTGTAAAAATCTTGCACCGCTCTGAGCATTATGCCGAAATGCTTCAAAGTACGATAGCGAGCCGCTGGGCTGCTATCAGCTTCGAAGGCTGCATTCAATACCTTTTTTTGCTCGCGCTCTATATAGGCCATACTTCTTTTGAACGAGCTTTTATTGAACAGCATGTCGGCATCTTCGGCTTGATCGCAGCTTTGAACCACTAGTTTGAGGCTGCCTGGGCTAATCGTTGAAGCTAGGGCTTCATTAATGATATTGCCATGCAAAGATTGCTCAGGATGATCCTTTTCTTTCAGGTCAAATGCCTGGCTGCGATTAGCTGTTGTCGCTAGTAGGCTAAAAGCGCTGAGTGAAGCAATAACTATCTGCCGAGTTGATATATGCATCGTATAGATCGGGTCCGTTTTGTTATTTCCATAAGTACTATAGCTCGATTTAATCACCGCAGCTGGCAAAGCCACCGTAGTACAATCAGTTCTATCGCCATACCAGAGAGAGACGGCATGACTGAAATATGTGAGCAGGTTTCAAGCTTAAGTCGCAAATCGCTCAGCGATCTGACATTTGTTGCTTTTGACGTTGAAACTACCGGACTTTCGGCCATAGCTTGCAAATTGGTCGAACTATCGGGCGTCAAATTTAAGCTGGGCGCGTCCTCTAGCGCGAGTAATCTAGAACTTGATACCTTTTCTGCTTTGATTAATCCCGGCGAGCCAATTCCGCCTGAAGTCTCAGCCTTACACGGTATCACCGATGCAATGGTAAAAGATGCTCCCAGGGTTGATAGTGTCTTGCCGCAGTTTTACCAGTGGTGTGGCAGTGCTGCCGATACAGTGCTAATTGCCCACAATGCTTCTTTTGATGTGGAGTTTCTCAAGGTCAATTCGCAAAGGTTGTGCTTGGAGCTGCCTAGCCATGCGGTAATTGATACTCTTGCTTTGGCTCAATGTCTGGTGCAAGATAGCCTCAATCATAAATTGAAAACTTTAAGTGAGCACTTTGGCTTTGCTGGATCGCTTTATCACCGAGCCTTAGATGACAGCATGTATGTGCAGAAGCTTTTTGCCAAACTAGTTGAGGTCGGCTGCCTGGAGAACTTTGGGCAGTTGGAGGAAAATAACTCTACTCTTAGTTTTACTCAACAGCAGCGCTATGCTCCGGTAGTTTTGTCGCCCCGGGCAAAGGCCGATTTTGATCTTATTTCAGTGGCCATCAAGAAGAAAAGCGAGCTGAAGTTGACCTATAGTAGTGAATTTAAGAGCACTCGTATCATACTTCCCTTGGCATTAATTGAAAGTCGAGGAAGTGTCTATCTTACGGCCATTTGTCGTAAAACTAATGCTGAAAGAACGTTTCGACTCGACCGGGTGGTTGAGGTGCTGGAGCATGGGGGGAATATCCATGGTGCCTAAGGCAGCACTGGCGAGTGCCTGTCGAGGTCTGCTACTTTCGGCCTCTGCTCTATTGCTGCTAGTTACCGCAGCTGCGCCGCCGGCTTGTGAAGCTGCGCCGTTCTTCATGAAGCGTAGACCTTACAAAGATCCTAAGGTGCTTGAGGCCGAGACTAAGAATGAGGAAGCAAAAGCGGCTTCAGAAGAAGTTTTTGAGCCTGTCAAAGAAGATCGCAATAAGCAGATTGATAGGCATTGTCGTTTAGGGGATATGTTCTTTAGTCGACGCGACTTTACTAATTCTCTAATAGAATTTGAAGATGTGCTTAAGCTTGATCCAAATAGCTTCAAGGCCCACTACATGCTGGGCAAAGTCTTGATGAGTATGGCTGACTACGAAGAAGCGCTGAAAGAATTCGATAAAGTGCTCACCATCAGAGCCACCACTGCTGATGGCCATTTTATGAAAGCCGAAGCATTGCGCATGCTTGGACGCAATGATGAGGCGAAGAGCGAATATAGCCGGTCGCTTAAAATTGATAGTGGCAATGCTTTAGCTCATGCCTATTTAGGCGAGTGCTACCGAATGCAGAGTCGTTTTCGTGATGCCATTGTTGAGTGCAAACTTTCTTCTAAGCTCAACAAAGAGCTTGTGATTCCTCATTTAATTTTGGCGCAGTGCTACACCTCTGTGCGGATGCCAGCGCAGTCTAATGACGAATACCAACAGGCAATTGCCCTAAATCCTAAAGATGCCATTGTTCACGCTCGCTATGGTCTGGCTCTAGGTAAAATGAAAAAGTGGCCAGAAGCCATTGCCCAGTTTGTCTCTGCTACTGAGCTTGATCCCAATTATTCTGAAGGTCATGTGGGCTATGCCTGGGCTTTGGCCAGTACAAATAAAGCCAGTGAAGCGCTTAAAGAAGCTCGTTTAGCAGTGAGCCTGGCTCCAAACGATCCAGACACGCATTCTAATTTGGCCTGGGTCTATGCTAAAAATGGTGATCGCCAGTCGGCCTTGATCGAGTATAGGTTAGCCTTATCGATTGATCCTAAAAACGGCCAGTTGCACAAGGCCCTGGCTTTAGAGTTGAAAGATGCCGGGGATACAAGCAGCGCCATAGCTGAGTTGATGACAGCAAAACACATGTTGCCAAACGACTACGAAATTGGACTGGCTCTGCAGTCGTTGTTGCCGAAGAGTAAAACCAATTTAGAATAGTGGCTGGCGCTATTTCTTGCTGCTGCCTGGCTTGATTGGTTGACTGCCGGCTTGGCACATTGGGCAGGCATCAGCTTCGTATGTTTTTAAGTTGAGTTGTTCCAGGGCAAAGAAGGGCTGATCAAATTTAGCCGTGCCGCCACTGCGATCAATTATTGTTCCCACGGCCAGGGTTTTGGCGCCCATAGCTGTTAAGAGATCAACTACTCTTTTAGCTGAGCCACCAGTGGTGGTGACATCTTCGACGACAATAACTTCTTCGCCTTGAGCTAGTTCAATGCCACGACGTATAACAAAATCTTTTCCATTTTCAGCTCTCTCTGCAAAAATCGCACGTACTTGATCTTGAGAATTATGGTCTTCGGAATTTGGGCTTGATTTACCAGAGTTGAGAATCTCGTTGAATGCTAGGGCCACGAAAACTTCTAAATGCACGGCACCAAGGGCTGGGCCGATTACTGCTTTTGGTTTGATGCCAGCGGCCAGCATCTTAGTTGCCAGGGCTCGAGCCAAGTGCATGCCGTGCAGAGGATATTGCAGAATCCGTTGACATTGCATGTATTGGTCACTATGTAGGCCACTAGATAAGAGGAAGTGACCAGTCTGCCAGGCATCTACCGATTTAAAGAGGGCTTCAACCGATATGGCCGCATTTGAATTTTGTGTATGTTGTGCCTGGCCTGCATTCATGGGTTTTTCCTCAATAGTTTTATCGAATGAACAATTGCGACAATAATAGATTACAGTGTTTGCATCAAACCGTGCCGTTTCAAAAGATGGGCAGCGCGCCATTTACGAAACAAAGGATACTGCTTAAGTTCCAATACGAGATCTTCTAAAGGCTGCGGTTGGCTGGTGAGCTTGGCGAATAGTGTCTTTATTATGGTCATCTCTTGAGCTGATATATCGGTGTCTAATGAGGCCGATTGCCATCCTGCATCGTTACTAATGGCGATGACATTGACTTTTAAGTCAGGTAATTCTGTCTTGGCAACGGCGAAGTGGTCTGCAGCCAAGCACGCTTCCATCAGTGCGGTGCTGAGCGGCGGCATTCGACCATTGCTCTGCTCTATCACCGGTAATTCATTCATTTGCTGAAAGTGAAAATGACCAGAGTTGAAGAAAATCAAGAACTCACTAAAAGCATCCATTCCTGAGCTGCTTTCCAGCTTTGTGTTTACCAGTTTACCGTGATCCCAGATGCTTACGAAAGTATTGCCTGAGCTATTTTTAACAGTTAAAATACCGGTTTTGGCACTTGCCGCAATAGACTGGAGCAGGCTGAAGCTGTCGAGTACCCCGAGTTCGCCATCGATGACAGCATTTTTCTTTGGTTGAAAGCTTTGCGGGACTTGGTGAGAGAAAACGCACTGTCCCGCGCCTAGGGTTTCTTGAGCATAGTGTAGAGCAAGGAGGCATTGGTTAAGAACAGCCTCTGCGTCTTGTCCTTGATTGCAGGCCGTAACGCCAATGGATACAGACATTTCCTCTTTGTCAGCGGCCCAATTTTTTTTTTGCTCTTATACTTTCCTTTATTGCCTTTGCAATCTCCTCAATTTTTGCTGGAGTTGCACTTTCTATCAAGATGGCAATCTGGTTCCCTTGGTAGCGGCAGGCATGAACTGGTCCCGTCAAGCCTTCGCTTTGTGAGTAATTTAGGGCTTGGCTTATGCATGTAGCTAATTGCGGCAACCACTTTTAGATGGTGTCTTCTGCGGTGCGCAAAAAGCCTGGTAGATGCAAGTCGATGCCAACTATCATTACCGCCGGCTTCGACTTTGGGGGGCAGGCGGCGACCAACACGGCAAGTTTGGCCAGAAGATCGTTGAAGTAGCTTCGCGAGCGCAGGCCAGTAAGCAGGTCAGTGTTGTGGCGTTCTTGTTCTGATTCTTTGTCGGCAATGTTCAATAAAGTCGAAGCCATTTGTCTACAAAATTTCTCTAGGGGTTTAAGTTCCTGTGGTTCATAGGCGGCTTCCTGATTGGAGAAGCAGATTGCTGCTCCTGTTGCTCTGCCATTGCTTTCGACAGGAAAGACAACCGCTCTTTTAAATTTTAAGTTTTCTGCGATTTCTTCCAATCCATAACGTTTGAGCGAAAGGGGGCCAATATCTATGAAGTTGCCATGAATAGAGGCGAGTGATGAGCCAGCGCTTTTGAAAACTTTGAGAACTGATTCTTCGAGTTCTTCTGACTTTGGGTAAGAAGCTGATTTGCTGTATTTATTCTGGCTGTACCGAACAAATACAGTAGCCATAATTGAGTCTTTATTTTGTGAGGACATTGCTTCTAGTACTTCCGCAGCTAGTCCATCGAATGATTGGCTGTTTCTAGCTAAGGTTTGGCCGTCTCTGGCGAAGTTTCTTGCTGCTTTGCTCTCTTCATCGGCAAAGCTCTTTTTTACTTCTTGAATTTCAGCAGTACGTGCTCTCCATCGCTGAAGATCCTTCTCTTTATTACTGTTTGAAGTTTTTTCGTTTTCCAGAGTGGCTAAGGTCAAAAACAAAGATGCAAGCAGTGATTTTAGCTCAGGGCCAGCCTTGGCCATGACTTCCTTAAGTGCCTCAGAGTCGAGGGCTCTGGCGTTGGCTTGTTCCTCTAATGCTTGGCTGATCCTCGTTATGTGCGCTCCGACAAATACTTCTACGGCAATTAGGGTTACTATGGCCAGGAAAGGCAAAGTTTGAAGTAATTGTGTTTGGCCGCAGGTATACAGATAGATTGCCGCACAAATCACCACAGCTGCAGCGATTTTAATGCTGAAGCCGTTGATAAAGTCTTTGACAGTAGCGCCAACGCTCTTATCAATTCTCGATTTGTCGGTTTCTTGGCTCGATCTAGAAATAGGTTTGTTGCCGTTTGAAAGAGGAGACAATTATTCTATTGCCAAATTTTGCCCAAGCCTAAACTTTCTTGAGGTGTTGGCGAGCGCGCTTCTGTATTGCGGTAAAATGCCCCTAAATATTTCGAGGCATCATGAAACCACTTATAGGCATCAATCTAGACATCAAAGCGGGCCCACCCGAAGAAGCGGCTATTCAGACCAACTACACTGACGCTATTCTCAAGAGTGGCGGCATTCCCGTTTTACTTGCGCCCATGCCCCGTGAGGATTTGCGCGAAGTATTGCGTCGGCTTGATGGTTTGATGCTAATTGGCGGAGCTGATTACTGCCCGAGCTTATATGACGAGGCGGCGCACCCGTCCTGTGAGCTAACACCGGCTAAGCGTCAAGAGTTTGACGTAACCCTTGTGAGCGAAGCCTTGAGTGACGACAAGATGCCAATACTAGGAATTTGCCTGGGCTGTCAGTTGATTAATATCAACCAAGGTGGCACCCTCGTGCAAGATATCAAATCGCATTTGCCCGAATCTCCCGTTGAACATGCTAGTAAAAATGGATGGAAGGTTGGATTTAACCAACATGATGTAATCATTACTGAAGATGGCATTCTCAAAGAGCTTTTCTCTGCGAAGCAGTTTTCTGTGCCAACATCGCATCATCAGAGCGTGCGCAAAGTTGGCAAGCAATTAAAAGTGGTGGCAACTGCTGAAGATGGCGTTATTGAAGCAATAGAGATGCAGGACCGCGACTTTGTTGTAGGTGTGCAATGGCACCCAGAAAGAGACTATGAAACTAATAGGCCGCTGTTTGAAAAATTGATAACAGCATCCCAAGGGAGGCGATCGAACAACTGATGGCAGGCCGAAAGATATTAGTGACTGGTGGTGCCGGCTTTATCGGATCAAACTTGATCGATAGTTTGCTTGCTCAGGGCGACACTGTTGTGGTGATTGATAACTTCAACGATTTTTATACTCCGGCGGTGAAGCGGCGCAATGCCGCAGAGCACGCTGCTCATCCTGCATATACTTTGATTGAAGGTGATATTCGCGATGATGCCGCCCTTGATAGAGCTTTTCAGCATGGTCCTTTTGATATTGTTGTCCATTTGGCTGCGATGGCCGGTGTTCGTCCATCGCTTTTGCAACCAGCTCACTATATGGACGTCAATGTCGTTGGCACTCAGAAAATTCTTGATCGCATAATTCCCCATGCTGAGAAAACTAGATTGGTCTTCGGTTCTTCTAGTTCGGTCTACGGCGGCCGCTCTGGCGAATCATTCAAAGAGAGCGATCGAGTCGATCAACCGCTTTCCCCGTATGCTGCTACTAAAGCCTCTAACGAATTGCAATGTTACGCCGCCCACCACACAGCTGGTTTGCAAGTAGTCTGTCTGCGCTTCTTTACAGTGTTTGGCCCGAGACAGCGGCCTGACCTGGCTATTCATAAATTCTGTCATCTGATAGATGCAGGAAAAACAATTGAGCTGTTCGGCGACGGCACAACCCGTCGCGATTACACCTTTGTGCTCGACATCGTTGCTGGTATTGAGTCGGCGATGACCTATGCTCTGCCCGGATTTGATGTAATCAACCTGGGGCGTTCAGAGCCAGTGATGTTGTTTGACATGGTCAAGTCGCTCGAGAAACACTTGGGTAAAACTGCCAATATCGTTCATAAGCCCATGCAAATTGGCGATGTACCGTATACCTATGCCAGTATTGAGCATGCTCGCGAAGTTTTAGGGTATAGCCCCAAGACTAGTTTTGATGAAGGTGTCAGGCGCTTTGTTGAATGGTATGTCAGCAGTCGAGCCAAAGTTTAAAAGGCAAGTGTTCGCCCCTTGACTGCTGGCTTAAGTAGAACTTAGTTTGAACTTTTGTTGTCTTGTCTGGCTCAGCGTTGATATTTGCTTGACACGCTCTGTCATCGATTCGGATAATCTATATTCAGATCTCTCTGGAGATTTTGGCCTGCAATATGCACGGCAATCTTATGGCACGGTAGCTCAGTTGGTTAGAGCGGGCGACTCATAATCGCCAGGTCGGGGGTTCGAGCCCCCCCTGTGCTAAATCTTTTTATTGATTAGGTACTCGGTACTTTTCAACATCGCCGAATTTGAAGTATTCATCGTTACCACGGTCAGCGGTGATGATAGTTGCTTCTTGAACCACACGGGGCCGTTGTGAACCTTTCGGAAAACGCAAAATAGTTGTGCCGTCTAAGGCATAAATGGCATCGAGCAGAGCGTTGTCAAATTCAGTATTGCCTGACGATGCAACGATTCTGGCTTTCACCACTCGGCGTTGGTCTGATATGCGCACATAAAAGCTGGCCTTTTGCCCCAAGGGAATGCGGGGAGAAAGTATCACCCGGCCTCTGGCCTGGTCAAAGTGTGGCACCATGTTTTCCGGGTTGTTGATTAGCTCTTGCACGCCGCCCTGAATTGAGCGCAACAGCCTGTTGCGCCAGCGGTCCCACTCCACAGCCATTTCTTGGTCTTGAGAGTCAGCATCTTGAGACTGTAACTCAAATTCATTCTGGCTCAGGGTGGCTTTTAGTGGTCCACTGCCATCAAGGGTGGCTTTTTGGCTCTTCATTGGCGCGTCGCCTTCGTCTTGAGCCTGGCCTGATAGACCGTGGCCACTGTCTTCAGCATTGCCTTTGAGCGAATTGTCTTGGGCGTCGGCCGCCAAGGGTTTGCGTTTCTTTAGCACCGGTGCTGACATTGGCACAATCGGTGCCAGATTAGCCGGCGATTCGCTGGCGCCCATTTCTTGCACATTACCCTGTAGAGGCTGGTCGCCAAAGGCTCGCTCGCTGCTAGCAAAGCCTAAGGCCAAACTAAGGCTGAAGGCTGCTAGCAGTGCTTTAGTGCTAGGGATCGCGCTGGTACTTGGAGAGAATGATTTTGGATTAGCGGTAGACTTGGGCATTGTGCAACAACCGATGCGCTGGGAGTTCTAAAAACGCTGCTAACATAGCTTAGTCGAAAAATATGACCTCTATGTTCCCATTCTAGATTTTGCAGCCTATATTTATTGTCCCATGCACCGCTTTGAAGGCCTAGTAAGCTCAAATTTAATTTCACTGGTTGGTGCTGAGTCTGGCAAGCTGAAGCTGCTGGTGGCGCTTTCTGGTGGCGCTGATTCGGTGGCCTTACTCTGTGCTCTTAAGGCTATGGCCAGCGAAAATCTCTGCCAAGTTTATGCTTGTCACGTCAATCACGGTCTGCGGGGCGCTGAGTCTGACAGAGACCAGAGCTTCTGTGAGAGTCTTTGCCGTGCTCAAAGCATTGCCCTGCAAGTAGTAAGACTAGATGGGCTT
Organism: Obscuribacteraceae bacterium (SeqCode); assembly: GCA_044378815.1. Taxonomy (GTDB): domain Bacteria; phylum Cyanobacteriota; class Vampirovibrionia; order Obscuribacterales; family Obscuribacteraceae. The sequence continues at coordinate 49,328 of JBIPOV010000037.1, read as the reverse complement.
AAGCTGGATAGCTCAGAAGATAGTCTGCGGGAGCTGCGTTATCGGGCGCTTGCCCAGGTTGCTTCTGATTTGTCGATATCGCATGTGGTGACTGCCCATACCTTAAATGACCAAATCGAGACAATGCTCTTTCGCCTCTGTCGTGGCACCTCGCTATCTGGTCTGACTGGTATCAAAGCGGCGCGTGCGCTGAAAGGGATCTCTTTGCTGCGCCCCTTACTAGCTATTGAGCGCCATGAATTGGAATCGTATCTTGTTGCTATAGAGCAGTCTTGGTGCGTTGATTCGAGCAATTCAGATGATAAGTACACACGTAACTTTTTGCGCAATCAGATTGTGCCGCAGCTCAAGCAGCGCTTTTCGGCGCTGAGTCAGAACTTTGAGCATTTACGCACTAATATTCAGCGCGATAACGATTTGCTTGATTTGCTCAGCGCAGAGGAGCTTGAAAGACTGCGCCAGCCAGGCAGGCGCAGTCGCTTCATTGCTGTTCAGGCCTGGCTCAAGTTGCATGGGGCCTTAAGAGCCCGAGTGCTGGTGGCGCTGATGCGCGAAAGTGGTGTGGAGGCGTCGTTTGAGCGTGTAGATAGAGTTGAGCGTCTAGCTCAGTCACTGCCTGCGCACTTCAATCAAGTAGAAAAGCGCTACTCGCTTGGAGATGGCTTTGATCTTTTGTTTGAGGGCGGAGGGCTTACTTTTGCCGCTCAAATTGAATCTGGCAAGTCGATTGATGACAATGAGCTTTTGCGTTTGCGCCACACTATGCCAGCGCTGCTTGTACGCCTGCCCTCCGGCCAGTCGACCACTATTACTGTCATACCCTGGCTCGATAAAGCATTGCGAGTTGAAGCTATTGGCTGGCGGAGTGATGGTTCTTGCTCTGAATTGGCCTTTCCTCATCGCCAGGCTCATGATTGCTTGGTCGACCTCAGTGCTGTTGCCGGTTCACTTTCTTTTCGTCTGCGGCAGGAGAAAGACCGCATTCAGCCCCTGGGGATGGGGCAGAGCGTTCGACTCAAGCAGTATTTGCATGCCAATAAGGGCGCCGACCGAGACTCTGGCTTGTTGTGGCATCTTGACGAAAGGCTGGCACAGCGTCTGACTCCTGTTTTGGCTGACGATCAAGAAGTGCTTTGGGTGCCTGGATGTGGCCTTTCTCAGAAAGTTCGGGTGGGCACAATCGCCACTCATCGCCTATCACTTATTGATTTGGTTAGGGACAGCGGCAAAATTGAAATTGGTGAAAGCATCTGTTGACTGCTTGCAAATAGGTTAACAAATCTTGGCTTTTAATTATTTCGCTATAACTTAGCTGCATTGCCAGCCTGTCATGCTCTTGGCCACTGCAAATGATTCTCTGTTAGCTAATGCCATTGCTTTTGTCAGCCTACACTTGAGAAATCGAATGATGGATGGGGCGGAATGGCTGGTAGTTGCTAATATGAATTTGTGGCTAATCTCTCGCTTTTTTTTGTAGTTTTTTGTCAATCCCCACAGGATGGGGCTTGCGGCGGTTAGCATAGAAGGATCGTGTTATAATTTGTTGATTGACATTCTGGAGCATTGCAATTAAATGAAGAAGTACGGAACAACCTGGGCCGTTTTCTTTCTACTACTGGTGTTGGTGGTCTTCACCGTTTCTCTCGCCAGCATGGGGAGGAAGGAAGATCCGCTCACATATTCACAGTTGATGAATCTGGTCAAGGAAGGCAAGGCGAACGAAATTCGCAAAGTCACAATTACCAATGGCGAAAATATTATTCTTGTCAAATTAGCTAACGCTGCAGCTGATCGCGAGAAATCGGTGATTGTGCCTGCTGAAGCGAAAGAAGATTTGCTGCGTGAACTGAACAAAAACAATATTCCTATTGATACCAGAGAGCCAGACAAGTCAGGCCTTTGGATGGGCATGCTTAGCTCATTCTTCTTGCCGATTCTGGTCTTGGTTGGTTTGCTCTTTATGTTCCGCAGCGCTCAATCTGGTGGCAATCAGGCAATGAGTTTCGGCCGCAGCCGCGCCAAGCTCATGGTTGACAACAAAGTCAAAGTTAGTTTTTCTGATGTTGCCGGTATTGATGAAGCCAAGCAAGAACTACAAGAGATCGTCGACTTCCTCAAAAATCCTGACAAATTCCAGGCTCTAGGCGCCAGAATACCTCGCGGTGTGCTGCTTGTTGGTGCTCCTGGTACTGGTAAGACATTGCTTGCTAAAGCTGTTGCTGGTGAAGCCGGTGTGCCGTTCTTCAGTATTTCTGGTTCTGACTTCGTCGAAATGTTCGTCGGTGTTGGTGCCTCCCGTGTTCGTGACTTGTTTGACCAAGCTAAAAAGCACGCCCCTTGTATCGTCTTCGTCGATGAAATCGATGCTGTCGGTCGTCAGCGTGGCGCTGGCCTTGGTGGTGGTCATGATGAGCGCGAACAAACTCTGAACCAGTTGTTGGTTGAAATGGATGGTTTTGAAGGCACCACTGGCATCATTGTTGTGGCCGCCACAAACCGCCCTGATATTCTTGACTCGGCATTGCTTCGTCCAGGTCGATTTGACCGTCAGGTCGGCATCGACAGACCAGACGTCGCTGGTCGCGAGCAAATTCTTACTGTGCATGGTCGCGGTAAGCCCCTAGCCAAAGATGTTGACTTGAAAGTTCTTGCCAAGCGCACACCTGGTTTTACTGGGGCTGACTTGAGCAATTTGATCAACGAAGGCGCACTTCTTGCCGCTCGTGGTGATAAGCGCGAAATAGATATGTCTGATCTCGATCAAGCAATTGATAAAGTCAACATGGGCCCAGAAAAGAAAACTCGCATCATTTCGCCTAAAGAAAAAGAGAACACCGCCTATCACGAAGTCGGTCACGCCTTGATGTTCACTCTTCTGCCCCATGCTAATCCACTGCACAAAGTCACTATTATTCCCCGTGGCTTTGCCCTCGGTGTGACTATGTCTTATCCTGATGAAGACGTGCTTTCACATAGCAGAACCCAGTTGATTGATCAAATTGGTGCCTTGCTTGGTGGGCGAGTGGCTGAAGAGATTGTTTTTGGTGAAGTCACTACTGGTGCTATGAATGACCTTGAGCGCAGCACAGGCTTAGCTCGTCGTATGATCACTGAGTGGGGCATGAGCCAGAGACTTGGTCCAATGACTTTTGGTCGTCGCAATGATCAACCGTTCATGGGTCGTGACTTTGGTCATGAGAGAGATTATGGCGAGAATATTGCCACTGTTATTGATGAAGAAGTCTCAGACATGATTTCTACCCAGTACACGAGAGTAAAAGAGATTCTTGTCAAACATCGTCCGCACATGGACGCTATAGTCAAGATCTTGCTGGAAAAAGAAACTCTCGATAAGGCTGAAGTGGACGCCATTGTTGAAGAGATCAATAGAAAGATCGCCAACGGTGAAAATCCAGTAATAGACGATAAGACCGATCTGACCCCGCCGCAAATTCCACCTTCCGCCACCGGAGATGACTCAGGTGTGATTGTTGGAGTGCCAGAAGAGTCAGAAAATAGGGACGAGCCAAAGCCTGATTTCAAGCCGAAATACGCTTAGATTCAAGAGCTTGTAATGAACTTAGAGAGACCGCTCCATGTGGGCGGTCTTTTTTTTGCGTCTATTTAGGTGCTAGCGTTGTTGCCAAATCGAGCATGAATGACTTCCTGAGCAGTTCTTAAGGTCCTAAATATTAGGCCAAGCTTAAGAGATCTGGGGCTTCGCAGTATTACTTAATGGTTCGTGATAAATTTGATGCTAAGCAAAAGCGGCCTTGGCCGCCTGGCATCCATACATCCATTTATCTGGGAGGGTCTGCTGTGGCCGTCGTCCATGAAAAAGAACTACTTTGCAAGAAATTTCTGTCAAAAACTCAGAAGCTTTTAATTGATGGTAAATGGGTTGATGCCAAGTCTGGCAAAACCTTTGAAACCATCAACCCAGCTACTGAAGAAGTGCTCTGCCGCGTGGCTGAGGGCTCTAAAGAAGACGTCGATTTGGCAGTAAAAGCTGCTCGTCGCGCTTTCGAGTCTGGCCCCTGGAAAACAATGAGCACTGCTCAGCGCGCTAAGCTCCTTCTCAATCTAGCTGACTTGATTGAAAAAAATGCCGATGAATTGGCTCAGCTTGAGACTCTTGATAATGGTAAGCCAATCAAAGAATCTCGTTATGTTGATGTGCCACAAACCGTTGAAACTTTCCGCTACTACGCTGGTTGGGCTACTAAGCTTGAAGGCGAGACCATCAATGCTAATAGCAACTTCTTCACTTACACTCTGCGTGAGCCAGTCGGTGTAGTCGGTCAGATCATTCCATGGAACTTCCCCATGTTGATGATGGCATGGAAGTGGGGCCCAGCCCTAGCTTGCGGTAATACCGTTATTCTTAAGCCAGCTGAGCAAACTCCTTTGACAGCATTGCGTATTGGTGAATTGGCTATGGAAGCTGGTTTCCCTGATGGCGTAATCAACATTGTTACTGGTTTTGGTGGCGATGGTGCTGGTGAGGCTATTTCTCGCCATATGGACATCGACAAAGTCGCTTTCACTGGCGAAGACAAGACCGGCAAACTAATTCTTCAAGCCTCTACCGGCAACCTCAAGCGTGTATCCCTTGAACTGGGCGGTAAGGCTCCAAACATCGTCTTTGCTGACGCCGATATTGACGCAGCTGTTAAGGGTGCCATCACTGGTATCTTCTTCAACCAAGGTCAAGTTTGCTGCGCTGGTTCGAGATTGTTCCTTGAAGAAAGCATTCACGAAGAGTTCATGACCAAACTCAAAGAGCGCGTTGCAAAAATGCGCCAGGGTGATGGTTCTGACGAGAAGACCCATATCGGTCCTCAAGTTAGCAAAGAACAGCAAGAGCGCGTTCTTAACTATATTGAGATCGCTAAAGGTGAAGGCGCTACCGTTGCTTGCGGCGGTCAGTCACCAGCCGATATGAAAAAAGGCTTCTTTGTTCAACCGACTGTATTGACCGGCGTCAATAACACCATGCGCATTGCCCAAGAAGAAGTGTTCGGTCCAGTATTGGCCGTCATTCCATTCAAGAGCATGGATGAAGTTGCTGAGCAAGCCAATGCCACCACATTTGGTTTGTCTGGCGCTGTCTGGACCCGCGATATCAAGAAAGCCCACAAGTTTGCTTCGCTAATTAAGGCTGGCACGATCTGGGTTAATTGCTACAACGTCTTTGATCCAGCCGTACCATTCGGCGGATACAAGATGAGTGGTTATGGTCGTGAACTCGGTAAACATTCAATCGAGCTTTACACCAATATCAAATCAGTTTGGGTCAACATGATGGATTAGTGCTCCTGCGGAGCGCATTAAGAAAGGCCGGTGAATAACCGGCCTTTCTTCTGTATAAAGCTATTGAAGAACGAAAGAAAAGTATCGGAGGGTTCATGAAAGTATTTCTTACCGGCGCCAGTGGTTATGTCGGCTCACGCATTGGCAGGCTACTAACAAATGCTGGTTACTCAGTGAACGGTTTGGCTCGCAACGACATTGCCGCTCAGAAGTTGCTCAAGGCTGGTATTGAACCGGTCTCTGGCAATCTTAATGAGCCTGAACGCTTGGCTCGTCTGGCCAGCAGCGCTGATGCCATTATCCATACTGCTTTCATTCATAATTTTGGTCAATATTCCGGTTCAATTGAAACCGAATGCAACCTCATGCATGCCCTTGGTAATGCCCTGGCCGGAAGCAACAAGCCACTGCTCGTTACTTCAGCTACAGGTGTGGTGGGCGACACTGGTGTCAATATTGCCACTGAAGAAACAGTGCCTGACTTAAGTCATCCTCTGGCAATGCGCTACAGAGCCGAACAGGCTGCCTTAGCCACTGCAAATAACGGCATCAAAACTATTGTTTTGCGTTTGCCAATTCTTGTTTATGGCCACGCTGGCAGTACCTTCATTCCTATGATGATGGAGAGTGGTCAGAAGCGCAGAATGGCTGCTTATATTGAGTCTGGTGAGAATGCTTTGTGTGCCGCTCACGTTGATGATGTGGTGGCAGGATACATGCTGGCTTTAGAGAAAGGCGAGGCTGGCGATATCTTCCAGCTTAGCGCTGAGTCTGAAATACCAGTTAAGTCTATTGCTGAAGCTGTCGGCCGCACTCTTAAAGTTCCGGCCCAAAGTATTTCTGCGGCTGAGGCCAATGAAGTATTTGGCGATGTGGTCTCAATGTTCTTTGCTATGAATAATCGTGCCTCGGGCGAGAAAGCAATGCAAAAACTCGGTTGGGCACCACAAGAAGGCCGCACTTTGTTGACTGATATTGAGCAAGGTTCTTATGCCACAGCCTTTGCTTTGAGTGGCCGCTAATTTTGCTCTTATAAAACTTAGCTGGTTGTAGTTTTCTGCTGCAGAAGCTCGCGTTCGATTTCACTTAGAGTGCACTTCAAGTGTTGACGCAAGTCAACCAGGTTTTTCTTTATGGCCTGATTTGCTTGTTTATCGCAAGCTGCTTCTATTGCTTCGCAGTCGTCAACTAAGCTTTGTGCCGAGATTGTCGCACAGGCGCGCTTGAAGGAATGTACCTTGGCTTTGAGAAGGTTCAAATTGGATTGCTCCGCCAGGCTATTGATTTCGCTCATATCTTTATGGCAGCGGGTTCTAAAATGGAGCAGTGTTTTCTCAATTTCTCTTCCGTCTAATTGATTGCGCAATTTCTTTAAATCAATTACTGAACCCCGTGAAACACTGCAGCCGCTTAGTTCTTTCTGTGGCTCGTTGGTAGTGGACGTAGATGTAGATTCTTGGCTAGGCACAATAGTGATTTTGACGTCGCTAACTCCGAGCCAGCGGGCTACAAGTTTGCTCATTGCTGTAGGGTCAATCGGTTTGCTCAAATAGTCGTCCATGCCGCGGTCAAGACATTCTTCCCTGCTGCCGGTGACAGCATTGGCGGTGACGGCTATGACAGGCACGTTTAGTCCGCGCCTTTGCTGAATCTCTTTGATGATCTTGCAAGCTTCGAAACCATCGAGCCCGGGCATCTGGCAATCGAGAAACACCATGTCATATCTTTTCTTGTTAAAGGCACTAACCGCCTCAATACCATCGGCTGTAACATCAACTATGAAGCCGAGATCTTGCAAGAACAGTAAAGCAACTTGCTGATTGATTTTGTTATCATCGGCTACCAGCGCTCTTCTTATGATGCCCGATTGAGCTTTAGCTTGAGTCAATTGTTCTGTTGAGCCACAGCTAATCTCATTTTTAGTTTCGGCCTTAACTGACGGCACTTCCATTGTCTGGGTGTCGCTCTTTCGCTCTTTGGGTTTCCAGCCCGACAGATGTTCCAGGCATGATGCTACTTGCCTGCGCCGCAGGGGAATGAGTAGATGACTCGTCCTGGGCGCGACCAGTGTACTGCGCGCCTGGCTGAGAGATTCAGTGGTGCCAATTTCAATGACACTAACAAGGCCAAATACTTTTGAGCGTTTGAAGGCTTCTAAGAATTGCTCACATTGCTTTTTATAGCGAATGGTATCAAGGCAAATGGCTTGAATCTTTTCGGTTGATTGCCTAGATTTTTCTAAAAGCTCTATGGCCTGAGAGTATTCTGAAGTTGATTGTGCATTGACGCCGAGGGCACAAAGATGTGAGCAAATAGCCGATTGATTGTTCTGGCCTGGCTCTAGAGTGAGAATTTTGATTTGACCGTAGCTGCTTTCCCAAGCCCGCGCGGTCCAATCGCTGTCATCGTCACTGGTTATTAGTGGCAGCGCAAAACTAAAGGTTGAGCCCTGGTTTTCTTCGCTATGCACTATCAGTGTTCCATCCATCAAATCAACCAGGTGTTTCGATATGCTCAGACCTAAGCCGGTGCCACCGGTACTGCGATAGGCCGAGCCTTCTTCCTGCATGAATGGCTCAAATAGCCGCTTTTGAAAAGCTTTAGAGATGCCAATGCCACTGTCTATGACAGAAAAACGAAGTTGATTGCGACCGTTGCTGGCGCTAGCAACTTCGACTTTGAGAATAATTTGTCCCTGGTCTGTGAATTTGATAGCATTGCCACAGAGATTGAGGAGCACCTGCCTCAGTCTTAGCGGATCACCAAAGACTGTATCGGGAATGTCTCGATCTACTGTGGCTAGTAAAAGTAGGTTTTTGGCTGCTGCTTGAGGCACTAATATTTCAGCCACTCCTTCAACCACCGAAAGTGGGTTGAACGTAGTGCTCGATAGTTCCATTTTACCCGCTTCTATTTTTGAGAAGTCGAGAATTTCATTGATAATGGACAGTAGCGATGCCCCAGCTTCGCGAATAGTGCTGACGTGCTCTTTCGATTTGGGGCTAAGATCGCCTCGTAGTAGTATTTCGACCATGCCCAGTATGCCGTTCAAGGGTGTTCTCAGCTCATGGCTGACATTGGCTACAAATTCTGATTTGATTTTGAGAGCAGACTGGGCTTGATCTCTTGCCATTTTTAGCTGAGTGACTAAGCTGCGATGGGTATCTATATCGGTGCAAGAGCCGCACCAGCTCAAGGTGGCACCGCTTTCGTCTTTAATCGGTAAAATGCGAACGAGAAACCACCGGTATTCGCCATCAAAGCGCTTCATCCGCATTTCGATTTCAAAGTCGCGAGAATCGGTGACACAGCTCTGCCAGGTTGATACCACTTGCTCTTTCTCTTCTGGATGCACCAGGGTGAGCCAGCCGTCGCCCAGGCTTTCTGCCTCGCTGGAGCCGCTCCAATCGTACCAGCGTTTATTGATGTAATCTATTTTGCCATCGGCCGAAGCTGTCCAGATGAACCCCGGCAGTAAGTCAGAGAGATCTTTGAATAATTCTAGTTGCTGCGAGACGTCATCTTTTAAGCTTTGCTGCTGCTCTAGAATATTTTGTAAATGATCAAATGTGAGCTCTAGGCTAGGCTGTGCTGCTTCGCCTTTTTGCAGCTTGGCCAGAGCTTCAAATAGCGCTCTTTGAAATTCATTGCTGTCTTGAGGAGAATCCTGGGCCATAGCAGTACCGCTCGCAAAATGGTGCTGGTCAATTGCCATTGGGCATGCCAAATGTCAGGAGCCAGTATATCTTTATTCCACTTTATGAGACTGCTAATCTTTTGTTAGGCGTGTTGGGTGTGCTTTGCCGTGCTTGGCGGTATTTTTAGGCTTTGGCTAGAATATCTAATAGCAAAAAAAGAGATGTATTTGACTTACCGAAGACTGGGTTGAGGACACGTGAAAATTGTCAGATTAAGCAAGGATGGGCTGTCAGCTGCTGCCTGTGGAGTACTTGCTATGGTTTCATCGCTAATTTTGTTGCCATCGGCCTCGGCTTCTCAATATAAAATCAGTGAGATTAAAAATTGGCACGATGTCATTTCTGACAAAGATGTTTCAATTAACCGATCATTGGTTGGCAGCTTTGCTCTTGAGAATGGCAATAAATGTAGCTTAATTGTTGTGCCACCGCGGCTACGAGTTGGTCCGGCTCTGGCTTGCGTTGCCAGCGGTAAAGGTAAAACCGCTCCGACTTCACAAGTCGTTCAAGATGAGAAGGCACTGTTTGGAGTAAACGGTGGCTATTTTAATTTGAGCAATGGCGAGAGCACTAGCTATGTAGTTCTAAAAGGCGCGGTTTGTGCCGATCCGACCAAGAACCTAGCCTTAACTGAAAATCCTAAACTAAAGCCTTTTCTCTCCCAGATTTATAACCGCACTGAAATTCGCTTCTTAAAAGCTAAAGACAAATTGCCATCTGTGCAAATTGCTACACATAACGAGCCTTTGCCTCTAGGACGAGTGCTAGATTCTTCCCTCCAGGGTGGTCCTAGACTTTTGCCTGAGCTAACTGCTGAGCAAGAGGCCTTTGTCAGAACTGAAGCTGACGGTAAGCAGGTTGACTCAATTGGAGTTGCCCGCACTGCTGCTCGCACGGCGGTGGGCTTAACTAAGGACGGATATTTATTAATAGTGGCTGTCGCTGGAAAGGGTCAGGATGAGTTTTCTTCTGGCTTGACTCTGGTCGATTTAGCCAATTTGTTGAAGAATCTAGGGGCTGTGGAGGCCGTTAACCTTGATGGCGGAACCTCTACTACTATGATTCAACGCGCCAGAGATAAATCGCAATGCCTAATGCTGATTGGCCGCACCCCTGAAACAAGAGTGCGATCAGCTTTGTTGGTTTTTGACTAGTTAGAATTAGTTAGCGCCGCGCCATTTTTCTGATTTTTGCCATTTCGGCGGCCTTGAGGCGAACCATGGCGCGAGATAGTGCCATTTCGGTGAGGTAAGAGTCGAGCTTGTCTGTTTTCTGAGTTTTTTCAGCTTCGTGCTTCGCTTTGGCCTGGCTGGCACGAGCTTCGTCGATTTCAACGTCGAGTTCAGCCACATCGGAGAGAATCTCAACTTCTGAATTGTTGACGTTCATAATGCCGCCAATCACAGCGGCAGTTTCTTCTTCGCCCTTAATTTTAAAGCGCAATACATCAATAGCCAGAGTGGTAACGATTGGCTCGTGACCAGGCAGAATGGTTAGCTCGCCATCATTAGCCACAGCAGTTACCTGGTCAACAGCGCTGTTAAAGACAACTCTTTCTGGTGTAATGATTTTGAGATTCAGTGTAGCCATTTCATTATTTCTCTATCGGTGAAGTAACAAGTGATTATTTAGACGTTTTTTTTGTCGCTGGTTTCTTGCTTAGCGCATTCTTGTCTAGTTTCTTTTGTCCAGCGCCGTGGGCGTGACCACCATGGGGAAGGATTTTATCGATCAAGCCGTATTCCAGGGCTTCTTTGGTTGAAAGATAGTGATCCCGTTCAATGTCTTTGGCAATTCTGGCTTTGTCTTGGCCGGAGCAGCGGTGCAGAAGCTCAATTTGAGCCTCACGGAAGCGCCGACCTTGACTGGCTTGAATTTCTAAATTGGTGATATCGCCTTCTGCTTCCCACAAAGTCTGGTGGAACATGAGAGTGGAAAACTCGTAAGCTGACCGCTCTCCTGTTCCTGATGCCAGAATTTCGCAAGCACCAGAGAGCGCGTGCCCTAAACAAATCGTATTCACTGGTGCTTCGATGGAATGCATAACGGCAATGATGCCATCGGCGTTATAGCCGTTTCCACCGGCAGAGTTGATATACATATTGATTGGTTTTTTTGGATCGCGCTCATTAAACCGCAGCAGTTTCTTAATCGTTGGCAGCGCTATTTCGTTTTCGAGTCTTCCGAAGACAAAAATATTGCGAGCCGTAGACGCTGGAATTTGATCTGGAGCTGGAACTTGTTCTTTTTCTAGTTCCTGTTTAGCGCCTGGTTTTAACGGTTTAGTTTCTGCTACCGCTTCCTGATTGTGCTTCTTTTTCATTTAGTTAGAAGTTAGCCTTGCATTGTCTTAGCTTGTTCTTTGGCTTCTTCAATGCTGCCAACCATGTAGAAGGCGCCTTCGGGAAGATCGTCAACTTCGCCATCAAGAATTTGGCGGAAGCCTTCGACAGTGTCTTTGAGTTTTACGTATTTACCTTCGCGGCCAGTGAAGTTAGCAGCAACAGTAAATGGTTGGCTCATGAAACGTTGGATTTTTCTAGCACGAGTAACGGCTTGTTTGTCGTCTGCAGAAAGCTCATCCATACCGAGAATGGCGATGATATCTTGCAAGTCTTTGTAGCGTTGCAATGTTTGTTGTACACCGCGGGCGATATCATAGTGCTCTTGGCCTACAACTTCTGGTTTAAGAGCAGTTGAAGTAGAGGCTAGTGGGTCAACGGCAGGGTAGATTCCCAGTTCTGCAATTTGACGTGATAGCACTGTGGTGGCATCAAGGTGACCGAATGTAGTTGCTGGAGCTGGGTCGGTCAAGTCATCGGCTGGTACGTATACAGCTTGTACCGATGTAATCGAACCGTTCTTGGTTGAAGTAATACGTTCTTGCAATTGGCCCATTTCATTGGCCAAGGTTGGCTGGTAGCCTACAGCTGAAGGCATACGGCCTAGTAGCGCAGATACTTCAGAACCGGCTTGAGTGAAGCGGAACATGTTGTCGACGAAGAGCAACACGTCTTGCTTGGATACGTCACGGAAGTATTCAGCAACTGTTAGAGCTGATAGAGCAACGCGCATTCTGGCGCCTGGTGGCTCATTCATTTGACCATACACTAGAGCAACACGGTCGATAACGCCCGAGTCTTTCATTTCGTGCCAAAGGTCATTACCTTCACGTGTGCGTTCGCCAACGCCACCGAATACAGAGTAGCCGCCGTGGTGTTGGGCGATGTTGTTGATAAGTTCCATGATGATAACGGTCTTGCCTACGCCGGCTCCACCGAATAGACCAATTTTTCCACCTTTTACATATGGAGCAAGAAGGTCAACGACTTTGATACCAGTTTCGAAAACAACGGTATCAGTTTGTAGGTCAGTTAGGTCTGGGCAGGGTCTGTGAATGCCCCAATGGTCGTCAGCTTTAAGCTCTGGGCCTTCGTCTACAACTTCACCGAGAACGTTGATGATGCGACCGAGAGTGGCCTTACCTACTGGAACCGAAATTGGTTTACCGGTATCAGTGGCAACCATGCCTCTGGTCATACCATCGGTGGAACTCATCGATACGCTTCGAACGCGGTTATCACCTAGCAAAAGTTGCACTTCGCAGACAACCTTCAAATGCTCGCCGGCTGGGTTGACGCCCTCAATAACAATGGCGTTATAGATTTCAGGTAGATGTCCGCCAGGAAATTCGACGTCCACAACAGGTCCAATTACCTGTACGACCTGACCCTGGGTCTTCTCTAGTACTGTGCTCATTTGATCTCCGATTTGTACTGAAAGTTGCTGAAAGTTACTGTGCTAAAAATTCTGGCCTTAGGCGACTGTCAAGAGCATAAGGCTATCTCTCATCTGCGCATAAGAATAGATGCTACTGGCGACTTTTCCCAAGTCGTTTATGATAGTTTTCGTTCTTATTTTATTGTTTTGGCACAAAAGCTCATTACGCGCCGTTCATAAGAAGCGATCGAAGTTTATTGGAGATAGAGTGAAAGATTCGGTTGCCAGGAGATTTTTGTTAGATTTAGCCCGGCTCTTTGGCTTCGTTCTTTTCGGCGCTCTGGGCTTTATGCTGGTTGAGCATTGGAATTTTCTTGACTCGCTCTTCATGACTGTAATCACCTTGACTACGGTCGGCTATGGCGAAACTCATCCACTTTCTACAGCGGGAAAGGTTTACACAATCGTACTTATTTTGATTGGCGCAGGCGTTGTGCTGTCAGTAATAAGCGATATGGTGGAAATATTTTTACGCTTCAATCTGGGAGCTCGGCGCATGCAGCACACGATTTCTAAATTAAAAAATCATCAAATTGTTTGCGGCTACGGCCGTACAGGCCAAGAGGTAATAACCCACTTCAATCAAAACAAGATTGCCTTTGTCTTAATTGAAGTTGATCCAGAGCGCTCTAAGCTGGCTGTTGAAGCCGGGCACTTGGTTATAAACGGCGACGCTAGCTCTGATGAAGTTTTGATGCAGGCGCAAATACAGAGTGCTAGCGGCATAGTTTGTGCCCTTGATGACGATACTGCCAACACCTTTATTGCTCTTTCGGCTAAGGGCTTAAACGAGAGAATCAAAATCGTTTCACGGGCTGCCAATCCTGGTACAGAAGCCAAGATGCGCCGGGCCGGTGCCAGTATGGTGATCTCGCCCTATGTCATCTGCGGCAAGCGCATGGCTACTGCCGTGACTCACCCTCTGGTTACTCAGTTTTTGGACGTTGTCATGGCCACGCCTGGGTATGATTTGAGGATGGAACAAGTAAGGCTTGGTAAACCTTCTAAATTGATTGGCCAGGCCTTGAAAGATGCAAACATTAAGCAGACTTCTGGTGCCATGATCCTGGCTGTGAATCAAAATGGTAAGCTGATATCTAATCCATCTCCCGACCTGATCTTCCAGGACGGCGATGATTTAATCGCTCTAGGCACTGAGCAGCAACTAAATAAATTGGTAGAGCTCTCCGGTAATCGAATCTAAAGAGGTAAATAAAGTGGCCGAAGCCCCCAATCAGGAAGAACAAGAAATTGCAATTATCACTTTAGAGAGTGAAGACGGCCATTCTTATGATTGCGAGATGCTCGATCGTTTCGTTTTCGAAGACAACGAGTATGCACTTCTTCTGAAAATTGCTGAAGAAGGCGCGGATGAAGAATTAGAAGAAGAAGATCAAACTCTTGTTATCATGCGCTTCTTCCACCGCGGCAACGACTTCGTTTTCCAAACAATTGATTCAGACGAAGAGTTTGAAAAAGTAAGAGCGTTTGTTGAAGAGAAAGTTGAATCTGAACGCGCTGCTATGGAAGCCGGTCAGTAACTTTTCCTGCATTTCGTCAATGATTTTTGCCAGAGAAGATCTAGAAGCTTTCTAGATCTTCTCTTTGTTATTGTTTTGGCGCCATACCAATCATTAGAGGTGTAGAGCTGGGTTCTGCCTTGTGACCTTGGGGATGGCTAATTATTTCTTTGGCAATGGCATCAACTACTACTTCTAGCGGTGCTCTACTATGAAATTGGCGTTCTGTCATGGCGGCATTAGACCACATGCCGTCTTCACCAAATCCGGTGGCATAAATTTTGATGTAGCGTGCCCCTTTATGAATCGTGAAAAGCACCGATTGCTTCTCGAAGGCTGCCCAAGAATTGAGGTGTAGTGCTTCCAATATTTGTGAGCCAGGCTCTAGGTCGCCTTCTGGTGTGGCTACAACTGCCATCTCTCGATTGAGAGCTTTGTATATCTGACTTTTCCATTGGTCGACTTGATGTAAATCATAAATCAACAGCGGTTCGCCTTCGACAAACACTCCGGCTTCTGTCTCTGCCACCGTGGGCAGTAGCACGCATTTGTTGGCGCCCAGCGGCCCGTAGAGATAGACTTTTATCATGTTCATTTAACTAAGTCCTCGCTTGCGTGTGCGGCTAGGTCTGCTTTTGATTCAGATTTTGCTTCTGGTTTCCCTTCTGGTTTCATAGTTGGGAAGGCAATAACGTCGCGAATTGAAGCTGAGTCAGTGAGCAGCATGACCAGGCGATCGATGCCGATACCAATACCCATTGTTGGTGGCATGCCATATTCCATGGCCATAATGAAGTCTAGATCAAGCGGCATGGCTTCTACGTCGCCAGCTGCTTTCTTGCGGCCTTGTTCTTCCAGTCGACTTCTTTGATCGTGTGGATCGGTTAGCTCTGAATAACCATTGGCCAGTTCGCGGCCAAAGACAAATAATTCAAAACGTTCCACTTCACCAGCATTGTCTCTGTGGGCCTTGGTTAGTGGCGAAATCTCAACGGGGTAATCAATGATGAAAGTTGGTTGCATCAATGTATGTTCAACTTTGTCTTCGAACATGGCATTGATTACGCTGCCGCGAGTGTCTTGTTTATCTAGTCTGACGCCTAGTTTGATAGCAGCTGCCTTTGCTTCTTCAAAATCTTTCAATGTAGAAACATCGAGTCCGGTGGCTTCTTTGATAGCGTCGTTCATACGCAGGCGACGGAAAGGTTTGCTGAAAGAAATTTGCTCACCTTGATAGCTGAAATCGGCTGTGTGCAAGACATTTTCGGCAATGTGTCGCAGCATAGACTCGGTGAACGTCATCAATTCGTTATAGTCGCCGTAAGCACAGTACATTTCCATCATTGTGAATTCAGGGTTGTGCCTTGTGCTCATGCCCTCATTGCGGAAAATGCGGCCGATTTCATAGACTCTCTCCATGCCGCCAATGATCATTCTTTTAAGGTGAAGCTCAGTGGCTATGCGCAAGTAGAGGTCGATTCCAAGAGTATTGTGATGGGTGATGAAGGGGCGCGCGTCGGCACCGCCAGCTTCTACTTGCAAAGTTGGGGTTTCTACTTCTAAGTAGCCGTGGCTGTCTAGAAAATTGCGCATGTGGCGAATGGTGAGTGAGCGCTTGCGCAGGTTTTCGCGCACCGCCGGGTTCATGATCATGTCGACATAGCGGTGGCGGTAGCGCGCTTCTACGTCGGTAAAACCTTCCCAGCTGTCCGGTAGTGGCAAAAGCGATTTCGACAAAATTTGCCAGTCGGTTACTTTGACCGAGAGCTCTCCGGTGGAAGTGCGGCGAATGGTACCCGTGGCGCCAATATAATCGCCTTTGTCAAGGAGCTTGAGGCGCGCTTGTTTCTCTTCGCCGAGAAATTCTTTATGGCAGAAAAGTTGAATCTTGCCTGAGTCATCAAAGACGTCGATAAACATCCAGGTATTGCGGCTATTCATGATTCTGCCGCAAATATGCACGACATCTTCGGTTTCGACGCCGACGGCCAAATCTTTGTATTTTTCTTGCAATTCGGCGGCTTTGTGGCTGCGTTCAAACTTATAGGGATAGGGGTTGATGCCTTGTTCTTTCAGGGCGCTCAGTTTTTTCAAGCGATCGGTTTTAAGTTTGCTCGCTGCTTCTGCTGCTGCGGCGGCTTTCTTGGCTTGTGCTGCCAGAGCTTTGGGTGACTCGTTATTGCCCGACATCTTGATTTCGTATCCCCGAGAAACTACATTTATACATCAGGTCACTATTCTAGTATTAAGTCGGCCGGGCACTGCTTCAATAGTGGCGAATAGCGCAAATTTGTTACCGAAACTGGCATCATCAGCGAGCTTGGGCAGTGTTATAATTAGGCCTTGTCAAATTTATACCCGAGTGCCGGAGTGACCGATTAGTTGGTAACTTTTTAGCGCCTAAAGGGTAATTTTTCCGTCTTATGTTCATGTTTCAAGGATTCTGTTTTCGCTAAGAGGTAGTTCGTGGTGGTTGATTCAACAGGCAATGCGGGCGGTTCTGGTAATAGTGGTCAGCGAATAGTCTCGGTCGAGTTGCGCGACGAGATGAAAAAGTCTTTCATCGACTATGCCATGTCAGTTATTGTCAGTCGCGCTATTCCTGATGTTAGAGACGGTCTGAAGCCAGTTCACCGGCGCATTATTTTCGGTATGCACGAACTAAATCTAGCGCCCAATGAAAAGTTCAAGAAGTCGGCCCGTGTGGTCGGCGACGTTATGGGTAAATATCACCCCCACGGCGACTCTTCAATTTACGAAGCTCTGGTCCGTATGGCTCAGCCTTCGGCCAGTAGATATGTTTTGGTTAATGGTCACGGAAACTTTGGTGACCTCGACAACCCGCCGGCTGCCATGCGTTATACCGAGTGTAAATTGGCTCCTCTTGCCATGGAAACCCTGGAAGATATCGACGCTGAAACTGTCGATATGCGACCAAACTTCGATGAATCACTGAAAGAGCCATCGGTATTGCCATCCCGTGTGCCAATTCTCTTGCTCAATGGTTCTTCGGGTATTGCTGTGGGCATGGCCACCAACATTCCCCCTCACAATTTGACTGAAGTTGTAAACGGTACTATCGCTAAGATTGATAATCCAGAGCTGACTTCACGCGAATTGATGGAGTGGATCAAGGGCCCGGATTTCCCGGGCGGTGGCTCAATTCTTGGCACTGATGGAATCGTTGAGGCCTTCACCACCGGTCGCGGCTCTATACCTACTCGCGGCACGGCCACTATCGAGCAAATTCCAGGCTCCGGTGGCCGTCAGTCGAAAATGGGCATTGTCATTACTGCACTTCCTTATATGGTTGGACCGGAAGCTTTCACTAAGCGCGTGGCTGAACTCGTGCGCGATGAGAAATTGACCGGTATTTCAGATGTTAACGATGAAACTGACAGATCTGGAATGCGTGTTGTTATTGAACTGAAGCGTGATGCCAACGCTCAAGTTGTGCTCAACAATGTCTATAAATATACTCAGCTGCAAGGCTCCTTCCCTGTAAATACACTGGCTCTAGTGAAAGGCAAACCGGTCACTCTAGAGTTAGCGGCGATGATTCAAGAGTTCATCGAGCACCGCGTTGATGTGATCACCAGACGCACCCGCTACTTCTTGCGCAAAGCGGAAGATCGCGCTCACATCCTCGAAGGCTTACTCAAAGCAATCAACAACATCGATGAAGTCATTCGTCTGATTCGTAAGTCTGATTCAACTGAGAATGCCCGCAGCGAGTTGATGTCGAAATTCGCTTTGACTGAGTTGCAAGCCAATGCCATTCTCGAAATGCAACTGCGCCGCCTGACAGGATTGGAACAAGCGAAAGTTGAAAAGGAACAGGCTGAAACCCTGGCAAAAATTGCTGACTACAGAGACATTCTCGCTAATCGCAAACGTATTGATGAAATCATCAAGCAAGAGTTAAGTGAAATTCGCGATAACTTCAAAGATGCTAATGGTCAAAAAGATGCGCGTCGCACAGTGATTGAAGGTGGTGGCGCCGATAGTGAACTGTCAGCTAAAGACCTGACACCAAACGAGCCGATGGCTGTCTTCATCACCAAGCAAGACTACATCAAGCGAATCTCCCTCGATAGCTTCCGCAGACAGCGCCGCAATACTCGCGGTGTTACAGGGGTTAAGACCCGCGATGAAGATGATTTGCAGCACTTCTTTGCTGCCAATATGCACGATAGATTGCTGGTCTTCACCAACCGAGGTCAAATCTTCCCACTAGAAGTTATGGATCTTCCTGAAGGTGGACGTACGGCTCGTGGTTTGGCTCTAGTTAACCTTCTGCAATTGCGTCCTGAAGAGACCGTGACTACAGTCATTCCTGTTTCGAGCTTTGATCCCGATAGCTATCTGGTCATGCTTACCCATCAGGCTTATATCAAGAAAGTGCAGATGTCTGAATTTGCTAACATCAGAAAGACAGGCATTATTGCTATCACCCTCAATGAGGGTGATGAACTTGGTTGGGTTCGACCATCGGCTGGTAAGAGCGATATCATCATCGGTACCGGCGATGGTATGTGCATTCGATACAGCGAAGAAGAACTTAGACCGTTGGGTCGCTCTGCTCGCGGCGTGCGCGCAATCACCTTGCGTGAAGGCGATCGTATTGTTGGTTTCGATGCTCTTGAAACCTTCGATGACACTTACTTGTTGGTTGTCACCAACGACGGCTTCGGTAAGCGCATCAGATTAGAAGAATTCAGACAGCAAGGCCGTGGCGGTATTGGCTTGATTGGTACTAAGTTCAAAAATGCTAGCTCAAGACTGGCAAGCTTGCGCGTTGTAAGACCTGGCGATGAGATGATTATTGCCACCGCCAATGGTGTAGTGGTTCGCCAACAAGCTGATGCCATCAGTATTCAAGGCCGGATGGCCACAGGCGTCAAGATGCAGCAAGTGGGCGAGGACGATATGGTTGTCTCAGTCACACCTGTGGTGGCGGCAATTGAATCGAATAATGATGCTAACAATGAAGCGGGCAATGACTCTAATGATGAGGATGGTGAAGACGACGGCAAAGCCGAAGCTAAACCAGAGACTAGATAGTTTCATACCGGTTTTGAGTTAAAAGTAAAAGACAAAAAGGAAAAGCTCAGAGTCATATCTGAGCTTTTCCTTTTAGAGCCGTTTTGTCTTTGCCTTAAAAATCAGGAAAGAAAATCAAGACATTGATCGACTGATTGACCTGTCTGTTTGCATTTGGACAAGCACCAATTGATAGACATTTGTCGAGCAAGAGCCAGGGTTCCCTCTGACTTGGCACGACCACTGAAGCACTTGCCTAGAAGTCGCTCAAGTTCTTGTTGGTAGTCTTTAAGATTGGTAGGCAGGCTCAAGACGAAATTGCCGTCTTCTGCCACAGACAAGAGTTCTTCTATGCCGTTTGAGGAGGCAGGAGAGAAACTTGGATTGAAGCGAGTTTGAAGTGTGTTCATAGTGTCACCTGGTCTTTACAATGGTTGGCGCAGTGAATCGCCATCGAGGTAAATCTTTCGGGGGGCTTTCCCTTAGAGTTACCTAAACTATATTCTAGTTATCATAACGTTACGACATGTTTTTTTACAAGTCGTAGAACCCGCAATATTCTGGCTTTCTTTTCGCCTGCAGTGGGAGTTCCCCCTGAAAACTGGTCAAAAGAAGTCATATCCCCTAGTGCGATAGGGGAAAGCCATATTTTCTTGGTTAATCCGTCACAATCGATTTTGTAAATGCTGTTTACAAAACTATGCAATTTTTCCTCGATTTTCCGTTTTGCCGAAAGCTAAGCCAGGTTTGGCTTAAACCAAATGCCATTGCGATTAATCTCGCTTGACAATGGGTATATAGATAGTTCAGCAAAGAGTACGGAGCAGCGTCTATGCGGAAAGAGAAGCAAACACCAACAGGAGACCTTAAGGTCGAAGCCAAGAGCGAGGCGGATCTTGAAATTCTGCAGGTGCGACGGGTCGTCGCTGGCAATCCAAATACCCCTAGGCAGGTTCTGGCCAGGCTCGCTGAGGACAAATCGGCAAGTATTCGCCGTGCCGTGGCTGAGAATCCACGAACCCCAGTGGAGCTTCTTAAAAAACTAGTCTTCGATAGTGATTACGAAGTGCGTTTAGCCGTAGCCGAGAACGCTAATACTCCTTCTGAAACGCTGGCGCTGTTGGCTTGTGACAGTAGTGCTGATGTGCGCTACGGTGTGGCAGAGAGCCCGCACATGCCTGAGCAGATATTGATTGATCTGGCCCACGACGAAAATCCATATATAAGATGCCGCGCCCTTAAGACCCTGCAAATGCTGGCACCTGATTTGCAAGCCCGGCTAAAGTTGTTGCTAGCTCCACCAGAGCGGCTCTTCGGAACTTGATTGTTCTCCTGCAAGATCCCCCGACAAAGAAGAAAGACCGGCCAATTGACCGGTCTTTCTTCTTTATGATGATCTTTCAATAGGATAAAGGTCGTTAGCGAGAAGGTTCTTCTTCTCTCAATACATAACCTTCGCCTCTAACAGTCTGAATTAGACGTTTAGAAGTGGCGTCTTCTAGTTTTGAACGCAAATAGCGAATATATACTTCAATCACGTTTGATTCACCGATAAAGTCATAACCCCAGACTTTGTCGAAGATGAACTCGCGGGAGAGAACTTGTTCGGGATACTGCATAAACAATCTTAGTAGATCGAACTCTTTAGCTCTTAGATCAAGCTGGCGCTCGCCTCTCTTTACGACACGATTGAGCTGGTCCATCCAGAGATCGGCGTAAGTAAGAATGCCTTCTGCAGGCTTTCTGCGCATTACTGCTCTAATTCTGGCCAGAAGCTCTTCAGTGGCAAAAGGCTTGGTCAAATAGTCATCAGCGCCGCTATCTAGACCGCTAACGCGGTCTTGTACGCCATCTTTGGCGGTAAGCATAATCACTGGAACTTTCGACATGGCACGCAGGCGCTTGCAAACTTCAATGCCATCGAGACCAGGCAACATCACGTCCAAAAGAACCAGTTCAGGCTGGTCTTTCTTGAAAAGATCAAGACCTTGATTGCCATCGTGAGCCACGGAAACTTGATAACCTTCATAGCCGAGCTCAAGTTCGATGAGACGCGCGATATTTACGTCGTCTTCAATGATCAGGATTTTCAAAGGACATACCTCGCATTCATTCGTCACGGTTAATATTAACCCTTGTTCAATATGTCATGGTCTAATGTTTTTGTCCAACTTTTTAGATTCGTTACATGCAACGTTCAAAGTCAAGCAGGGTCTGACATAGACAGCACGAAGCCAACTCTTTATCCCTTTGATTCTCAAGCGCTGACACAACTGGCGGTTGGATCGTCTGTATTTATTGCCTTTGTTCTGGCAATTACAGATGTCATTCCTCTTATACCGAATGCCACCTCAGTTATCGGTCTCGTTTTGCGCGTGGTGGGTGATTGGATAATTGTTGCTGTCATATGGTTCTTGGCATTTTTGGCAATTACACAGTCGCTCAAATTTATCAGTCATGGCGTCTGGGTAAGCGATAAAGGCATCAAACTTTCGCGCTTCGACCGGGTGGTGCCCTGGACATCTATGCGAGCCGTGGCCATAGAACCCAATTTCTTCTTTACTAAGTTATTTGGTCTTAAACACACGGCCAGGCGACTCACCATTCTTTTCCATTTTGAAATTAAGAACAAAATGCTTTCCAGTTTGCTTTTCCCAAACTACATTCCCTCTTTTTTCTTTAGCAAAGAAACTTTTGATCAATTAGTGCGTGATGTCTTTGAGAGAAGTGGTGCTCTTCCGGCCAAAGTATTGCCAGAGAATTTGCCTTATGAATATGCTGTGGTAGCAGCGGCTGGCACCGATGGCTCCTTTGAAGTAGATGGCTGGAAGCCTTTGCGAAAAACTTATAGCTGGCTCAATAAGCAGAGAATTCTTGTTACTGGTGTGATTCTGCTTAGTCTTGTTGTTTTTCTTGGTCGTCGAGCGATGGTTTACTATTGCTTCAATAGTGCTGGTAAAGCAGCTTCTGAGGCCCGTTTTGAAGTGGCTCGCGATTATTATCAGTGGTCTGTCAAATTAGAGCCGATGTTTGCTGCTGGCTGGAATGGCTTGGGGCAAGCCGAATTTAGATTGGCTGAACAACGCCAGGCCGATTTTAGTACTGCGGTGCGAGATTGGCGTCGAGCGATTTTTCTCAAGTTAGACTATGTTGAGCCAAGGCTAAATATTGTTCGTGTCTGTCTCTACCGTCGCGACTATGCCGAAGCCAGTCGACTGCTAGAGCATGCTCTAAAATTGGCACCCTATGACGGCTTGGCCTTACTGGAAAAAGCTGAATTGGATTTGGCCTTGGGTCACTATAGCCAGGCGCAAAAAGACGCCAGGCTGTTATTAAGTCAGGGCGTGCACAAAAATCAAAATCCAGAATATATTTTCAAAGCTCGATGTCTCCTTGCTCAGGCGAAGTTGGCGCAGGGTGATGCCCGTTCTGCCCAGAAGGAAATTGAACAATATTCTTCTGATCCGCAGTCTTTTACAAAAGGCGAAGACGTTACTTATTTGCTGATGACTCGAGCACAAATTCTGTTGGCCTTAGGTCAATTAGATGCGGCTGAGGATCATATTCGCTTGGCTGTTCGGCGCCAACCTTATAATCAAGAAGTACTGGTGCAGGCTGCTTTGATCAGTCTTGCTCGCCATCAATTGGCAGATTGCAAATTTTTCTTGGAACGAGCCAGAACTGTAAATTCGGCTCAGGCTGCTAACTCTAATACTAATCCCTGGCTGGCCACCATCGCCAGTCGGCTAGCCGCGGCGCAAGAGTCAGCAAACTCAACGCACCATTAGTAGTATTGCTTTTCTTTTTCGTTCCTTTCTCTCTCTTAGCGGGCCAAGGCCTGTAGATTTCTCAAGAATGTGGTCCACTCTCCTTGCTCTTGAGTGAGGATTTGTGTGTCGAAAGCTTTTGTTGTTGCCTCTCTTGCCTGCTCGAGACGAGATAAATTTGGTTCAAGTGTTGACCCTCTGCAGTTTGTTCAAGCTGTCTGGCGTTGGTTCCCAGCAGTCCTAGGGCTGCCTCGTACTCGGTTTGTGTAGAGGCTTTGCTTAGTGCTTCTCGCGCTGCAATAATTGGTGCTAGAGTTCCAACATCAGCTCCCAGTTCTCTTTGTATATCCTCGACGGCATAGCCAAGGCGATTGAGCAGTGAATCTTTGTCTGCTAATTTGTTATAACGCTCTGCGCTGGCTAATTCAGTCAGGTGGTCGGCAGGGTTGAGTTCGTTGGCACGAGTCTGATTGTCTAAGTATTGCCTGCCAGGCAAGAACAGACTCAAACCACCTTGCTTGTCATAGCCCCCTTCCTGCTCGCCGTGATAGCCCGCCACCAATCTGGTCTGACTCGCCTGTAGGGCTTCAACGGCTCTTCTTATGTTGCCCTGTGGATCACTTAGTGAACCGTTTTCAACCGCAGACAGAATATTGGCTGCGAAAGTTTTAGAATCACGTAACTCCTCCCGCGGTGTTCCTGCTAGCCGTATTCCGCCTGCTTGTGAGGCTAGTGGCGCATCTCCAATGGCAGTAAGAATGGCCTCTCTGTTCGACTCGCGTTCGAATGCCTGAGTTAAAGCTGCACCAAGGCTATTGAGGTGTTGATTGAACTGGCCAATTTCTGCCGCATTATAGTGTGAGAGTGTGTCGGTGCCAGCTACTGTGCGATCAATCTCTCGTGGTGCAGCGGCACCACCGTTAGCTCCCTGGGCTGCTAAATCAACTATTTTTTGCCCCAGTTCATGCCCGTTCATGGAGGGATTGCTAAGGACTGCACCAACTATTGCTCTAACATTCTGGGCGTCTATGTCTTCGCCTCCAGCTGTTTCAATCTCTGGTGAGGCGATTATGTTTTCTGCCCGCGAGGACACTGCTGTCAGGACAGCGGCATTCCCCATCGAGCAAGCATCAAAGTCAACTAAATCAAGTTTGTCTCGGCCGCTACTAGCTAGACCGTTCCTGATGGCGGCATCCATTTCTTCGAGGGTGGCTCGGCCTGTATCTCCGGAGACTCCGTGGGGCCCGCCGCCGTGGCCTTGGGCAAAGAGGGCTAGATGTTCGGAAGGAGCTTGTCGACCAGCGATGTTGAGTAGCGCTTCAGTATCAGCTGCAACACCTTGAGATGGTCGAGTGGGTAATTCCTGAATCTGACCGTCGTGGATCAGATAGGTGTGAATCAACATGCCGCTAGCGCCTGAGTCTTTGCCCGAGGCGCTCAAGGAGGCGTGAGCTTGACCATCAGTTACCTGGTTGTTGCTGTTTGCTGCCGCTGGGCTTGCTTCACTAGATTCTGGTCTCTGAGCATTTTGCACCACAAGGGTGACAGGTTTGCCGACGGTTGTAGCGGCTAGCTCTAAAAGTTCGGCTGTTTTATTACGGGCGCCTGAATAAACTCGCTCGCCCTCAGAATTGCCGTCGGTGGTAGATTGGTGATCTTGGGTGGTAGTAAGGTTAAAGGCCAAGGTCCACTGGGCTCGCGGCAAGACCGTTTCGGCTGTGATTGGCTTGGGCTGTTCGACTAGGGCTTCTGTTCTTTCGCTTTGATTACTGATATTGCTTGGATAGGGGTTCGTCAGTTCGATTGAGCCGTTTTGTTCTCGCGGTTTTGTTGGTACTTCGCAGGTGCTTTTGCCGCTGGCCAGGCAGTCGAAATATTGACTGCGCAAATTGGCAGCACTATCCGGCTTACTTTCTAGCGGCTCGGCGCCATCCAGTTGCTGTTCTCGCTGTTCTGTTTGCCCGATATTCTCTGCGCCTGTTGCCATATTTACTAAATCCTAGACCCTTATGTTGAACCCTCTGTGTATACAGCCTAATCTGCATTTGTAGACACCATCTAGACACGATTTAGGCATTTAAGAGTTGTGGCATTTAGCAGAGAATGGGTAAAAGATCACTATGAACTGTAAAACCGTCCACAGTATTGTCGCTTGCCTCTGTCTTCTGTCGCTTGCGGCTGGAGCAACTGTCAATGAGCAGGCGGCAGCGAAGAAAACTTCCAAATCGAAGACTGCTAAACCGAAGACCCCACCCAAGTCGTTCCAGCTGGGCTGGCAAGAATTTCAGAACAAACGCTTTGGCCCGGCTGCTGAACAGTTTGAGCTAGCTGACCGCTCTGGCTTTTGCAATGACATGACTCACTATTATTTGGGTCTCTGTTACCACAATCTCAATCAAACTCAGCGCGCCATTGACCACTATTCTTGGGTAGCTTCTTACAGTAAAAATCCAATTTTGCGCTATCAGGCTCAGTCTGGTTATGCTCAAGTGGCCAAATATGCCGGTAACCGCACCTATGCTGGCAATGGCAATGTCTTCACTGGCTTCAGCTATCGCGGTGGCGGTGGCGGTGGTGGTTCTTCTATGAGTTCTGGCGGTGGCTGACGATGATCTTGGGGGTGCTAGTTTAGTACCCGAACAATTAACAGTATTAGTGAGGCAGTCCAAAAACAAAATAGAGCATGCACATGCAAGCTAGTATCCAGGCTCCTAGAGATACTTCTTTGCCTCTGCCAGCCAGACTTTTAATGACGGCGTAAAGCACTAGGCCGGCGGTTAATCCATTGGCAATACTGTAGGTGAAAATCATCATGGCTATGGTGGCAAAAGAAGGAAAAGCTTCGGTCAAATCATCCACATCAATTTTGCGCAGGGAATTTAGCATCAGGAGGCCGACGCAAATTAATGCTGGGCCATAGGCATACTTGAGATGTTGTAGTGGTGCTAGTAGTGGAATGCAAAACAGTGCAGCTGCGAAAAAGAGGGCAGTAAAGACTGAAGCTAAGCCAGTTCTGGCACCTTCTCTTATGCCAGCCGCTGACTCAATGAAGGCACCACTGGTTGATGAGCCAATTAGCGCAGATAGGATGCAAGAGCAAGCATCGACAATCATCGGTCTTTCAATATCTGTTAGGTTGCCTTCTTCATCCACCATGCCACAGTTGGCTCCAACACCGACAATAGTGCTCAGTGTGTCGAGAAAGCTCATGAGAAATAGTGTCAGTAGTATCGGCAAGAAACTTAGTTTTAAAGTTGAAGCAATATCGAGTTTTAAAAATATTGGTTCTAAACTCAGGTCGCCTTGAAATGGCATTGAGAAAACGGCTTTGGGAAGTTCGCCGACGTTGAAGGCGAAACCCAGCGCGGCTGTGGCGATTATGCCAATTAGGATGGCCCCCTTTGTTTTGCGGGCTAGCAATGTGGCAGTTAAAACTGTGCCAATTATGGCTAAGATAACTTTGATATCGTGCAAATTGCCTAGCTTGAGGGGCACAGGTGGTGCACCAAGGGTGATACCGTCTGCCGACAGCAATATTTTTGCTGGCATGCCTTGCACCGCGCTCTCAATTATTCCTGTTTCGTACAGTCCAATCAATGTCAAAAACAGTCCAATGCCAGCGGCGAAGCTGTGCTTCATGCTATTCGAAATAGAATTGGCTAGCCATGGTCTGATTTTTAGTAGTGACATTGTCAGGAAGGCAAAGCCACTGACAAAGACGGCTCCGAGTCTTAGTTGCCAGCTGATGCCTAGAGCGGCCAGGCCAAAGGCGATAAAGGCGTTTTCTCCCATATAGGGCGCTACTGCTAAAGGTCTATTGGCGTATAGGCCCATGGCCAGGCAGCCAAACACAGCAGTCAAAATAGTGGCAACCGTTGAAGGGCCTTGGGGTATACCGGCAAAGGCGAGAATGGCCGGATTGACCACAATGATATAAGCCATGGTCAAAAAAGTAGTGAGGCCGCCTAAGAATTCGCTGCGAACAGAAGAGTTACGCTCACTAATTTTGAAATATTGATCTAGATAAGTTTGTTTGCTGTTGCCCAATCTACTTCGGCCTTGATTGCTGATTGAAGATTTGTGGCTGGTGCAAAACCAGTACTGGCAATTAAGCTATCTGTAGAAAGTGTGGTTTCTGTGGCTAGCTTTTCTATCTGTTCAGGAGTGACATTGATTTTGCCGGGCAGGAAGGCTTGAACCGCCTTTAAGCCCATCTTGAGCAGACCTTCAGGAACAGAGCTGAATTTCTTTGTGATGTTCATGGTGGCGGCAATGTTGTCGGCCAGGTCTTTCATCGAAACTGGTATTGGGTTGGCCACGTTGAATACGTGATAACCATTTGGCACTTTCTGTAAGCAAAGATGCACGGCTGCTGCTAAGTCTTTTGAGTAGATCAAGCTCTTTTGAGTGGCACCGCTGCCGATATGAACATACTTTTCTTCTTTGATTTGACGAATAAGTGAAAGAAGGTTGCCGCGATCGCCTTCACCAAACACCATTGATGGTCTGAGTACGATGATACGTGGAATTTTTTGAGCTAGCGTTTGCAGATAATTTTCACTGGTCATCTTCGACACTGCATATGGTGTTTTGGCTGCATATGGGCCAGCTTCGCTAATGTTTTTGAAAGGACCCTTACCGTAAACAGCCGAGGTGCTGAGAAATACCAGGGTGTGCACACCGTTAGCGACGCAGGCCTCAGCTAATTGTTGGGTGGCTCTTACGTTTACTACTTCATACTCTTGATAAGAAGCAGCTTCTTGGTGTACTAGTCCTGCGGCATGAACTACAAATTCAATGTCTTTGGTGAGCGCGCGCATTTCTTGATCACCAATGCGGGTGAAATCGGCTGCTTGTAGGTCAACTACGGTTAAATCGACGCCGCTAGCCATTTTAGAGCGGGCATCAAGTCTGTCGCGAACCTGTGCTCTTACTAAACACTGATTGCTTCCAACCAGTCTAGATATGATGGCGCGGCCGATCATCCCACTTCCACCAGTGACCAATATCTTTTTTAGGCCAGCCTTTTGAACCATGCTTCCTAGATACCTTTTTGTTAGCAACCAATATTTGTTAGCGACCAATAAGAGAGCTCAGCCCTTGATGGCAAAGCTTGACATCGGGCTGCTAGATTGACAACGTTTACTGGCAACGCGCCCTTCCAGGTGGCAGCATACACCAGCAGATTGGCTACCTGCCAGTAGTTTTTCGCCAATAATTTCTTTCATCGCTCTGACCTGCGCCAGAGCCAGTCAGTACTTTCATCAAAGATGAAGATGTCTTCATCGAAAACATAAATTTTGCCGCTTGGCTACCTGGCCCTATTGTCACTTAGATTGTCACCATCGGCCGGAATTTGCCAAAGGATTTTTTCAGGGTACTGCTGATTTCACCAACCGTGGCGTAGCATTCGACGGCATCACAAATTAGAGGAATAAGATTGTCTGATGAGTTGGCAGCCAGGTGTAATTTGGCTAGGGAGGCGTCGACTTTCTCTTGGTCCCGGCTGGCCCTTATTTCTTGAAGGGCTGTCACTTGGCGGCCCTCCAGCGCAGGATCAATGCGCTGTACATTTATTTCTTCTTCCTCTTCATCTATAAATGAATTGACTCCTACAACCAATTTGGTCTTACGCTCTATGTCCTGATGGTCTTCGTAGGCAGAGTCTTGAATTTCTTTTTGAATATAGCCGCTTTCAACTGCTTTGATCGCGCCACCCATTTCTTCGATGCGGCGCAAATATTCCTCTACCTCTAATTCAATCTTGTTGGTGAGATTCTCAATGTAATAGGAGCCGCCCATGGGATCTGCCACATTGGTGATGCCGGTTTCAAAGGCAATAATTTGCTGGGTTCTCAGGGCCGTCAATGCCGAAGCTTCAGTGGGCAGGGCGATTGCTTCGTCTTTAGAATTTGTGTGCAGTGATTGGCAGCCGCCAAGGGCCGCTGCCAGAGCTTCAAGGGTTGTGCGCACAATGTTGTTGTCTGGTTGTTGCAGGGTCAGGCTTGAGCCTGCTGTTTGCACATGGAAACGCAAAGTCTGTGACTTAGGGCTCTTAGCGCCAAATTGCTCTTTCATAATTTTGGCCCAAATGCGCCGAGCTGCTCGAAACTTGGCGACCTCCTCAAAGAAATTCATTTGGGCGACAAAGAAGAATGAAAGTTGACCAGCGAAGCTATCGACTTCTAAGCCTGAAGATTGAGCTGCTCGCACGTACTCAATGGCATTAGCGAAGGTAAAAGCCAATTCTTGAACGGCTGTGGCTCCGGCTTCACGAATGTGATAACCGGAAATCGAAATGGTATTCCATTTAGGCATATCGCTAGCGCAGAACTGAAAGATGTTAGTGATCAAGCGCATCGAGCCCTTGGGCGGAAAAATATAGGTGTTGCGGGCTTCGTATTCTTTGAGAATGTCGTTTTGGATTGTCCCGGATAAATCAGCGGCACTAACTCCTTGCTTCATTCCGACAGCCCGATACATGGCTAGCAAAATGGCGCTAGTCGAGTTAATTGTCATAGAGGTCGATACCTTGCCAAGATCAATTTGATCAAAAAGGCGTTCCATGTCTTTGAGGGTATCGATCGGCACTCCGGTGCGGCCAACTTCGCCTAAAGCCATAGGGTCGTCTGAGTCGAGACCCATCTGTGTGGGCAGATCAAAAGCGACAGAAAGTCCGGTTTGGCCGTTACCTAAGAGATATCTAAATCTTTTATTTGTTTCTTCTGCATTACCGAAACCAGCATACTGACGCATTGTCCATTTGCGCGATCGGTACATATCTGGGTAGATTCCACGGGTGAAGGGGTAGGCTCCAGGAGCCCCGAGGTCCTTTTTCCAATCAAAATCTGATAGATCTTCAGGTTTGTAGCAGTCTTTGTTGTCTGTCATCGCCGTATAATTAAACCTATTCTTTCTCATACATATTGTAATGGAGGACTTCCTTGTGAAGTACTGCGAGAACATCCTGGAAACTATAGGCCAAACTCCACTTGTTAAGCTTAACAAGGTGAATCTGGGCTTGAAGCCAACAATTTTGGCCAAGCTTGAAGTTTTTAATCCGGGAGGATCGATCAAGGATAGACCCTCTTTGAAAATGATTGAGGAAGCCGAGAAGGCTGGCTTGCTCAAACCGGGCGGCACAATTATTGAGCCAACCTCTGGCAATACAGGCGCGGCTCTGGCCCAAATTGCCGCTGTCAAAGGCTATAAGTGCATTTTGATTTGTCCTGACAAGGTCGCTCCTGAAAAAATCAACTTACTTAAGGCCTATGGCGCTGAAGTCGTAATGGTTCCGTCTACTGTTTCGGCCAGCTCACCAGAGAGCTACTACTCTGTTGCCAATCGACTGACAATGGAAATTCCTGGTTCATTCCAACCTAATCAGTTTGCCAATCCCAATAATCCGGATGCTCACTATGAGACTACCGGCCCAGAAATTTGGGAGCAGACCTCTGGCAAAATTACCTGCCTTGTTGCAGGCGCGGGCACTGGTGGCAGCATTTCTGGTACTGCTAGATACTTGAAAGAAAAAAATCCAAATATCAAAATTATTGGTGCCGACCCAGAAGGCTCTATTTATTCTGGCGACACACCAGGCTCATATAAGGTTGAAGGCATTGGCGAAGACTTTATTCCTCGCAATGCCGATTTGAAAATAGTCGATCACTTTGAGCGTGTGTCTGACAAAGAGTCTTTCCTAATGGCTCGTCGCCTTGTCCGTGAAGAAGGTCTGCTCATCGGCGGGTCTTGCGGAACAGCCACTGTAGCTGCTCTGCGAGTGGCTGCTACCATGACGGAGAAAGATGTGATTGTAGTGATTCTGCCTGATGGTGGCAGAGGCTACTTGAGCAAGATTTATTCAGATGATTGGATGCGCGAATATGGTTACTTGCAAGCTGAAGGTTTGAGCTTCTTCGCTAAAGACTTGTTGGCTGGCAAGACTAGCTCAGGTAAAGTACCGGCCATGATTACAATCAAGCCCGACGATACTGTGCAGATGGCTATCGAAATTATGCAAAAGTATGAGATCGATCAGCTTCCAGTGGTCACTGCCGCTGGTCAGAACGTTGGTCATATCAACGATTTGATCACAATGCAAATTGTCTACGAGCGCAAACATCCAGAAACAACTACGGTGTCATCTGTAATGGGGCGCCCCTTCCCGCAGCTTGATGTGGATAGCGAAATTGATAGAGTCTATAAGCAATTCAAGTTGGGTAGCAACATGGTTATCCTCACTAAAGAAGGTAAGGCCTGCGCTGTCTTGACCAAGTTTGACATTGTTTCGCACTTAAAGGCATCAAGTAATATTGATGCCCATGCAGTCAAAACCAAAGGCCCTAAAATTTCTGTCTAAAAATGAAGATCAGAGGAGATTATCGATGAAGTTCTCGACCAAGGCTATTCACGCAGGCCAGGAGCCAGATCCAACTACTGGAGCCATTATTCCCCCGGTTTATCAAACTTCGACTTATGTGCAAGAGGGTTTGAATCAGCATAAGGGCTTTGAGTACGCCCGCACTCAAAACCCGACAAGATTTGCCCTAGAAGAATGCTTGGCTGCCCTTGAAGGCGCTAAGTATGGCCTTTGTTTTGGTTCAGGACTGGCCGCCGAAGGCAACATCATGAATTTGCTTTCTAGTGGTGATCATGTTATTTGCGGTGATGATGTTTATGGTGGCACTTACCGCTTATTTGAAAAGGTGTGGAAGCGCTACGGTATTACTTTTACCTATGTTGATGCCAGTGATGCTTCTAAAGTAAAAGCAGCAATTCAACCGAACACAAAAATGATTTGGATTGAAACGCCAACCAACCCATTGCTCAGACTTTGCGATATTAAAGCCATTGCTGAAGTGGCCAAAGCTGGCAAGCAGATCACTGTTGTTGATAATACTTTTGCTAGCCCCTATTTGCAAAATCCTATTGCTCTCGGTGCTGATATTGTGGTGCATTCGGTCACTAAATACATAGGTGGTCATAGTGACGTCATTGGTGGCGCTGTTCTTACTTCCCGCGACGATCTCTATGAAACTCTGAAATTCCACCAAAATGCAGTCGGTGCCGTACCGGGCCCGTGGGATTGCTGGCTGGTTCTACGTGGTGTTAAAACCCTTGCTGTGCGCATGGAAGCTCACCAGAAAAATGCCATGACCATTGCTCAGTATTTAGAGAAACACCCAGCTGTTGAGAAGGTTATGTATCCTGGTTTGCCAAGCCATCCCCAGCACGCTCTGGCTAAAGCTCAAATGAATGGCTTTGGTGGCATGGTTTCTTTTGTGCTTAAAGGTGGCGAAGAAAGCGCTCGTCAATTCTTGGGTTCAACTAAACTGTTTTCACTAGCCGAAAGTTTAGGTGGTGTGGAGTCTCTCGTTTGCCATCCAGTATCGATGACCCATGGCTCTATTCCTAAAGCCGAACGCGATGCCCGTGGCGTTGTTGATGCACTAGTTAGATTGTCTGTCGGCATTGAAGACATCGACGATCTAGTCAAAGACCTTGAGGCTGGCTTAGCCAAAGTCACTGTCTTGGCTGGTTCTGCTAAGTAAATATCAATTGATTTAGAAAAAGGAGAAAGAAGATAATTCTTTCTCCTTTTTTTTGACTCATTCTATATTGGGATGGTAATCGATCTTTACTTTCTTGAGTGCAGCGACTTCATCGCGCAGCGCCACTGCTTCTGCTTCTTTATGTGTTTGTGCCTTGTAGTCAGCCATGGCGTTTAGAGCTTCGGTCAAGAGTTTATAGGCACGCACCGAGTTATTGTTATTTTTGTCGAGCTTTTTATATTCATGTAGGATGCTCAGAGCCTTGCTCAGTTCTTTTTCGGCCTGATCAAATTTGCTGCGGTCGCGGTCGAATTGGCCTAGTCTTAGCCAGGCTTCGCCTTCGTCTATGTTGCTATTTCGTGTTCCGCTGCGCTCGTTGACCTTTATTTTTATCGCTAAGGCTTCTGCAAGAAGCGGTCTAATCTCGCTTACTTCGTCTTGCTGCCAGTGCGAGTAGGCTAGTTCCGTTTTTAGATCGGCTAGTTGCGGATCGTCATCGCCAGCCAGTTGTGAATAGAGATGAGCTGCCCGGGTTAGCAAGTCTTCTTGATCGTCGTAGGCCTGAACGGCTGCGAGTCGGCGTGACACGCCGATGATTGCTTCGATTTTTGTACCCATTTGCATGGCTAGTTCGTATACCGAAGTTTTGCTGCTGCCTTTTTTGCTTGCCAGTGTAGCTTCATAAAGAGCGGCGATTCTGGCTATCTCTTTGCGTGATAGTTCGCAGTCTGTGAGTGCTTGATCGCGAGAGACTTGCCCTAAGCTGCGAAGAATCTGTTCTGTCATCTTGGGCTGATTCAAATTGCTGGCTAATTTTAGTTTGGCCCGCAAAACGTTTACTTTGCGGCCAAAGTTGTCACCAAATTTGTCGGCTGCTTCTTCGGCGCTGTCGTATGCCTTGAGGGCATCAATAAAGTTTTGTTGTTTGGCTAGTTTGTCACCGCGATCAACCCAGAAAGTATAGACCCAGCGGTTTATTAGCGTGCCCCGGTCGGTTTCAGGACCAGGCCAGACAAACACTATCCAATAAGTGCTTGAGCCCAGGGCTAAAAACAAAATAGCTAGTATCACTGCAATTGGCAGCAGCTTTTTCTTGTCACTAGGTGTTAAGTAAAGACCAGACTTGTCTGTAATTTCATCAGCTTTTTTTGTTGATGCGGCTGTTGCCGAACTGGCTGGTGTAGGAATAACTATTTGCGAATCGGTGCCACTAACCGAGTGCGGTACAGGCATTTTCGGTAAGGGCTCGCCATATATTTCTTGATAGAGTTCAGCTACGCTGCTATAGCGATCATCAGGCCGTTTGCAAAGACATTTCATCACGGCATCTTCGAGCTGGTGCGAAACTTCTAGCTTTGGCGCCGCTTGTGAAAGTGTTAGCGGTACATCTTTAATATGCATGTGCATTGTTTCTAAAGCCGACTCACCCACTAATGGCCGCCGGCCGCACAATGCTTCGTACATCAAACAGCCCAATGAGTAGATATCAGAGCGGGCATCTAGTGATTTGCCAGAACACTGCTCAGGGCTCATATACAAAGGTGAACCAAATACTTCACCCGTTCTCGTGAGGTTTTGGGCGGCGTTATTTGAATCAGTAATTTTGGCGATACCAAAGTCGACCAGCTTGACCAAAACACTGCCATCGGTTTGTGGTATCAAAAATAAATTGCTTGGTTTCAGATCGCGGTGAATAACACCTTTTGAGTGAGCGTGATCAAGCCCAGCTAAGGCTTGTCTGAAGATCTCGCGGGCTTGCGGTTCGGTTAAAAGCACGTCTCTTTCTAATACTGTTGAAAGATCTTCACCCTCAAGATAGTCCATTACCAGATAGGCTTTGCCATCATTGGTGATACCAAAGTCGTGCATGGCGACGACGTTGGGGTGGGACAAATTACTAGCGGCTTTAGCTTCGTATTGGAAGCGTTGAAACATAGAAGCATCAGACAATAAAAATGGATGCAGCAGTTTTACAGCACAGATGCGCTCCATGTACTTGTGGCGCGCTTTGTAAATGACGCTCATGCCGCCGGCACCGAGTACTGAGAGAATCTCGTACTTGTCGGCAAAGACTGTGCCAACTAGTGCGTCTTTGGCAAGGGGGGCTAGCTGTTGTTTATCGTCGGGGCAGACAACAACATCATTGCTGTATTCTTTTTTGCAAGTCGGGCAGACTTTGCTAAAACTTTCCATGGTGCTCTTTCTGAGTAGATCCTAAGATTACCCGATTTTGGCTCTCGCCATACTTTCAGAATATCCCATATTAGTTTTTACGGATAAAGGGCATCAGGGCCCCAATCAGGAAAATTGCGAGACGAATTAGCTCTCCGCCTAAAGCATTGGGGTCGCCGCCTTCAGCTGGCGGCAAATTTGAGTATTGAATGGCGTTAAGAACCGTATCTCGACTGGGGCCAATTGCTAGACCAACAATCATGGCCAGTGCTGCCACTGTGGTTACTTTTGTGCCGAGCTTATATGAAGCGGCCTTGTGTAGCAATTTCCCTAAAAAAGCAGCTGCGAAAAACTGTATAACGTAGCCATAAATGCCCATGATCTCCAGGTGGGGCTGGATATAACCCCAGGCGATTCCGAGCAAGACGCTGGCTGCAGAAAGCCTTGCCAGAACCTTAGGGCTGATCAATAGCACATGCGAAGTAAAGCGGCTGGCGCACTTCTTGCAGCGATTGCCTACAGCGCACTGGACAAAGCATTTGGGGCAAACCTGGCCATTGCAGTCCACGCACTTCAAGGCCGAGTCTCGGCACGAGTGTGATCCTTTGAGTTTTTGAAAGGCGGGATTTTCTGCCATTGTCCGAGTTTCTGAAATAAATTCTAATTCTAATGTAAAAGATTAAAAAAGATGCCTGTCAACTGGAGAATAATCCCTTCAAGCCGTTAATCTCTATTCAATGTTACTGAGTTAACTTAGCTAGTTCAGGTTTTAGGAGACAGCTGTGTCTGGAAATGAAAAGGCCGCCTTGACCAAGAGTGTGAGTTTCCTTGGTATGGGAATTATGGGTGCAGCAATGGCTGCTAATCTTGCGCCCGTTCTTGCCCGCTTTGGCGGTCGACTCAAGGTCTGGAATCGTTCTTCTGGTTCCGCTGGAGTTGCCATAGCGAAAGCCGCCGGGGCAGAAGTGTTTGCCCATTTGAAAGACTGCTTGGCTGGTAGCGACATTGTTTTCAGCTGTCTAGGCGATGAACGCGATGTCGAGTCTGTATTGACTGGTCCGGGAGGGGTTTCTGAACTGGCCGCCCCAGGCTGCCTTGTAGTGGATTTCAGCACAATTGGGCCTAGAGCGGCTCGTGTTATTGAGAAATCCCTTGCTAGTGCCAATATGAAGTTTCTCGATGCGCCAGTTACGGGTGGCGATATCGGTGCTAAGCAAGGCACTTTGACCATAATGGTCGGTGGCGATTTTGCCGCTTTTCAGCAAATAGAACCTTATCTTGAGACCATGGGCAAGACTATTCGCCACTGTGGCAAGTCAGGCAATGGTCAAGCCCTTAAGCTTGCTAATCAGACTCTCTGCGCTCTTAATTTGATCGGTGTTTGCGAGGCTATTTCGATGGCTGAAGAACTGGGCTTAGATAAGGCTCTGGTGGTTGATGTGCTTGAGAACGGCGCTGGTGGTTCCTGGTCTTTGAGCAATCTTGGGCGGCGGATATTGGCCGACGATCTGGCCCCGGGCTTTGCTACTAACCACATGCTTAAAGACCTGCGCTTGGCTTTTGAAAATCTCGACTCTTCCGGCCGCCTTCCCGGAACAAGGCTTGCTTTTGAGCTTTTTGAAGAGGCTATGGCGGAAGCTGGCAAGGATTCTAAGCAAGAATTCTCTAGCCCAGAGAAGGCTAGCCAAGAGCTTGGAACTCAGGCCATGATTAAGGCCTACCAGGTGAAAGAAGCAACTCCTGGCAGGTCTGGCGACCGCATTACCCTGGAATGGCAGCTTGACGCTGAGTAGTAGTCAACGGTGTGGCTATATCGGCTAGATATGCCCCGTGTCGTTTTGAAAGAATTTAAGCAAAGAGCGCTACACAAGCCCTCTCTAGTGGAGTAGCATGAGCCATTACTGATGCAAAAAACAAATTATCGGATTTTGAAATATTAGAAATATTAGGGAAGTAGGGGAACATAATGTCGCAAACAGCTACAGCTACAGAGAGAGAATCAGTTATGGACACTGCTTTATTAGACGAAGTTGTGCACTGGGTTAAGACTTTGACTTCGGTCGGTGTCTCTCCAGACTGCGCCGCTACACTAACCACCGAGATTCTCCTGGCCACCAGCGAATCAGCTGATGAGTTCGGTGAATATGGCGAAGACATGGAAGAGTTCGACGAAGAATAATTGCTGATAGCTTTAGCTAATTCGAGTGAATCTTCAAAACTCCCCCCAAAGCCATGGGGGGAGTTTTTTGTATGAACGGGCAAATAGTTGGAAGCAAGATTCTCTAGTGGCCGGGGCTATTTGCCTTACTTCATGTCTACAAATTCAACGAAGAACGCCAGTGAGAAGGCCGATAGCGATCGGCTTTTACCCCTGTCCGCTCCTGGGGCGGTCTTGCATTATCGTGCTGGTTTTGCTGCTTTGGCCTTTCTTCTTGCACTCTCGCCTATTTGGTTTTTTTGGTCTATTTTTGCCGTTTTTAGCTTAGCCGGTGAGGCCTTAGCTAATATAGCTGCCGGGGGAGCTGGGGCGGAGCTTGGCATTGCCACAATACTGTTTTATCTGTTGCTAATTGCTATTGGTATCCTGGCTAGCAATGTCTCTGCTGATACCAAGTTGATTGTTAGTAAAGAGGGGCTGCGCCTGCCCTGGCAGTTTCTATTCGATTCTAAATTTTGTATATCGCGACCTTGGTCGACTTTGGTTGCAGTCGATTTTGTCTTCAACGATGGCAGAGGTATTGCCGAGCGCGGTCAGCCGCAGAGTATGATCCTCAAGTTTAACGACGGTGCTTGTATACCCTTGGCCTTGAACGGCTTATCTCGCGATCATCTCAAAGAGTTCATTCTCGCGGTCCAGGCTTTTGCTCGCCACACGATTTTTAGACCAGCCCTCAGCGCGCTTGATCTAAACTTATCAGCTATCGATCCGCGGCAAAGCCTTCATGCCTCCTTCACTCATATGTGGGAGGAAGAGTTAGAGAGTCGCTTTGGCTCTACAATCTTTGTGCCCCTTGAACCTGGTCAAATAATTGACTATCAGGCCGCCGGCAGCAGCCGCTCTTTGAAAATTGAAGGACAGCTTTCATTTGGTGGCCTTTCTGCTGTTTATCTAGTCTCGAAACCAGAACAGACCGATTCCTCTCAAATGAAGCTTTATGTGCTTAAAGAGGCGGTGTTGCCGGTTGGCTCTGATGATAGTTTGAAAGCAAAAGCATTGGAGATGTTTGAACGCGAGTCGATGTTGCTCAGCTCTCTTAGCCATGAGCGCATCGCTAAGGTGCTAGATTATTTTGTCAGTGCTGGTCGAAACTATATTTTGCTTGAGCATATTGAAGGCATAGACTTGCGTTGCTTTGTTGCCGAGCAGGGGGCTCAGCCACCGGCAGTGGTGGTGCGCTGGTTGCTTGAGGCGGCAAAGATATTGCAGTATTTGCATAGTCAAAATCCAGCTGTCATTCATCGTGATGTTACCCCAGATAACTTGGTTTTGGCCCGCGACGGCTGTCTTTCGCTCATCGATTTTGGAGCAGCTAATGCTCTGTTGGGTACAGCTACTGGTACTCTAGTTGGAAAACAGTCTTACATTGCCCCTGAGCAGTTTCGCGGTAAAGCCGGGCTTAGTTCAGATGTTTATTCACTAGGGGCGACCGCATACTTTGCACTCACTGGGCGTGAGCCTGACCCTTTGACTGAATTGCACCCCGCACTGCTTGTACCTGTTGCGCCTAGTCTTGATCAGCTCATTGCAGACTGTACCAGGCAGGATGTCAGAGAGCGCATTAAAACCATTGATGAGCTGATTGAGCGGGTACAAGCGCTATGACCAATAATTCAAGAGTGCGAAGGGCTATGGCCGAAGTTGGTTCTTTCGTAAGCATTGCTGGTGGCTCAGAAGTATCGTCTTTCGCCGGAGGTTCTAATTCTGAAATATGCTTGCGATTGGGGGCTTTGCGTATCTATCGCCGCTTAGATCAGCGCTCCATGTTCTTTGGCACCTTTCTCAAGACGAACTTGGCCTTTCTAGCTATTCTCGTATTCTATTGCAGCTATAACATCTGCTCATCACCGGAACTTTTACAGTCTTCTTGGTGGGGGCCGATTTTCTTGGGCGCTTGCTTGCCAGCTGTGATTGTAGTCACGACCCTGCTGCTACTAATTACTCTCGGCGTGTGGATCTTAGAGAAGCCTAAGCGCTTGAAGATCTTGCCATCGAAAATGGTGCTTTTAATAGAGTTGACCGATGAGCTCTTTGCCGAGATCGTCATACCTTGGTCTTCTGTCGACGGAATCGAGCTGAAGCGCTTGAATCGATTTACTCCCGATAAAGAACTGCATGTTGTAGTTAGAACTGCTTTGGGCGCGAAGTATACACTGCGCTATGAAGATATGCTCAGGGATAATAGTCGAATGTCATTGCTTAATGCCATTAACACTTGGGCTCCTCATGCTCATTGTTCGTTCGTTGCTGATCAAGACAAAGAGCAAGACAAAGTGATCGGAGCTGCCCAGTTTACAGAACTATGGTTGCATCAATTTTCTACTGCCAATATTCGCCAGCGAGATGGGCTTCTTTCTGCTGGTGTTAATCTCAACAAGGGTCGATATACCGTTGTTGGAGTATTGGGCGGTGGTGGACAGGGCAATGCCTATTTGGCCTGTGTTAACGAACCTTCTGGAGCTAGTCAGAGTGATGTTGTCTTGGATGTTGTCTTGAAGGAATATATTATGCCTGTCTATCAGGGTAGTTCTGTCTTGGAGCGCTTGTCTGCCAAGCTCAAGCATGAATCTGATATTCTCACTTGTCTTGATCATCCTGGCGTGGTCAAGCTTCTCGATTGTTTTGTTGAAGACTACCGAGGTTATTTGGTTCTCGAGTTTGTAGAAGGGTGCTCGCTAAAAGAATTGGTGCAAAATGAAGGACCGCAGTCGGAGAAGTTTGTGCGCGAAGTTGGAGCCCAGCTTTGTCGGGTGCTAATTTATCTCCATGATTTGTATCCAGCGGTGATTCATCGAGACTTAACGCCAGACAACATTATGCTCAATTTGGCGGGCGAGATAAAAGTGGTAGATTTCAACGTCGCCAGGCAGCTAGAGAATGCCACGGGCGCTACCGTTGTGGGTAAACATGCTTATATTCCGCCTGAGCAGTTTCGCGGCAAGCCTTGCCCGCAGAGCGATATCTATGCTCTTGGTGCCACACTGTTTTTCTTACTAACGGCAGAAGAGCCAGAGCCACTGGCGGCTTCGCATCCTTCAACTCTGGTGAAGATTTCGCCGGCTTTAGATGCCATCGTTGGGCGCGCTACAGCGCTTTCCCTTGATCAGCGTTACGGCTCAGCCCATGAGCTTTTAGCTGATTTGACCGGATCATTAGAGAGAAGTCACCTAGAATGGTAAATATTGAGCGCTTTTCGCTGTTATATCAAGCACTTAGGCCTGAAAATAGACCATAAGAAACTTATTGGGCAAAGCGCCAGTTCGACGGAGCGATGAATGAAAACTATCCAGTGGCATCCTCGGTTTATCAAGCTCGACAAGGCCCTGGTTTATCCTGTCGTTCTTGCCATTGCTTGCAGTGTAAGCTTTACCTTGACTAGCTGCACTTCTGCACCTAAGTCTGGCGCTGGGCAAACTCTTCCTGGTGCGAAAGACGGTTCAGCTATTGTCATCCAAGGCTCCGATACGATGGAGGCCTTGATGCAAAAGTGGTCCAATGACTTTATGGCCAGCAAGCCAGGCTTGCAGATTGCGGTGAAAGATGGTGATACCGGTATTGGTATCGATGATCTCCTGACAGGCAAAATTGATTTAGCTGCGGCCTCTCGAGAAATTACCGAGGCTGAGAACAAGGCTGCTCACAGTCGAGGTGTTCATCTCAAACGCTTGATGGTGGCTCGCGATGCTATTGCCATTGTCGTCAATCCCCAAAACAAGTTAGAGGAAATCGATTTAGTCGACTTAGCAAAAATCTACCTAGGTGAAATTATTACCTGGAAGCAATTGCGGAAAGATTTGGCTGCGGAGCCTATCCGAGCTTTCGGCCGTGAAGCCACAAGCGGCACTTCTGATTACTTCCAAGAGCATGTGCTTGCAGCTAAGCCCTTTGCCGCAGTTGTTAAAGTGATGCCCTCTTCTGAAGCCTTAATTGGTGCGGTGATGGGCAATCGCCTGGCCATTGGCTTTGTTGGCATGGCCCAAGCGGCCAAGGCCACCGATAAAGTGAAAGTTTTGAAATTGAAGCTCACCGAGCATTCCCCAGAATCGAAACAGGGTGGTTCCTTGTCCGGTAGCGATTATCCACTCTCACGCCCTCTCTATGTCTACTATAATCAGGCAAACGAAGAGCGAGTTGGCAAATTTGTCAGCTTCTGTCTTAGTGATGAAGGTCAGAAAAGCGTTAAGGCGATGGGCTTTATGTCTGCTCACTAAGCAGTTTTGAGGTGGCAGATTGGACTTTTTGCAGGCCCTGAAAGAAAAAGTATTGATCTTCGATGGTGCCATGGGTACCTCGGTTCATACTTATGACCTCACTCTCGATGATTATGAAAATTGCGAAAACTGCCCTGAAATATTGGTGGCCAGTCGTCCTGATGTAATTTCCGAGATTCACGAATCGTTCTTTAAAGTTGGCTGCGATGTAGTTGAAACCTGCACTTTTGGTGGCTCTAGCATAGTTCTAGCTGAATTTGGCTTGGCAGAACGCACCTATGAATTAAACAAGAGAGCGGCTAGCTTAGCCAAAGAAGTGGCGAGGGCTTATAGCGCGAGCAAACCGCGATTCGTTTCTGGCTCGATTGGTCCGACCACTAAAATTCCTTCACTGGGGCATATCACTTTCGAGCAAATGCGCGCTTCTTATTTCGAGCAGGTGCGAGGCCTGGTCGACGGTGGCGTGGATGTTTTGCAGTTTGAAACAGGGCAAGACTTGCTTCAGGCCAAAGCGGCTGTCATGGCTATAGAAGATTATTTGCGTCAATTTGGACGACGTGTTCCTATTATTACTCAGGTTACTTTAGAGGCACCACCGCTTGGTACCATGCTTGTTGGTACTGATATTTCGGCGGCCCTAACAACTTTGATGAGTTATCCAGTCGATGTAATTGGCATCAACTGCGCTACGGGCCCTCGTGAGATGATTGATCCAGTGCAGTATCTTTGCCAGAATGCACCTCGGGCAGTATCGGTGTTGCCAAATGCCGGACTGCCGGAAAACGTTAACGGTGAAACTGTTTACAAGCTATCTCCTGAGCAGCTAGCCGATTCTTTGTACAGTTTTGTCCACGAGCAGGGCGTCAACATCGTTGGTGGCTGCTGCGGTACAACTCCGGCGCACCTGGCTGCTGTGGTCAATAAAATTGGTGAGGTTGCACCGAAGAAGCGCGAGGCGGTCTTTGATCCTTCGGCTGCTAGCATTTATACCTCGGTCGCTTTTGATCTTGAGCAGCCGCCTTTGATTGTTGGTGAGCGCACCAATACTAATGGCAGCAAGAAGTTCAAAGATCTTTT
Source organism: Obscuribacteraceae bacterium (SeqCode) (assembly GCA_044378815.1). GTDB lineage: Bacteria > Cyanobacteriota > Vampirovibrionia > Obscuribacterales > Obscuribacteraceae. The sequence continues at coordinate 6,978 of JBIPOV010000037.1, read as the reverse complement.
GCAAGCCGAGCAGATTGACGGCATGGTCGCCATGGCTCGCGAGCAAGAGCGCGAGGGTGCGCACATTCTCGATGTCTGTACTGCTTATGTCGGACGCGATGAAGTGGCCGACATGTCGAAGTTTATAAAGCGTCTTAATACCGAATTGCAAATTCCGATCATGATCGACAGCACTGAATATGCGGTGCTTGAGGCTTCGTTGGCACTAGTCGCCGGTAAGCCCATCGTCAATTCTATTAATTTAGAAGACGGCGAAGCTAAGATGCTTGAGAAGGTGGCGCTGATAAAGCGCTATGGTGCGGCTGCTGTTGCGCTTACCATCGACGAAGCTGGTATGGCGAAGAGCGCCGACAAAAAGCTTGAGATTGCTAAGCGTATTTATGATTTAGCCTGCGCTCAGGGTTTGCCTCCCCATGATCTGATATTTGATGCCCTCACTTTTACTCTTTCTACGGGTAATGAGGATGACCGCCGCCTTGGTCTAGAAACCCTTGAAGGTATAAGGCTGATCAAAGAAAATTTGCCTGGCGTGAAGACCATTTTAGGCGTCAGCAATATTAGCTTTGGTATGGACCCACGCATCCGCCGTATTTTGAACTCGGTATTTTTGCACCATGCTGTTCAGTATGGTCTAGATATGGCCATCGTCAACGCCCAGAAGATTTTGCCTCTTTACAAAATTGATGAGGTAGAGCGCGAGTTCCACAATAAACTCATTTTTGATCAGCGCCAGGCTGATTATGATCCGCTCTTCGCCTTGCTCGACTTCTACAAAGATAAGAGCAAGGGTGGTGCCACTGCAAAGGTTGAGCGCAAAGCTAATGCCACTATTGAAGAGATCCTGAAACAGCGCATCATTGATGGTGATCGAGTTGCTCTCGAAGCTGACTTGGCTAAGGCCATGGAGCGCTATAAGCCACTAGAAATTATCAATACTATTTTGCTTGATGGTATGAAGGTTGTTGGTGATCTTTTTGGCTCCGGCAAAATGCAGCTGCCTTTTGTTCTACAGTCGGCCGAGACCATGAAAGCCGCTGTTGCCTATTTAGAGCCCTTTATGGATAAAGTCGAGGGCTCTACCCGCGGTACCATGGTTTTGGCCACAGTTAAAGGCGACGTTCACGATATTGGTAAAAATTTGGTAGACATTATTTTGACAAATAATGGTTACCGCGTCATTAACCTTGGCATTAAGCAGCCAATCGAGAACATTATTTCGGCCGCTGAACAGCATAATGCTGACTGTATCGGTATGAGTGGCTTGCTCGTTAAGTCTACTGTGATCATGAAAGAGAATCTCTCTATCCTCAATCAGCGTGGTATTAGCGTGCCAGTAATCTTGGGCGGTGCAGCCTTAACTCGGCGATATGTTGAAGAAGACTGCCGCAAAGTTTATAAGGGAACGCTTTACTATGGACAAGATGCCTTTGATGATTTGAAGATTATGGAAGTGATCGCTACGGGCGATCACTCTCTTTTGCCACAGCCACCTGTTGTTGAATGTGAAGACCTGGACGAAGATGATGATATTGAAGAAATAAGATTTGGCAAGGAGAACATTGCCGATGAGCCAGTTGGCCTTTCTTTTGGCCTTCCTTCTGCTCGTTCAAATATAATAGCTGAAGCACCGGTGCTGCCGCCGTTCTGGGGTTCTAAGGCTGTTCGCGACTTCGAACTGAGTGAAGTTTTTTCTTACTTAAATGAAAACGCTTTGATCCGTGGGCAGTTCCGAGTGCGTCAAGGTGATAGTTCCGATGCGCAGTATCAGGCCATGGTGGCAGAGAAAATTACACCGATGTTGCTTGACTTGAAGCAGCGCTGTATCGAGCAAAAGTTGCTTGAGCCAAAGGCCGTCTATGGTTATTTCCCTTGCCGTTCGGCCGCTAATCAGCTGATCGTTTACAAGCCACCAGGTCTAGAGAGTGGTAGAGACTTTGTGCCAGCTACAAGTTTCGCTGAGCTTGAAAATCTTGAGGAATGGTTGCGCTTTGATTTTCCTCGGCAGCAGTTTGGGCGCCATTTTTGCATCTCCGATTTCTTCTCTGACAGCACTACCGGCTATGACGTCTTGCCAGCTCAGATTGTTACCATGGGTGAGTGCGCTACCGAACAGGCCCAGGCCCTTTTTGCTGCTAATAAGTACTCTGAATATTTGTACTTCCACGGACTGGCAGTAGAGTCGGCTGAGGCCCTAGCTGAGCTGGTGCATAAGAGAGTGCGCGCTGAATTGGGCTTTGCTCACCTAGATGCTAGTGATCCGCGAAAATTCTTTCAACAAGGTTATCGTGGCACCCGTTATAGCTTTGGCTATCCAGCTTGTCCTAACCTTGAAGACCAAACACATCTGTTTACATTGCTCAAGCCTGAGCGCATTGAAGTTAGTCTCTCCGAAGAGTATCAACTAGTGCCAGAACAGAGCACCTCTGCCATTGTTGTGGTACATCCTGATGCCAAATATTTCAATATTGAGCGCAAGAAGAGCTAGCGGCTCAGATTTAGTTATGCGGTTTATACGTGTCTGGCGTTAGTTTTTCACGACTTCGCCACTAATTTGCCACAAATGGCGACCTATTATGACCCCATGCGAACCGAACGAACCTGCTGTTATTTTGCAGCAACAGGAGTCACCTTGATTTATCCTCAATTTCCCAACAGTCTCTCCCTCTCTGGTCTTACTCTGGCAATTGCACTTGTGTTAGGTGCGGCATCGCTCGGAGGCACTGTCAGCGCTCCGGCTGCTTGTGCAGAGACCGGCGTTAGTTCTGGAACAGCAATCGCCTATGTTCTACCCGGCTCTAGCGCTGTTGGGCAATTAGAGCGCCTGCGGGCCCAGGCGCAACAGGCTTATCAGGCCACTCAATTTGATCAATCATTGCCTATTTATCAGCGTATTTCAGCTTCTGGCAATGCCACTGCCAACGATCTATATTGGCTGGGTGAAAGTTATTTTCAGGTCGGTCAATTTGCTAGTGCTGCTCAAGCTTTTGAAGACTCTTTGAAGTTAGACGGTAGCAACGATTTATTGAAAGTTCGTGTGGCCGAGTCGTATTTCTCGTCCAATCAAATGCTTCAGGCACGAGCCGCCTGTGAGCGTGGTATCAATACCTCTAGTGATCAACGGGGTCGTCAACAATTGGCTATCTTGCTCAAGGTTTGCCAAAAGCCTATGCCTGAGATGCAAAAAGGCAAGTTCTCTTCGGCCCAAGGCCACACGGAGCGCTAAGATGTTAGAGAAATCGAGAAGAAGCATTTTGAAAAGATCTGGACGTGCAGCCATGCTGGCTGAACTGCCGATGATATTGTGGGCAGTTCTAATGGTTATTGCCTTTCCTCTAATAGATCTTGCTACAGTCTTTCTGCGTATTAGTTTCTTGTATGCTGGTATTCACTACGCCAGCATCTCGGCGGCTCGGGCCAATTCATTCTCCGTTCCGGTTGACGGTAAGCCTTCTGCTAAAGCAGAGACAGCTAGCAAAATCAATCAAGTACAGAACAGTTTTTCTGGTCTAGCTGTAGACAATATCAATACTGCTATATTGATAACAAAGAATGATACTCTGGCAATTAGCTCTCAGTCTGTGCCTTTGACTAAGCCAGCCGATCAGAGTGTAAATAGCTACCAGATTGAAGTTTCAGCTGATTGCTCGGCCCAACCTCTGATACCAATACCAATACCATTCAAAGTTGATGGGCTTAATGCTCCCATAAAACTGCATCTTTCTGCCAAGCAGTATTGTGAAAATCCCCAAGGTCTAACCATTTAAGAGTCTCCTTATGAATAACGTTTCTTCAAAGCCGAGAAAGTCGTGGCGACGCAGCGAGCGTGGCCAGAGCTTACTAATGTTAATGATGCTTATCTTACTAGTGATTGTTCCCCTTCTATCTATTATTACTTTTGAGGTGGCTCGTCTCTACCTGGCCAAGCAGGAACTTCAGAGCGCCAGTGATGCTGCTGTTTTAGCAGGGACTGCTACCCTTGCTAGCTCAGATAATGTTGATCCACTGCAAGCGCACAAAGATGCTATCGAAGCTGCCATTAAGATTTTCAAGGCCAACACAGTGCTTGGTCAGGCTCTCAGTCACACCACCCAGGTTGTCTCCCTTAGTAATTTGAGCGCAGATTTAGACGAAGCCCGAGTGTTTTTTGAGTTCATTAACCCGGTCACTGGTGCTGTGGAGCCAATGACTAGCCCTAACGGTAAGGTGGTGCGCGTTAGTAGTAGTACCACTCGCACATTGGCCTTTGCTAAGTATGTTGGTATCAATACCCTCAATGTCAATGCTGTCTCGACAGGTGCAGTACCCAAGCTTGATATGGTAATTTGCTTTGATGTCTCAGGTTCTATGGATGACCAAACACCGGTTACTTTTGTTAAACGAAAGTGGGACGCCACTCTTGGTGGTGGCAAAAATGTTTATAGTCTTGTCACTGGTGCCAACGGTCTGATGCGGGGGCGAATATTTGATATCCTCAAGCCGGCGGCCACTGGCTCTAGTTTGAATGCTTGTTACCCGCAGATTCTCACCGAAGCCTATTGGGAGGCTAAGTGCTACTCTTCTGAGTACTTAGCCCAATACTATGGCGTGCCAGGCTTGCGTTCTGGTGGTATCTACCCCGAAGCTGGCAGAGCACCTGGCAACTATCCACCAGGAACAGCACCAACTTTTGATGGCATGAAAGTTTTCACCGATGTGGTCGTAAACATTGATGGCCAGACTACCTTTGCTGGCGCCAGCTATGGCGGTTTCTCCTTCCCTGATATTGCTACATTGACTGAGGCGGCTCGGGGCAACCTCGAGTCTGATAGTGTTTACCGAAGCAGTAAAGCCAATACGGCAGTCTTTGTCAGCCCGCGTCCGGGTTATCAAAAGGCCTATTTTGAAGCTGCGGCAAAGCAGCTCAAGCCCATGAAGGAGGCGCAAACTGCCCTTAACACCATGACCCAGATTCTCAATACTGACGCCGATGTGCACTTTGGTTTTGTTGCCTTCGATTCTAGCGTTGGCAGCGATGCTAATAGCACTGAGACCTGGTATGACCTCGATGATTATGCTCCCTACGGTGCGAAAAAAGGTTACCCCATTCCTCATGTGCTGATTGATTCTACTGCCGGTAAGACCGCCTATGCTGAGGTCAACAAGGCCATCGACAGTTGTGTGCCCATGGGGGCGACCAATATCGGGGGAGCTGTGCACTCTGCAGTGCAAGACCTCAAAAGCCATTCGCGTCTAGGCAGTACCCGAGCAATTATTCTTTTTACTGATGGTGAGCCAACCGTTCCCAGTGGTCCACTTAGTTCTGATCCTAAGGCAAATGCGCGGATGGCCGCGGTCGAAGCACGTGATGCCGGTGTCGCTCTTTATACCATTGGCTTGGCGCAGAATCCAATAATTATTCCTGATCAAACTGATATTTTGAACGACAAAAATAGCGATCCGACCACTGGTGGTATGGCTGCTATTGCCGGACATGGAGGCACTTTCAATCTTGTGACAGACAGTTCAGAACTGCGGCAGACTTTCGCCAAGATTGCCCGTCGTTTGGTCAAGTTGGTATCTAATTAGATTGGCAAACTGTACTTAAGGAATAGAAGGAATAGAGAGATGGTAAGCATAGTAAGAAAAGTCTTGAGACCAAGAAGAGCCAAGGGGTCTTTGGCTGTTGAATTTGTCTGTGGCTGTTTTCTTGCTTCAGTGTTTGTTGCCCTCGGTTTGCATTTGGGCATCGCTATTTTTGGCGCTTACGCTAACGATCGAGCTTGCCGTGATGCTTGTCGTAATGCCGCTCAAGGGCAAGATCTGGCAGAGGCGACTAAACTTGCCAATGTGATTTTGAAGAGCTATCAGGCATCTGGTTTCCTTTCTGCTCCTAAAATGTCTGCGCCGATTGTTTATCAAGATTTTGCTGGTCGTGCGCCAGCGCAGACTTCGCCCTACGTGCAAGTGAGTACTTCTACCGATGTATTGATGCCTTTGGGCACCCTTAGCTTTTTCAATGCTGGCACTCTGCAAGACAGCAAGCTTTCGTTTGCAAAAACTTATACCTTTCCGATTGTTCGAGTGAAGTAGAAGCGAAAAAGATCCAAAATAGAAATTGCACTTTCACGTGTTTGACACCTAGTCGACCGTATAGTGGATTCACCGTTTGCCTGGGTCTTTTAACAATGCAGCCCCGTTACTATTTCTTGGTTTTGGGCATACTGTACTGTATAGTGTCCTACCCCTTAAAGGAGAAAACTTATGGCATACGAAGGCCTTTCGCTCCTGGAATTTCAGCGGAGATACAACTCACAAGAAGCCTGTCTGCAAGCCATTGCAGAAGCTCGTTGGCCACGAGGATTTATTTGTCCTCATTGTCAACACAACGATGGATATCGGCTATCTAAGCGTCGCGCAATTCAATGCACTCTGTGCCGGAGGCAGACGTCGATTACAGCCGGCACACTTTTTCACAAGAGCAAGACGCCCCTGATTAGCTGGTTTTGGCTTATCTTTCTGATGTCCCAAGACAAAGGTGGCATTTCAACTAAGCGCGCAGCGGCATTGCTAGACCTGCACTATTCCACAGCTTGGTTCATGATGCACAAATTACGCGAAGCAATGGCTGTTCGACAGAATGGGCACCTGCTCTCGGGATTGGTTGAAATTGACGAAGCGCACTTGGGAGGTAAGGCCAAGGGAAAGCGTGCAGGCGGCACGAACAAGAAGCAAGTTTGTGTCGTCGTGGAACGTCTGAATCGCCAAGCCGGTGATGCAGTCTTAATTGTGTTACCGGATCGCAGTGGTGAAGCCTTAAAAACGGCTGTAGCATCCGTTTTAGAGCCAATGACACATATCCGAACTGATGGGCTACCTAAGAACTCTATGCTTCACGGACTGGCTGCCAAACTCAATATGGACACCATCGGCAAAAACTATGATGAACAAGGAGCCCTCGAGAACGTAGACAGAGTAATATCCCTGCTCCGCCGATTCCTG
>JBIPOV010000109.1:0-17780 GCA_044378815.1 Obscuribacteraceae bacterium (SeqCode) | reverse complement strand
CCGGGCAGCTACTTCTGCCCGGACGTCGGCCGGCGCCTTCTACTCTGACTGCTCTTGTTGAGATTGTAGAATCTTGTTTACGTTTCTAGCAGCTTGCGCTCTCATCGATTTGTCATCGAATATCAACTTGGAGGCAACACCAGCAGTGTAGTTCACTCCCAAGTCATGTGTCACTTGAACGCGCTTGACACTATCAGCGGTAGGCTCGCTCTGTGTATGGCTGAAGCTAATTCCGAAACCTGGCAAGCTAAGGCCCACTCCAGTGGCTCTAGACTGGCCAGTTACATGATCACTAGCACTCAACTGCTGCCCATCTTTGACAATTGTGTATCCAGCACCACCACCAGTATCAGCAGGAGAGGCCGGAATTACTGTCATACTAGGCACCATTTTTGACATATCACTTCCATTAATGTTGTTATTGATAGTCGAATTACCACCTTGAACATCACCAACTTTTGCACTGGAGTTTGAAGTAGAGTCGGAACTGGCATTGGCATCGGCATTGGCAGAGGCCTTCGCTGTAGCATTAGCATCACCGCCCTTGCCACCTTCTCCACCGTTACCACCAAGCTGGATGTTTCCAGGAAGCACATCGCCCTTGTGTGGCGTTGAGTGGCAAGTAGGATAGTCATGCTTAATTTGAATTGTTGTCACTGGCAAATGAAGCGCTTCCGCTACCAATGAAGATGGATGAGCATCTATCTCTCTTACTGTATCGTTGCTATGGTCTATTCTGTCTGACATTGATTTGTCTCCTACCTTTGAGTTGCTGAGTGAATTAACACGGCTCGCAAGAGCATGTATAGCTGATTGACTTACTGACCGAATCTAATGGACTACTGCGAAATTCGATTGTTCGAGCAGCCACGTTTTGATGCGCTGATATTAAGTCGCTCGCCATGACAAAAACATGTCATTTTTTGCAATGAAGAAAATGTCTTTGCAATTACGAGTCACGAGCGGTAAGACACAACAGCCACAATTAGCTACAGGAGCCATTATCAGCGAACGCAAGCGAACGACCCAATAGCAAAAAAAACTTAGCACCAGACTCTTTCACAAGCCAAGAAGTGATACCACATAAGCACCATAGCGAGCCTAAGTTTTCGTAATTCTCACATGCCTATGCGGCAATTACGAAATCAGCGACAAAGCTGAAATCATTTAGCGCAGCTATCGCAACGTAATTTCCACCCCAATTTGTAAAAGCTCAAAAGTCTAATTGACTGCGGTCAGAGACAGGCAAGTTCAAAAGACCACGAATGCCGACTGAAGGGTGAAAATCGCAAGTGCCCGCTAGACTTAAATTGGGAAATCTTTCAAATAACTCTGTTATGGCTATTGATGCCAATCGCTTGGCCATATAAGTGCCAATGCAGTAATGTGCGCCGCTACCGAAAGATAAATGCTTTTTGTTTTCTCTACCTAGGTACAGCTGATCTGGTTCATCAAAAACTCTGCCATCTCTATTTGCTGCTGCCAATAGCAACCAAATTTGCTGCTCTTTTTCAAATTTCTTTCCAGAATATTCAAAGTCTTCAGATACTAAGCGAGTAACTAATTGAACTGAGCCAAACATTCGCAAAATCTCATCAACTATTTCTCCAATAATTTCAGGATTTAGCCTTAGAGCTTCCAATACATCAGGAGTTTGAATCAACTGATAAGTTCCTGTGCCAATCAAGTGCAGCGTTGTTTCGTAACTGGCAAAAACGGCAAGCAAGATATTGTCTACCAATTCGTCGACAGTGACGTCCTCATATTGGCTTTGCGCGACCATACTAATGAAGTCTCTTCCTGGCTTTTGCTGTCGAAGCAAAAACTGCCGCCGAATGATCTCAAGCAACTTTTCACCAGCGCTATAAACAGGGGTAACTTGGCCCGGAATAAGCGGTGAGAAGTGACTACATGTAAAGTGTACTTGCTTGCGAAATAACAAGCGTTCATCATCAGGTATTCCACACCACTCAGCAATCACACTGGTTAGAAAGGGAGCCGAGTATTCGTAGAGAGCGTCAAAAGAAGGTTTCTTTGAAGCAATATCAAGAAGTCGCTTTGCTTCTTTTTGGCCGTACTCGCCTAAATAAGCTAGTGATTCAACTGCACTTGCTTCTAGAAATGGCCTACGCATCCGCGAATGCGCCGGTTCGTTATTCTTGCTAAGCCAGTTACGCTGACTCGTGCGCAAGGCCACGGCCTCAGGGATTGAATGTTCATAATCAAGCATTACCGGCTCAACTATTACCCTGGGGTTCCTCAGTAAATCTGAAACTTCTTTGTAGCCACTCACTAACCAGCGTTGAGCCACACTACTCCACCAAACGGGATCATGCTCTAAGAGAGCTCGATAGAAAGGATAGGGATTACTTATGAATTCAGGCGATCGCTCTATAAAGAAGTCTTGAAAACTCATTTGTTAGTTTTTTTCTGCCTTTACAAACAGCTGATTGAGCATATAACCATGGCCACGCTGATTATCTATATAGGTAGGTTTACCAGGCACATCAAGTGACTCTCTTAGGCGCTTAACACAAGCTCTAACGGTTTGCACAGTAGATGTGCTTTCTGATGGCCAGACGTGCTGAAGTAGATCAGCGGCATTAAAAACTTCAGTTGGATGCCGGAGCAGAAACTCTAGTAACTCATACTCTTTATGAGAGAGTTTGACAATAGAGTTAGCTCTCTTAACGATTCTAGTCTTACTATCAACTACTAAATCAGAAAAGCGCAACAGACCAACATCGATAGATGGATAGCGTCGCAATAAAGCTCTGATTCTAGCTGACAGTTCGATCAAACTAAATGGCTTGGTAAGGTAGTCATCTCCACCTAAATCGAACCCTGATTCTTTATCGTAGACAGAATTCTTTCCGGTAAGAAACAAAATAGGAGTGTGACCGCCATCAGCCCTAAACTGTCGACAGACACCGAAACCATCAATGCCAGGCATAGTGATATCTAAAATTATCAAATCATACTTAGAGTATGCCAACAGCTCCAAGGCTTCCTCACCGCTATTACAAGATTCTACAGAGTAGGAATCTTGTGATAGAAATTCTGTCAAGGAAGCCAATAAATCTGGGCTATCGTCAACCAAAAGTAATTTTGCCACACCGACACCTACCATAAATACGGATGAGACCAAACTAGCTAGATTGTACATACCCTTAGTATTTTCGCGATAAACCTTTCAACGGTTTACCCAAAAGTATCCAGGACTTGAAGCATCCAGCCTCTCTCTACTACGAAACCTTTGCCACCCCACTAACGTCCTATAATTTTAGACGTTTTCTCAAAATCCTGACTTCATGAAGAAAGGCTGATTCCTCTCGGAATCAGCCTTTCCAACCCCTCCCCCGAGAAGCTTTCTAGAGCGGTAGCTATGTGCAAACCAAACTCTATAGCTTCCAAGATACATAGCGTTGTGTGACAATTCAATTCCAAAAGCTGATCTAAGTCAAAATCTACAACAGTCCTTTCATCATGCCACTCCAATATATTTGGGGCAAAATATCTTTCTTAAACACGAACATGGAATACCTTTCTTCAGATTGATCGAAGGGGAAACTCTCTTGCGGATTCAAGTCATAATCGAATTCTGCAAGTATCAAACTACTGTATCCAGTGACCAACGGACATGACGTATAACCGTCATATTTTTTGACAAGTGGTTGGTCTCTCATCTTACTGATCAGATTCGCCACCAATACTGGTGACTGTTTGCGAATAGCAGCCCCTGTTTTAGAAGTGGGGAGATTAGAGCAATCACCAAGGGCAAAGACATTTGGGAAACGATTGTGTTGCAGGCTGGCTCTATCAACATCGACCCAGCCAGCACTATCGGCAAGTTGACTTCGTTTTATAAAATCGGGTGAACTCATAGGTGGTGTCACATGCAGCAAGTCATACCTAACATCAATTGTGGCGCCGGAGTCGAGCTGCTGAAAAGTGGCAGATCTTGCCTCACCATCAATACTTATCAAATCATGGCGAAACATAGTTTCTATCTGCTTGCGCTCCACAACCTTCGAGAGCGCAAGAGCATACTTCTTGACTGAAAAAATACTGGGGTTTGCAGAGGCAAAAATCATCTTTACCTTCTCCCTCATGCCCCTGATCTTGAAATGGTCTTCCGCCAAATAAGCTATTTTCTGTGGTGCTCCACCACACTTAACTGGAGTATTTGGTTGGGTAAAAACAGCCGTTCCACCAGAAAACTGAGAAATGAACTCCCAGGTTTTACTGACATATCTATAACTATAATTGCTGCAAACCCCGTCTTTACCTAGCGATTCTTCCAATCCGGCAATTTTATGCCAATCAATTTGCAAGCCGGCAGCCATAACCAAATAGTCATAGGCAATTTCACGACCGCTCTCAAGCTTGACAACAGACAAGTCCGGCTTGACGTCAACGACCCTCTCCTTAATCCACTTGACACCCAGGGGGATTAGGGAATACTCATCTCTCTCACTTTCTTCTTTCGGGCAAATCCCAGCCCCGACAAGAGTCCAAAGGGGCTGGTAATAATGCTTTTCTGAAGGCTCTATTATGGCGACACCAACGTTGCCAACAGCCCGCATCAGGCGATGGGCTACAGATATACCCGCCGTTCCCCCACCGACAATTAGAATTTTGTGATGCTCCGCAGCAGGACTCCCGGATGTATCAGTAGACGGCAGTGCGGTCATAGCTTGAGCCTCTCCAAGTTAGTTCTAATTGTTTAGCATGACCCAGCATATGGGAGGGTCTTCAAAGTTATAGGCTATAATTCTGCCATGTCACACTGCATTCAGGTGGCCCCCGAGGCGACCAAAGTGAAATTTCATGAGCGCACCTTACATCGCACTGCTAGTTTTTGAGGCCATTTTAGGGGTTCTCATGATTATTCTGATTCTGCTACACGCCCCCAAAGGTGATGGTATGGCAGGAATAGGTGCCGCAGCTACAGTTTTCAGTGGTAAACGCGGGGCAGAAGCCGGGCTTGATCGCCTCACCTGGACAATTTTCGGTCTGTTTATGCTCGTCTGTCTGATCTTAGGCTTCGGGTTCGTCAAATAATTCCAAAGCGCAGGCGTCACTTATGTCATTCAAACTGCCAACAAAAGAAGACAAGCACGATTATGTGCATGACCAGTTTGAGCGAATCGCCAAAGGCTATGATTTAAGCAACGATGTAATCAGCGTTGGCATGCACCGAGCCTGGAAGTTGCGGGCAATCCATGAACTGATGACTGGTCAGAAGGAAGCCAAAGCCAGAGAAGACGGTACCATTGAAGGCGGCGGAGCAAGCGAAAAGTACTTAGATATTTGCTGCGGGACAGGAGACTTGGCACTGACTATAGCCAAGCAAGCAGCTGCTGGCACAAAGATTACTGGTCTCGATTTTTCACAGAACATGCTAGATCTAGCCGGTGAGCGGCAAAAGCGCTTGGCTCGCAGAAAAGACAAAATCAAAACAGTACAAATGGAATGGATCTGCGGAGACGCACAGCAATTGCCATTTGAAGACAACACTTTCAGTGGCGCCATCATTAGTTTTGGCTTGCGCAACCTTACTGATTTGCAAAAAGGGCTAGACGAAATGACCCGTGTTGTAAAACCAGGCGGACGAGTCGTCAACCTCGATTTGGGCCATTCCACAGTGCCATTATTCGCTCCAATATTTGATGCTTACTTCAGCAATGTTGTTCCTGTAATTGGCGGAATTCTGCAAAACGATCGCCAGGCTTATAAATATTTGCCTGAATCTGGCCGGACCTATCCTAGACCAGAAGCCATTTCTGAGATGTTCAAAAAAGCTGGTTTGATCAATGTTCGCCATATCCCTCAGGCACTGGGCACAGTGGCGCTGCATGTAGGAATAAAGCGGTGACAGGCCCTAGCCCTATTGTTTCTGCGAAGACAGAAAAAAGGGGCCGCTCACTGATGATTGTCTCTGGTGATCATTCAGGCGAAAAGCACGCCTCCAAAATCATAAGAGAGCTAAAAGAAAAAGATCCCGACCTGCATATCTGGGGAGTGGGCGGCTCTGAGATGGAAAAGGCTGGCATGGAGCTGCTCTTCAATAGCGCCGACTATACAGTAGTCGGCATATTCGAAGTAAAAGACTATGTCTGGTTTTTTGCAAAAATGCATTGGACGCTCTTAGCCAATGTAATTAAACGCAATCCCGATGCCATTTTGCTAGTAGATTTTGGCGGCTTCAATGTCGGCTTTGCCCAATCGGTTCGTTCAATCATGCCGGTGATTCCAGGCGACACTACTAATATTGATGACGACCATTCACTTGCCGCTCTAATCTGCAAACCGAAAGATTATTTGCAAAAGTGCTTTGATGACTTCGTGCGCTACATGGGCTTTAAACACTATTTAAAATGGCAAGGGGTGCGCAAATCTAGACGAGCCGTTCCTATCTATTACTTCATATCGCCTCAGGTTTGGGCCTCTCGGCCCTGGCGCATCAAAGCATTAAAGCGCTCGATTACCAAAATTTTCACTATCTTTCCATTTGAAGAAGGTGTTTATCTTCAAAAGAACGTGAACGCCCGCTTTGTCGGCAATCCACTGCTCCGCGCTCTGCCAGAATTAGACACACTGCCTGATAGAGAGGCCATGTGCCGCTCGCTCAATCTCGATTCTAGTAAGCCAATTATTGTAGTTATGCCAGGCAGTCGCAAACAAGAAGTACTGGCACACATGCCAGTGTTAGAGCGGGCCATGAAAACTATTCTGGAAATTCGCCCAGAAACTCAATTTGTTATATGCCGCGCCACAGACTACCTCGCTATCCTTATAGATGCCAGCCTCAAGGCCTCTGGTCTCGATCAAATGATTGGCAAAGGCCTTACTATTCTTGACTCAGACCGCAATTTCGAACTAATGAAAAACTGCGACCTTATTTGGGCCAAATCAGGCACAACAACCCTTGAAACAGCCCTATTTGGCAAACCCATGATCATCTTTTACATGGGCAATTGGTTTTCTTACTTACTTGTAATGCTCTTCAAAAGCGTGAAAAACTTCGGCTGGCCGAACCTTTTGGCCGGTCATCAACTGGTTCCTGAGTTAATTCAACTAGATTGTCGCGGTGAAATGCTCGTAAAATACACTCTCGATATGCTCGATGTGCCTGGCTTACGTCAGGAAATCACCAGCGAACTGCTGACCCTCCGCGCCGAACTCGGCCAGGGCGATTTTGTCGAGAACTGCGCCCAGGAGCTTCTACAAGTTGTCCAATGAACTACAGTCACTAAAGAAGTTGCCAGGTCTGCCGTCGACTATGAGCCCGACCCAGTTTCAGACCTATTTGCGCCTACTCAGCTATATCAAGCCCTACACATTTCTCTTTGTTGTCGGTGCCTTAGCAGCAATTCCTTCAGGCAGCATGGACGGCGTCATTGCCTGGGCAGCCGGTGCTGGTTTGCAGAAAATCATTGCCGAAGGACAGATGCAATATATCTACTGGGTGCCGCCAGCGGTCATGCTAGTAGCCTTTCTACAAGGATTATTTGGTTTCATTGAAACCTACACAATTAAGTTTGTTGGCGCATCAGCCATTCGCGATCTGCGCAACCAATTGTTTAGCCATTTGCAAAAGCAACCACTGATGTATTTTCAAGGGCAATCGTCTGGCGTATTGATTGGCAGACTGATCAACGATGTTGCCATTGTTGAGCATGCCATTTCGCAAACTTTTCAATCGCTGATTTCGCGCGTTGTCACAGTGATATCACTAGCCCTGGTGATTTTGCTGCAAGCATTCTGGCTGGCCCTGATCGCTCTTTGCATAATTTCGCTTATTGTGGTGCCGGTTTCGATTTTAAGTAAAAAGATTCGCAAATCATCAAGAGGCGGACAAGAAGCCATTGGGGATTTAGTATCGGTAATTTCGGAGTCAATTCAAGGGGCCAAGATTGTTCAATCTTTCAACCTTGAAGACTATCAAGTAAAACGTTTTGTTGAAACCAACAACGGCTTCTTCAAGAACACTATCAAGGCAGTCAGCGCCGAAGCCATTCTCTCCCCCATTCTTGCCATGATTAGTGCCAGCGGCATAGCCTGTGTCATCTGGGTAGCAGGCTCAATGCTAATCAAGCATGAGATGACCCCTGGGGCGCTGACATCGTTTATCGTCGCTCTTTTAACTCTTTACTCACCTATCAAAAACATAGGTCGTATCAACGGTACGATACAGCCAGCCATGGCCGCTGCCACTCGCATATTTGAAGTGTTCGACCAGGTGCCGGATATTCGCAACTGCGACCAGGCAATTAAGCTCAAACCTGGTGCCCATCGCATCAAATTTGAAAATGTCTTCTTTCAATATCCCAACAATGAAAATATGGTTCTCCGCGATATCAGCTTGGATATTGCCCCAGGCAAATTAGTGGCATTAGTTGGCCTTTCAGGTTCGGGCAAGTCAACCATGGCCAATTTGATACCACGCTTCTTTGATGTAACAGCTGGTAGCATTTTGGTAGATGGTATCAATGTCAAAGAAATTGACATGGCCTCCCTGCGCTCTGAAATTGCTGTAGTGACCCAAGACAATTTCTTGTTCAATACCACTATCTACGAAAACATTTTGCTTGGTTGCACCACGGCAAACAAAGAAGCAGTAATCAGTGCAGCAAAATCAGCCTACTGCCACGATTTCATCATGGAACTGCCCGAGCAGTATGAAACTAAAATTGGCGAGCGCGGTGTTAGATTATCAGGCGGTCAACAACAACGTCTGGCCATTGCTCGTGCCTTCCTCAAAGACGCCCCAGTTCTAATTCTTGACGAGGCCACCAGCTCACTCGATAACGAATCAGAAGCAATGGTGCAAGAAGCTCTTAACAACTTGATGAAAGGCCGCACAGTTGTGGTGATTGCCCACCGCCTATCAACAGTTCGCCATGCCGATCAAATATTAGTATTAGAGCAAGGTCAAATTGTTGAAAGTGGCACTCATGACGCCTTACTTGCCCGTGATGCCTCTTATGCCAGACTGATCAGGGCACAATTCGAAAGGCCAGTGGCTCTAAATTCTGAAGAGTAAAATGAAAAGTCGCCTCTGGCTCTTGCTTATCAGTGTATGGCCTTTGCTCATAAGTGCCTGTTTTCTGTTTGTGATGGCAGCAACACCGGCAACTGCAGAAGAAAGTACGCAGGTGAACGAACTGCTTGGGCAGAAGCAATTCAGCAAAGCATTTGATTTAGCCAATCAGAGAGTAAAAGACAAACCTGATGGTAATGCCTATTTAAATAGGGGCAATGCCTATTGGTCAATTTGCGATTACCGCAATGCTATAACTGACTATGACAGGGCCCTTTCAATCGATAGCAACTTAGTTGACGCCTTCGTGCACAAAGGTATCTGCCAGGCACGGCTAGGCAATAGAGAAGAGAGCCTAAAGACTTTCGAGCAAGCAGCAGCTTTGACTATTAGTCTAAATATGCAGGTTTGCAATCCTCATCAAATAGAAACCATCGGCAAAGCCTTGATTGAAGGCGGGCGCTTGGAAGCGCTACAAAAGATGATTGCATCTCTCAAAGCTAGCGACAATATTCCACTAACAGAGCTGGCGACAAAGCTCGATGCTGACACTCACAAACCAGCACCTGAAAATGTAATCAAAAAAGACCAGATAACAGCTGGCATGACTAGTTTTTTTGCCACCCCGCACTTTGTCTTCATTGGTGATATTGAAAAGTCAAAACTCGAGCGCTATGGTGCAATTGCCGAAGGTTTTTTAGATTTTCTTCAATGCAAGGGTCTAATTAATCCGGATTTCCCTAATTCGTTTGCAGCGGGAAGCAACACTTTAAAAAAATTAGTTGCTTCACCAGAACCTGTCAGTATCTTCATTTTACACGACAAGATGGCAGAGCGGGCTTTTCTCAAAGACCGTCTCAACTTTCCCTATCATGTTCACGGTGTCTTTATCAGCAGCCGCAATCTGCTTGTCACCTACGACGGTGCTGGCACTGGAACTTACTTACACGAACTGATGCACACCGTACTCAGTCGTCAGAAGAACCTAGAGTATTGGGCAGAGGAAGGCATTCCGTCTTACTTTGAAAAAGTCTACGGGGCAATCTCTCCCAAGTTTGAGCTGCGTCATGGCTACGGCGAAAACTGGTTCCCACAAGCACTGTCGGCGAAAGTAATCAAGAAAGTTAGCCTGAACTTAGCTGAAATTGTAGGCAAAGCCAAACACGCAGATGCTGGGCAGGAAGTGCAACAACGTTTAGTCGCTTTGTTCTTGCAAAAGTTCAACCGCCTAGATGAATACCTTGCCCTGACAGTGTCCAACCAGCACAAGGGCTACAAAACCTTTATCGAAGCCGCTTTTGAAGAACCAATGTTTAAGCTGGTTCCGAGGTTCAATGATTTCATTCGCGATATCAGACACCCAGCGACAGCACTAGATTTGCCACCATCGCAAATATTTGATACCAAACTTGAATTAGAGCGATTTGAAAAAGAACATTTGAGTAGCGGTGATAACAAGCTCCGCGATTTCTTGAATGGAAAAACGCCCAGTTATAGTGGCTACGATAAGTTTTGACGTCATTGAATCTGAGATAAACAGGCCCTGAGAATTTTAACGCTTCCGATGAACATTGATTAGATCGAGACCATTGATATCGTTTGTCCGCTTTGCGAATTTGGCCTGATTTGTTAGCCCAACTACCGCATATTTCGGCTCAATTTCTAATATCTTATTGGTATCAGTAAAAGCAACTTTAGCTACGGTGCTATCTAAACCAAGGCGGAGGGAATAAGTACCATCACTAAATACCAAGTCTTTCTTGTCAAGCTTAACGGCCAGACCGAAACCACTGAGCTCCTCATTCAATTCTTTAACTACCACAGCTCGAGACACGTCGTTGCCAAATTCGCGAAGTTGTCTATAAGCAACCGAAAGAGCAGAGAAGTCATTTCCGGCTAGAGCGTCCTGAATTTTACCGAGCACCTGATACTGCTCTTTGTCCAGCTTGGGAATTTTGATTTGCTCATCGCTGAGAAATAGTGCCATACCTGTCCGTTGCTGACCATATTTCTCATAATCGGCCTTACCTTCTTGACTAGCTTCTCGCATAGTCTGAAAACATGACTGCAATGGCGGTTGGGTATAGACCAGATTGTCACCCATGTCAAAATTACTGTAATCAACTACCGTTGGCTCAAGCAGTAGGTCTTTATTCATCCCCGAATACAGCTGCCTGTGAATATTCTGAATTTCTCCTGAGTAGCCATCCATATTTCTTGGAGTAAAGAAATCACTACTGCTAGATTTGCCGCCTATTTTAGGATCAGAAACTTGGTTGTCATCGTGCGCTGAACTATCTTGCACCTGACGCAGTCTTGGCTCAATTGTCACAAAAGAAGCCAATTTAGTATGATTATCTAACGGATACGGGTTGAGCTCACTAAAGAGCCTTGCGCTTGCATCATCACGGTCCTGACTCAAAACTGTTTCGATGCCGCCCTCTTGCTTTTCCCAGATCACTTCAACCACCTCTCTGTCAATCACTATTGTGATAATAAATGTAAGAGGATTACAAAAACATGATCAAGCTTCGGCTATCAAAATGAATTACTAAGCATCAGCCAGCTCGTCAGTGCCAAATAAAGCTGGGTAAATCATAATTGCCAATTCTCGCTCTCTTTCTTTACTGGCAGGATTGCTTATCAAATCTTCCAGCTGGTTCTTCGCACCAGGCGCGAGCTCGCTTTGCGCCCATCTACTGCGGGCAAGTAATTCGTCGTAGCGAGGAGCCTTATGACCACTAGCGGCGCCGGCCAATAGAGCTTCTTCTAGTGCCTTAGCATGAATCAGCTCCTTAATCTCACTTACAGTTCCCTTCGCCGGTTCGACCAAACCATGGCGAAAGAATACATCGGAATCTGCCATATAGCCTTCACCAATGTGCACGGCCCAATTTTCATGGTTATCGAAACCGGCATAAGACCTAAGTAACAATGGCTTAGATTGACGCAAAGCCTCAAGTTCAAGAGCTTCATCATAGATCTTTCTCAATGAAGTTTGATCCTCCAATAAATGGCTCCACTCATGACGCACTCCCAATCTTCTGAACATCTCCTTCATATTTTTATCGTGCGGATAAAACTCCAAAGTCTGATTTGGAAGATCAGCAGACTGTGGCGCTACTAATGGCCTGCCCTTATTCTTATCCCAAAATTTAACTGCGCCCCAGGGATCTGAATAGCAAGGTTTATTCTCAAGAACAACTCTTTTTACAAGCTTCCCTCCATCGGGAAGATCTATTAGATCACTTTGAATTGCAAATGGGGTTAGCGCATCACTCGACGACAATCCCTGCTTCGCTTGGCGCAATGACTCCCTTTGAATACTGGGCGCAGCCTCTACTGGCACATAAAAGTTAGTCGTTTCATTCTTAGCTCTTGACTCGACAAAAATTCGGGTATCATCTTTCAAAGCCTTTCGCGCGAAAGAAGGAAAATCAACAATTCCAGATTCCTCAAATTTCCTCTTCAATTTAGATGGAGAAAGATTTTCATACTCCGACTTCAAGGCTGTCCTGTTTATCACAACGAGCTTTTCATCTGCCTTAAGGGTCAAGGCCCCGTCATGGGTAAGAATCTCAGGTGGTCGGTCCTTTCTCAAAGTAATCATATATAGATCTTTTTCAGAGAGACCAGAAACTTGAAAGCTACCATCCCGCCCTAATGATCGAAGGCCAACTTCTGCGGTTTCAAAGGTTCTAGCAACATCATCTCTCAATCTACCGAGCACTTTAAAGCCTACAGTAAATACAGCACCGGCACCGCCACCAAACAATGCACCACTGGCTGTTCTCCTAGCAATAGCGCTGAGGTTCGCTGCTGCTGACTTAGATGAATCCCATTCAGCAGCAGCCAGAACTAGTTCACTACTTGATCCGGCTGCCGAACCAACAGAAGCATTCAAGGCAAGCGCTTTTAAAACAGCTTCGGCTCTCGCTGGTTGCGAAGTGTTCATAGATTTAATGAGAGTTCTAGCGAGCACATCTCTGCTGCCTTCAGTCGCTACCTCTGCCACCAACGCATTTACCGCAGCCTCTGGTATTTGAGTAGAACCGCGGGCTATTGCTTCGTGATACAAGGTCCTCAAACCTTTCTCTATAACCTCCTCACCGCCATTAGTCAACAAATATTTTGAATTTACTAAAGACTCTTCCGCTAGCAAAACAATAAACTTTTTAGTGGTTGCAGCAGCAGCAACATCGCCGAGTTTTAGTGCAGCCGCTAGTTGCTCAGGCCCGAGCATAGAAGTTGCTGCATTAGTGAAGCCAGCTGCCGCATCAGATAAGACTCTCTGTGGCTTGCCCAAGTCGTAACCATCACCAAGAAGAGCCTTATTTCCCAAGACTTTGGCGTAACCACCACTGATACCAACGACACCAACCAACATCGGTGTAGTTGCACCCATAGTAGCCATTGTCACTGCTAATGAACCTACAACAATTGCCCCGTCAGTAACCGCGTTAGAAGCTTCATGCTTCTGCTTTTTCCAGTCATCTATAGTTTCTTGAGCAATAACAAAAAGCCTTTGCGACTCTTCTTTTGGCAACTTCTCAAACCTAGAACTGGCATTTTCATTGGCCTTACGCAAGTTATCAGAACTCTGGAGCGCAGCATATCGACTAGAAAAGTCTCCTCCCCCAAGCAGTCCGGATTCGTTCACTCGCCTCTGACGAGAGAGCAGATCAATCTGCTCAGCGCTATTCTGTTGGCCAAAATTAAGCATTGCCGTGACGGCCGGCTGCTCAGCAGTAGGCAGCTTACCGACAATGTTGGTAAGAGTATCACCATAACGCTTTGTGTACTCGTCATTTAGAGCGATGCGCCTCTCTGGCTCAACTTGAGCCAAGATATATTTCAATTCTTCAATCTCCGCTTGCTGCAATGATTGCTGTGTCACAGCGGCCGCACGCAATTTATGGAAAATATTAAACTGCCCAGTACTCAATATTTCATTAACCAGCAACTTCTCCTCAGTTCTATCAAAACGGCTAAAAACTTGTCTATGCATAGACTTCTCTTCTTCGCTCTGAGCAGAAGACTTTAGCAAAGCCGCTCGCTCTGCTGGGGTAGCTTTCGCAAGAGCCTGATAAGCTGCAATATCTCGGTCGTAGAGCGAAATTTTCTTGGCTAGCTCCAGCTTGCCACTTTTCTCAAGCAAGCTAATTGCTATAGGCCTATAGACATCATCAAGGTTACTTTTGCCATCTTTATCGTAGTAAACTTTGCCAGAGCGATAGACCGCCATGCGCAGTTCGCGCTCAACTATACTTCGGGCCTGCCGATCAGGCTCACCATCTGGGTTCTTTAGCCGATTCAATGCTGTGGCATCAGAGCGAAAATACTTCTCTATATTCTCGACTGTCTGTGGCAGACTATCGCGCTTGAGGCCACCAACTTGAATTCGCTCAAGAGCTGTCAGCTTCGGCTCGTTGCCATGATGCACACTGTCGAGCAAGCGACGAGTGATCTTTGCGCTCTCACTGTCACTACCCAAAATCTCAATCAACTGCTTATCTATCGCATTGCGGTAGCTGGCGTCCAGCCTGTACTGCATAGATTCTTTGGCACTAATTTTAAGAATGTCAGAGATTACAGCAGCTCTCTCCTCGTCTGAAACTCCACCGTCTCGATAACCTTCCAATCTCTCAGTAATGTTACGCCCAAAAGATTTAGACTGCTCGAATGTAGAAGCTTGCATTTTGCGATCAAGAATCGTCTTGACCAGACTCAATTCATCATCGGCTAGAAAGGTCTTCAGATTATTTTCTAAGTCTTTGATAAAGTTGCGATTACTCTTTAGTTGCCTAAAGTCATCACTTGAAAGCTCGCGGTCGACAATATCGAAGACACGCATTCTATCGTGACCAGAGCCGATACCGATTAATCCATCAGAATGAGTTTGTGCCAACCTAGAAATAATGTTCTTGTCACCATAGATTGCTTGTGATTCTAGTTCCCCAGCAACTCGGGCATTAAAACTACTCTTCAGTGACTGCTCAAACTTGCCATAAGTATCTATGGCTTCCAAGTCATGAGCAGATGGATTTGTAGAACAAGTTTCAGCTCTAGCTAGCTCATGGCCGCGCCTAAGCAAATTTAATTGCTCTGGACTGGCCAACTTAATTGCCTGCTCGACCCCATCTTTATCTGTGCCAAACAAACCCTGATTGAACACTACCAATGTACTTGTTTGCAGTTCACCGCGAGCAGCTATATCTAGTGCAGTCTCTAGGTCTTTTCCGTTAAAGGCCAGTGGCAACAGTTCTACATTGCCACGCCGCCTAAATAGTTCTCGGGCCTCTGGACTGCTTGAAAGAGCCTCCCTGAGCATGTCAAGGTCTTTGGCTTTGATAGCTTCTGCCCCCATCTGATTGCTCAACTCAGGATTGTTTGCTCGAGCATCACTGCCCTGAAGAAGAATCTTTATCGCAACTTTATCGGCTTCACGCATACCGGCATTTTGAAGTAGTAGTCGCTCCAAGCTTTTGCCATCCTCACTCAGTAGCTGATCGTTAAGTGAGGCAATATCGTCACTACTCAGCATCGAGAGCTGAGCCCTGAGTTCTCTTATTGACTGCGAAGTTCCTCGCTGAGAGGCAGCCTCTAAACGTGCTAATTTACTCTGAGAAGGGTCAATGATTGCCTTCAAAGAACTTGCATCTTCCTTCGAAAAACGGCTTTCGATATCTTTGACTAGATTGGCATTTGGATGAGCGGCATCAGCAGAATATGCTTTTTGGAGCCGCAGCATTGTCTCGCTATCGCGAGGAAGAGCACTTAGAGTTAATAGTGCCTGGTCGGTGTCACCACCTCGAAAATCTGTTACCCATTTATCGACGCGCATATCTTGGCGCAGCTGACTGGCAATAGCAAAAATGCTCTGATCAGACAGACCTTTCGGCGCATTAGCAACCTTAGACTGCGGAACCTGCTGAACTCTAACTAGCGACATTTTGTTTGGATAGATGGAGTCAGCAGATAGATCTAGAGTTTGCGTCTCAGTTAGCTTATCGGTTTGGTTGTCTTTGCGACTATCAGAATCGTCCGCTGTAGAGGCCTCATACTTAGCTGAGAGTTCCGTCTGCCTTGTAACGGCAGCCGATGGCTTCAAACCACTAATTTCATTCCATATCTCATCGAGCCCGGGCTCTTTCGCTGTCTCTGGTGCATTACTTTCTGCATTACTTTCTGCCCCAAATTCGGACAAAGCACCAGCAACAACACCTGTCACCGCTCCAAGGATAGAATCAAAACCATCTGACACTGAAACTCCTGCAAGGCAGAAAGCTGCCACAAATAGACTAGATAACTGTTCTTAAAATCTCAGCTTAAATGAATCCGTATTACAAATCTGTGATCATGAATAACGCAGTTCAAATCAAATATCAGCGCGCAAGCAAAAGGAAACGAGAGCTTCCTCTCGTTTCCTTTTGTTCACTATTCAGTGCTATTTACCGAACAGGCGACTTAGTTAAACAAAGCCGCGTCGCGGCAAGAAGCTACCAACCAGTTGATGCAACCAGGAGTGGCGAGTCCACCAGTAACACCCACACAACCAAACAGCACTTTTTTCA
Source organism: Obscuribacteraceae bacterium (SeqCode) (assembly GCA_044378815.1). Classification (GTDB taxonomy): domain Bacteria; phylum Cyanobacteriota; class Vampirovibrionia; order Obscuribacterales; family Obscuribacteraceae. Next base: position 1,160 of record JBIPOV010000109.1, on the reverse strand, counting down.
TAGCGTCATGAGAACCAGCCGCCATATGCATGAAGCCCATGATCATGGTTGGTCCGCCCCAGGCAATACCAAGAATTTCCATACCGTTGGCGATGATATTGAGCAAAGCCTCCAAGTTAGCTAAGTTGTTGACTCGAACAGTACCAGCAGTGTTTACACCCTGAACAACTGTAGCCTCAGCTCCTTGAGGAGAAATGGTACCATTAGTGGCGCCTTGCAGTGTTGGCGACATACCGTCATTCAAATGTTGAGTTTGCGAACCAGTTGTGTAATTGTCTCGTGCTTGCGTTCCGGTAGCAGCCATAGAATTCTGAGTATCTTGGTTTCCAGATCCAAATGCATCTTGGGCAAAAGCCGGCACTGCAGTAAAGGTAAGAAGAGCGCAAGCAACAGAAAGTTTAGTAAACGTGAATTTTAGAGACATAGTAAACTCCTTAAATTAAAGAATCGGATTAATCAGCAATGCGATATTCAGTTATTGACACCTCGCTGCAGTGGTCGATGCAATTAGAATATGCGATCAGTAATTACATTATTGTGATCACTTAAAACCAGATTGTTTAAGCACCGGGGTTCTGCGCGCGTGCTGTTGTTTGAATAAGATGAGCAATCTTCTGTATGTCATTCTTCTGTGCCGCACCAAATTTGCACTGAAGTTCCATCGCATGCCTTGCGAGAAAGCGAGCTTCGACTAATCGCCCTTGTTTTAAGCGCACACGTGCAAGATTATAGTTACACAGAGCAATAATTCTATGATTCTTTCCTGAGTTGTTCACTCTAATAGAAGTTGAGCAAAGAAAATGCTTCTCGGCGAGAGAAAAGTCACCAGATGAAAGAAATACTTCGGCAATATTGTCGTGATCGATTGCAACATTTGGGTGCCCAGCACCCAAGGCAGATATATCAAGACAAAGTGCCTTATTGGCAAACTTCTCTGCGTTCGAATAATTGCACTGAGCCAACTCTACTTTTGCCATGTTCTCATAAATCACGGCCATCGAAGCATCTTTATGGCCTAATCGTTCTACTGTCTCTGACCTTCCCCCCAATTAACAGACAGTAATTAGCGAGAGTCGCTCCACGACATACAATGTCAAAAGGAGGGATTCATGAATAAAAAATCCAAAGGTAAGACCCCGTCCGCGGCGGCGTTTGACCGA
>JBIPOV010000156.1:0-5322 GCA_044378815.1 Obscuribacteraceae bacterium (SeqCode) | reverse complement strand
AAGCCGGAACAGCGAAGCGTGGCTTGGCGGTGGGCTGCAAGCAGTACAATAACTGCCTACCAGGGGAAGGGTCTGAGCACCAGGCTCGCTGAACCGCCCCCATACCATTTTTGCACAGTCTCAGTAGACCGGTCTACTACTTCTGCCAAAAACAAAAAAATCAATGAAAAATGAGCTGTCACCTTCGAAGCTACGGCTGATGCCGACTTAGAAGATGACTGCTCACGATGCTATCACTCGATTTGAAGCAACCGACTAGAGATGGGGTTGACCACGTCTATAAAGGCCGCAACTCTAGCCCCCACGCGGCCCCTTCGGCTCTGCGAACTCAATGATCTGCCCATTAGGAATCCATGGGCAAAGATCAAAGCCATTGGGGTTGTTTCTGTGATCATCGGTAATCCTTGGAGTTCCGTTCTGGCTAGAGTCTGCAGAGCACATGGCGATAGCCGGGGATGCTCCGGTAGGGAAATTGTATACTTCCCTGGCAAAAGCCTCAGAGGTTGAGCTCGGAGGAGCCTCTGCTGAGGGTAATTCGGTTGTCTCTAAACGCATAATTCTTCCCTCTTCCGAAGTGTTTGAAAATTTGGGCAACCCACTACCAATGGATTTGGATTAATTCCAGATTCAGTGAGGATAGCTCGGCTTTAGTGACGATTCCATGTCTTGACCAATTAGACCTGGACAAGACATGGAGCCGTCGATCAGACCTAGGGTCCTAATAAGCCAAGCCTAATAAGCCATTCCCACTAAGCTCTTCCCACTAAGCTCTTCTACTGAGCCAAGCCCGAGTAGAACAGCAGAGCATCGATGGACGGTTTGCGCCCACGGAAGGCGACATACAGATCCATCATGGGCTTGGAGCTGCCGGGCTCCAGCACATTGTGCAAGAACTCGTTACCAATTTCTCTGCTGAGGATGCCGTGTTCGGCAAACTTAGAGTAACCATCGGCGGCCAGAAGCTCTGCCCATTTGTAGCTGAAATAGCCGGCAGCGTAGCCACCAGCGAAGATGTGCTGGAAAGCATTCTGGAAGCGCACGAAGTCTGCCGGAATAATCACCGCGACCTCAGAGCGCACTTGGTCGAGCAGCTGTTGGATCTCTGCTCCGCTAAGCTTCTCAGCAATCATGTGCAGACGGAAGTCGAAGAGCGAAAGTTCAATCTGCTTCACTGTCTGCATTGCCGACTGAAAGTTCTTGGCGGCAATCAGGTTTTTGATCATTTCGTCGGGCAGGGGCTCACCGGTTTGGTAGTGACCGCTGATCAACTCAAGCCCTTCACGCTCGAAGCAGAAGAACTCCATAATCTGACTGGGCAGCTCGACGGCATCCCACTCAACATTCATTCCACCTGCACTTGGTAAATCTTGCAGGGTGAGCATGTGGTGCAGACCGTGCCCGAATTCGTGGAAGAGTGTAACCACATCGCTGTGGCGCAGCAGAGCGGGCTTTTCGCCTACCGGCGCAGCAAAGTTGCAAGTGATGTAGGCCACCGGGTATTGCAGGTAGTCAGCCCTTTGGAAGCGTTGGATGCAGGTACCCATCCATGCTCCACCGCGTTTGTTGGCGCGAGCGAAGAGATCAAGATAGAACTTTCCGCGCAGTGCCCCGCTTTGGTCATGAATCTCGAAGAATTTCACATCAGCGTGCCAGGTCTCTACATCGGTGCGTTCAGTAACAGTAATGCCGTAAATCTTTTGCACCACGGCGAAGAGCCCCTGGCAGACCTTGCTTGCCGGGAAATAGGGAAGCAGAGCATCTGCCGAAACTTGGAATTGAGCTTCTTTCATCTTTTCAGAGAAGTAAGCGACATCCCAAGGGGCTAGACCTGACTGATCGACCATTTGTGGGTAGTTAGCTTTTGCCCAGGTCGTCAGCTCATCTTTTTCTTTTGCGGCAATGGGATGCGACCGAGTACCAAGGTCTTCGAGGAAGGTCAGTACTTCTGCGGTATCCTTCGCCATCTTGCGCACCAATGACATTTCGGCATAGTTGCTGTAGCCCAGCAATTGAGCCAATTCTTGCTTGAGGGCAAGAATTTCTGCCATCACTGCAGTATTGTCGAACTGCCCGGCATTTGGACCTTTGTCTGACGCACGAGTCTGATAGGCCTCGTAAATTTGAGCGCGCAGTGCCCTGTCGTCAGCATAGAGCATGACTGGAAAGTAACAGGGCTGGTCAAGTGTGATCAGGTAGCCAGTTTGTCCTTTCTGCTCGGCGTTCTGCTTGAGCATCGCCAACACAGACTGTGGCAGTCCAGCAAGGCGGCTATCGTCTTCAAGGTGGATGCTAAAGGCCCGTGTGGCATCCAAAACATTGTCAGCGAAAGTGGTGCCCAGCTTTGAAAGCTGCTGGCTGATTTCACCGTATCTGGTGCGTTCCTCTCCTTGCAGGGCAATGCCTGAGAGTTGAAAGCCGCGCAGAGTATCATCGAGGATCTTCTGGTCAACAGCGCTGAGACTGTCATAATGCGAGGCTTTCACCGACTGGTAAAGTTTATAGAGGCCCTCGTTCTGACCCATTTCAGTGCTGTAAGCGGAAAGGGCAGCCATCATGCTGGCATAGATCGGCCGCAGCTCTGCGCTGTCCATTACAGCTTTGATATGACTGATAGGTGCCCAAGCTCTGGAGAGGCGATCATCGAGAATTTCCAGAGCAACGACGTCATCCCAGGTGGGGTTTTCTTTGGCCGTCTGAGTGGCGATAGCTGCTCGATTTTCCTTGAGAATCTGGTCAATGGCGGGTGCCATGTGTTCAATCTTGATCTGAGCGAAAGGCGGCAAGTCGTTACCGTGCAGTGTCAGAAGTGGATTTTGACTTTCGGCTTGAATCTCGGTTTGAATTTCGGTCATGGTTGATAGCATCGAGGGATGCGAGTAATGTTTTGAAGGCTAAGAGTTATGCGGGATTTTGTAATTGAATGCCCTGCGATTAAAAATGAGTGAATAAGACATCTCTATTCTTACCAACCCGCTATTACTAAATCAATCAAAACTTCCAACCCAAATGATGACCAACACTTTTATTGTCGCTCATTACCAATAAGCTAGGTTACCTACCGATTCTAAAACTGGTTCTGCTCTGTCATGCTCTCGGCACGGTGGTCTTCGTTGACCAAGAATCTTATGCAACGGTTTTTGGCGGAGTTTTTAGAGAATCAAGAAAAGGGGGACGAGGATCTAAGTTGGTGCGCTCTATGTGTTGGATGGTGTAATGGTTGGGTACAAACTCAGCTCCAGCTTTCAACGAGGCACCAAGTCCAAGTAAGACCGGGCTAAGTTTCTTGGCTGCTGGTATATAACGAGCAGCTAAGCTGGCTGCTAGCGTAGCATCACCGGCAACGGCAAGACCATTAGCTAAAACGTCGCGCTTGTTGGTGCTTGCATATAGAGCTTTGCCATCCTGGAAGGTTTTTCCCGCTACATACAGTGCACCAGCTCTAATAAGCGGACTGTTAGTGCCGGCCAGAGCAACTCTCGCTATTGAACACAGTCCTCCCAAATTCAGAAGAGTGTCGGAAATAGCACTCAGCTTATCGTCGCCGCGCAATCGATTGATAGAATTAGATACTCCAGTCTCGTAGCCAGATGTCACTTTAAATTTAGGGCGACTTAGCGATTCATACAGAAGATCACTAACACCGGATGCTGGAATACTCCACTGGTGATTGTCTTGAAAAACCTTGTTGCTGGTCATAGAGACGACCTTGCCAGTTTTGTCAAAGAGCGGAGTACCCGAATAGCCAGGCTTGCCAGCAATCTTAAAATCGAACATGGTTTGACCTAAGAAGGCTTCTTGGTCGCGCAGCAGAGAGTCTTTCTCTATACGCCCCTGTGCTGGATTCTCAGCGAACAGCTTAGGACTTGAACCAGTGTCATAGCTATCGGCCATTATTTGTTTTCTGACAAAAGTCGCTGGCGACATCTCAACACTTGGATCTGACTTTTCGCCAGGTTTCTCGCCCAACTTATGACCAGCCCAGCCATAACGAGGACTCAATAATCTAACCTGATCGCCCGCCTGCGGCTCGCTGGTGGTGAGCTCTAAAGGTCGCGCACCCTTCGGGGCACCATCGACAAAGCTAAGAGCGGCCAAGTCTTTGACGTCGTCAATGGCAATGTCTTTACCAAGACGATAGACTTTGCCATGCTTGTCTTCAGCAGTGATTTCGCGCTTGCCCATGATGGCATGGTAATTAGTAATCAATCGTCCGTCTGGGCCGACCCAACCTACTGCTGTAGTGTTGTCGGCCTGAATCTTAAAGACACTGCCAGAAGAATCTGCCAGAAGTTTTTCACAGGCGGAATCTCCCTCGCAGCCTGAGCTATTTGCGGGCAAATCCAAGTTAGATCTGCCCGCAGCAGCAACGGGTTTCTGTTCAATAGCTTTTGGCCTATCTTGAGGCACAACTCTCTTCCTTCAGTGTTTCGATAGCTCGGGCATTTTGAAAATCAAGATTTTCTAAGACGCTCTTGCTGTGCAGCTAAGCCCTCTCCCCAAATCGGAAGCATGTCTTGCGCCAGTTTCCTCCTTTGAGCATCTGTTAGAGTTTGCACCGGAGGCGTAGGTACATCGGCACTGGCTTTGAAATTTCGGCCACTGCCAGGGTAACGCTCTCCGCCACCACCGTCGAAGTCTTTATAAGTATCCGAACTGCCACCGCCCTGACCTGGCTTGGCTACCCGATCGGAGAATCCAACTCCAGCTGGACCGGGCGCTAATCTGATTAGTCTGCCTTCGGAGATTAGGTCTTCATTCGGAAATCCTTCCAACGCAGAAGAATTTTTGTCCACACAACCAGTGGCGCCGGGCACAGGAGGGATGCTATCCATCGACAATGCTGCGCGTGCCCCTTCTGCTGCATCTGGTTGTAAATCGCCATGGCTTTCTCGTGGTTCTGGTTGATCTGATCTACTCATTTTTAGCTCTCCTACTCGGTTTAGATTACTCTTGCAATATCCGCCAACGGGCGTAGTCTTTTGTATTTCTCTCGAGAAAATGAAGGCTTTTATTAGCCTTGGTCCTGCAGTATAGATAGCTAGTTGTGACGCTTCCATGTCTGCGTGCCGATACCTGCCGATACCTGCTCGATTGCTGGTTTGCAGCTCCTGCGAAGAACAAGACAATTAACATGATGGGGGTCTCTGGCCTACCTTTTTGGACGCTGAGTAGTAGACCGGTCGATTAACAGCTGGCAAAAATGGTATGGGGGCGGTTCAGCGAGCCTGGTGCTCAGACCCTTCCCCTGGTAGGCAGTTATTGTACTGCTTGCAGCCCACCGCCAAGCCACGCTTCGCTGTTCCGGCTTGGCTGCGGGACCCC
>JBIPOV010000108.1:0-18248 GCA_044378815.1 Obscuribacteraceae bacterium (SeqCode) | reverse complement strand
GCAATCTTGGACTCCCTGACCTCATGAATGCAGTGAAAGCTTAATCCTCCGAACCGCCGTATGCGGACCCGCACGTACGGTGGTGTGGCAGGGAGAGACCCGTGAGGGTCTCCCCTATGCCAATTGCTGCTTCCAGTTTTTAGGTCATGATTCGGAAATGTTTAACTATTGGGCAGTAGAGTCTTTAAAGAGTCAACTGATATGTAGTCTCCTTCTCTCAGTCTTTTAACTGCAGGGGTGTCCCAGTTTTTGCCCAGAATTTTTTCGTTGATGAAGGCACGTTTCTCTGGTGCTAGGCTTGGATCTGCTGCTAGAGATTCGAGATCTCTCTTTGTCACAAGACCGTCTTTGCGATCTTCGGCATCGGATGAACCCACATAATCAGCTCTTTGCAGTAGAGTTGCGCCATCTTTTGCGTCAATTAGCGCTTCCGCCAGCTTGATTGATTGCTCTCTTTCTTTGGCTATTTCTTGAGCTTGGGCATCGATTTTTTCTTGTTCTTTAACTTCCTTTCCTGTCTTGGCAATATCGTGCCATTTTTGATCTTCTGCATCGTTGTAACTGTTTGCACCAGCAGCCTTGCTTATTTTTTCAAGGTCAATATAATCACCCGTCATGTATTTACGTGCAAAAGCTGGGTCATCCATTTTATCTATCAGCAGGCCCTTAATTTCTGCGCCAAGGTCTTCATCTAAGGTAGGCGAATCTACAAGAGCTTGCAGATCTTTCTTATTCACTAATTTGTCTGTCCGCTCATTGACTTTGTCAGAGCCAGCAAAGTCTGCGGCTTGGTGGATACTGGCACCGTTCACTTGTTTGTGCAGCAGTTCGTCAAGGAATTGAGCTTCTGTCTTTTCTTTTACTTTGCCTTCTTCGGCTTGCTTTTCTTTTGCTAATGCTTCTTGCTTTGCCTTTTCAGCCGCTGCGGCGTCTTCTTCACCAGTGGCCTTCTTGAAGGTTTCGGCCGACATTAGGCCGTTGTCTAGATAACGCCCTTGGAATTTGGGGTCGTCCCATTTTGAAATAATTTTGTCTTGGATGTCTTTCTTCTCGCTTGCACTTAGTCGAGGATCGGCTACCAGAGCCTCGAAATCAGACTTGTTAACTTTACCGTCTGTTCTGCTCTTTAGATCGCTGGAGCCGACAAAATCGGCCTGTTTGAGTATTGATGGTTTGCCGTCCTTTTCATCAAATAGAAAGCTCTGCAATTGCTTGGCTTCGCCCTGAGCGACTTTAGTTTCTTCAGCTTTCTTCTGGTTAGACTTCTGGAATTCTTGTTCTCGCTCATGTTTGACCACACCGGTGGCCAGGTCAATTTGGGTGATGCCTTCTTTGTACTGACTTCTTGGATCACTGCCCTTGATAGAGTCTGATTGCTGAATAAGTGATTCAGTCATGGCTTTGCCAAATTCGCCAGGCTTACCGCTCACTTGGAAAGCCTTTAGTTCAGCCTTGGTTAACTGACCGTTGCCATGGCCTGTGTCTGGGCTCTTATGATCAATTTTTTCAAAGGCTCTTTGGCCATACTCTAGTGCGAATCGTGGCAGTAGTTTTTCTTTTTCTAGTTTCTGCACTACAGCGTGTTCATACTCTTTGGATGATTTGCCGGTCTTGTCTTTTTTGTCTAGGTCAGCGTGGGTGGTGCGGACAGATTCTATTAGTTTGTTATAAGCGCCGTGGGTATCGCCGCCAGGAGATTTCTCTAGCTGTTTCTTTGTTTCATCGACGGTTTTATTTGCCGCTTCTTCTACTTGGTTCTTTGGCTTTTCGTTATGTGATTCAGCTGCTTTTGTCATGATATTCTCCTGCCCTTGGGCTTGTATATTTTTGCCTGCACCGTATGTGGTGTGTTTGTTTTTTTTGTTATGGGGGTGCTAGTTCGATTTGAGTTCTGGCGTGTTTGGGTGTTGCCGGTTGAACTCTGTGATGAAAAGATACGAAATTGAATGTGACAAAGCCATACGAACATCGTGGGACAATTCCCATGGCTGCTGGGCTTTCATAGAATCTTTTCTGCTGGTATCTATGTAGATACGAAAAACTTTTGCTGCATTCGGCAGCACACTGTAAATGCTCTAAACGCTAAATACTGGAAACGATAGATACAGGAAATAGTAAAGGTTAGAAACAGGAAAGGCGGTCCGCTGGACCGCCTCCCCACGTTTACCCCCCCGAGTAAATCTTCAATTGTCTTTCTATTCAAAGGTCTTTCTATTTAAGTGATAGAGAATGATAGAGGTAGATTTGTTTTTCTTGATCTGACTTCTGGTTGTAAAAATAGCGCCAAAGTAAGGGGGGGTCTTGCCTGTTTGGCTGTATCATCCCGTTGGTTCTTATAGAATAGTGATCGTTCTGTGACAACTCTATACGACTGCAATGTTTTCTTTCGGATTTGCAATACCATTCTAGGTCTTACTTTTGCGGCTTAACCTTTACGGCTATGGGTGCTTGTTGTTCGTGTCGGTTGTTTCGTCCCGGGTGATTGCGGTAATAATGTATGGTGAGTAGCTACTTGCTGGAGTTGAATGTCCAATACTATTAACATCTTGCCGCACTATCGGTTTTTTCCTGTCACATCAGTTGGGATAGTCTTGTTTTGCTCTCTGTCTATAGCGAGCACATTTTGTGCAGCTTCTGGCCAAGTTCCTAAGCCAGTGGCTAATAAGAACTATCCTGTCAAAAGTGCGAAGGTTAAGGTCGATCAAAAGACCCTTAAGTTTTTGCAGCTTGGGCAAAGCTTGTATGACTCTGAGCATTTTGAAAGGTCTATACCGTGCTTTGACTCGGCCATTCAACGCTCACCAGATATTGGAGTGGCCTATTATTATAGAGGAGCGTCTAAATTGTCCATCGGAAGGGAAGAAGAGGCTCTGCTAGATTTCAATAAAGCCATAGCTTTGAACAAAGATGATTTTGATGCTTATCTAATCCGCTCAAAGGCATATGCCTCACTTGGTAATTATGGCAAGGCTCTTTTAGATTTAAATGTATGCAAACGCTTACGGCCAATAAATGCAGAAGTGTATAGCGAGCTGGGTAAGCTTTGTGCTGTGAATAAAGATTGGCATGGAGCCATTGAAAACTTTACTAAGCAGAGTAAGCTAGCGAGTCGGCCCAGAGAAGGATTGCTAAGGCGTGCTGCTGCTTACTCTGCTTTGGGAAGAGATCGAGAAGCTGCTAATGATTATTTGACTATACTTAAGCTCCATCCTAGCGATAAAGAGTGCATCGAGAGACTTTTGACCTGCTTAGAGCGATTGGGTAAGGTCGATGAAAGTCTCAAGATTATTGCAGACTTTCTTCGTGTCTCTCCTGCAAATAGAGACCTTCGTTTGAAGAGAGCGAAAATTTTCTTTAAGGCAAAGAAGTATGAGCAGGCAGTTGCTGACTTAGATTATTTGATAAAGCAGATCACTATAGATGATGAAGCGTTGCAGCTAAGGGCGGAGTGTTTCATTAAACTACAAAAATTCGATAAGGCAGTGGCAGACTTAAGCGTTTGCATTAAGTTAGATAGTGGAGATACTGCTTCACAGTATCTCCTGCGAAGTAAGGCATACAGAGAGCTGGGCAAAATCCGTTTAGCAACTTCAGACTTTGAGAAAGCTAGTCTTCTAAATAAGAAGTGACTTGCTTGTACTGGCTCAGACTAAATTCTACTTTTCTAACAACCAATTGGCCGGATCTTCACCACCGAAGGCTTCGTCTAGGTTGGTTTTTACGTTTTTTGAACTTGCTACCTTCAAATTGCTGCCTGAGTGAGCTTTTCGTGCTTTAGCAATGCCGGCTTTTGTGACTGGACAGGCTGTCACACCGACATATTCTAGTTTCGGTAGGGTGGCAATTATTGCAAGAAGTTTGTTGGTGGTGGTCGAGCCTTCCAGATCAAGGTGTTTTAGATTTGGGCAGCTGGCGAGTAAATGGGCGCATTCTTCGTCGATTGTCTGGCCTTCAAGATATAGGCTATCGATTTTTGTTGAGCCAGCCAAAGCCCGGAGCAAGTCTATGCAACCATTGTTGTGACTAAATGATAGATAGGTGAGATTCTTCAATTGCTTCAGTCTGCTCAATTCAGTGTGACTGATACGGGTGTCACAGAGCTTGAGGGTTTTCAAATTTGGCAATCGGCTGAGATATTCAACGGCAGAGTCGGAGGTGTTACTCATGTCTAAATTGAGAACCTCTAATCCCGAAAGTTTGGCAATATGTGGTATGGCCGAATTGACGTCGCACTCTTTGCTTGTCTTCTCGATGTCTGTAATTATTGAAGACTGCGGCGCAGAGAAGGAATACAGGTCGTTCTCTTTGAATAAGTCGAAACACTCAGGGTGTGTTATGGCATCTTCGTTGGCTGCGAAATAAAGTTTTTCATTCTTCTTGAATGTGATTATAGATTGAGCTTGCTTGGCCTGTGGGTCGTTGTAGACGGTCGAAATCGTTCCAATTGAATGGTCTTCAGGAAAATTGAATTGAATTTGGCCGTTGCTGAGCAGATGTGAGTACTTTTCGGTTTTTGCTGGAGTGGTATTTGCTACAATGGCTTTTGTCGCTACGGCAGTGGTTTTGTCTATTGCTCTTTGATTAAAGAAGTAGACAATAATCACCATAAGTGATACCAGTAAGGTGCCGGCAAGGATAGCTATTTTTCTTGGTGTAATACTCTCAATAGCTTTGAGTGCTTCTGTTTCAGGAGCCAGATTCGATTGATTTTTATCTTGGTCATCCAGTAATCGATTGGGCATTCCGTGGGCGTTGAAGGGAGCGGCATTAATCTCACGTCCTTCAAGAATATTTTGCAGATCCTCGGCCACTGACTCTAAATTGGGATAGCGATCCATGGGAGCTTTGGCCAACATGTTTGCCACCAAGACTTCCATAGATTCTGGAAAATCTAAACCACTGGCTTCATAGAGCGTTGGTGGCTCAGCTTGGTTATGCATTAACATTGTGGCTACTGGGTTTTCGCCATGAAATGGCACGTCACCGCTCAGTACTTCAAAGAATGTACAGCCAAGCGAATAGATGTCTGAACGGGCGTCAATTCTTTTGCCATCGCATTGCTCTGGGCTCATGTACAGCGGGCTGCCAAAGACTTCGCCAATGGTTGTGAGCTTTTGATTGTCTGGGTCGATGGTGCCAGCTAGTTTGGCTATGCCGAAGTCTACGATTTTCACTCGGGCACCGTTGAAATCCGGTTCGTCCAGAATAACTATGTTGCCTGGTTTGATGTCGCGGTGAACGATGCCTTTTTTATGGGCAAAGCCAAGACCTTTGCAGATCTCGATAAATAGAGGCAGGCTCTGTTCTAGACTCAGGTGTCTCTTCTTTTTGAGAATCTGGGCTAGATTATTGCCCTTCAGATAGTCCATAACGTAGTACGGAATTTTTCCCTGGTGAATTCCGAGGTTGTGGATGCCAACGATATTCGGATGATTGATGCGCGCGATAGCCTGGGCTTCAACCTGAAGTCTGCGCCAGGCTATTTCAGAGATTTGCTCGCCACTGATGGTTTTCATGGCGTAGATTTTCTCGAGAATGAGATGACGCACTTTGTAGACATAGCCCATGCCGCCAATGCCGAGAAGTTCGATGATGACATAGTTGTCACCAATGATATCGCCAGGCTTTAATTTGTCATCTGAAATATAGGGTTTAGCGCCAGTGCTTGGCTGGTTTTGGCCAGAGGTCAATCGCGTTTCGTTTTGGCCACTTGGCTCAAAGTCTCCAATAGCTTCAAAATTTTGCTGAGGTTCTTTGGGTTCCATTTATCTACTAACCACTGGTTCGCCTAGGCATTATTCCCGTTATTGGCGAACTGTGGCTTTATCTTGGCTTAGGCTTTTGCTGGTCTCTTTCGTATCTTCCGATCCATAGCGGGTTCTTTAGATCGGCGGTTTCTAGGGTTTTCATCTTTTGAAGAGTCTTCAGCGCTCGTCTATCTACCGCGCCGCTCTGGGCCGTTAATTCTCTTAGTTTTGGCAGTCGTGAGAGTATTTCAATAGCTTCGTTGTTGATTCCGACACCATTCACTTCTAGTTTCTCCAGATTAGATAAGGTGGCGATATTACTAAGGTCTTCTTTGCTCAGAGGGCCATCACTCAATTCGCTCGCCTTTAGCCAGGCTATGTTCTTGCTACCAGCTAGGCTGCGAAGAAGTGGAGTAATTTGGCGGCAGGCCGTGAAGTCGAGATTTCGCATATGTTTCAAGCATTTTAGTTTTGCCACTTCGCTGCCTTTTGCATTCGTATTGGTCAAGTCCAGAGCATGGAGATCGGGAAACTGGTTGAGAAGTCCAATATCGCTATCTTTTAATTGAGTGCAGTGAGCTAGGCTGAGGTTCTTTAATTTGTTTAGATGGGCCATGTTGCTTAAGCAAGCGCTGATATCGCTCATCGCGGCTTCGGGAGCTGGAACCATCGAATCTTCCTTGGCTGGTTTACCTTCGGCTAGATAGAGAAGATGAATCCCATCAAAGTCACCATTCTTGATGGCTTTGAAGTTTTCTGGATGAGTCATCATTTTGTTTTTTGCTGCAAAAATTAGCTGGTCATCAGCTGCATACTCTAATCGGCCGGAAGCTCTCTGTGGGCTTCTCCCACTGCTTTCGCTGTAGATAATGCCGAATACCATTTGGGGAAAATCGAAGACTTTAACTAGCTTTTTGTTCTTTCTTTCGTATCTACAGATTGGCCCGCTTAGCCTGTTTTGATCTTCTTTCAGGAACTTGTCTGAGTTTGCAGTTTTTTCATTTATTTTGCTTTCTACTTTGCTTGTACTGAAGTCCTTTTGTCCGACAAACAGCTTCGTCAACGCGGGGATGCCGGCTGTCCCGCTAATGGCAAGGAAGGCTAGACTAGCTACTATTAGTGTGCATGCTGTGATTGCCACTGCTAATAGTGCAATATTTCTCTTGATTTCGCTGGCTTTGCTCGTCCCTCCCGAAGTGCCCAAGGCTGTGCTGACTTGTTCTAAATCATCTGCCGCTGCTGCGAGATTCTGATAGCGTTCCATTGGTTTTTTTGCCAGCATTTTAGCTATTACTGCTTCTAAAGCATCCGGGAAATGTAACCGCGGCGCCTTCTCTGCCAGGGTTGGTGCTGGTGCACTTTGGTGTAGCATCATTGTTTGCACCTGGTTATTGCCGCGGAATGGTGGCTGGCCAGTCAAGGTTTCAAACAATGTACAACCGACTGAGTAGACGTCAGAGCGTGCGTCAGTGCGCTCCGCCAAGCATTGCTCTGGGCTCATATACAACGGGCTGCCAAAAATCTCACCCATTGATGTGAGGTGCTGATTGCTTGGATCGCTTGTACCAGCCAGCTTGGCAATGCCAAAGTCAACAATTTTTACTTTGGCACCAGTTGCGTCTGCTTTGGTCAAGATAATGATATTGCCTGGCTTAATGTCGCGATGAATAATTCCCTTTTTGTGGGCATAGCTTAAGCCACAGCAAACCTCAATAAATATAGCTATAGCTTCCTCTGGAGGGAGGGGCCCTTTTTTTAGTCTTTCCGCCAGGCTATTGCCTTTGAGTAGGTCCATGACATAAAAAGGACGACCATCGTGCCTGCCAAAATTGTGAATGCCGACAATATTAGGGTGGTTCATGCGGGCAATGGCCTGTGCTTCCACTTGTAAGCGGCGCCAGATAGTTTCGTTGAAGCGTTCTGCCTTAATGGTTTTCAGGGCATAGACTTTGTTGAGAACACTATGGCGGGCTTCATAGACGTAGCTCATGCCTCCAGTTCCTAAGAGACTAAGTATTTCATAGTCGTCAACCAAATCGCCAACTTCAAGTTCGTCGCTGGCGGCGTTTGGATAACTCTGCTGACTATCAAAACTCAGCCGAGTTGAATCGTCTTCGTTGTCTGCTAGGTCGGACATCTATCTTCGACATCAATTTACGAAACTGGGCTAACTATGCCAAGCATACAGCCAATTTGGTTGAAATTTACTCGTCAAAGATAATCGTACTGATTTTGGGAAATTGCCTTCTCAGCATCTTTTGGCAGTGCGGGGTCCATGACGGAGCCGCAAAGTCAACTTCTTCAAGGCTTGGCATTTGCTTGATAATTGGGAGACAGCTTTCGTCTAGTTTGTTTCCGCTTGCGTAGAGCATCTTTAAGTTTGGCAAAGTGGCCAGAATTGCCAAGCCTTCTCGATCAAGTTTGCAGTCATCCAAATCTAGGCGGGTGAGGTTCTTGCAACTAGCAATTAATTTTAGGTCGCTCAGGGTCAGGGTTTGACCGGCGGGTTGATCTAATTTGAGCGATGTAAGTTTTTTCGAACCAGCTAGTGCTTTGAGCAGTGTACTTACCTCGGTGCCTTCGCTATAGGTCAACTTCTCTAGCTCTTTTATTCTGGTGAGCTCGCTTAAACCCTTGCCGCTTATACTAGTTTTACTGGCACGTAAAATCGTTAGACTGGGAAGCTTGTTTATTTGGGTAATGCATTTGTCAGTGGCGTTGGGGCACTCCATTAAGTCAAGCTTTTTCAGGCCAGTCAAACGCTGCAAATGCTTGATTGCTAACTCGATGTCGCTTTCATAGCTCTCTGGCAGCATAAATTCACCATTGCCGCTGCCCGGTTTTTCTGGAGGCATGGCTTGCTGAAAGAGGCGTATACCCCAGAGATCATCGGGTCTGAAACGTTCTAGGTTGTAGAGTTGATCCATCAGCTGCGGGGAGGCCACGAATTCAAGCTTTGTGGCAATAGGAAATTGCCTAGAGCCTTTGGCTGACCAGTATTCAGTGCTTTCATTAATGAACATGCGACCGAGATAATTGTCTGTCGGGAAGTCAAATTGTTTGACTTGTTTGCCGTCGGGGCCAACTGCAATATGGCTAAATGGCTGCTTTTCTGTAGTGCTAATTACTGCTTTTACTTTAGTATCGCTAGTGGTGCTAGCTTTCTTGTCTGCTTGGGCTCGCACAGCTGTTGCTGCCGTTTTGGCAACTACTTGCTTGCTACTGCGTCCTTGTTCACTCTGTTTAGTTATGAAGAACCAACTAGCTGCAGCGATTAGGATAGTTGCTGTGGCCACAGCGAGGATTACTCCTTTAGCCAATTTCCTGGTTGGTTGGTCCTCTTCTCCTCCTTGCGCTAAGAACGTATGGGTGTCAAATAGGGCTTTAGTCTGTAATTCTCTGCCAGCGGCTATTGATTGCAAGTCTTCTGCTACTTTATCTAAACTCTGGTAGCGATCCATTGGCACTTTGGCTAGCAGGGTCGCCACTAACTCTTCAATTTCGTCAGGGAAATTCTTGCCAGACGCGGCACTCATTGATGTTGGTTCGTGGCTTTGGTGCATCACCATCGTTTGCACCGGGTTGTTGCCCTTGAAAGGCGGATGGCCGACGAGGGCTTCGAAAAGCGTACAGCCGACGGAGTAAATATCAGAGCGAGCATCGATGCGCTTGCCTTCGCATTGTTCAGGGCTCATATAGTACGGGCTGCCGAAAACTTCTCCGATACAGGTGAGGTTTTGATTGTTTGGATCGCTGGCACCAGATAATTTGGCAATGCCGAAGTCGACTATCTTTACTGTCGCACCAGAGCTATCGGGCTCTTTGAGCAGGATGATATTGCCTGGCTTGATGTCTCGGTGAATAATGCCCTTCTTGTGGGCGTATCCGAGACCTTTGCAGACTTCAATGAAAATTGGTAGAGCTTGAGCCAATGTTAGGCTGCCGCGCTTGAGCCGATCGGCCAGAGCTTCGCCGTCGAGTAAATCCATGACATAGTAGGGCAGCCGATCTTCATGCAAGCCAAGATTGTGAATGCCGACAATATTGGGATGATTCATGCGGGCAATGGCCTGTGCTTCAACTTGCAGGCGGCGCCAGGCGATTTCGCTGACATGCTGAGAACTCAGGGTTTTCATTGCATACTGCTTTTGCAGAATGCGGTGGCGCACACGATAGACATAGCCCATTCCGCCCACGCCTATGAGCGAGATGATTTCATAATTTTCGCCCACTATATCAAGGGCATGAAGTTTGCCATCATTTAGTTGGGCTGGGGCAATGGTGATGTTCGAGTCTGTAAGCCCCAAATTGGGGCCGCCGGTTAATCTTGTACTGTCTTGGCATTCCAGGCTGAGGTTAGGGCCCGGGTCTGTGTTAATGCCAGAATAGCTCTGAGATTGATCGTTGTGATTCATGTTTTAGGGTACATGTTTTAGGTTTCCGGGATGCCAAACGCAACCGTAGTTATATAGCTCTTGTATAGAAAAAACTGTATTGCAATAGCATTGCTAAATATCTAGTTTTGCTATCTCATTTTTTAATACAGCTGTGACACTTTTGCACATATCGAGCAGAAGTGCGGCTTGCTGCCACTCTTCGTCTTTGAGTGCCCGTTTAATTTGGGGTAGTGTTTGTCTCAGCTTTTCTAGAGTGCTTTGAGCCTTACTGGCATCTGGGTGATATTTTTTTAGCAGGGTGGCCATTCTTGCCAGATCTTCACGCAAACTTGTCGACTCATTCGCTGAAAGATTAAAATTGACCGGCGGTTGGTCGTCTGTTCTGACTTGAACATTGCGTTCGGCACGAACTTCGTACTGCATCAGGGCCTGTGATTCAATCTGCCCCAGTCGTAGAAACTTTTCCAAATCGTTAGTATTGTCTTTCATGTAAGCTGTTAGCGCTGATTCTAAGCTGCTTTCAAGTGAATGCATTTGTGAACGAATTTGGTTGATTTGGTGAAGGCCTGGTGCGGCGGTCAGGCTGGAAAATTTTGTTGTGATTTGCCAGGCAAAGCTACTTAGAGAGCGGAGTGTTTTATTCTGGTGCTTTTGAACGTAGAGTTCATCGTTGTTAAAATGACCATAGATATATTGCGCCCAGACTTGACCGCATTCAGCTAGATTTGTCGCCTTTTTGTCACTAGTGCTAGACTGCCCATAGCTCTCAATTGCGTCCTGCAGTGATTGAACAACTGCTAGCAGCCGCTCCTGCAGTCTGCGATTTAAATTGATCTTCTTGTATTCGACTACCAGCTTGATTTTTGTGATTGCTTCAATAAGAGCTTGGATACTTTCTTCGCAGCTCCCTTCTGTAAATTGTGGTGCTGGAGCTGTTAGCTGCGATAATTCTGTTTTGTTGCTATTAAAATGTTTTTTGGCCAGGTCAACGTGCAAGAGCCCGCGCCGACAATGTTCAATGGCTTCCTCGTAGTCATCTTCAGTGACTGAGTGCTTGGCTTTCTGGTAAGCGCGGCGTGCTTTTGCTAGGCGCAGATGTGACAGTTGGCGGTGTACTCCGTCGCTTTCGTGGTCGCTAGAATGATCTTCATTGCTGTTGATGCTTTCTTCGGCAATGCTGTTTGAGAGTAGCGCTAAGAGTTCTTCAGCCACTTGCTGTGTTTGTTTTAGAGGCTTATCGAAATCGAAAGTGTCAATCATTTAGCTTCTTCTTTTTCGTCTTCGTTTTCATCTTTGTTTTCGTCTTGATTTGCATCGAGTAATTCGCCTTCATAGCTGAGCAAGCGCTTCTCAAGGCGTTCCATCGTATGCTGGAACCAATCATGCAAATGCTTCTGTGTTTCTACTAAGTCTAAAAACGTATCTTGACCAAGAATATGTTCAGTGGCTTCAGCAGCCAAAATGTCTTGGGCGAATTTGGCGTAAAACCAGGCGACATTTAACGATTTGCTTGTTTGCAGACGATCATATTGGGCTAAGCTTTTTACTGCCTCAGATATGGCAGATTCAGCGTTAATAATCGATAAGTCGACCACCTCACTTCTGTGATAGTCGGCAGCAGCTTGCGCTTCTTTGATGGCGCTAACAAATTGTTCCAGAGCAGCTATGCGCTCTATTAGAAGCCTACTTTCGCTTGGTTTCGGCATATCTTAGCAGCAGCGCAGTGGCGGGCCTGAATGGGCTTCGGCTAAGATATTTTCTCTGCTGATTTCTTTACTTATTTCTTTGCTCAAGCGCTCATCTCCAATGGCTGATTCACCTAGTTCGCTCTTGTTATTGCTTGTTTCGATTGATGCAATTCTTTGCCTGTCGGGCTTGAGCCAGTTACGCACTGATTCAAATAGAATGACTAAAACAAGCACTATAAAGAGACTGCCCAAAGCAGCATCAAGATAATCGTTAAAGATCAAAACTTTGGTTGTGGCAGCCTCAGCAGCTATTGCGGTGGCTGAGTTTAGCTTTTCTTCTAGCATGTGAGCATGGGCGAGAAAACCCAGTTTGGGATCTGCTGCGAAGATTTTGAGATATCCAGCGGTTAAGGTAACAGTCAAGAGCCAGCAGAGTGGCCCCAGAGTGACCCAGGCGTAGGAGCGTTTGCCCATAGAGATTAGGCAAGAGGTAGCAACACAAAGCGCCACCACCGATAAGAGCTGGTTGCTGATGCCAAATAATGGCCAGAGACTGTTAATGCCACCGAGTGGATCGATCACACCCTGATAGAGAAAATAGCCCCATCCCCCAACAACTAAAGCTGAACTGAGCGCCACAGCCGGGTACCAGTCGGTTTTGCCAAGAGGTTTGTAGAGCAATCCGAGAAAATCTTGCAGAAGAAATCTGCCTACTCTTGTGCCGGCATCTAGACAAGTAAGAATAAAGAGGGCTTCGAACATAATGGCAAAGTGATACCAAAATGAAATTGTTACTTCAGACAGGCCCTTTATTGGTGCTGAGGCTAGTACTCGAGCAAATATTTGAGCCATACCCACCGCTAAGGTTGGTCCGCCTCCTGTGCGCCCCCAGAGGCTGTCTTCTCCCATTTCTTTGGCTAGCTCTTGCATGCCTCCGCTACCCGTATCACTGACCGGATAGCCCCATGAGCTGATTGTTGCTGCTGCTGCTACGTGATCAGTGCCCACTACACCCTTTGGTGAGTTGATGGCAAAGTATGTTCCTGGTGCTAAAACACAGGCTGAGATTATCGCCATAATGGCCACTGCTGCTTCACACAACATACTGGCATAGCCAATCGGGCGGGCATGAGTTTCTTTGGCGATCATCTTAGGAGTGGTGCCCGATGAGACCAGCGAATGGAAACCCGAAATTGCCCCGCAAGCGATAGTGATAAAGCAGAAGGGGAAAATATTGCCGCTAAACAGAGGCCCTTGCCCATTGATAAATACTGTTAATGCCGGCATTTCAAGGTCTGGGCGCAGCAGCAAAATGCCAATTGCTAGCAAGCTTATTACACCAATTTTGAGAAAGGCCGAAAGATAGTCGCGCGGCGCTAGCAAAATCCAGACCGGTAGAACTGAGGCGACAAAACCATAAATCATGACGCTGATGGCAAGCTGTGTGCCACTTAGTGTGAAGATCGGTGCCCATGTCGGGTCTTGTCCCACCCATTTGCCTGCCACTACAGCCAGTATCGTTAGTAAGACGCCAATGGTGGAGCCTTCCATAATTTTATGGGGGCGGAGTACTTTCATATAGACACCAATGACCATGGCAATCGGCACAGTCATTAGCAGGGTAAAGGCTCCCCAGGGGCTAGCCTTGAGGGCGTTGACGATAACAAGAGCTAGCACTGCCATTAATATCATCATGATTAGCAGAATGGCAATCAGCGCTACTGTTCCCGCTAATGGGCTAATCTCGTCCCGGGCCATTTGACCCAGTGATTTTCCGCCCCGTCGCATGGAAGCTGCCAGTATGACAAAATCCTGCACTGCTCCAGCTAGAACAGCTCCGACAATAATCCAGATTGTGCCGGGTAGAAAGCCGAACTGCGAAGCGAGAATAGGCCCGACCAATGGGCCAGCACCTGCTATGGCGGCAAAGTGATGGCCGAACAAGACCCATTTGTGGGTTGGTACATAGTCTTTGCCATCGTCAACAATAGATGCTGGTGTTTCGTTGACGTCTTGCAGGGCAAAGACTTTATCGGCTAAGAACTTGCTGTAGAACCGGTAGGCGACGGCAAAGGTGCAGGAGCTAGCTAAAATCAGCCAGACAGCGTTGACTTTTTCGCCTCTAGAAGAGGCCATGGTGTAGAGGGAGAAAAGAGCTATAAGGGCGATGGGCAGCCAGATTGCCAGACCTTTCAGTTTGGAGCTTAGATTTGAGCTCACTTTCTCGCTCATCATGTTTCCTTTTTTTTGTTCTGTAAACTATTTTTTGTTCTGTAAACTCGATTTAGGTTAGCAAGCCTGCCAGGGTGGCTGATAGGTAAGATGCTAAGGTGCCACATATTAGTGCTTTGACCCCGAGCCGAGCGAGGTCTTCGCGGCGATTGGGCGCTATTTCGCCAATGCCACCAATTTGAATGGCGATTGATGAAAAATTAGCAAAGCCACAAAGGGCAAATGTGGCAATGGTTTCAGCCTGGGCTGAGAGAGTATGGGCTGGGTCTTTTAGCATGTTGGAGAGATCGGTATAGGCAACGAATTCGTTGATTACTAGCTTCTCTCCCATCAAGCGACCAACTGTATGGGCATCAACCCACGGTACTCCAAGCACAAAGGCTACTGGTGCAAACAAGGCACCAAAAATGCTCTTCAATTCTAGATGGGCCAAATCAATGCCAATGCCATCAAGCCTCATGCCCCAGACAAATAACCAGTTGCCAGCCCAGCCAATGACAGCGTCGCAGAGGGCGATAAGCGCAATAAAGGCAATTAGCATCCCTACCACATTAAGGCCAATGCGCAGGCCTTCAGAGGCACCATGGGCGGCGGCATCAATAATATTTGCTTGATCTTTTTTTACTACAACTTTGACTTCGCCTTTGGTATCAGATACTTCTGTTTCGGGCCAGACTATTTTGGCAATGACCAGCGCCCCTGGGGCCGCCATAATGCTAGCTGTGAGTAGATAGGAGGCCTTAATGCCGAGGCCAATATAGACGGCCAGAACACCACCGGCCACGCAGGCCATTGAACCAGCCATCGAGGCAAGTAGTTCTGACATGGTCATGGTCGGCACATAGGGCTTAATTAGCAATTGTGCTTCGACTTGGCCAACAAAAACAGAGCCAGCATTTGAAAGCGCTTCGGCGCCACTAGCGCCCATGGTGACAGAAACTATTTTGGCGACAATCTGCACAAACTTTTGCATGATGCCAAGAAAATAGGAGATGCTCACTAAGCTCGAGACGAAAATAATCGTTGGTACGACGCGAAAAGCAAATATGTAGTCAGCACCGGGTCCGAAAACTTTGACCAGATTCTCGGGGTTTTGCACCAGTGGGCCAAAGACGAAACCAGCACCTTTGTCGGAGAAGTGCAGCAGCTGGGTTATACCGTCACCCAGACTGCGAAAGAGCATCTGACCAAACTCTACTTTTAATACGAAAATCGCTAGAAGCAGCTGCAGAACCAGCCCTGAAATAACCAAACGATAGTTGATTTTCGAGCGGTTGTTAGACATCAGGTAGGCTGTGCCCAAGATGAGCACGAAGCCGACCAATCCCATTGCTTTGGAGGTCATGCTATTCCCGCATTGTGCCGAGCTGTTTTAACCAGGTCACTATAACCCACGGGCGCCCCCTAAGGTTAAGCTTAGAAAATTTTTCTAGGCTTGCAACGCTGGCTTGCTTTCAACGGGCCTGCCGATAATTTGCCCCTGAGTCTTTTCGAATTGCTCCCTGGCTTGCTGTTTGAGCAAGAATGCGGCGGAAGTATCACCTTGCAAGGCCTTTACGTCGGCCAGCACTATGCGTGCCATAGCCTGTTCTGCGGCGGCCTTAAGCAGTGGCTCCTGGGCTTGAGCTAAGCTTTCAGAGGCTTTTTTTAGCTGGCCTTCGGCTGCTTTGGCCGTCTCAAAACTCTTCAAAACATCGGGGTATTGGCCCAGTTCTTTGCGCAAGGCAGCTGTAAGCTCGGGGCTAATAGTGTCGCGCTGCAAGAGATTGACTATGGTCGAAACTTCTTGGCGCTTTTCTTCAGGCAATTCGCCTATATTGCCATTCATAGATTGCACCGCGCCCATGAATGTTGAGCCTCTCATCATTACTTCCATTCTGGCCATGCCTACCTTGCCCCAGTTGGCGGTCATTGAGTCGGCATAGTCGCTATCTGACTGTTTGACAGCAGCCTCGAACTTGGGCTGGTAGCTAGCGGCTGCGCTTTTAATGTCCTTTTCGCCTTCCAGCTGTATAGCGGCTTCTCTGGCCTGTTTCATGCCCGGCCCCAAGTCTTCTGGCTTGATTTTGATCAGAGCATGGAGTGCATCTTCATTGCTGTTTCTGTCGGAAGCTCCCTCGTCTGCTACCTTAATTAGTTCTGGTGTCTGCTCAGGTTTCGCCCCTGCTTTTAAGCCCGCTAAGCGGTAGTCGAGTACCTCATTTTGCATGGCTGTCAGAGGTGACAATGGATCAATAACTTCTTTTGCAGGCTGGTCTGATTCTGCGCGATGAGCCATGTGATGTGTGCCTCTTTTGACAGAGATGCAGCGACTTGTCAAGAGTATTGCTTATTTAAGATTATGAGAAGAGTAGAATTCCCACTTTGGTTGGGGTCTCACCAATTTTGCTCAGGAATATTAGTGGAGGGGTATGGGCTTCCATATTAGAGTCATGTCTTTGTCTCTACTCGCAGGTCGGATGAATGTAACCAAATTAAAAACTACTGTTGACATTGTCTGGGAAGACCTGTACTGTCGGAAATAGATCCAAGGTGCTTCCATAAAAATGAATTCGTTCAACACCAGCACATATACCAGCCGACGCCGCCGCGATTTCCTAGAGAACTCGGGGCCGATAACGTAGCTGATATTTAGCACCATTATCGTAATTGTCTCCCCGGGTTCTATGATCCGGGGATTTTTTTAGGGAAAATATCATGGCAGTGCAGTTAGAACAATTGAAGTCGCTTGAAAGCTCGAGCACTAAAGAGGCAGAGAGCACCGTAAAGAAGGTGGCAGTAGTCGGTGCTACCGGCTACACCGGCCAAGAGCTGGTGCGTCTTTTGTTGCAGCACGACCGGGCACAGATTCACACTGCCGTATCTCAGAGTAGCGATGGCAAGAAGCTTGCATCTGTCTATCCTGGTTTGCAAAAGCATACTGATCTTGTCTGCAGCAGCGGAGATCTAGAAGAACTCGCTGAGCAAGTCGACTTGCTGTTCCTCGCCCTGCCCCATGGTAATGCCGCAGGTAAAGTGACTAAGAGCATTCTGGCAAAGTGTAAAGTGATTGATCTTGGCGCTGATTTTCGTTTGAAGTCAGCAGCCGACTATGAAACCTGGTACAAATTCAAGCATCCCCAGCCAGAGCTTTTGGCGCAAGCTGTCTATGGCTTGCCCGAGCTCAATCGTGCTGCTATCAGCCAGGCTAGTCTGGTTGCCAATCCGGGATGTTATGCCACTTGTTCGATACTGACATTGGCACCACTTTTGCAGGCGGGCATAATTGACCCGAAGTCTATTATCATAGACGCCAAGTCGGGAGTCTCTGGTGCTGGGAGAGCGGCAACATTAGGCACTCAATTTAACGAATGTAATGAGTCGATAAAAGCCTACGGAGTGGCCTGCCACAGGCATACTCCAGAAATTGAAGAACAGCTTGCCGCTTTTAGCAATGCTCCGTTTTGTACCTCTTTTACACCGCATCTGGTGCCGATGAATCGAGGCATTCTCGTCACCGCTTATGCTTCCCTTATAAGTAATATAAATAAGCAAGAGTTATATAATATATACAGCGAATTCTATGAAAATGAGCTATTCATCAGGCTCTTCTCTCCTGACGACGCCGAGTATACGATGCCCGAAACACGTTTTGTAAAGGGTGCAAACTTCTGCGACATCGGTATGACAATTGATCCAAGAACCAATCGTGTCATTGCTGTTGGTGCCCTAGACAATCTAGTGAAAGGCGCAGCTGGACAGGCAATTCAGAACATGAATCTGTTATTCGGTTGGCCTGAATCTAGTGGGCTAAAACAGTCAGCAATTTTTCCGGCGTGATATTTTTTTAGAAATCGTTGACATAGGTGCGAAACCATCGTAACCTTTTCCAAAGTTAGTGAGGCAATTTTCAATGTTCCCTTATGACAGCAAAAACCACATAAACAACCACTCTAGCAGCCCCCTGAGTAACCGAAGAGGCTCGCGACGCCGCCTATTGCGCTCGGGTTTTATTTGGTTGTGTTGATTTGATCAACAACTAAATTTTTTATCCCTGAGCGCAAGGCAAGCACTCAGGGATTTTTTGTGTGCCGGGCATGTTCAACAACTGGAGGTGAAAGTCCTTACACAGCCTGATGACGGTGAAGTGTAGTGAAGCGCAACGGTTAATCCGCGAGGAGAAGTCGGAAAGAAGCGTGAATCAA
>JBIPOV010000064.1:0-36131 GCA_044378815.1 Obscuribacteraceae bacterium (SeqCode) | reverse complement strand
TGCTCATTTTTAACCTCATTGCTTCAACCTCGAAAAGAACTAACGAAAGTTAGTTTTTAATTGAGGCAACGGTTAGTCAATGGTGTGTTTTTAGATGAGTCAATGCGCTAACAAAAATGTCCGATTTTCAGCCGAAAATCGGACATTTTTGAAATCGGTAAATCGACTTATTTGCCTGTGTACTGTGGTGTACGTTTTTCGACGAAGGCTTTGACACCTTCGGCAAAATCGTCTGAGCGACCAGCAATTTCTTGCAGGCTGGCTTCGTACTCAAGCAGTTCTTCTAAGTCATCGAAGACAGCGCGGTTTACGGCACGCTTGGTCAAACCAAAAGCTTTGGTTGGGCCAGCGGCTAGCTTCTCTGCCAGAGCTACGGCTTCTTTCATCAAATCGTCTTCGCCAACAATCTTGTTGATGATGCCGAGATTTAGGGCTTCTTCTGCACTGAGCTTGTCAGCGCTAAGCATTAGTTCGAAGGCCTTAGTAAGGCCAACTAAACGTGTGAGGATGAAAGTTGCACCTGAATCGGGAATCAGGCCAACTTTAGTGAACGATTGAATGAAATTGACTTTGTCAGTGACGATGCGGTAGTCGCAAGCAAAGGCAATACTGGCGCCGGCACCAGCAGCAACACCGTTAACAGCCGCGATAATTGGTTTTTCGATGCGGCGTAACTTAATGACGATAGGGTTGTAGCGACGACGAATAGAGTCGCCGAGCGAAGGACGCTCTCCCATTTCTTGGGCGATGCTGCGGCTCTGCAAATCTTGACCAGCGCAGAATCCACGACCAGCAGCTGTCAAAATGATGGCGCGAACTTCTTTGTCCTTTTCCATCTCTTTTAGAGCATCTTGCAGCTGAAATGTGAGTTCGTCGCTAAAGGCATTGAGTTTGTCCGGGCGGTTCAGGGTGATGATACCTACGCCGTTTTTCTTTTCGGTAAGTAAGATTTTTTCGTCAGACATTTTCTTTTCCTGAAATTGAAATTGTATTTGAACGTAAAATTGTATTTGAAACTTAGTAGATTCCAGTGTCTTGAAGATTCTATTTGCCAGTGAAGGTAGCTTTGCGCTTTTCCATGAAAGCTTTCATGCCTTCTTTTTGATCTTCTGAAGAAAACAGCATGTAGAAGTTCTTGCGCTCGAATTGCAGACCTTCTTGCAATGGTCCGTCAAATGATTTGAGTACAGCTTCTTTGGCTAGTTTTACTGCAATAGGAGATTTTGCTGCAATTTCTTTGGCCATGGCTTTGGCTTCTTCTAAGTAAAGCTCCACTGGGGCTACTTTATTGACTAGACCCATTTCTAGAGCTTCGCGAGCGGTTAGTGGGCGACCAGTCAAAATCAGCTCCATAGCTTTGTATTTGCCGAGTACGCGGGTCATGCGCTGAGTGCCGCCAGCTCCGGGAATGACACCGAGATTGATTTCTGGTTGGCCAAATTGTGCTGTTTCAGAAGCAATAATGATGTCGCACATCATCATCAGTTCGCAGCCACCGCCCAGAGCAAAGCCACTAACAGCAGCGATGATTGGCTTCTTGATATTTTTGATGCGGTCCCATGTGGCAAATCTATCTTTGAGCATAATTGAGACGGTGGTCTCATCTGACATTTCTTTGATGTCAGCACCAGCGGCAAAGGCGCGGTCGCTGCCGGTTAGAACAATTGCTCTAACAGAATCGTCACGGTCAAAATCTTCTAGGGCAGTGACAAGCTCTTCCATCAATTCGTGGTTAAGGGCATTGAGAACAGTGGGGCGATGGAGGTTGACTACACCGATATTGATCTCAGGTTGATCTGCTTTGCCAGACTTGGCTCCCACGGCTTCTTTTGCTGTGAGAATGTTTTTGTATGTCATAGTCATCACCATCTCTCCTAATTGATCCTCCGAAAATTTCGCTGTTTCAGACTTATCTTTCTTTAGACTTTTATTGCTTCCGCTTTTGCTTAGCCTAATTTTTCGCCGCAATTGCCGCAGAAGCCAAATGATACGGGCATTTCTTTAGAGCACTTGCCGCAGTTGCGCAGGTTTACTCCGAGATTGACGCCTTCAGCATCACCAGCCGCTTTGCAGCGAATTTTGCCATAGTTAATAGGTTGCTTTTTACGGAAGGCCTTTAGGCCCTCAGCTGTTTCATAGCTACCGGCATGCAGTGATAGCCAGTCGCGGGCATGACCGACAGTCATGGCCCAAGAGAAGTCTCTCCACATATTGAGTTGTTGCTTGGTGTAGCGGGTGCACTCAGGCAGCTTGTTGTAGAGCTTCTCTGCCATCTCGGCCACTGTGGCGTCGAGCATAGAAGCCGGGACAACCTGATTAACCAGGCCCCAGTCAAGTGCGGTATAGGCATCAACACTTTCGCAAAGTAGCAACATCTCGCGGGCCCGGCGGTCACCAATCATCATAGGTAGCCATTGGGTCGCGCCACCGGCAGCGACACTGCCGCGAGCAGCGCCGACCTGGCGAATGGTCACGTGATCAGCTGCAATAGCTAGATCGCAAGCCATGTTCAGTTCGTTGCCACCACCGACAACCATGCCGTTTAGGCGAGCAATAGTTGGTTTGCCAATATTGCGCAAGCGATCATGCATTTCAATGAACGTGTACATCCACTTGTGGTAGTTGTTTGGTTTCTTGAGAATATGATCTTCTTGTTCTTTGAGGTCGGCACCGGTGCAGAAGGCTTTTTCTCCTGCGCCGGTGATTACCACTACGGCAATGGCATCATCGGAACCACAGTCTAAAAAGGCTGTTCCCAGCTCTTTGAGAGTCAGAGTGTCAAAGCAGTTCAGTACGTCAGGACGATTGATTGTAATCGTCGCAACGTAACTCTCTTTTTTGTAGATGATTCTTTTGAATCCGTAGCTTTCAGCCGGCATGCCGGTGAATACTACATCGGGCGATGTTGCCTGTGGCATTCCGATACCTTCGTTTAGTCTTGCTTTTGGGCGGGTTCTTGAACTGTTTTGTTCTGGATATTGATTTGTTGCGGGACCTAGGTCATGAACCCGTTTGGGTTCGCGCCAGGCGAATTTGTTTGACGAACCTATACGGTCGCTGGTACTTTTTCTACTTCAGCAAACATCATTGAGACTAGCTCTTTGGCAAAGCCCATGAGATTCTTGGCAGAAGCTCGGCCTTCAGGGCTAGACATGGCGGCATCAAGTGCTTCTTTGTTTTCGAAATATAGTTCAGCCATCAAATAGTATTCGGCAGTTCCCATTGGCGCGCCAGTTACACGAGAAATTTCAGCTTTCTGTAGGCCAGGCATTTTCATCGCCAAAGGAATGTGGCTATTGAAATATTGATTATCAAAATCAGCAGTGTCAGCTGGGGTTTTGTATAGAGCAATGAGTTTAACCATGGTTGATTCTCTTCCTTCTTTTGCTGAAATTTTGTATTAGTCTGATTTTCTACTAGTCTGATTTCGCTTGGTCTTAGGTTTCCTTGCGCTTGTCGATCACTCTTACTGCTTTGCCTTCGCTGCGAGCCAAGGTTTTTGGCTTGAGCAGGCTGACGTCAGCAGTAAGGCCGAGGCTATCTTTCAAAAGTTTTTGAATGTTTTCAGTGAGGTCGGTCATGTCTAGGTGACCGTCTTCGAAATGACCCCACCTATCAATTAGGGCTTCTGTCACTTCTACTTGAATTTCTAAGGTGTCGAGTGCTTTTCGGCGATCAATCACCAGCTGATAGTGTGGTGCTAATTCTTCCATCGAGAGCAATGCTTTTTCGATTTCTGAAGGATAGAGATTAACGCCGCGAATAATCAACATGTCATCAAGGCGTGCTCTTACTCTTACCATCCGGCGCATTGTGCGGCCACAGAGGCAAGGTTCTGGTATTAGTGTTGAAAGGTCGCCGGTGCGATAGCGAATCACTGGTATTGCTTCTTTGGTCAGAGTCGTGAAAACAAGCTCGCCTTCTTCGCCGTCTGGTAGCACTTCTCCGGTAATTGGATCAACGATTTCGGCAATGAATAAATCTTCCCAGATATGTAGACCGTGCTTTGCTTCGATGCACTCGACTGAAACCCCAGGCCCCATTACCTCGCTTAAGCCGTAAATATCAAGGGCTTGAATTTGCAAAAGATTTTCTAGCTGGCCGCGCATTTCTTCAGTCCATGGTTCGGCACCAAAAATGCCGATTTCAAGATTGATAGAATTGCGGGGAATCTTCATTTCGGTCATGGTGTAGGCCATGTTTAATGCGTAAGAAGGCGTGGACAAGAGAATACGGGCACCAAAGTCTTGCAGCAGCATAATTTGTTGCTGGGTGCGTCCACCGCTGGCTGGCACCACAGTGCATCCCAGGCGCTCGGCACCATAGTGCATGCCCAGACCACCAGTGAACAAGCCATAGCCGTAGCTGTTGTGCAAAACGTCGCTTGGTCGTGTGCCACCACAGGCAAGGGAACGGGCGCAGGCCTCAGCCCAGTTTTCAATATCGCCTTTGGTGTAGCCAACTACGGTTGGTTTGCCTTTTGTGCCAGAGCTGGCGTGAAGTCTATTGACCTCACTCATTGGTTTAGCAAATAGGCCAAATGGATAGTTGTCGCGCAAATCGCTTTTCTTCATGAAAGGGAAATTGGCGAGTTCTTTGACGCTCTTCATGGCATCAATTTTCTCTGCGGTCATTCCCGCTTGGCTGAAGCGCTCAAGCAGCAGTGGAACGTTGGCATAGACTTTATGCAAGGTTTCTTTCAAGCGCGTGAGTTGCAGAGCCTCAAGGCTTGCGCGATCGATAGACTCGACAGCTTTGTTCCACATAAATACTTCTGACTTTGTTAGCATTGCTTTGCGGTTGTCACGGTGTGCGATTTTGCAGCTTAATATATATCACGGGCTAGGGGGTGACCCGTCTATTCTCAATATTCTGTCTATTTTTCACTGTTTTTCTGGCCTTTTTGCTCTAGATTCTGTTTGCTTTCATCGATTTGGGCTACAGTCTAATCAGAATGTAGAAATCATAATCAGAACTAAAACTAGAGTCGAAATCTGAGTTTCTAGAAATAGTCACTAGAATTAGTTTCTAGATATAGAAATAAATGCCTTATATAGGAAGACATGGCGTCCGATCCTCTTGAAGTCGATAACCCTGGTAAAGGGCCTGAACCAGTAACTGGAATTGAATCAGCCGGGCTGTCCGCCGGTGGCGAAAGAGTGCTGCAGCCCCTTTCTAACGTGGCGCCTAAAAAGACGACGCCTAGCAATCGGCCGTGGTCAGACAGAGTGGTTTGGCTTCTGCTCGTTTTGGCTCTGGTAGGCTTTGGCTTTTACCTTAAGCTTGATACTCGTGTATTTCCGTCCGCTTCTATAGATCTCAAGTATAGCCGTGAGCAAATTGCTCAACAGGCCCGAGAGCGAGCCAAAATTTGTGGCTACAAAACAGAGTCGACAATCGAGTCGACCACATTCACCTTTTTTAACGAAAGCAAGACTTTTCTAGAGTATGAGCTAGGTCTTGATGAAGCCAATCGCTTGATGAAAGACAAAGTGCCAGTCTGGTCTTGGACAACTCGCTATTGCAAGCAAAATGATTTAGAGCAATTTCGCGTCTGGCTTTCGCCCACAGGCAAGCTGTTGGCTTTCATGCACAGCGTTGAAGATGAGCGGGCCATGCCTACCATCAAGCATGAAGAAGCGCTGGCAAGGGCCCAGAACTTTTTAGAAAAGGAAGTCAATCGACCCCTGACGGGACTGAAGCTAGTTACCGATAAGACCACCACTCAAGCTCACCGCGAAGATCATTCTTTTACCTGGGAAGATACCAGTGAAGGAAATGATTTCAAGGGAGCCAAGCTGCGCTACTACGTAGCATTTTCTGGCGATGAGTTGAGTGAGTATTCGTGCTTCCTCAACATTCCAGATGAGTGGAAGCGCAAGTACAGCAAGGTGCGCTCCATGAATGAGCTCTTGCAAAATATTGCCAATATCTTTTATGGAACGCTGCAAGCACTTGCCGTTTTGGTTGTGCCTTGGGCCCTTACGCGCAAGCAAATGCGCTGGCGCTTTGCTATTTTTGGCGGCTTAGTGACAGCTCTTGTCGGTGCTCTTGATTCGGTCAATGACTATTCATCGGTGATTGATTCCTATGACCCCAGCAGTTCATTTCGCGACTACATAGTTTCGTATTACTTCCGTCAGGCTGTCGCCACCATCAGCTCGTTTGTATCTGGAGTCTTACTCTTTGGCGGCGCTGATGTCATCTATCGCTTGTGCTACCCCAAGCGCGTTGCTCTAGAAAACTATTTGACCCTGCGCGGCTTCGCCAGCAGAGAAGGTCGCACTGCTGTGCTTGTGGGCTACTGTGTTTTTGCTATCCACCTCGGTTGGATTATCGCCTATTACGTCATTGGTGAGAATTTTAAGTTCTGGTGCCCTCTTGGTGTTGATGACTATCAGTTACTGGGCAGCGCTGTGCCGTTCTTCTCCGCAGTCTCGCTTGGTATTCATGCGGCCACCCAAGAAGAGACAATTGCTCGTGTTGTAGCGCTTAGTTTGATGGAAAAGCTCACCGGTCGTTTTTGGATTGCCAATCTTTTTCAGGCTGCATCCTGGGGCTTCATGCACAGTTCCTATCCGCAGCAGCCTGCTTATGCCCGTGGTGTTGAGTTAACTATTGGTGGGCTCTTCTACGGCTACATTATGCGGCGCTACGGACTGCTACCCTGTTTTATCGGCCATTATCTGGTTGATGCCTTCCTTACCGTTAAGCCCCTGTTCTCCGCCGAGGCTCCCTGGCTCAGGGCCTCGGGCTTGTTGCCATTAATTCCCTTTGTGGTGGCAACGCTTTTGTCTTTGCTTTATGACTATTACAAGAAGCGAAATACTTCTTCTTCTTCTTCTTCTTCGGGAGAAGCAAGCGCTGACGAGCCCCTGGCCGTTGAATCACTTGCTGTTGATTTGGACGCCGCTTTATACAATCATGCTCTACCGAGCCAAGCAGTTGAAATCAAGCCCCTCGCCGATGAGGGGGAAGCTTATATCTATCAACCATTTAAGCGCAAAACCAAGTGGATCCTTGCCATCATTGGTGTTTGTGGTATCACCTTCTCTTTCTGTACCAGCACGCCACTGCCAGGCGATCGCAGTCGTGTCACCATTGATAGAGAGCGAGCTATTGTGCGCGCCAAAGACATTCTCAAGCGCAATGGTGTTGATCCTTCTGCCTATCTTAACGTCGCTTCGCTGGCTACCAATGTCTCACTTGAAGAGATGCAATATCTGTTTGAGCAGCGCAAATTGGCAGCTACTCTTGATCTTGCCAGTATTACGCAGCCCGGCTTCATCTGGTCTGTGCGTTTCTTCCGTTTTCTTGATCCCACTGAATATAAAGTTGAAATGTATGGCGATGGTCGCGAATATTCGTTTGATATTACTGAAGACGACGATGCACCGGGCGCTAGCATTAGCAAGCCAGAGGCTGAAAAGCTTGCTCTTGCTTATGTCCATCGAGTGCACCCGGAATATAAAGACGTTGTGCTCAATAAGTCGTCATGGTCTAAACGCAAGAATCGCGATGACTTTGATGTCGAGTGCAAAGTGCCTTCGCTAAAAGTGGGAGAGGCTGACTATAAAATTACTTTGCAAGTGGTAGGAAATGTGCCATGCAATTTCTCACAGGCCTGGCAATTACCTCAAAAATGGCGCTTTGAGCGCTCTAAAGAGACAAGCAAAGATCACATTTTTAAGGGCATGCGTGACGTTGCCTACTACGTAATGGGCGGCTTGTCGCTCTGGTGGGGCATTGGCATTTTGCGTTCGGGGGCTGTGCGCTGGCGGCCAGGTATATTTATTGGAATTGCTGCTGGTCTTTTAGTTATTCCGGAAGAGTTCAATCACTGGCCGGTCTTACTTAATCAATATACTGATAGTTCGCTCTCGCAGCCGGCCTTTGTCTTCAATCAATTACTCGGTCTGGTGAAAGACTCTACTGGCAAAATGGTCGCTACTTTTGTTTCTGTCACCCTCGGTTTAGCTGTCTATCGGCTTCTTTCGCCGAAACTTGGCATCATGTCTGTGGTTAAGGCGGCATTTAGACCAAGCGGCGTGGCACCGCGGCTGATGCAACAGCAGATGTGGCTAGATGGAATTTTAGTGGCTATGGCTTGGGCCGGTCTCAATCAAAGCAAAGATTCGCTGCTCGACTTTGCTCTCTCCTGGTTCTCTCCCGAGATTCGCACTGCTTCTTTGAGTAGTCTGGCTAATCTTACTGACTTCATTTTTCCAGTCGCTTCTGATCTGATTGAACTCGCTCCCTCTCTGCTAGGAGCGGCTACCATGGCTCTTATCGGAGCTGGTCTTTACAATAAATATATTCCGCGCTTTGGTTTCTTTGTTATCTTTGTGGTTTGTGCCACCATGCTCAAATATAGTTATGCGCGGCATTGGCAAGACTTTGTCATGTTCGTCATTTCTGACACAGTGCAGCAAATCATATTCTTTATTTTTGTCGCCCGACTGGCTCGCTTCAACCCGGTTGCCTACCTGGTTAAGGTTGTGATCGACGATTCGCTGCCGCTAATTTATGTGATCTGGATATTCGGCTGGCCGTGCTTTGCACCAACATTCTTTTCGCTGATTATTTATGGTCTCTTGCCAATCATTTTGCTTGCCTACTATCGCGCTCGCAACAAGCGCTTGATTGCCAGTAACCCAGATATTGTCGCGGCTATTGCTAACAACAACGAAGGCCCTGCTGTATAGCCTAGGTTTTTATTTTAGATCTCTTGAATTAGTGGGGAGCGGGGGACGGAAGTTCTTGAGCACAATCTCTTTTGTGCTTTGCTCGCTATCGCTGCCGAAAACCAAGACTGGATCGGCAATGACAAAGTGGAACACGGTGAATGGTTGTCGTTGATCTCTCCTGACCATATGCAGCCGCAGTCGAGCAGACTTGAGGCGAGGTAGGCGAGCGGCTACTGCTTCTTCGCTCAGGCTAGTGCCATCAGCTAACTTTACTGCTGCGGCATCTTTAGGGGTATTGTAGCGGGCCGCTTCGCCCACAAGTTCCTTCTCTAAATCGTTTTGGTCAAGTTGGGATTGAACTTGTTGCGCCCCTTTTTTGGGGCGATTTACTAAGAGCTTGGCTGCTTCGGGTTGATCGATTGTCCCTTTTTTTAGACTTGGCCGCATCCTGAGTGTTAGGCCTTTCCAGGCTTCGTGGTCCGGATCGGCGAGAAATTGCTCAAATTGTTCTGCTGATATGTCGTAGCCGTAGGCCATGTCGAGCGGCAGAAATAGCGGACGATAGTCGTTGAAGCGAAGCGGTATCGAGACCTCAAAGTCTTCTGGCCGGTCTAGTATCGATGTGTTTTTTGTGTCTGATTTCATAGTCTTAATTTCGGGCGGCCCGATTTCGAAGTGGCGACCCATAAGGCAGGCCAAATTTGGTTCTTCGCCAGAGCCGTAAAATAGATATGAAACCCACCCTAGTTTGGCCGGGCAGCGGCAGATGTTGCCGCCAAAAGCTGCTACGACTTTTTCATAGTCGTTATTTTGCACATACTTCACAAATGAAAGGGCATGACGACTGGGATCAGACGGCTGATCACCCCTGAATGCTTGAAACAAGACAATCAGAAAACAGCCGATTAGAAATAAGGGAAGAATCACCCGCATTTCCAGAGTGTAACTTGGATTTGGCTGTGATACTATCCCTTCTTCATATGTTCTTTCTCGCCCCGTTCATTCGTCAATTTTTCAGCTTTATTTTGTAAGAGGCATAAGTTATGGACCTACTTGGAAACGCTGGCCTGGTAGCAAAGAACCTGCCCTCCTTATTGCTTGGGCTGACAATATTTGTTTTCCTCTTTGACCTTGTGCGCAACCGCACCTGGGCTGGTTTAGAACCGGCCAAAGTGGCTGGGGCGGTCAAGGCCTTAGGCGTCACCGCCGCGGCCGGAGCTGCGGTTCTCGCTCTGGTTTCTGCTGCCGGTCAACCCTTCGCTGACATTGCTTACTTCTTCGTTGGCTTAGCCGTAACTTATGTTTTTGCCACCCTAAGCCTTAAGCCGGCCATGCGCACAATGTTGCATCTAGCTTGTGCTGTTGCCCTTAACATGTTTGTGCCAGCCGATAAACTCACTCTGGCTGCTTGTTCTTACTTGATGGGGGCGGTTGCTATTCGCCTGGTATTGAACATGCTCAAACCTAAAGACTCACGGCTTGATGATGTCGCTCCTCCTTTTGTTTATTTGTCAGCCATGCTCTTTGCTTCATGCGGAGCGGCAGGAGGTGGCAACGCTGAGAAATACAGCGGCATGATCAATAGTGCCTTCATTATCTCGACGCTCATGACCTTGATGCAAAGGCCGTTCATGCGTGATGACAAAATTTTAGTCAAGCGCCTGGTCTTGACTCTCTCTGGTGGTCTAGCCTATTTGGTAATGGTCACCAAGGCGGTCAATGCTCCTGAGTATGTGCGTTTGGCTGCTCTAGTTGGAGCCGGCTATGGCATGGCTTATGCCCTTGATGCCATTGCCATTAAAAAAGACTGTGCCACCAGTGCCATAAAGCAAATATTGATCATTGGAATATTTACTTTGCTGGCCACAAGACTGTTTGGAAATCTTGGTATTGCTGCTCTAGGAGCCGGATGTATGGTTGGTAATTTCAGCCAGATACCTGCTTGTGCTGCCATTTTCTTTGGTGCTCGCATTCTTGAGCAAGTTTTCGCCTATGCCAATGTCTCAAACGTCACTGGTATCAATCTCAATCATCCTTATGTCAGTGCGGCTCTCTATCTGGGTCTCTTCTCGGCTCTTGGACTGATGGCTCTACTCAAAGATGTGTCAGATCGTCGCATTGCCGCTGCTGCATTTGCTCTACTTACAGCGCTTGGCACCGGTGCTGTAAGCTATTTCTTGCATAGTGAGGCCGCTGGTGGCTATCTCATTAGTTTGATTGTCTCAGCGGTGCTGGTAGCCATTGTTGGTCAAGCGTTCTTCCCTGATGAAGAAGAAAAAGTGGTCAATGTGGCTCTGGTACCGGCTTTGGCCACAAGCTCTGCCATGGTGTCGGCTGGTCTTTTACAATTTGGTCTCAGTGCCACCATGGAAGATCGCATGACTGTGATAGGCGTCATGGGCGCTGTTACTTTTGTGGCATTGTTAGCTAGCTATTTCATTGGCCGCGGCAAAGCCGCCGGTAATTCTGGTAGCTCAAGTGCTGGTGGCCCCCCTGGTGATTCAGGGCAGCCTGTAGCTGTCTCGGGAGACTAAGCTGGTTTGATTCTTTTTCTGGATGTCGCCGTCGAGATAAACTTCAACTAGCAAATTGCGACCATCAAAGGCCAGCTCTCTGCGCCTCAGCTGGCGAGTCTTGGCCTGAGCTTTCATGTCGTCACTGCCGACAATTGAAATAATCAGTTCTTCTGGCGCACTCGTGCTTTCGCAGCGAATTTGTACTGGTTGCTTGTAAGGGTTAACTAGTTTTAAGTCGGCTTTACCGTACCAGACTGTAGCGTCTAGACCGGGCGGCACTGAGCGCACACAAGTGGTATGGGCCGCTCGCTCTTTTACTTGAAGACCAGAGAGTAGCGCTGCTTGGTAGAGGCAGGAAGATATCAGACAAATGCCACCACCTTCGCTGCTCACCCGCGAGCCTCCAAGATAGCTACCGGCTGGCACAAAACCTCTGCTACCGGTGCGTGGACCGACTTTGGCATTGAAAGAGAAAGTTTGGCCTGGCTCAATTACCGCACCGTCTAAAGCTCTAGCGGCGGTGATGAAATTGAGTCTTTGCTCACGGGAATATTGACTGAGGCTGACCGTGCGCCTGGCTAGTTCGGCTTTGTAGGGATGGTCGTTGAAGTAATAAGTCAACAAGAAAATTGGCGTGGCAAACAAAGCCACGGTGGCTAATTGTTGTTGCCATTTTCGTTTTTTTTGCTTGTTGTCTTTTAAGATTGGCTCAGTCATGGGCGATTACCTAAGTTATTCAACAACATTGAGACGATCGAGATTGGTGAAGCCCTTGATGCCTTTGCTGTACATACCAGCTAGCATGGCTGGATTAACATTGACTCGACCTGGTAGTTCCATGCGCAGCAGGGTATTGAATTGCGATTTACCCTGGGGCAAGTTAGTACCAAAGTAGACAATTTTGTCATCGAGCACATCTTGATGTGTCCACCATGGTCGGCCCCAATCGCCTTGTACTACTTCGTTATCACTAGGGTCTGCCGCTTCGGTTTGGTTCTTGCTTTCAACCACTTCGGCACCAGATGGCAAAGCGGCTTCGACAATGACGTAGGGCAGTGACCTTGGTGTGTCTACCAGCACTTTCATCAAGATGGTCTCACCGGCTTTGATAGACGAACCAGCAAGGGGCTCAGCTTTCACTTTAATGATGCCGCTGGTGGTGTCGGCCACAGATTTGAGGCGGAAGAATTGCCGCTCTAGTTTGAGGTCGGCTGGTAGATTAGCTACACCAGTGGCACCCTCTGCCAAGAGTGTTTTGTAGTAGTTAGTGGTCACTACCCAGTAGAGTCTACCGTCGCCATTCTTGGTGAGCTGCAGTGTGTTCTTAGCGCCAGGTGCTAGGCTCGATGGCCAGGCCAGGGTCTTGCCTTTGGTCAAGCGATCAGCGGCGCCAAAGTCAAACTTGCCTAAATCAATTTTGCCAAGAGCTTTTTTGCCTAGTTCATTTTTGCCTAAATCGGGTCCTCCATCTCCAAGCAAGGCGTCAAGCGTGAAGTTAGTGACTTTGCCACCCAAGGCCGCTTGGGCATTGAGTTCATCGGCAAGCAAGGCTTTGAATACTTGGGCTGTGGCTTTGGTTGTACCCCAGCCGGTTTCGCCGCGGTGCAGAAGAATCCAGGCTTTAACACGCTCAATCTTGGCTGTTTCACTCGGCCGCACTTCAAGCAGTGTGGTCAGGCCCAGAGCTGTGGTCTCTTCTGGGGTGAAGCGGTAAGAGTAGTAGCCATATTCATCGATGTTTGGACCGATCTTCAGCAGCATTGCCTTGCCTCGTTCCCAGTCGATAGTGTCATCAGCGGTATTACCAGTGGTATTAGCTAGAACCAAGAGGCGGTCAAGTATTTTTTGAGCGCCATCTTCGCGACCGGCAAGTTTGAGGGCGCGAGCAAAGTAGCTCAGGGCCTCGGGGGTGAGGGTGCTCTGATTTTTCTCAAGGTAATTAACAGCAACTAGATCTGACTTGTTCAGCTTCTTCTGCCAGAGAGCCTGGGTGAAGAGCATGTAGGCAAGATCTGTCCGGCTCTCACTATCGAAGTACGAGTCAGCCATGTGTTTGGGATCACTCAACTGCTCAGTTAAGGTCTTAATGGCCGTGGTTTGCCACGATAGGCCCTTGCTCACCATCTGGTCATCGACTTTGTAGCCGACGCCCTTAACTAATTTGAGACCTTCTAAGACCAGTGGTGTCAGGTAGGCGCTGGTTGTATCGCCTGCCCACCAGCCCCAGCCGCCATCACCATGTTGATACTCAGTCAGTTTGGCCATGCCATCTTTGTAGACTTTGGCAAACTTGGTGGTATCAGCAGTGCTTAGGGGAGCTGAAAGTTTTTTGTTCAACTCCATAGCCACCACCGATGGCATCAAGCGCGACATTGTCTGCTCGGTGCATCCATAAGGATAGTCAATCAGGTCGTTGAATTTATCGAGTACTGCTCCAATGGTTGAAGACGACAGGCTCACTGAACGGCTCAAGGTGCCTGGTCTGGCATCTGTGATGGCCGGTATGTCAAGCGACAGTGTGTCGCTTGCGTTGGCCAAAAGACCAGACTTGATTAGAGTAACTGGAATGCCCAGGGCATTGACTGCTACTTCTTTTTCTAGGGCATCGCCGGCGGTTTCGCCTCGAGCCACCAGTTTGATTTTTGTTTTGCCAAGCTGGTTGGCCTTTACTGGCCAGTCAAACCGGGCCGCTTTATCGGCTTCGATTGTCAGGGCCTGGGTCAAGGCTGTGCTAGTAGTCAGCTCTGGCCCCATGGTCAAGTTGAGAGATACTTTTTGGGTCTTATCGGTGTAGTTGTGTACCACTGCTGTAACGTTGCCCTCGTCGCCAACGCTGTAGAAGCGAGGCAGAGCTAAGCGAGCAATCAGGTCTTGGGTGACCATGATTTTTTGCAAGGTAGCACCGACATTGGTGGCCATGTCTATGCCGCGAACCGTAGCGCGCCAGGTCGTTAGATTGTCTGGCAACTTAATCACAGCTTTAGCTTCGCCTTTTTCGTTGGTGACCAGTTCCGGCACCCAGGCTGCTGTATCGCGGAAGTCTTTGCGCACTTTCGGCTCTAGTTTGTCAGGCCCGCCTGAATATTGCTCAGGGAAGGAGCAAACTGTAGTGACCCAATTAGGTAGCCTTTCGTAGAAGAATTTCTTGATATCGCTCGCGGTTTCGGCCCGTATTGAATAGATGGCTTCATCTACCACGCCTAGCGATAGCTCAACGCCCTTGACTGGCTTGCCTTGCTGGTCGACAGCTTTGACTGTATAGGTTGCTTGTTCGCCTGGTTTGTATTTTTCTTTGTCGCTAGCAACGGTCAAATTGAGGAAGTGATTGTCTGGGCTAACCATAACCACTTGCTCTTGGTTGTAGAACTGTTTGTTCTTGGCCACCAGTGACACAGTGACATAGAAGTTCGGCGTAAATTCTTTGCTGACTGGAATTTCTACCAGTTTCGCTGCTGAATCAAGCGCTACTGTTTTGAAGCTATGAAGCTTGGTGCCTTCGATTGACACAATTGCTTCTGCCCCATCTTTACCGGTGAATGGACCAGTAATAATCAGTTTGGCTGTTTCGCCTGGCTTATAGACGCGTTTGTCTAACTTAAGCTTGAGCGGCTCTTTCTGGGCATCTTTGTGGCCTAAGAAGAAGGGCTTCTCGCTGCTTGAGACCCAAATTGAACTTGAGTCTTGAACCAGGTGACCACTGCTATCTGTGGCTTGGGCAATGACATAGTAGCTGTCAGAAGCCCATTCGCCCTTGGTAGCAAAATCAACATGCACATTGCCTTTGGCATCAGTGCTAGCCGTTTTTTCTTCTAGGGTAACGTCTGGTTTGTATTCTGATTTGAAGCGATCCCATGGATAGCGCATCACTTTCAGTTTGAGATTTGTACTGATTGGTTTGCCTTTATAGTCAACCGCTTTGATGTCTACAGCCATTGCTTGGCCGCTGGCAACAACATAATTGCTCGGTGTCACTGACAGCAAGAACTCGCCAGCAGACTCAAACATAGAGCCTGAACCTACTACTGAGAGGCGGCTTATATCGGTTACTTCTGCTTCTACTTTTAGTTTCTTGTCAGCAAATTCACTGCCCAGTGGCCCCGCCGTTGGTGGCTCGGCCGCCTTGGTGTCAAATTCGACAATGGCTTCTCCGTTAGCATCGGTAACGGCGTAACCTTCTGCGCTAAAGTCACCAGCGCCTTCATAGTAGTCAGCGTCGTACCAATCATCAAAGAAACTATAGAACTCAGGTCTGTCCATCAAGCGCCAGCGAGTATTCCAGTCTGTTGATGAATAGACGTTGTATTTAACTCTGGCATTGGCCACTGGGCCGCCAAATAGATAGGTGGCTTTGATGCGCGCTTTGCCTTTGTCGCCGGCAATGACGCGTTCTGTCAGGGGCAATACTTCAACTTGGTATTCAGGCTTTCTGTACTGCGCAATTTCAAAACCTTGATAGCTAATCGTGCCGTCGGCGTACTTAATTTGTACCTGATAGCCACCAGTTTTACCATCGGCAGGAACCTCGACTAGACCATGGAAAGTGCCGTGGGCATTGGTTTTAACATGAAGAGTCTTGAACTCATTATTATCTGGATCTTCAATGGTGACATCAAGT
The DNA here is from genome assembly GCA_044378815.1 of Obscuribacteraceae bacterium (SeqCode). Classification (GTDB taxonomy): domain Bacteria; phylum Cyanobacteriota; class Vampirovibrionia; order Obscuribacterales; family Obscuribacteraceae. The sequence goes on along the minus strand of JBIPOV010000064.1, from coordinate 20,313 downwards.
TGTTCGCCAGCGCCCGGATTGGCGATACCATTTTCGTCAATTGAGCGGCAGATACCTTTGAAGAAGACTGTCTGGCCAAGGCGATAGACTGGTCTGTCAGTATAGAAATAGGTTTTGTGTGTATCGGAATCAGAGCGATAATAGTTGTAACCGCTATAGGCACGGCTGGCGCCCAGAGAGCCGATTAAGACTAAGTCATAGCTCAGACGCGAACGAATATCTTGAGGCAGAGCCAAAGTAGCAATGCCGTCGGCACCAGTTTTTGCTTGCACACTGGCTGACTTGCTAATATCGCCATCGCGGGAAAATACTTTTAGATCAACTCCGCCAATTCCTTTTAAGGTGTTGAGGTCTACAGCTTTAACCACGGTCTTGTCTGGTGCGTGTTTGACGATTAAGCCGACATCGCTAACTGAAAACCAGGTCAATGCCGAAGCTGTGCTGTGGCCAAACATGTCGGTCACTTGAGCATGGGCAAAATAGTCACCGGCAGGCAAGGCATGATCAAATTTGAATTGAGCATTGGCTGAATCACTGTCGTCCATGGTGAGCTTGCGCTTGAAAGTGGCAACAGGAGTCAACTTAGAAAATGGGCTAGCAAATTTTTTGGAAGAATCAACGTAAATATTGAAATCTGAGGCCAGTGAGATGCCCATTTTTTTAGCTTCAGGTGAATTGATCAAGCTAAGAAAATCTTGTTTATAGACCTGGACATCGGCGTCGGAGGCGCCAGTGGCGTTGACCCAGAAATGAGGAGCTTCTTTGGTGGTGAAGACCCGAGTGTTGGAGGCAATATTTACTGTCGGGCTCAGCAGAGTCAATTGCACTGGTTCAGGAATTGTCTGGGGCTTGCCCTGAACGACAAATAAATTGTTGACTAGCGCTGTAGAAAAGCCCGGTGCGCGAACGCGAATTGAATATTCGCCCACTGGCAATTGTTCAATCTTGAAGGTGCCATCGTTGTTGACCCAGGCGCCCCGTTCAACGTATGGACCCTTGCGAGGACCGCTGGCTAAGACGAAAACTTTATTGTCTTTAAGGTCATAAGATTTTAGGTGGAAGCCCTTTTGCTCAATTGCTACTCGACCAGCAATGGCACCCATAGGTTTGTCGAGGACAACCGCCGCCGCAGCCAGCAGCACAATTAGCAAGGCAACAAAGAGCCAGGTAAAGAGCGGCGTTCTGGGGTTAGTTTGGCTATTAATCCCAGAGTTAAATCCAGCACTAATATTAGATTCACCTGAAGACATGGGCTTTTATCCTATACATCTGGCACGGCTCAGAGGGGGTTATACCAGCTTTGACTTTGCACTGCATCACTTGATAATGGCCATCACTGGCTTCGCCAGGAAGTAACACTGCGGCCTTTCCGCCACTTCTCACCATTAAGCCATCGAGCAGCGGGTGCAGGCTGACATTGCGTTCGACTGGTTCTACCCTGTCAATTACAGTCACTTGCACATCGAGCCCCGGCACTTCTTGCCGTTTTATGGGCGGATAGCGGTACTCTTTGGTGAGGGCGCCTTCGGTGGTAAAAGCAGTAGCAGCCACAAGATTGTTCTCTGTGCCACTGATTTGACCCCAACAGGCCCTGGTTTTGCCGTGTTTGCTCAAAGTGATAAACAATCCTTTTGAATGCCTATAAGAAGGATGGATATTTTTGCTCAGAGCTTCCACGATTTCGCCTATGGTTTTAGGATGGTCGCTGAAGTGATTGTCGATTGTTACCTTTGCTACCTGCACTAGAGTAAGGCTGCTTTGCCCTGCATAGACGGCTTCGCTTGTGAAGAAAAAGCTCATTAAGTAAAAACTGGGCAAGCAAATAATTGCCAAGCAAAGTTTGTAACTATGGCCGTATGTGTCAGTGCGAGCGGGCAGCATTGCTCTCCTGTCGGCCCCAAGCTTTGGGCTCGCGGCGTCTTCTACCTTATACTTCGCCTATTATCAACCGAAGCTGCCCCGTCCGTCGCTCTTGATGTGTCAAAATTGCATGTGCTCGAGGTCAAGAGGTTGTCAACTGCGTGTAAGTTGATGGTGGTTATTTAAGTGTCTGGCAACATTGATAGAAGAGGCTTCATTCGCTCCCTGTTTGGTATCACGGGGGCTCTTCCTGTTGCCCAGCAAATGGCTGAAGCCAAAGGGCAGACAAGTTTTTATTGGTGCAATTTTAAAACTGGCCAGGTTGGTTTTCCTACCGGTTTATTTGTGCCAGAAGAAAGACCAGGCTCGTTGATGAAACTAGTGGCCGCCGCAGCTTTGATTGACGAAGGCCTGACCCACGCTAATGAAACCTTTGAATGCACAGGCACTTATAACGTGGGAAAAGAAGCGGTACATTGCCAAAACGCCCACGGCAAAATTGATATTGTGCAGGCCATTGGTCGCTCTTGTAATATTTATTTCGCCCAAGCTACCAAGCGTCTAACCACTCGCGCCTTTCTGGCTAAGGCGGCCCAGCTTGGCCTCGATAAACCTTGTGCTGGTCGCCATTCTGGAGCTTTCCCCGCTAAGCCAGCTGAGTCTAGTTCGCTGCACTATGTTTTGGGTTTGGCCACTGATTTCAAACCAAATGCTCTGCAATTGATGCGACTGGCTGCTCTAGTTGCCATCGCCCCTGGTGCCAAGCTGCCGGTCCTACATTCAGCTGAAAATCTCGATTTGCTTGAGCAAGAGAAGCCAATGATTTCTCCTCTAACCGCTGAATCTCATCGGGTACTGAGCGCTGGTATGCGACTTTCTGCCACTGAGGGTACGGCTCGTAAACTTGATGTTGACGACCATTTGAAGATTGCCGCCAAAACTGGAACCACTCCTCACGGCAACAAATTCCAGTCTTATGTGATTGGTTATTTCCCTGCTGATAAGCCGGCCCATGCTTTCGCTTTGTATGCCCCATCAGGAACATCGCAAGACTCGGCTGTGCCAAAAGCCAAAGAATTTCTCTTCTCGACTACTTGGCCCTAGCGACATGATAGCTCTAGGCCGCGCCGGTATTAGTGCCAAATTTTGCGATAAAGAGCGCGCCGCAATTACTGCATTAATCGGCAAAATATTTGTCATTCTGGTCAGCCTTCTGCTTTGGCCTGGTGCAGCTCTGGCCCTGCCATCTTCGGTGAAAGTAAATCTCTTTCAGGCCCATCCCGATATAACTTCACTGGTCGTTGATGGCGCATTTGAGATTAGCCAGTCGGGCTCTGCTTCTGGCGTGGGCTCGGTCACTCTCCACCATGCGGAGATTAGTCTGTCTAAAAACGTTCTGCTTTTGAAAACAGGAGTTGGGCGTGGTGTTGGCACTGCGTCTGCATTTGCCTCTACGAAAGCCGGGAGACGAGTTGGTAATAGAATTGTCATCCGCTCCCTCGGTGCTCAACCTCTATATTTGCAGCCAGATACTCTTGTAACCTCTGGACAGAGCAACGCTTCTAACTTGAACTTAAATGCTGGCTCTAACTTCGGTTCTAGCTCTAATATATGTTCTGGCTCTGGTCGACACTACAGAGGCCGCATCTTTGTCACTGCCAGCGGTGGCAAGCTCAACGTAGTCAATGAAGTTGATACTAAGTCATATATTACTAGTGTCGTTGGCAGTGAGAGTTTGCCTGGGTTTTCACTGGAGGCGCTCAAGGCTCAGTCTGTGCTGGCTTCAACTGTTTTGGCCCGGCAGCGGCCCAATATGCAATTGAGTGATACTACTAATGTGCAGGCCTATCTTGGTAGCGACTATGAGAGACCGCTGGTAAAGCAGGCTGTAGCTGCGGTGTTTGGGCAAAAACTGGAGACATCTAGCGGCACTACTCCCGCGGTGTTTTATCATTCAACTTGTGCCGGTGGCACTAGCGATGAAAGAGAAGTTTTTTCAGGCAAGCTTCTCAATGATGCTGCTCGCAAGCCGGTCAGTAGCTGCCGCACGGCCACTCGTGTTAAGTGCAAGTATTGCCAAGATTCACCGTTTTTCAAAGCTCATCGGGTGCAAGTTTCTGCTGATGAGTTGAGGCGTAAAGTTGGCTATGTGCCCCTTACTATAGACTTGAAAGATGCCGAGGATAGGCCGCTTTCGCTTTCGGTTGAGAAGGTGAATAAAGTAGGTGGAGATTCTAAAACAGTCTCTATTTCTGGCTATGACCTCTGGCTTAAGCTGGGCCAGGGTCTGGGCTGGGGGGCCGTTCCCGGTATGCGCTATGCCATTGAACCCGGGCCTATCGTCACAATCACCTCTACGGGGGCTGGTCATGGAGCTGGTCTCTGTCAGTGGGGGGCCTATGGTATGGCTAAGGCTGGCAAAAACTACAAAGAGATTTTGCATTATTACTTTCCCCTGGCCCAGGTCGGCGCTAAATAGTAATTTCGCCACGGCATTGTCATATTGGCTATGTAATTTGGCCTCATCGAAGCAGTTTTTCGGATGAGGATTTTTACTATGCAAGAAGCAATCACTGACAATAGTTTTCGCAAAGATGTGTCAGACACAGGTAAATCAGACCCGGCCAGTTCACTGTATGACTGTGCCTATGACCGCACAGCTCCTAGCGTCTCTGACACTAGGCTCTCTGGTAGCAATGCCATAGCGAAGGCATCAGAAAGAGCGATGGATAGCAATTGCTTGCCATCGGTTGATATTGCCGATTCGGGTTCTGCTGATGTTGACAAAAGGCCCAGGGCCGGCAAGCCAGTTGATTCAGGTCGCGCTGACGCATCTCCTGCTGCTGCGCAAGCACCAGCTGGGGATCGTTTTGATGGAGCATTTGGCCAAGCGGTTATCGGTGATCGCCTTCCGCGAACAACTCCTGATCAATTCCAATTTTCTAAAGAGAAGACTGCCGCAGCAGCTCTCAATATGTTTGCTAAAGACGAACTTGATCTAAACGGCGATGGCTTTGTCAATAAAGTTGAGCTATCTAGAAAGCACGATGAACTCGAAGAGGCGGCCAAGAAAAATCCCAAATCTAAAGAGATTTTGGAAAAGCAACAGGCTGTGAATTATATGATTATGGACTACTCAAATTTGAGCAATGCCCATGACGATGAATTCTTCTCTGAAAGTTCGGGAATCACAATCTACGACCTGGCTAGCACGGTCAGCTCGGTGAATAAAGCCAAGCGTTCAGGAAATTAGGTTTAACCCAAGACAAATAGACTGCCTGAGCGATATCATATAGCCCCCACCTATATAGATATTGCCGCGAGGTTAACATGCAGTCGAAGACACGCAAAATTGCGTCCAACCGGGCAAACCAGTTTCAAGAATCGGTCATACGCGAGATGTCGCGGCTTTCGGCTCAGCATCAAGCTGTCAATTTGGCACAGGGTCTTCCTGACTTCCCTTGTCCGTCTGAGCTAAAAGAGGCAGTAACTCGCGCCGTATTTGACGATGTCAATCAGTACGCCATTACCTGGGGCGATAAATTTTTACGTCAGGCCATCACCGAGCAAACAAAGAAATTTTCTGGTCTGACCATTGAACCCGAAACCGACATCACTGTTTGTTGTGGTGCCACTGAAGCCATGGTGGCAACAATGTTGGCCCTGGTCGATCCTGGTGATGAAGTAGTTGTCTTTGAGCCGTTCTACGAGAATTATGGACCTGATTCGATTTTGTGTGGTGCCGTTCCCCGTTATGTGAAATTGCATGCGCCTAACTGGACATTCGATGAAGAAGAGCTAGCCAAGGCCTTCAACGAAAATACTCGCGCTATTATCATCAATACTCCCCACAATCCCACTGGCAAAGTGTTCAACTTGCAAGAGATGACTGCCATTGCCAATCTCTGCCAGAAATATAATGTCTTGGCTTTGACCGACGAGATTTACGAGCACATTCTCTACGATGGTGCCAAGCATGTTTCTATGGCGGCGCTACCTGGAATGGCCGATCTCACTGTCACTATCAATTCGCTTTCCAAAACTTATAGTGTCACTGGTTGGCGCGTGGGCTGGGCTATTGCTAAGCCAGAGTTGACTTTGCCAATTCGCAAAGTGCATGATTTCTTGACAGTAGGTTCACCAGCTCCATTGCAGCGTGCTGCCGTTACCGCTATCAATATGCCAGATAAATACTATGCTGAATTGAAAGCTAAATACGCTGAGCGCCGCGCCATGATGCTCGAAATACTTGATGGCGTCGGCATTCCCTATTACAAGCCAGAGGGTGCCTACTACGCTTTCTGTGATATCAGTGGCTTAGGCTTTAAGTCAGATATGGACTTCACGAAATATCTAGTCAAGGACGTTGGTGTAGCAGTGGTGCCCGGTGGCAGTTTCTTTGGCCCTGAGGCGGAAAATCGCCATAACTATGTGCGCTTCTGCTTTAGCCGCAAAGAAGAGACCATGCTGGCTGCTAAAGAACGCTTGAAGAAGCTCAAGGGTTAATGAATCCTCCTGCTCTACGGTCAACATTTCATATCTCACGCTGGCAGTTATTTCATCTGTACTTCTGCTTCGTCGTGTTTGTGCTGACCGTTACTAGTGTTCTGCCTGATTTCGACTTTGGATTCTTTCTTGCGGTAGAACTTAATTTGTTGATTCTGCCAGAGTGGTTCGCCTTTATTTCGAGCCTTCTAGCCGTGCGCGGGCGCCCCCAGCTGGCGATGCAATTAATTAACGCTGGTATGCGAGTTGATGACCAAAATTATCGCTTACTTTGTGCTCGTGCTCTGGCCTATCAGCAGATAGGAGATCTCGAAAGCGCTTTAGAAGATGCTTCTCAAGCCATTCTCGTCTCGCCTAATCGTACCTATGCACTGACCATGCGTGGTGTGGTGCATCTGAGCTTGAGTGATTATGTCGAGGCTGAAGCTGATTACAATCAGATTTTAAAGAAGAACCCAAACGATGTAGTCGCTGCTCTAAATCGCGCTTGTGCCCGGTTGCAGTTGGGCAAAATTAACGACTGTATTGCTGACTGTGACCTGGTTCTGAAAGGCCGTAAGTATCGTGAGAATGCTTATTTTATAAAAATTGCTGCTTTGCTTGAGGCAAGAAAGATCAAAGATGCAGAGCTTTTAGTACAACAACTCGAGGCCACCAAGAGCAAACATCACCTTGTTGCTCTTTCGAGGGCCATGCTTCAAGGTGCTTCTCACAATTACGAAGATGTACTGGCTATCTGTGCCGCTGCTCCGGCTGATCGTAAGGCCGAATTTTTCTTGACACCTCAAGCCGGTGCTTATCTTTCTCTCAATGAGGGTGACCTGGCTTTATCGACGGCATCGCTGGTGGTGACAAAAAATCCGCAGATTTATACCGGCTACTATTATCGTGCCCTGGTTTTGATTGAGGCTGGCTATTGGCAAGAAGCTGTGGCGGACTGCAATATGGTTGAGACGCTGCAGCCGCATTTGAGCCTGAGCAATGCCCTGCGAGCTCGCCTTAGCTTTGCCGCTGGTGATATGGAACAGTGTTTAGAAAACTGCGATAAGGCCCTAGAGAAAAACCAGTTTGATAGCCATGCTTTGTTCTTCAAGGTGCAGGCTCTCATTGCCTTGAACCGGGTTGAAGAAGCCCGTGAAGCAGCCAAGCTAGCGTTGGAAATTAACCCCGTTGACCCTGAAGCCCTTAGCGCCATGGCTCTGGTTCTCTTCAAAGTCGAGGGACCTGAGGCCGCTTTGCCTTTGCTTGACCGAGCTATAGCTGCTGACCCGCATTTGCGCTTTGACTACAAACTGAGAAGCGAAGTGTATGCTGCCCTTGGTGATAGCACACGTAGCCAGTCAGATCTTGAGCGCTATCAGTCAAAACAAACCCAACTACTTGCTGGCTTGCCTGAGAGTGTCTTACGTTTGCAACAGGCCCGCGCTGATGACCCACTGGCCTATTTAGGTTAGGTCTGGACCTGTTTACTATTTATGAGTTTTACTCTTCATATTAGAAAGCGTTTTTTCGGCTTTGGGATCGCGCGTATTCATGATCAAGTCAACGCTAGCTGGATTGTCTTCAACTGCCTGTTTCAGCGATTCTTGAGAGCTAGCATCGGCACCAACACTGAGGCCACCAAAACCCATTTCCATTGCTTCGTAAGAGCTAAGCTTGAGACCATGGGTATGTTTCATTGCCTCTTCTGCGTCTTTTTTATTGTGCGTTTTGGTGGCAACCGTCATCAGACACATCCAGATGTAAGTGTCGTTGGGCTTTTTCAGCAGTAGTTTTTTACCCATGGCTTTGGCTTGAGCGTAGCGCTCGGCGCTTACAAGTCCGCCTAAATAGTCTTTGTCGAAGTCGGTGTCGTCAGGAAAGAGCTTTTTGCCTTTTTCTAATAGGGCAAAACCTTTGTCGTATTCTTTGAAGCACATCAGAGCCCAAGCCATCGCCGAGATCGACCAATATTCATTGGGCGCCAGGTGATACATTTCTTTGGCTAGTTCCATGGCCCTATCGTTTTTGTTGTTCATGAAATACAAGTGCACAAGCAGATCTTGCGCGCGCAGTCTCTCTTGTAAGTTGGTGGCATAGACCACGCTTTTTTGCAGATATGGTTCTGCTTCTTGGGGCTTGTCGGCATTTAAGAGGCAAATCGCTAAGGCACTATTGTTTCGAGCGCTTTTGGGTTTAAAGCCCAGAGCAATGCGAGCGCAGCGTATGCTCTCATCAAAATTTCTTTGATCAGATTGAAACTGCGCTAACTTAAGCCAGGCTAGTTCGCTGGTTGGTCTAATTACTGTTGCTTGGCGCAGTAAATCGCCTTGCTCTTTTGTGTGACCTTGTTTGCCAGCAATTGCCGCTAAGCCAAGGTAGGGCACGGGGCTCTTGGGGGCAATCTGCTTGATGTCGTTATAGATAGCGGCGGCTTCTTTGAGCTTATTCTCCTCGAACAGAAAATCGGCTAATTCAGTTTGATACTGCACAGTTTTGGGAGATAGTTTGATTGCGTTCTTTAGGCATTGCTTTGCCTCTTCGCGGCGATTCTGCTGCCAGAGGGCAAAGGCCAGTATTCTCCAAGCGCTCTGGTTTTTAGGGTCGAGTTGCACGGCTTTGCGTAAATTCTTGGCCGCCTCTTTATCGTCCATGAGGTCCTGGCACCAACCCAGGTAATAATAGGCTTCTGCGTTATCGGGGGCTAGCTGCACGGCTCTTTTACAAGCCAAAATAGCTTTGGGATAGCGATGCAAGGCATGGAAGAGTTTGGCGCTCTCGATATAGCAGAGAGCATTGTTAGGCTCAAGGCTGATGGCGGCGTTGACTAGGGAATAGCTTTGGCTGGGTTTGCCCTGGTGGCGATAGACTTTGCTCAAACCGAGCATGGCGCTTACGCTTTTGGGATTACTTCTGAGAGCTTCAGTAAAGAAGGGCTCAGCTTCTTTGTATTTGTATTGTTTGCTAAGTTTTTCGCCCTGGCTCAATGCTTGAGCGGTATCTTTTGCAGGGCTCTTTTGGGGCTGAGATTGAGCCCAGGCCGTGTTTAGCAGCACAGAATTACTTGCCGTTTGGGCCAGTAGTAAAGTAATCGATGTTAGACCAATTAGCCTTTTATTCATTGCTGCTTGTCTCTTTGCCGGAATAGGCTCAAAATGCCTTGAGAAGCTAATTGTTTGAGGAATGCCATAGGCTAAATAGAACTTTATGTATTCTAGACTGTTTGCCGTAGATTCACGGTTGACAACAAATTGTTGAATCGTCACCATGATACATCTGTGCAGAGCTTAGGCTTCTAGCCATACAGATGAGATAGAAACTAGTGGTTTATCAACAAATTTTTGCCCTCAAAGCTCCTAAGTCTCTCAGAGCTTGCGAATTCGGCAAAGCTATCAACTATTTTTTGTCAGGCGCCAGTGTTCTAGCGGCACTGTCAATGCTCTTGCTGTTTGCCGCACCTGCCTTTGCTGGCGACTTTGAAGATGGCTGCAAGTCGTACACTTCCAAAGATTACCGAAGTGCCAAAGTTAGTTTCGAGAAGGTTGTTTCGGTCTATCCAAAGTTTGCTCTAGGTCACTATTATCTCGGCAACGTATTGCTTTCATCTGGTCAGGTAGCAAAAGCAAAAGTTGAGTATCAAATTTGTTTGAATGGCAAGCCTGATCCAACCACTGCCAAATATTGTCAGGCTGTGTTAGCAAAGCTCGGAACTGCAGGTGCGGCGACTGGTGTAGCCTCTATTTCTGGAACTGGTACTTCGGCAAGTGGTTCCGGTTCAACTATGGTTGCTGCTTTCAGTGGCAGTCCTATTCAACCTGCTCCAGAAAATGCTGCTGAAGAGAAAAAGAAAGCGATCATGGACAAGGCTGAAAAAGAGATTCGGGCCTTGAGAGCAGATTGTCAAAGCCGTCTTGATCGAGGCGACGTCAACGTCTCCACTAATAACAGGTATCACATTGGGCCGGATGGTAGCGTCGTGCATCATTACACTCCTGAGACTAGAGCCATAGTTGAAGGCGAGTGCGAAGCTCAGTGCGACCATATTCGTTACATGGCTGAGCAACAGTGCAAGTTCATCAAATAGGAACTGTGTGATTGACTTGCTGAGTCTTATTGCAATTGAGCAAGATAGTGAAATATAGTGCAGAATAGTGCAATTGGGATAGGAACAAATGTTTTATCAAATAACTTCTGCACTTAAAGCGCTCAGAGCTTGCGAATTCGGCAAAGCTATCAACTATTTTTTGTCAGGCGCCAGTGTTCTAGCGGCACTGTCAATGCTCTTGCTGTTTGCCGCACCTGCCTTTGCTGGCGACTTTGAAGATGGCTGCAAGTCGTACACTTCCAAAGATTACCGAAGTGCCAAAGTTAGTTTCGAGAAGGTTGTTTCGGTCTATCCCAAGTTTGCTTTAGGTCACTATTATCTCGGCAACGTATTGCTTTCATCTGGTCAGGTAGCCAAAGTAAAACTTGAATATCAAAGTTGTTTGAATGACAATCCCGATCCAACTACGGCTAAATATTGTCAGGCTGTGCTAGCAAAGCTTGGAACTACAAGTGCGGCTGCTGGAGTAGCTTCTGCTTCGGGGTCTAGCACTTCTTCTTCTGGTTCTGGCTCAACTATGGTTGCTGCTGTTGGCGGTGCTCCCATTCAGACAGACGCTGAGAGTGCGGCTGAAGAGAAGAAGCGGGAGATTATGTCAAAGGTTGAAAAAGAAATCAGAGCTTATCGGGCAGAGTGGAATCGGCGCCTTGAGGCCGGCGAAATAGTGGGATATGCTGCCAGTGGTCGACTGATCAAACATGATGGCACGACGGTTTGGGATTATCATGATTCAGTGCGAGCTATTGCTGAGAAAGAGTGCGAAGACGTGTGTGACCATATGCGCTATATGGCTGAACAACAGTGCAAATTCATTAAGTAGCTCACTATTTTTCTAAAGAGTCTAAGGCCTTCTGGCAAATGCGCTTGCTCTCTAGTGCATAGTCTTCAAGATCGCTGTTGCGACTCTTGCGAGCAGCCTCAGCTCTTCTCGACCAGTCATCGAGATGGGCTTCTATCTCGGCTTTTGTTGCTTGCGAAACTTTCAGTTCAAGATAGATCAAGAGAGCCTGATGGGTCTCGGATTCTTGCAGTGATTCCAAGCACTTATTCTTGGCTGCGATATAGGCTTGAATGATGCTGGAGCAATTTTCTACATCAGCTAGAGCCGATTTCTTTTTCGCTGCTGAGCGACGGCTCGTCCAGTGACTGGCCTGATCAGAAAAGAGTTGCATGGTCTTTTCTAGCTCTTTTTCAGCAGCCACTTCATTGGCCACGAGCTGAGCGACAGCGGCCAGGTCTTTGTTTGTGTGGGCCTCTTCAATGTTTTCAGCACGCTGACTGCGAGCTGCTTCAATGCCTTCAAGTGCATCATCGAGGAGCTGATCGATTTTTGCCTGTTCTATTTCTATTGCTTCTTCTGGGTTCATTGATTTGGCTTTACTTCGTCACGAGAGCCGCAACGATTAGGCCTTGGGTGATTACGCAAAGAAGCAAGATCATTCCTGATGGCATGAACTTCATGCTTTTCAGGAAGCGCTTCAAGAAGAAGGCATCGAGAAGTCCAGTGACAACTAGAGCTGCAATAAAGCCCGCTTGCATATTGACGAAGCCCAAGCCAAAACTAATGTCTAAAAGCACAGAGCTAATTGCCCCTGCTATTAGTGAAGCTTTGCTGCCAGCTTTCTTGAAGCCGATGATTCCACCAACTAGTACGAACGTGGAAAGTATCACTATGGCGTAATGCGCAACTGCGGTCATTGATTATCCCTCTTGTGTATGTTGATTCTACTTGGTTTCAGCGCAGAGCTGGCTGCGTTGGAACTTCTAATTCCTTTTTTACTTCGTCATTAATTTCGTCTTTGGTTTGGTCGACATCGAAGGTAAACTCTTCTCCGCCGTCACCCCTCGTCGCTATCCATGTGCCCATGGTCGCTCCCGAGCCTTTGCTACGCGGGCGAATGTACCAATTGCCAGAGATTACTGTGCCATCCTCGTTCATGGTGCCGCGATATTCCACCGGGTCAATGCGCACACCTATGTAGGTTTTTATGAATTGCAGACTAGGGTAGGTGAATGTGCCAGACACCAATGCTTCTCCAAGCTTGCAGTTGTCGAGAACACTGCCTTCGACGCGACTACCGATTTCAACAAAGACCACTTCAAAAGCACTACCATTTTGTTGGCCAAGGTAAAAGTACTGACCCATCCAGTTTCCGGCTATTGAGTGGTTGTGATCTGATGCTGTCATTTGTTTCGGTTATTTGGTCACGATAAATTGGTCGATCACTTTGCCTTTGGTATTTATTTGCTTGATCGATACTGTCTTATCGACAACTTCCATACTTGTGTATGAATAATCGGACGAGTCGTACTTGAGTATGTATTCAGACGGCGAACCTTGGGGATAGAGCTTGGCGCCGCCGGCCCCTGTGACTATATGAATAATGCCTTGGGGCTTGGTTTTTGTGATGCCGTCAAAGTTGTGGTCGAAAGTAAAAGCACCATCGACAGTGCCATCGGCCGCCATGCTGAATTGGCGCGCGCCAGCTTTGGGTGAAAATACAAGAGGGTAGCTTCGCTCGTAGCAATGGGCATGCCCAGCGAAGACCATGTCTACTTTGTATTTGCTGAGAATATCAGAGATCATTCTCATGCGTTGCTCTTTGCCGTGGGGCAAGTCAATGCTAAAAGCTGGCTGGTGGAAGGTGACGAAACGCCAGGTGGCAGATTGAGCTTTCTTGAGATCTTCAATTAGCCACTTGCGAGTTTTCTCGTCGCTCCAGTCCATGTAATAGTTGCCGTCTAAGACCGTCCAGTGAGCGTTGCCGTAATTGAAAGAAAAATTGGCCATTTGTGGATAGGCATCCCCGACCGACTTTTTAAACAGGATCTGTTTGTTCTCAGCCCCGGTAATTGGTGTAGTATTTTTCTCACCATATTTGGTGCCAAAGCCATTGAGGGGTTGATCCCAAAAGAGGAAGTAAGCCATGGCGTCATTGTGTTTATCAAAATTAGTGGCATTGCCGTCTAGGGCAATATCGTGGTTACCGAGCACGCCGACTGAGAATATCGAGCGCATCATTGGCACAGGCTGGTCGTTATTGTAGATAGGAAAGAAATTGGTCAAGTACTGAGAGTAGAGACCATGACGATAGACAATATCTCCTGGAATTAAGACGAAATCTGGTTTTGCCTTGAATACTTCGGCGGCAATTTCTTTTTGTCCATTTGAGTTCTCGCCACAGTCACCAAAGATGGCTACTTTGAAAGGCTGTGCTGCTGTCTTTTTCGCTATTGCTGTGGCGCTAAACACCAGCGCATCATCGCGCTTGATTTTGTAGCTGAAGGGCTCACCCGGTGTCAGCTTTTTCAGGCGAGCGGTGTACTTCTTAATGGGCGATGAAAATCCTGGCAGAGCGACTAATCGCTCAAGGATGCTATCTGCAGGGCGTTCGCTTTCGTTTTCAGTTGTGGCGTTTGTGGCTTTAGCTGCTTTAGCTGCTTTTCCACTGGATTTACTCGCTTGTACTAGAACCGACCATTTGTGGGTGTCATTGCTTGTAAACCAAACAACGGTTGCTGCGGTGGCGTCGCTCTTTTCTTCTAAGCCTAACTGTAAATATGGTTTGACGATGAAATCGTTGTTCTGCTTCGCGGCCTGGTGCTGAGCTTGGGCCTGATTGCATGAGGCAATAAGGCTTGGCAAAAGCAGAATTTGCAAAGAGATGACAAGGTTCAACCACTTGACCATGATCATCCTCTACTGTTATTTGATTTAAAAATGGTGCCGAGACGCAGAATTGAACTGCGGACACAAGGATTTTCAGTCCTTTGCTCTACCAACTGAGCTACCTCGGCAGACTGGCGCGAAAGACTGCGCTGGCCTGAATTAGCGCTGATCTGAAATAAGCGCTGGATCAATATACCACACGAGATTTGCCGGTCAAAGGTAAGGCTGCCTTTTGCGTCGAATCTTTGCGCAAGTTTTTTGTTAGTTCTTTTGAACGTTCTCTATTTTGCGCCAAGGTCATTTGTGTTCTTCCTTACTAGCGGGCCGCTACCGGAGCAACTGCGCGGTTGAAGAATGCCGCTATACGGCAGCCGTCGCCACTTTTCTTCACAAGAAAGTCCATAGTAATTTGCTGTGCGGCTGGCTGCTGGCCACTCTGCTGGATAACCAGAGTGCCGACTACGGTTACAACCACCGTACCGTCAGGGTTTGTCGCTAATGGCATAATTGATACTGGCTGGAATGAGCCCACAATCTGGCCAGCGGAGATACCTTGCTTGATGTGATCGCCCCAATAGAGCTGTTCGAAAGCACTTGCGGCATCTGGCAACATCCAGCCCACTGCCTCTTTGTGACTGGCAGCAGCTGTATCCATGCGGTAGTCCATAGACTTGGAAATCCACCAGCGCACAAAGTCTGAGGCTAGTTGCGGTGTCAGGCCTTCAGCTGCTGCTTGTCCGGCCTGTGCTTGTCCGGCTTGTGCTCCGCTTGTCTGAGCGCCACCGGCCTGTCCCTGGGTTTGTCCGCCTTGTGCTTGGCCTTGACCGGCTTGTTGACTTCCCTGTGTATTCGCTTGCTGACCTCCGGCTTTTTGGCCCTGGCCATTACCTTCTTCGCCTTGCTGAGCTTGTCCAGTTGGTGCGCTTTGGCCGCTCGGGCCGTTAGGAAGACCGCCTAGGCGCCGCGATTGAACAGATTCAGGCTTCTCGCTGTGATTAACCCCAGTGAAGAAAATGCCAATAATCCCAATGGCAATGAGAGCCATCAAGATTTTGTCGGTCATGATCTTTTGAATTAGTGCTCGGATAATGTCTTGAATCATCTGTTCTGCCGCATTTCACACACTCTATCAAACAGCCTAACGCTGAAACAATCAACTGGCCACTAGTAATCTTCCTATTCTAAACATTCCAATTGGTTACATGTACAATGTTGCAAGCATTAGTTGAGTTGCAAGCATTAGCCACAGGGAATGTTCGAGATCTTGGAAGACAAGCGTTCACCAAAACCAACCCATAATCAAAGTGCCGAGTCTGTTCGGCATGATATCTCTGCCACCTCTAGTAGTGAAGACGCTGACGAAGCTGATTTGTTTGGCGAGGCCACAGAAGATCAGGGTCCTCGCGAAATTATCCCTGGATTTCTTGAGCTGAAGGCTGACGCCGAGGCTGCGACTGCGGCAAATTCTGAAAGTTCTTTGTCTGACGCCATATTGGCAAGCCAGGGCAAGGGCAACTATGTGGCCTACACAATCAAGTTGCCAGCCGATCAGTTGGCGGCTTTGCAGTCTATTTGGTTAGAGCTGAAGCGCTTGTACGGTGCTCATTCGCCTGATAAGAGCGGCATGATTCAGCAAGCAATTCAAGACTGGCTCAAGCGTTGGGACGGTCCTGATCGCCAGAAGCTCTTGAATGAATTACTGGAAATACGCCAAGACACAAGGCGCAGGCAGTATAAAAAGTAGAGTTCGCTTTATTCGTCCTAGTCGTGCTTGAGATGTCTATATAGATACCAGCCGAAGCCGCCAGCGCAGACCAGAACGATGGCCAAGTCAAACTTGTGCCAGAGGTCGCGGAAGGTTTCCATGTTGTCGCCGAACTTGATGCCTACCCAGGTGAGGAAGTAGCACCAGACCAGCGAACCAATAAAGGTGTAGACGAGAAACTTGAGCAGTGGCGCTTTTAGCACGCCAGCTGGGAATGAAATAAAAGTTCTGACAACAGGCAGCATGCGGCAGATGAAGAAAGTGATGTCACCGTATTTGGTCACCCACTTGTCAGCTAGCTCCATGTCTTTTTCGCGCAATAAGAAGTAACGACCGTATTTCGTTAAGAAAGGTCGACCGCCCCACATGCCGAGAAAATATGAAGGAACAGAGCCAACCACACAGCCGATTGCCCCAGCTAGAGCTGCCAAGTGAATGTTCATTTTGCCTTCTTGGACAAGAAGACCAGCTGTGGGCATGATTGCTTCGCTTGGGAGGGGAATGTTGGCCGATTCAATGGCCATCATAATGATAACGGCCCAGTAGCCACCGGCTTCAACACCGTTCTTGATCATTTGTAGGATTGGGTCGAGAAATTGATGAAGCACGTAATCTCCAGAGTGTAATGCCTGCTGCCGAGTGACGATTTTACAGCGCTTTGTTCTATTTTCCGTTTAGCAAAGTCTTACCATGAGCTAAAGAAGGATAATAAAATGCTCGCACAGTGAAGGTAAGATATCTGATGCGTATCTTTTGTCGATGCCTTTCGCCTCTATCGCTTCTGGCCGACGCCTAAATTGATCGGCTAAAAAAATCACAGTCCTTTTTGGAAATAGCATGCCACCAGTAATTACGACCTCATATTGCACTATCGCCACTGCCGGTCACGTCGACCATGGTAAGACTTCGCTGATTAAAGCTTTAACTGGTATCAATCCAGACCGATTAAAAGAAGAACAAGAGCGGCAGATGACCACCGACCTTGGTTTTGCTCATTTGGATTTTGAGCCTAACAAAGAGAATGTCAAGTTTGTACTTGGCTTTATCGATGTTCCTGGTCACGGTAAGTTTTTGAAAAACATGCTGGCCGGAGTGGGTGGAATCGAAACTGCGCTTTTTGTTGTTGCTGCTGATGAAGGCCCCATGCCGCAAACAGTGCAGCACTTGAAGATTTTGAGTCTGCTTGGGGTGCGCTCTTGCATCGTTGCTCTAACAAAAATAGATTTAGTTGGTGAGAAGGAAGTTGCAGCGGCTGCAAGCAAAGTAAAGGAATTACTGGCGCAGTATGGCGTTGATTTACTTTCTCTGTATCCTGTTTCTACCCAAACAGGAAAAGGCATTGATGAACTGAAAGCCGGTCTTTATGAGCATTTGAATGCGTCCGGAATTACAGAAATTAGAGATTCTACAGGCTCTAAAGATTCTCCAGATTCTACAAATAACCAGGACGCTGAAACAATGCTGCAGGTTGAGGCTCAAGCCAAGCTAGAAGCCCAAGATGAAGCCGAGGCCAAATTACTTTCTGCTGCTGCCATCGCCCGCTCTTTATATATGCCAGTGGATAGAGCATTTACTAAGTCTGGCTTTGGTTTAGTTGTAACTGGCACTCTGGTAGAAGGCGAACTCAGCACTGGCGAACACATTGTGGTTGAACCAGGTGGAGTAAAAGCTCGTGTGCGCGGCATGGAGAGTTTTGGCAAAGCGATTGACAAAGCTACCGCAGGACAAAGACTGGCTGTCAATCTGGCCGTTAAAGATGGTGGAGTGATTGCCCGCGGTCAGTGCATTGCTGGTAGCGATAGAACAGTTGTACATAACTTGATTGTGGAAGTTGTTGATCTGGGCGGCCTTGAATTTTTCGGCGAGTCTGTCGAAGATCATGATGTTGACGAAGTTGGAGCTGGCGCTGGTGATAAGAAGCACCATGCCAGGGACGATAAGCATGTGGTCTTATCTCCTCAGCCTATAAAGCTCTATCATGGTACGGCCGAAGCCAAAGGTACTTTGCGTTGGTTAGAGAATGTTCAAGCCGGCGCTGTAGCGACAAAACAGTTTGGTCAGATTTTTCTTGAAGAACCAATTGTTGCTCAGCCTGGCAACCGCTATGTCATTCGTTACGGTGATGACGGCATCGCTGGTGGTGCTATCTTGCTGGTCGATCGTCCTCGTTGGCTGACGCGACAATTGGTGCATGATATTAGTGCTGCTTTGATTGAAGCTACTGCGGAAAGCGAAAAAAGAGCTTTTGTTTTGGCTGTGGCGGCGCATCCGCTCAAGGCCGTTAAGCTATCGCAGATGACCTGGTTTATGCCAATGGAAAATCTCAAGCAAGCTTCAGCTTCTGCTCTTTCTGATGGTTCGTTGGTTTCTATCGCCGACTTGCTCATGGCGGTTTCAACCAGAGAGCAAATTGGTTTGAAGATATTGGCCTTGTTGCAGACTCTGATGGCCAACGAAGATAATTCTCGCTTCGGCGTTAGCATCGAAACAATGCGCAAAAAGACTTTCAACACTCTCACTCGGCCGGTGATGCAAGCCATTGTTGCCGACCTGGCGCAAAAGGGGCTTCTGGCTCGTGAAGGGGATCGCATATTCACAATCAGTGGCTATGACGTTTACGAAAATGGTGACCCCAGTATTGCAGAGAGCAGATTAAACGAAGACATTGCTAATTCTGTACCGATTTTAAACGCTGCCGGACGAGCCATGGCTGCCGCCTATTCTTCGCTGGTCACTCCTGCTTCGGTTAATGACGAGATTCTTGATGATGAAGCGCGCCCAGGTTCAGCCTCTGCAGCCGCCGCTGCCACAGAGGGCTCGGCTTCTATTTCTGCCTCTAGTTCTGCTTCTAGTTCTGGTGCTAGCTCTGCGGCTAATTCGGGCGCTAGCTCTGCTGCCGCCAAGCCAGCGGCCTCTCCTCCTGCCGACCCGCAATTCGCCCAGACTAATCGACTACGCGATCAAATTATGGCTTTGCTCAATCAGCATCCCTGCCTAGAAATCGAAGAAGTGGCGCGCCAGGTCAAGCTCGATGTTAAAAAACTGAATTTGACACTAGATGGCATGGTTAAGAATAAGCAGGTCGTTATCGTCGATCACGATTTCGTTGCTACCGCTGGCAAAATTAGAGCTGCTCACTTGGTTCTGCACAAACTGTGGACAAGCAAGAAAGACATCTCGCCATCTGATTTCAGAGAAGGCATAAGCACCACTCGCAAATATGCCATGGCTCTGCTTTCGCATTTCGACGAAAAGGGTGTAACCAAGAGAGTCAGCGGTGGGCGTGCATTGCTGAGAATGCCAGAGTAGATTTTAAAACGAATAATTTGCAAAAAAAGTTCAAAGCCACACCCCCACAGGTACATTCATTTATGAACAGCCCACTGCTCTATCTCGAAGATTTAGTCGTCGGACAACGCTTCCTCAGTGGCACCTATAAGGTCGATGCTGCCGAGATTAAAGAGTTTGCCGCCAAGTATGACCCGCAGTCTTTCCACCTAGATGAAGAGGCGGCGGTAGATACATTCTTTGGTGGTCTTGCTGCCAGTGGTTGGCTGACGGCCTCTATTACAATGCGCTTGCTGGTTGATGGCGGTCTGCCGGTTGGTGGCGGTTTAGTCGGGGCTGGCGGTGAGATTAGCTGGACTCGCCCAGTTCGCCCTGGCGACACATTGCAAGTTGCAAGCGAAGTGCTAGAGATTTCGCCGCTGAGCCCGAGGCCTGGTAGAGGTATTGTCACTGTGCGCAGCAAAGTCACCAATCAAGAGAATAAACAGGTGCAGGTTTTTACTTTCAAACTTTTGGCGGCGCATCGGCCCGCTTAAAAATATTCGACTATGAATCCACTGCCACAACAATGTGGTCGCTGGCCTGGCCTTTGCTGCCATCTTTAAATACTGGCCAGAGTCGCAACTGATAGATTCCCAGGGCTGAGAAATCTTCGCGCTTCAGAGTAATCTTGCCGCTTTTGCCACTAAACTCTGTTTTGAATTGAGTATTGGTTTGGGCTACGCGGCTTGGAGTTGTGCAGTTTTGCTCTTCAAAGAGCAAGTTAGGTCTCGTGATTTCCATCCATACCCCAACTGGATCGCCTTTGACCTGGCTGATGTCAAAGCTAATTTCGTCTTGCTTTTTCTCCTGGGAGAGATGCAAGAAGCCCTTGCTGCCCAGGTAACCGGAATTAGCGAAACTAAGAGTGGGCACCAGGCTGGCGGCGGGTGCCACTGTAATTTCTTCGATGATGCAATTGCTGTCGTGGGGCAGGCGCAGGGTTAGTCCGTGTGATTTGCCGCCTAGCGACCATTCGGGCAAACTACGCAGAGGGAATATCAGAGTGGCTTCGCCTACGGCTGTGGGCATAGGTGTAGGGGTGCGGCGTTTGATATCAAACTGTGGTACGAGGTCGTTGGTATACAGGAGATCTGCCCC
>JBIPOV010000013.1:0-134949 GCA_044378815.1 Obscuribacteraceae bacterium (SeqCode) | reverse complement strand
CTCTTTGGCTGAGGCAGCTTTGAAGGCATCACTAACGGCTTGCTGTTTCAGTTTGACGGTGACGAACTCTAAGGCATAAGCATTGCTCGGGCCTGGATCAAAGCGCATCTCTGGCCGGCCTAGCTTGCCGTTGCCGCCAGTAACACTGAGTGTGCCATCGGGTAAAAATTCAAATTTGGTGTTTTCGCTTTGTACTGGTTTGAGCACCGTCTGTAGTGCGCCGCCCTTGAATACTTTCGCTTCTTTGACTGGATACTCTTTGATGTCGTTCAGCTCCATCTTCTCAAAGTGGCCTGGGACGCTAGCTGTAGCATTATTTGTTGCCGTGCCACTAGTCGAAGCACTGCTGTCGCCGGAGGCCGCAGCGCCTGATACTTCTGGGCACCAGCGATAAACCAAGACTTTGTCACGGTCGCGGTAGAGCGATTCTTTCATATAGCCGAAAGGCAGAATCGGCTCAAATTTGTCTACCATAATGGCGTTGACGGCATCGCGCTCAAGCTGTGGCGTGCGCGTCATTCCTACTAAGGCATTGCGACAGATGTAGGCGCCGTGTATTTGATCCGGCAAGCCAACAAAGAGAATCTGCGGGTCTCCTTTCACTTCTTTGTAGAGCTTGGATAGTCCGGCTCTAATCGAATTGGCTTCTACTCCAGCATCAACCCAGGCCTGGTTATTGAGGTGGAGAACATAGAACGAAAGGGCGATGAAACCGACTCCTAGAAGGGAGCGCGACCATAATTGTTTGCGGGCGACAATTCCGCGGCTGACTACAACTACTGCTAGAGCAATTAGAAAAGCCAGTGGAACAGTGGCTACATAAGCCAGTCTGCTACCTTGTAAGTCGTCGGCAATGGCAAATATTTTGTAGACAGGAGCAAGCGACAGCACCAGCCAGCCGCAGAGGAACAAGAACAATCGGCCCAAGGCTGGAGTCAAAACTAAATTGACGAGAGTACCAAGACCGATTAGACCGAGGTAGAAATCCCAAAGTCTCGTTGGTATCGCACGGGCGCTGATCAGCTCATGATTGAGGGGCTCAAAGAAGAGCCTGAGACCGTTTAGCCAGGTTTTGATGAAGGCTTTGTAGTTAGCGATAAAGAAGAGTGAGTCGTCGTAACCACCAACGAATGTACCAAGGGCGAGGCGGCGCACAATGAAATAAACAACAATCAAGCCCCAGTACATGGCCGTATTTTTTAGGGCGCGCAGCAGGTATGACTTGCTTAGCAGACCCTCAAGAACTGAACGCGGACGCTCACCAGGAGCGGCATAGAGCAGCTCTATCAAAACAAAAATGGCAGGCAGAGTAATGGCCATTTCTTTTGAGAGAAGGGCCAATACCATCAATATAAATGAGAATGTCAGTGAGGCTTTCTTGCTGGCGAACCAGTTACTTTTTTCTTCACCACTAGCTTTGCGCGCCCGCAAGTAGAACCAGAAAGAGCCAGTAATGAAGGCGGTAACAACGGCATCAACTCGTCCGGTAATCCACGAAACTGTTTCGGTGTGCAGGGGGTAGAGGCCAAACATTGCCGCCGAGAAAAAAGGCCATATATATAAGATTGAAATTGGCAGAGCTTTGTAAGTCTTGCGCGATAGCTCTTCTTGAATCCGCGCTTTTTCTTCTATCAAGGTCAGCGCCGCTAATTCGCGGGCAATCAAAAATATGAAAGCAGTACTGGCTAAGTGAAAGAGCAAATTGGTGAGGTGAAAACCAATGGCGCTGTGGTTCCACAAAACATAATCAGAGACCATGAATACAGAGATAAGTGGTCGATAAAACTTAGTGGTGGTGCCGTCCAACCAGGAGGTGTGGAAATTGCGCCAGACCAGCTCGGGGTGCTGCACCGCTTCTTTCAGCCAGATCAAGTGAACATAGTCGTCGCCGGCAAAGAAATCGAAGAGGATGGGCATATAGCCAACGAAAGTTAGCACCATTGCTAGTGCCATCAAGGCTAGCAAGACGGTGCTCGATTTTGAAGCTGTGTCTGTGTTTGCGGGCTTGACAGCCCCTGTCATAACAGAACTACCGGAGGCCGAGGCTTCCGGTAGTTTGGCATTTTCGCTTGTTTCTTCGTTCAACTGTGGCCTTAGGCTAGACTGCTAGCCCAGCGACTTGGCCAGCAGGAGTAGTGCCCATTGTTCCAACTGGTGATGTCACCGCAGTAGCAGGGGCAATTTCGCTAGCCATAATTGCAGTGATGGTTTTGCCAACTGTTTCGACTTGTTCGTCGCTTAGCTCTGGATACATCGGCAATGAGAGAACTTCTCTTGAGAGTTGTTCTGAAATTGGGAAGTCACCCATTTTGTAGCCGAGATTTTCGAAGGCTTTTTGCACATGTAATGGAACTGGGTAGTAGCACATAGAGCCAATACCAGCTTCGGTCAAGCGAGCAATTAGCTTGTCGCGATTTGGATTATCGAGAGTCTGAGCTTTGTCTGAGGCCAGCACCCGCACTGTGTATTGGTGGTAGACGTGCTTAACGCTGTCACGAGCACCGTTGGCGACTCCACCGGCTAAGCTGATGCTTGGTCTAACTAAGCCTGGGCAGTTGGCCAAGCTGGCATCGTATATAGAGGCCAGATGAGCCCGTCTTTCGTTCCACTGTTTGAGATAAGGCAATTTGACAACCAGTGTTGCTGCTTGCAGTTCGTCAAGGCGGCTGTTAACACCAAGTTCGTCGTGGTAGTAGCGACGTCTCATACCGTGAGCGCGAATCGCTCTGATGCGCTCAGCTACAACTGGATCTTTGCTGACGATCATACCGGCATCACCGGCTGCGCCTAAGTTTTTGGTTGGGTAGAAGCTGGTGCAGGCAACGTCGCCAAATGATCCGGTGGGTTTGCCTTTGTATGTAGCACCAATGCCCTGGGCATTGTCTTCGATTACTTTCAAGCCATAGCGCTCAGCGATGGCGCAGATTGGCTCCATGTGTGATGGCAAGCCATAAAGGTGCACTGGCATGATTGCTTTGGTCTTGCTAGTGATGGCCTTCTCAATCAAGGCTGGGTTGATGTTATAGCTGGTTGGGTCGATGTCGACGAAAACGGGAGTAGCGCCGCGCATTACAATCGCTTCGACTGTAGCAGCGAAAGTGAAGGGGGTGGTGATGACTTCATCGCCGGGCCCGATATCGAGGCCCCAGAGGGCTAGCATCAATGCGTCGGTGCCGTTTGCTACGCCGATGCCATCATTAACACCGCATAATTCAGCTACTTGTTTCTCAAGGGTGCCAACGTACTTACCGAGGATGTAATTACCGCTGCGGAGTACTTCAAGAATGGTGGACTCTAATTCTTCCTGGATTGTCGCGTACTGGGCTTTAAGGTTGAGAATCGGAATACTTTGGGTCATTTAATAGGTTCCTTTGGCGAATTAGTCTTGGATATTCGACTGATTCTTTATCGGGAGCATGACGGACAATCTTGTGGGCATTTTATCCGACAGAGTGAGTCTAGCTGGTTCGAGGGACGATTCAAAGGTGTTGCAAATAAGCTTATCTAAAGGCTTGGCTGAGTCAGGCTTAATCTTCATTGGCTGAAAATCGCTGGCCTATGGTAGGGGGCAAGTTTGCAGGGTCGCGTGAAATCGATCTGATAACAGACTATGAAATTGCTCTTATCTATTAAATAAAGTTAGATTGGAATTAAGCAGTAGAACGGGCTATCCAAACGAAAAAAAGGGGAGGCGAACCTCCCCTTTTGATTTTTTAGGACCTGCAATCGGCAGTAGCGGGTAATCTATCTAGACTCTGGCTAATTAGATTCTGGCTACTTAGATTGAGGTTCTTATCTCTTTTTGCTTGGCACAGCTACGGTTCTTGAAAGAGCGTTTGTGACGAACAAGTTGAGGCTGACGCCTTCTTTTTCGGCTCTATCAACAAGGGCTTGGTGCAATGACTTCGGCAAACGCACTGTGAATTTGCCGGAGAAATTCAAGTATTGGTCTTCGCTAGCACGCGAGGTGGTAGCTTTGGCCTTGGTGGTGTGCTTAGGGGCTGCAGTCTTGCGAACAAGTTTGCGGGTGCCTACGGCTTTTTTAGCTACATGTTTTGCAGCTGGTTTAGCGGATTTAGCAGCTTTAGGTTTTGCCTTGCCACCAGTTTTACGAACTCCTGCCATGTTTCACTCCTTCGTGTATTTGGGTCAATCGGAAACCAGCCCGCGGGCGAGCCGCGAGGGCTGCTCAGGGTGCTAATGCAGAAAAATGCCTTTGGGCAATTTCCTGTAGAGCGCTCCACCTTAATGGCATCGCTCTAATTTGTTCGGTGGGACTTAAGTGGTTTCCACCGTTTTATACGGTTACCACCACTCTAGGTGGCATAAGTATTGTACCAAACAAGTATCCGTTTATAACCACTTTGTATATAGAAATTTTCTATCGTTGGGGCACAAGGGTTTCGGGGATCTGATACCAGAAAAATGTGACACCAGGGGTGATTTTAGCTCTGCCAATGGTGCCGCACCATTCATAATGGCTGGTATCAAAGAAGCACCGACCGCAAAATAGATAATCGGTTAAGCTTGTCGGAAGCCAGTATGCCCCCGTAGGTGGTAAGCCTTGAGAGTTCTGATCGTAAAACTTAGCGCCATGGGTGATGTCGTTCATTGCCTGCCGCTGGCAGCACGAATCAAAGAAAGATTACCAAATGTTGAACTTACCTGGTTGGTTGAGCCGGCTGCTCAAGATCTTTTGCACGGCAACCCGGCTGTAGACAGGGTACTGCTCTTTCCCCGGAAGACCTGGCTGAAAGAGATGCGCAAAGTGGGGCCACTAATCTCCACCTTTGGTGCCGCCAAAAAGTACTTCCAAGAGTTGAAAGACTACAAGTTCGACCTGGCAATTGATGCCCAGGGATTGCTCAAGAGTGCCATCCCTGCCTATTTATCCGGGGCACCATTGCGGGTTGGATTTGCCGGCACCAGAGAGGGGGCTGCCAAATTGCTTACCCATGCTCTTGAGGTCGGAGATTATTTTGCCCCCGATCGGCATGTGGTTGAGCTCAATATGGCTCTTGCCGATTTCGCTTTAGAAACACTGGCCCAAGAGAGGTCAACTTGTATTCGCCTGGCTGGTCGTGACCGGGTGGTGCACTTCCCCCTGCCAGATCCCGGAAAAGATTGTCTAGCATTCGTTTCGAGCAAACTTGATAACTTGAGGCGTGCACCAGAGGCGGGGCAGTCTCTAGTTCAGGTAGAGGCACCAGAGGCGGAGCCGAATCTAAATGCGGTCGAGTCACCAGAGGCGGAGCACGGTCAGGCTGTGCCACTAGCTAAGTCCGGGGCACCAAAGACGGGGCAAAGCGAAGTTGTTGGCAGCAAGTCACCAATGGCGGGACCACTTATTGCTCTGATTCCTGGCACCACCTGGCCTACCAAAATCTGGCCTGAAGATCAGTGGATAGCTCTGGGACGCTTGCTCTGTGAGCGTTTGCAGGCTCAGCTAGTGATCTGCGGAGGACCGGCTGAGCGGGGCACCAATCAATACATATATAAAGGAATAGAATCGGGTTCAAATAATTCGGTAATTGATCTGACGGGTGAAACCAGCTTAATGCAATTGGTGGCACTCTTTAGAAGATGCGATCTGGTGCTTGGTGCCGATACCGGACCACTCCACCTCGCAGCCGGAATCGCCCACGAGGCCTTCAATAGCGAGCTTGCAGCTACTGAGCCGAAGGCGCTCAAAGACACCGCTAACCAAAAATCACTAGAGTTTGAAGTGCGGTCGGTGGCAGTGGCTAAACCAAAGGTGGTGGCAATACATGGTGCTACTCCTTGGTTGCGCAATGGACCGTACGGAAGTATGGGTAGTTCCGTGCATTTAAATTTGGAATGCCAGCCCTGCTTCGAAAAGACCTGTCAGCTCAAGCTCAAAACCATTGCATGCTTAAAAGACCTCCCTGTTGAGGAGGTCTTTAAAGCGGTTGATAAAGCCTTATCCTAATTTATTCGCTGATCCATTTTTCAATAGTGCGATTCCAGCCGTTCACTAGCTCATCGGCACTGAAGAACAAACCGATTTCACGAGCAGCACTTTCAGGGCCATCAGATCCGTGTACGACGTTGCGGCCGATATCGGTGGCGAGGTCGCCGCGAATTGTGCCTTGAGCAGCAGCAGTTGGGTTGGTGGCGCCGATAACGTTACGAGCCAAGGTGATGGCGTTTTTGCCTTCCCAGACCATGGCAACGATTGGGCCGCCAGTGATGAATTTGACCAAACCTTCAAAGAAAGGTTTGCCTTTGTGCTCACCATAGTGGTTTTCAGCCAAGACGACTGGAACCACCATCAGCTTCATACCAACCAGCTTGAGGCCGCGGCGCTCAAAGCGACCGATAATCTCGCCTACCAAACCACGCTCAACACCGTCTGGCTTGACCGCTACGAAAGTTCTTTCTACTGACACCGTATGCCCCCTTCCTATTTATGACCTAAACAGACACCTGAAGCAGGCATCCTTACTAAAGGGATTTTTCTACGAAAAATCTCTGGTCTATAGTCTTACAAAGAGGATGCCATCAGGACAGCTTTATAAGTTTTGCAAACTTCGGATCAAGCAGTCTATTTCGGTCTTCAAAGGCGACGTTGTACATCTCTTTTTCGCCGTCTCCGATGACCTGAGTGACTTTGCCCATGCCAAACTTGACGTGCTGAACGGCGTCGCCGACCTTGAGGCGCTCAAATGTTGGCGCTTCTGAGACGTCTGGTTTCTCACCGGGAGGAGGAAGTCGCATAGCTCTTGGCTTGACCGGCTCAGCCTTCTTCGCCATCGGTCTTGAAGCGTTCTGTGACTGATAACCAGTAGACTTGTTGTAGCCCCCGGCACTTTGGCCTTTGTTCCAGCCGCCGCCAGATTTCGCCCCGGAGCCGCCGTATCCGCCCGAGCCCGATCCGCCATAACCACCAGAGCCGCCGCCGCTAGGTTTCTTGTAGCCGCCCGAAGTGCCGGTGGCATAGTCGTTGCCGCCGTATTTCGAATCACCAAAGTTGCCTGGCTTCTTGCGATCGTTGCGGTCGTCCCATTCCTGACTTTCGTCGGTGTAGCCCTGGCTATTTTTGTTGCCACCAAAGGCACCAAAGCCGCCGCCGCCATTAAAGTTGGGATTGCCGCCACCAGAGCGTTTGAACTCTTCATCACCACTGGGGTAGAAGCCTGAGATCAAGCCCGGGGTAATTTCTTTGAGGAAGCGACTAGGAATCGTAAACGTTGAGGAGAAGCCAGAGTTGGAGAAGCCGCGACCAATCATGGTGCGTTTGCGCGCCAGGGTCATGTGCAGCATATCGCCAGCGCGAGTGACGGCAACGTACATTAAGCGCCGCTCTTCTTCCATTTGTGTTGGTGAATCAAGGGAGCGCACATGGGGGAAGAGACCTTCTTCGCAGCCCATGATAAAGGCCACAGGAAACTCTAAGCCTTTAGAAGAGTGGATAGTCATTAGTTTGACTGTGTCTTCATCAAGATTAGCTTTGTCCAGATCGCTCACTAATGAAATGCGAGTCAAGAATGAGTCTAAATCAGGTTCGTCGGCGGTCTGTTCAAATTCTTTTGCCACCGCCACTAGTTCCATGACGTTTTCAATTCTTCCTAGAGCTAACTCATCTTTCGATTCGTGAGCGTCTTTTTCTAGGCGAGAAATATAGCCAGTTGATTTCAAGATTTCTTCGAGCAAATCAGAAACTGGTATCACTTTCGATTGCTCGTTCAAGCTGACAATTACACGAGCAAAATCTTGCAGGGAGGTGTAAGCCTTGGGAGATAAATCTGAGATGCGACTGGCTTCTAGACTAGCTTCTAAGGGGCTTACGCCTTTAGTCTCAGCGTAAGCATTGACTCTATCGAGAGTGGTTTTGCCCAATCCGCGCTTCGGTGTGTTGATGACGCGGTTGAATGCTTGACCATCTCTAGGGTTGTAGATCAGCTTCATGTAGGCCAGCATGTCTTTGATTTCTTGCCGGTCGTAGAATCTGGTGCCACCAACCACGACGTATGGAATGTGACTGCGCACCAGAATTTCTTCAATCGCTCGTGACTGAGAGTTGGTGCGGTAAAGCACGACGTGGTCTGAATATCTCTTGCTGCGCGCTTTGCTGCGTTTGATTTCTTCAGCGACATAATAGGCTTCGTCAATTTCGTCTTGGGCTTCATAACAATTGACTTTGCCACCTTGGCCGCGGTTGCAGCGCAAGGTTTTGTCGATACGCTCAGTGTTGTTGGCAATGATGCTGTTGGCCGCTTCTAATATGGTGGCAGTAGAGCGGTAATTTTCTTCCAACTTGATTAGACCGCAACCTTCATAGTCTTTTTGGAAGCCAAGAATAATGCGATAGTCAGCTTTACGCCAGGAGTAAATAGATTGGTCGACGTCGCCTACAACTAATAGACTGCGTTCGCTCCAGAGTTGCTCGTGAGTCATGGTGCGGCCCGCTTCTTTAGCTTCTCTGGTGAGGAAGTGTTCGGGGCTATCGGCTTTGGCGATCAATGAAATTAGATCGTACTGTGATTTGTTGGTATCTTGGAATTCGTCTACTAAGACGTGGCGATAGCGGCGTTGCATGCGCTCTCGCACCATCTGATTTTGTTGCATCAAATCGGTGAAAATCAAAATCAAGTCATCAAAATCAAGGGCGTTGTTACGCGCTAATTCGGTTTGATAGGCACTGAAGATTTCGGACAAACGGCCTTCTCTGTAGTTCTTCGCTTCTTTGGCATAGACATGGTGGGTATAGCCGTCGTTTTTCAGTGACGAAATGGTGTGGCGGATTTCTTTAGGTACAAAGACTTTGTCGTCGAGGTTGAGCTTGACGATTTGCGCCTTAACCAGACTCATACTGTCGGTTTCGTCGTAGATGACAAAATTGTTATCCCATTTCAAACCGTCTTCAGTCTTATAGTTCGAAATTTCTTGGCGCAGCAATTTGGCACAAATGCTGTGGAAAGTGCCAATAGAGATGCGGCGAGCTTCGTAGGGGCCAACAATCTTTTCAATACGCTGGCGCATTTCGCCAGCAGCTTTGTTGGTGAAGGTGACGGCCAGGATAGCTTCGGGCTCTTGTCTTAATTTTGAGATTATCCAGGCAATGCGCTTGGTCAAGACTGTGGTTTTGCCCGAACCGGCTCCGGCAATGATTAGCGAGGGTCCCCACATTTGCGAAACGCACTGGGCTTGCTCTGGGTTCAAGCGGTCAAGCAGTTGGGTTTCTAAAGCGGCAATTTCAGCATCTGACATAGGGGCATACTGCGGCCGCTCCCGTGGGGCCTGGTAGGACGGCACATATTTAGACTGGAATGGCGTTTGGCCAGAAGCTTGAGTACTAGAAGAATGCCCTTGAGCATTTGCCGCTGGAGCTGCATAAGACTGGGCTTGAGATTGAGCTGGAGCTTGAGATTGAGCCGGAGCTTGAGGCGTATATGAAGATTGGGTGGGCGCTTGTTCGTTATCCTCGGTGTTGTCAGGCGCTTCGAAGCTGACATCGAGATCTTCAGCATCTATATCTTCTGGCTCGAAGGCCACTGAGGCCAGCTCTTCTACCTCCAACTCAGCCAGGGCCAGCTCGTCGGCATCCGACGGCTCCTCATTAAAGTCATTCGAACCAAATAGGCTCAATTGTCTGTCTTTGCCGGCCGATGTCATAACTGGGTCTCTCGCCACGTCTCTCTCCAACTATAAATGATGTCAAGCAAGCTCTCCGCATTAAGCGGATATATAAATGCTATGCGTTGGGCTCTCGGGCGAATATTCTCTGTAATGCAGCGCCAGAGGCTCCCACAACTCTAATTGTGAGGGATCTCGGCCTCGCTGTTAATTAAAACTTGTAAACAGCCTGAGGCTTGCTAGGACAAAACCATAGGGAAGACTTGTAATCTTAATCATTAACGAACAAATTTCCACGTACCAGTAAAGACTGGCGTCTATATAAAAGGGATTGGATAGATATATATGAGTCGAATTGAACCCGGTGCCGCCACAATACCGACCGTCGATGAACTGGCCCAAGAGCTTCTCTTAATCCAACAGTCTGGCCCTCGCAAAGTAGCCATCATTGGTACGCGCAACTTGCCCCTCACTCATCAGCAACTAGTCGAGATGCTTTCTTACGCTCTCGTGCTCTCGGGCAACCAGGTCGTCACCAGTGGCGGTGCGAACGGCTGCAACATGGCAGTGATTCGCGGTGCTCAAAGAGCAAATCCAGATCGTCTAAACATAATTCTTCCGCAGACAATTTCTCAGCAACCTGGCGAAGTTCAAGACCTACTAATAGGTATCAAGAATATCGTTGAGTATCCTGAAAGACGTACGATGACTCTTGCCGATGCATCGCGCATATGCAACCACGAAATAATCGATAGATGCCAGCAAATAATTTGCTTCCTCTACCACACATCACATACACTGCTTGAGTCGGTAAACTATGCTAAGGAACATCGTAAGATTGTGACTAGCTTCTACCTCGACTAACCAGCGGGAATCCAACAGTCAACTTAGAGCAACATGCTACTGCCATAATTCAGCAGGGAAGCCTTTTAGCGGCTCTGTTGCAGCTCGTTCTGCCATGCATGACTGCGCTGGTGTTCACGGCTATATGCATGCCGTTCTACATAAAAAAGTTGAACGCTCTACAGATCAATCAGTTTCTGCGCGAAGAAGGACCAAAGAGTCACTCGCACAAAGCTAAGACTCCGACCATGGGCGGCCTTGTTTTCATGGTTGTTACTTTGGCTGTTGTTCTTGGCATGGCTTTTGTGCCCATTCAGTTGCTTTTGCCTGGTCATCCACTAGAGCCCGGCCAAGCCACATCGCCAGCTATGCCGCAAGACCCCTGCTACTTCCTTGTAATTATTATCGGCTTCTTGTGTGGAGTGGTAGGACTGCTCGACGATTCCGCCAAGGTGATAAATAAAGGCAATAAAGGCATCTCTGGCTACCTCAGATTGGCCATCGAAACCTGCCTCGGTGTGGTGTTAGCAGTGGTGCTAACTATGTTCAGCGACAACAAGTTCTTGCTGCCCAATGCCCTTTATTCCATTTTTACTGGTGCCGGTTTTGCTTCTAGTCTGCCCGATGGGGCATATCCGGTAGCAATAATTATCTTGCCTGCCGTTCTTTTTATAGCTCTCGGCGCCTTCCTCACCGCTGCTACAACTAATGCTGTCAATCTGCACGATGGCATGGACGGCCTGGCCGCTGGAACGGCCTGCCAAGTGTTTGCCGCCATGGCAGTGATTCTATTCCTCACTGGTGGTGCCGGATCTGTCGAACCTGTGCAGTACGGCTATGCCACCATAGCTGCCACCGCTGCTGGGGCCTTGCTCGGCTTCTTGCTCTACAACAAAAATCCGGCCCAGATATTCATGGGCGATACTGGCTCACTCTTTATTGGCGGTTTGATGGCCTGCCTTGCACTTGCTGGCGGCATTGTTATCTGGTTCATCCCTCTGACCATGATTTACATCGCCGAGGCCCTTTCGGTTATGGCCCAAGTCACCTACTTCAAATTAACCAAGCCCTACACTCCAGAAAAACCAATGAGCGCCCTCGCTCTAATCAAGCATAAACTGACCAAGCGCCTGCCCGGCGAAGGCAAGCGTTTGTTCCGCATGGCTCCACTGCACCACCATTACGAAGCGGTCATGGCTGACAAGGGTTGGGCGGAATGGCAGGTAGTAATGGCATTCTGGGGGGTACAGTTGATACTGTGCGCCACTGTATTATTGACTTTCCACTACCGCTAAAATTTTGATGTAAGCTTGATCTCTTTAAGACCGGTACCAACGAAGCTTTTGCCCCAGGAGTCAGTGGGTTGTCAACCCAAATTTCACAGTTAGTCTCTGATTTAGCTTCCCAGGGCAAGTGGGATGAGGCTTATGCTGGCTTGATGCGCTTTGCTCAGCAGAATCCAAGTGGTATGAATGACCCTGATATTCAGTATCAGCTGGGAGTAATTGCTTTCAACAACGGTAAATTGGCTGAGGCCGAGCGCCACCTCAAAACAGCTCTATCAATTGATTCAACTCGTGGCGACGCCCACTATCGGCTCGGCTTAGTTTTGCTCAAAGACGGACGCCCGGCCGAAGCCATGCCCGCCTTCCATGATGCCTGCGAGCGCCGTGAAGGTTTTGCCGTGGGCCACTTGCATTGGGGCATGGCCCTCATGGCCGGCAATAGTTTCAGAGGTGCCATTGGTCAATTCAACCAGGCCATTAAACTCGACCCCAAACTGAGCGCTGCCTTTATTCAAGGCGGAACGGCTAGTTTCCGCATGGGTCAATTCATGGAAGCAGCTCAATATTTTCAAGCTGCAGTCAACAATGAGCCAGAAATTCCCGAGCCCTTAGTTTGTTTGGGCATCGCCCTATCAGCCATGGGCAACGATAGCGATGCCGGAAAATGTTTCATGCGCGCCTGGCAGGTGGACGGCAAAGACATAACGACTTTGCGCTATGCCGCCTCAGCCATGGCCAATGCTGGAATGATTGATGATGCTGTACGCCTCTTTCAAGAAGCAGTGGGAATGGGCCACCGCATGCTTACCGCTCGCGAGCGCGCCTTGATATATAACGACTGGGGCGTCTCGCTTTTCAAAGCTGGTCGTGCCGAAGATGCTTCAGACAAGCTGATGGAAGCATCAGATATGGATTCTTCTTGCTTAGAGCCAATGATGAATCTTGGTCTTGTTTGCGTTGATTTAGGCGAGTACGAACGCGCCGCCGATGCCTTTGAAAAGGCTCTGGCTCTCGATAAAAGCAATAACGAAGTGCGCGTCTATCTTGCTGTCACTTTGATTTTGATGAATAACTGTCAGCAAGCCCTTGCTGTTTTGCAAGAAAAAGAGCAAGATGGCCGCTTCGATTTTTGGCTTGGCCATGCCTATTTGGGCATTGCTAACTACGAACAAGCCGCTCAATATTTTGATCGCGTTTTGAAATCAACTCCATCGAACTACCAGGCTATTGACGGCCTGGGCTGTGCGTTGTATCTATCTGGAAATTATCCAGAAGCAGTGCAGAAGTTTACTCAGGCCATTTCACTGCGCGAAGATTATGCCCTGGGCCATTTGCACCTGTCGCGTGTCTTTGATGAAATGGGAGACACTGAGCGGGGCTCGCAGCATTTGCGCCTGGCTATTCAGTATGATCCCGAGTGTTTGAATCCCCAAAAAGAAGCTTTAGATCGCTTGCTCAAAGCTTCTCGCTACGAATTAGTCGAAGCCCAATCTCTGAAAATTCTCGCTATCAATCCTCAAGATGCTGATGTGCGAGTGTCTCTGGCTCGCGCTTTCAAAGAGCAGCAGCGCTTAGATGAAGCACTTGATTTAATCACTACTGTTATTCAAGAAGACCCTAAAAATGCTGTGGCTCGCATTGTTGCTGGTCAAGTTTTCTTACTGCAAGGCCGTTTTGTCGAAGCCGACGAAATGTTCAGAGAAGCCGACCAGTATTCAGACGGCGACCCTGGTTTGTTCTACTATTGGGGCAAGGCCCTCGCGCTTTTGGGCTTGCAAGAATTAGCTCTGGAAAAATATGAGAAGGCTACTGAAATAGACCCTTATGACGCCGATGTTTATGACGCCTGGGGCCAGGCTTTGAAGTCACTGGGCCGCTTTGCCGATGCCGCTGAAGTTTATCGCCGCGCTTCTGAATATATTTAGTTTTTTGCCTGCTGATTGCGACATTAAGAGCTTGCTTATTTCTTTGGGGCATTTCCAAAAGTGTCAGATTTTTTGAAGAAAAACTGACAGTTTCGGATGCGGTAAATAGCTTCTTAGTCCGGGCATATTGAATTTCTGAATTGCCTGTTTATTTATTTCCGAGAGAGCCAATAATTACCAATGAAAAAGAATCCAAAGAGCCTTCCTCACCCCGTTATGCAAGCTCGGCAGCCCGCCATTGAGGCTGAGTATTTAACCAAGCCCATGCACTTGCAGAACACCAAAGAGCGCTACGAATTTGGTCAGGCCTTGCGGGTTAAATGTTCCCGTGAAGCCCACGCTGAGTTTGTCATAGACAGGCCCGGTCGCGAAGACCCCATGGACTTATTAATTGCCTCCAGTCACGAGCGCATCGAGAGCCTCTTGCCTCTGCGCTACGGCCGCATGGTGGCTTCACCTTTCGCTTTCTATCGCGGTGCGGCGGTAATCATGGCCGCTGACCTATCCGTCACTAAAGCCACCGATTATGCCGTGCAATCTTGCGGTGACAGTCATCTGGCAAATTTTGGCGCTTTCGCTACTCCAGAGCGCAACATTATTTTTGATATTAATGATTTCGATGAAACTTTCCCCTGCTCCTGGGAGTGGGACTTGAAGCGCCTGGCCGCCAGCTTTGCCATAGCCTCAGCCCATAACGGTCACAAGCGCTCAGAGGGCATGGCGACAGCCGCTCGGGTGGTGGAATGCTACCGTGACAAAATGGAAGAGCTTTCAAAAATGACTTGTCTCGATGCCTGGTATTCGTATCTGGATTATGAGGCTTTGATTGAACTTACCGACGACAAGGTGCTGAAGAAAAGACGCAAGAAAGTTTTGAAGAAAGCTTTAGACCGCGACCATGCTGAAGAGTTCGTCAAGTTGGCTGCTGTGGTTGAAGGCACTCCGCGCATCAAAGACCAGCCGCCGTTGATTTTTCACGAAGAGAATAGTGATACGCCGGAGTACAAAGAGCGCACTGTGTCTGCAGTTCAGAAGTTTCGCGAATCTCTTAGCGTTGAGCGGCGCATTTTGTTTGATCGTTATCAATTTGTCGATAATGCCTTGAAAGTAGTAGGTGTCGGTAGCGTTGGAACAGTCTGCGCTATTGCTTTGTTTTTCGCTGCAGAAGACGACCCGCTCTTCCTGCAGGTGAAAGAAGCGCGCCGCTCAGTACTTGAGCCTTATTCTCACTTCATCAATCAGGGCTCCCATGGCGAAAGGGTTGTCACTGGTCAGCGCATAATGCAAGCTGCCACTGATGTTTTTCTTGGCCATTATGTTGGTGAAGGTGGCAAGCACTTTTATGTTCGTCAATTGCGTGATGTCAAAGTCAAGCCAATGATTGAGATTTTCAATCATAACAATATGATGGGCTTCGCTCGCAACTGCGGTTGGGCTCTAGCTCGTGCTCATGCTCGCTCAGGCGATCCGGCAATAATCGCTGGCTACATTGGCAAAGGCAATGTCTTGCCCAAGGCCATTGCCGAGTTTGCCGATGCCTACCGCGAGCAGAACCAGCTTGACCACGGCAAATTGCTACAGGCCATCAAAGAGGGCCGCATCGACGCCGAGATTGTTTAAGGCATCGAACGTTTGAGATCTAGATCTCTAAAACTTTTTTCGAGCAAGCTTTTTATAGACTTCGTCGTCATTTCGTTTGTCCACAACCAGTACTGATACAGACTCATCGTCGAATCTATAAACGATTCGATGCTCGCCCATGTCTACTCTGAAGAGGTCTTCGTATCCCTTAAGAGCGCTTGAGTCTGCTGGGGGCGGCCCGCTAAGTAGGCTCAGAACTTTGCTCAACACCTGTTTGAATGGTTTTGGCTCTAGGCCTCGAATGAAATCGAGCGCCTCCTTGGTCAGATTTAGGCTACGCACCAGCATCCTCAATCAGTTTAGCTACTTGTTCCGCCGTGGCAAAGCCACCGGCTTCAGCTTTGACTGCGCGTGCTGCCCAGTAGGCATCCTCCATGGCAGTAAGCCGTTCGTATTCTGTAGCAGCCATAATTACTACCGAGTTGCGACCAGACTTTTCGATCATTACTGGTTCAACTAGAGCAGAGTCCATGACAGCACCTAGTTTGTTTTTTGCTTCCGTGGCAGTAATAGTCTTCATTGGCTACCTGTAACTGTTTTGATTAATATTGTCCATTTTAGCTAAAATAGCTGATTGCGTCAAGGCATTTTCCTTTAGAAGCCAGCTTTCCTAGTAATATAGTTGTTCTGAAAATGTCCGAAATTCGGCCGAAAATCGGACATTTTTGGCAGTGGCAAAGAACCATAACAACAAACAAAAGAACCCGGTGCCCCTATGACCATGAGCATGACCCGGCGTGTCGGCTCAAAAGCCAAAACTAGAGAGTCGACCAACGAACTCTATCTCAAAAGCGAGCAACTGCTGCGCTTTCGCATTGCCTTTGCTCTGGTCAGTCTGATTCTTTGCGTCGGTATCGGTACTTTTGCTGGCGACGAATTCGAATTTCGCTCTACTGCTGCCATCGTCGGTGGTGTCAGTGTTTATTCTTTCATTGGTCTCGCTTTCATAGTGCGCCGCCTGCGCTATTCGGCAGCCCGCCTGCGCGCCTTCAACATGATCATGATCACTCTTGATGTCATCAGCCTCACCGGCCTGGTGCATTTTACCCGCGGGATAGAGTCAGACTTGTACGTCCTCTATATGCTGCCGATTTTGCTATCGAGTTATACCTTTGGCAAAAAAGGAATTTACTTCTCCGCACTGCTGGTCACGGTTTCGTATATTGGTTTGTTGGTTTCTGAAAACGCCGAGCTGCTTCCTTATGTCTTCAACCGCGATACTGAGCGCGGCCTGGCGGCAGCATATTCAGACAAACTCTGGCGCCGCATCTTAGCTCGTGCTTTCTTCTTCGCCTCGGTCTCTATGCTCTGGGCCCGCTTTTGCGACTACATGAGCCGCGTGGCCAGGCAAGGTGCTGAGCGCTTACTCGAGCAGCTCGATGCTAACGAGCGCCTCATCTCTGATTCAGACGAACGGGCCAAGCGTGAGCGCCTGATCAATTCAATCAATAAAGGTGTGCGTTCTACTTTAGAGTTAGACAAAATTTTTGAGACAGCAGTGGTGCAATTGGCTCAGGCTGTGCAAACCGATCTGGTGGCATTGATTTGTCCGGCCCAGGTGAAGATTGCAGCGGGCCTGCCTGTAAAAAATTCTAGCCCCACAGCCTCTGGTTCTTGGTCGGCCTATGCTCCAGTCGTAGTCGAAGAAACCCGCGAGCATAATAGCGGCCCCGTGCTAAGTGCTGACATTGCCCAATTCATCCTTGACTATAAAGGCAATTACGAGCGCGATAGCGGCGGCGCCAAGGTCAAAACTTTTCTCTTTCATGATCCGGCTGAGGAGCCATTTTTTGCCCCGATTGCCGCTGATATTAAGGCCCTTGGCTTCAAGACTCTGGTCATTCAACCAATGATGTACGGTGATGAAAGCCGCGGAGTCTTCATGCTGGCCGACAAATCGCCAACCCGCACTTTCACCGAGTCTGATGTCGTGCTGACAAAAGTTGTGGCAGGGCAAGTAGCCGTGGCCGTCGAGCACGCCAATCTGGTTTCGCAGCTGTCGCGCAAGAACAAAGACTTAGTCACCAAGAACCTCAATTTAGATAGCAAAAACATCGAGCTGAAGACCATGCAGTCGCAGCTCATTCACCAAGAAAAAATGGCATCGCTCGGCCGCCTGGTGGCCGGTATTGCCCACGAGCTCAATAATCCTATTAACTTTGTGCACGGCAACCTGCCTTACCTGAAGCAGTATGTCGAAGAGCTGAAAAAGGTAATTTCGGCCATCGATGAGTTGCCAGCAGAACAGCGCAAACCAGTCGACGACCTCAAGAACAAGCTCAAATACGACTTTCTGGTGAGCGACCTCGACAACATCATCGCTGACTTGAACGAAGGGGCCGAGCGCATCCGCCATATCATCCGCGACCTCAAGAGCTTCAGCCGTCTTGATGAGGCCGAGCTCAAAGAAGCCTCGATTCAAGAAGGCCTTGAGTCGACTATGAAAATTCTCTCGCAATACTACGGCCGCGACAAAATTCCTGTAGAAGCAGACTACGCGCAGATTCCGCCGGTTTTGTGCTATCCGGGCCAACTGAACCAGGTCTGGATGAACCTGCTCAGCAACGCCGCCCAGGCCATGAATACAGCCGCCGAGTCCCTGCCCGCTGGCACTCCCACTCCGGCCCTGAAAATTAGAACCGAGCTGTCCGATCAGACCAATCAAACTAGTGGTTCAGTATTGGTTTCAATAACTGACTGCGGGGGTGGTATTAAAGAGGAGGTTCGGAGTAAAATCTTTGATCCCTTCTTCACTACCAAGGCTGTTGGTCAGGGGACGGGGTTAGGTTTGTCTATATGTCACTCAATAATAGAGCGACATGGTGGGCAAATCTGGTTTGATAGTGTTATGGGCCAAGGCACAACGTTCTATGTGCGCTTGCCGCTCCAGGCCATAACCAAGCAATTGGCTGAAAGCCTGAGTGAACCGGACTAGGTGAACTGCCTGGCGCAAGCCGAAAAGTGAATCTGCACCCCACGCAGCGTTTAACCCGAAAAGTGTTCTAAGAGGAATGCAATGCGCCGCCACAAAATATTAGTAGTGGATGATGAGGTTCCGAATCTCCGCTTGTTGAGGCGCGTACTCTCGGAAGAGCACGACATAATTGAGGCTCAGAGCGGCGCGGAAGGCCTGGAAGTACTGAAAAACGAGTACATCAGCCTGATTATCACCGACCAACGCATGCCAAACATGACTGGCGTTCAGCTTCTTGAAGCCTCTCTTGGCGTCTGCCCCGATACCATTAAGATTCTTTTGACCGGCTACACCGATGTGCAGGCCCTCGTAGACGCCATCAACGCCGGTTCAGTCTACAAATATATTGCCAAACCCTGGGACGCCGACGAGCTAAAACTGACTGTGCGCCGCGCTCTTGAGGCCTTCGAGCTAAAAGAAAGCAACGACCGTCTGCTAGGCGAACTCAAAGTGGCCATCGCCGAACTAGAGTCAGTCTCAGTGGGTACCATCCGCGCTCTAGCCGATGCCCTCGACGCTAAATGCGACTACACCGCTGGCCACTCCCTGCGGGTGAGCCGCATCGCCGTATTGATTGGCCGCCAAATGGGCCTGACCGATGAAGAGCTGCGCGACGTCGAACTAGGAGGCATCCTCCACGACATCGGCAAAATAGGCGTTCCCGAGTCTATTTTGTGGAAGCCCGACAAGCTCAGCGCCGAAGAAAAAGAAATCATGTGCAAGCACCCGGTCAAATCAGCCGAAATCATCGGTGATTTGCGCGGCCTCGTGCGCGCCCGCGAATATGTCAAACACCACCACGAGTACTACAACGGCGAAGGCTACCCCGATGGCCTGGCCGGAGCCGACATTCCTGTGGGCGCCCGCATTATCTTGGTCTCAGACGCCTACGACGCCATGACCACAGATCGCCCCTACAGAAAGTCGATTGGCCACGAAAAGGCCATGATCGAAATCAGAAAGATGTGCGGCACTCAGTTTGACCCCGAAGTGGTCGACGCCCTCTTTGCCATAATCGGCCCCGGCGGCCACGAAATTGACCGCATCATCAATGAGCAGTTCCCCGATAGCTTTATTGGCTTGACTCTTCCCGGAGCAGATCCAACAAAGACTGGTAAACGGTTTCAG
Source organism: Obscuribacteraceae bacterium (SeqCode) (assembly GCA_044378815.1). Taxonomy (GTDB): domain Bacteria; phylum Cyanobacteriota; class Vampirovibrionia; order Obscuribacterales; family Obscuribacteraceae. The sequence continues at coordinate 115,555 of JBIPOV010000013.1, read as the reverse complement.
GATGAAGCCGAACGCCAAGCCCGTCTTGCAGCGATCGAGGCGGCGAAGTCGTAGCGGAAGACCCGGAAGTAGAAGCCGGTGCTGGCGACTTGCCCGCATTTGCCGTTGCCGCAGCATTGGCTGCCGCGTACTCTGGGCGGTCGGCTAGCACTTTGAAGTTCTTCTGATTTGGAATAAGCAATTTGGGATCGGTGGGTCCAAAAAGGGCCACGAGATTTTTATTGAGCCCCACGCCAATGTGCATGGGAGCCGAGTCAACGCACACGAGAACATCACAGATGCTCGTCAGAGCCGCCAGATCAGCCAAGCCCTTGGTCTTGCCCACCGCACTTATATATGGAGCGGCGCCAGCCGAAGAGCCGCTTGAGCCATCCCCGCTTGTACCCGAGGCCTTGCCTTCATCTGCCTTGAGCAACTTCTCCAACCCAGCCACGACTTCTTTATCGTCAGGCCCGCCGCACAAAATCACGCGGGTTTGGAAAGGCTGATCTTTTTGATTCTGCAATAGTCTGATAAATGTCAGCCAATTCTCCGATGACCAGTGTTTGATAATGCCCTTGCTCACTGCCATTTGCGATGTGCCAGGGTGAATCAAAACAGTCTTCACCGGCCTGGTATCAATCTGACTAGCATCTATTGGCTTAGTATCATTTTGCTTAGTATCGTCAGTGGTGACAGCGTTTTGCGTAGCCTTGAGACCTTCCTCTAGGAAAGCTTTCATGGCCGCCAGCGAATCGGCCTTGAGAGTTATCTTTGGCACTTGATAAGTGTCGTCAATATCTCTTATAGATGCATTCGGGTTAGCCTTGCGCCGCAAATAGTTGGCCATGCCCTTAGTCAGATCATGGTACATGTCAGCGGCATACTGATCACGCAAAAGCTTTACTGGGTGGGTCAAAAGCGACTTTACCGGCGAGCCGGCATCGTAACCAACGCGCAATTTTATGCCCGATAGAAAAAGTAACATTGCCACCATGGGCGAAGACCCAGACGAAATCACCATGTCATAGCCGCCTTTGCGAAGCAGCATGGTGAGCGCTATAAGGTCAAAAGGAGTGAGCGGCTTCTTTTTGATATCAAAAGTAATAATCTTGTCGATCAGGTTGGTGACTTCCATCACCGACTTTGACCTCGGCTCAACCAAGAGCGTCAGTTCGCAGTCGGGCGCCAATTCTTTTATTCTCTCCAAGGTTGGAAGGAAAAGAACCTCGTCTCCAATACCGCCAAAATTAATAGCGAGCACTTTTGCTGGGCTACTCATCGAATTAGGGTTTCCATCGGGGATTTAAAACATCAGAAAAGACGTCAGTAATATCATCACTAATAACAGCACGTATAATAACCAAGTTTGCAGGCATCCTCAGGTTACATTGAAACCAAGCTACTGGCTCCTTATTTTTATTGTCTGCGCCGTAGTAGGGGTTGGCGCGGGTTATTTTGCCACGCTTGTAACCCGGCCACAGTTAATTCCACCACAGCTTCGCATCGCCACCCTGAGGGAACCCACCACAGTGCTCTTTTTGGGCGTAGACGTGGTTTACACCGATATGGGCCGTCGTAAACAAAAGATAGATAAAGACGCTTTCACCGGGCGCTCAGACACCATCCTCGTGGCCCGCCTCGACCCGGTTTCCAACTCCCTTAGAGTAATTTCAATTCCGCGCGACACCGAAGTGCGCATCCCCGGCAATGGCATACAAAAGATCAACGCTGCCAATGCCATTGGTGGACAGAACCTGGCAATAGAGACTGTCAGCGGCTTTCTGGACGACACCAAGATCGATCATTATGTAGTTCTCAACGTTCACGGCCTGGTAGATCTGGTCAATGAACTGGGGGGAATTACGGTCGAAGTTCCCAAGAAGATGCAATATATGGACTGGACCGCCAAGCTCAAAATCGACCTGGAGCCTGGCATGCACACCCTTACAGGCAATCAAGCTATGGGCTTTGTGCGCTTCCGTCACGATGCTCTTGGTGACATCGGCCGCGTGCAACGTCAATCAATCTTCTTACGCGCAGTACTCGACAAGGCCCTCAGACCCGACAGCTGGGCGCATTTGCCTAAACTTCTTGACATAGCGCAACAATACATAAGTACTGATATGAGCATTCAAGACATGATGGGAATGGCCAACTTTGTTCGAGGCGTTCCAAAGTCTAACCAGCTCTTAACAATGATGCCTGGCACGTTTTCGCCCAACGGCAACTGGGTAGTTGCTCCGTCTGATATACGCAAAATGGTGGCAAAACTGAATGGTGCCAACTTCGTAGAATCATCAAAAGACGACATACGCATATCGGTCGAAAACTCCAGCAGTACTGAAGGTATGGGTCGTAAAGTGGCAAAACTTTTAGGTGTGCACGGCTACAAAAACGTATCAGTGCAACAAGCCAATTTAGAATTTGCAGAAGGAATTAAACGTACGCGAATCATCGCTCAGAAAGCCAATCCGGAAGATGCAAGTTTAGTTCGAACTGATTTGGGGAGTATAGGCGATATAGTCAATGCGTCTGTTGGCAATATCGAAAGCTCAGTCACCGTGGTCGTCGGCAATGACCTGGCTGCCAAGATAATTGAACAAGAGAACGCCTTAACTATTCCGGAAACGGCTCCACAAGCCAATTCCCATAGCGGTATTACACGCCGCTAAGGCGAATTGTTCAGAGAATGTTATGTTTTCTCTTTGAAACATCCGAGCGCACTTAGTATTTCATGATGTACATTTGAGTGAAATGCACTTACACTCGAAGCGAGGGAGAACATGGCAAAGTTCTCATTCAGTTCAAATTCCAGTTCTAAGTACAAGTCCAATGTTCAACGGTTATATCTCTCCAGGCATCTAAGAGAATTCTAGAAAGGCAGGCGGCATGATTCATTACGTTTATTCAACACGCGGCGGCTACCTCTATCTTGTAGGCAAGCACAATCAAGAGCCTAAAGTAGAAGAAGGCAATTCAGAGTTTGTATTGTCAGTTCCTGATAAGACCTCACAAACCCAAATCGACACTCTCGCTCACAAGCGCTTCATGGACCATCTCAGACGTCCACGCAGAGCTGCTCACGATCGCCACAAAGTAGAAACTAAAGTGGTAGAACGCGAACTCGTTACCGTATAAAGAGATCAGTCGAAAGGGTCAGGCCTAATTAGAAAACTAATTAGAGGCCTGATACCGGACGGTGTCTCATTGGAGAATGTCGGCAGCAATGTTGATGAACTTTTGTTAAGCCGCTGGGGTAATGACCTCGGCGGCTTTCAATTTGCCTAGCCGTTAGAACGGGCCCGAGTTTGGGCAAAACGCTCAATAGGTAGTAGTGTGATCTTTTACAGGTTGTCTTCTATCTATGAACATTTAGGCTACTACGTTCATTTCTGTCTGATAACTTCGTCTGGAACAGCAATTTATTGCAGAAGTTGAGACACTTATAATTGCGGGCGGTTTTTTCTTTGAGGGTGATGGAATTATGTCAGTGACAAAATTAGCTGTAAAAAGACGACCAATGCAGCGGCATCTAAAAACTCTGAGAAAAGTGAGATCAGAGCGTGGATTTACCCTGATTGAGCTGCTTGTAGTCGTAATTATTATCGGTATTCTCGCCGCCATCGCGCTACCGAACTTCATCGGCGCACAGGATAAGGCACGGGAAGCCAGCGTTAAGGGGAACATGCGTACTGCGCAGATTGCTGCTGAGATGTACGCGACAGATGCCGGTGGTTCCTATCCAGCCACGGCTGCTGATGCTGGCTACCAAGCATATTTCCCTGGTGGCAATAGTAGTCAAACTAGTCCAGTTCCAGGCAATTACCCGATCAATCCTTTTAAAAACGCAACTGAGCCATTGGCTGCTGGAAGTGTCACCAACGTTCAGACCACTAGGTCTGCCGCCCCAGGTGCATTGGGCAGCCAGGGTACGGTCTACTACAATGTGATCGGAACGGGCACATCTTACGCAATTCAAGGTGCAGGAAAAACTCCAGGGAATGCTTTGAGTGGAACTTCAGCTGGTACTACATTGGTTCTTTCAAACCAGTAACTGGCTAGAATTGACCGCCCTCTAAAATTCAGAGCTCGCTGTAATCGATAGGAAATCGTGACAAGCAATTCTGCCCAAGTTGTAAAGCAAAAGCACGTCTGGACGCCTGTAGAAGTAGGTCTCGTTCTGTTTTTCTCAGCTATGTTGATAGGCATGTTCGTGCCTAGAGTGACTAGCGCTGAAGAGAAAGCCAACCAGCAGATCACTCGCACTTCAATGCATATCACTCAAGTAGCGCTTGAGACTTATGCTGCCGATCATAACAACATGTACCCTGCTGAAGTTGATGATGCCTTGAAGAGCTACTATCCTGGTGGAGAAGCTGACGGTAAGACGCCAGCCTCTCAGGGGCCATTGAACCCCTACAGCAAGAAGCCGGAATTTCCTGTGATGGTTGGTTATATTTCCACACCAACTGCGGTGCGTTCACTACCTCCTGAAAGTACCGGGGCATCAGCAGGCCAGGTGGTTTATATACCGCTCGATAATCACAGAAGCTATGCTTTGCTCGGCACCACTGGTGATGGTAAGGCCATTGATGGCACACTTCCAAAAACAACTTTGGTATTAAGCAACCTTTGGTGAGAAGAGCGTGACTGCTAAAAGGCAAAACACTTTTCTTTATGTCTTGTTAGTTTGCCTTGTGCCGCTTACTATGTGGCTTCACGCTGGTGTCGCGTCCTCGCTGAAGCGGCTGCATAGTGGTGGGGAATTTGCCTTTATTCCATCGGCTCAGGCTGTTCGATTAGTAGCAATGGGCTATGATCAATTGCTGGCTGATTTTTATTGGTTAGTATTTGTTGGCTATATTGGTGATGGTGCGGCGAGGTCGCTTGATCATTCGGTGCAAGCAGACAAGTACCTAGACCTTATAACTGGCCTTGATCCACATTTTGCTCAACCCTATTGGTATTGTGCTTTTACTATTGGTTCAGAGCAGCAGCGTCCGTTGAGGGCTAATGAAATTATTCAACGTGGCATCAGAGCGAACCCTGGCAATTGGTACTTGCCATACATAGCTGGTATCAACATGTACCTCTTTGCCCACGATGAAGTGGCTGCTGCTAAGTACTATACTGTCGCATCGAAGTTGCCAGATGCACCACCATGGTTGGCTCGCCAGGCAGCTATTTTGGCTGCGAAGATTCCATCGACAATCAAAGAAATAAATACTTGGGATTCAATTTATCGCTCTGAGAAATCAGAAATGATAAGGGCGAAGGCAAAGGAAAGACTTATTCGTCTTTGGTCACAAGTGTATTTCACAAGCCCTAAAGGTCTTGTTAGAGATAAGGCAAAATCGGCTTTGACGGAGCTTGGGGTAGAGGTTTAGTTGCTAATTTCAGAGCTATCTAACAGGGCAAAAGGCACCTATTGCACAAGTCTTCTAGTCGTTTCTTGCCAGCTGACAGACTTGTAGCCTTGAAGCTGGGGCTCATCGGGATTTAGTGGATTTGATAGCGAGGAATAAGTGAGTTTGTAAGGTGCTGCGTTATTAACATCTTGGAGGTCGTTTCTTATTGTGACTACTCCTGTATTCGTCAGGCTCACTTTGTCGCCAACAATTGCACCGGTGAAATTACCTGTACCCTTGATATTTACAGGTGCATTTGGCGCATAGATAACTCCGTTGAATGCCTGACCATCAAGCACTATGTCGATTGCTCGGTTGCCGGGGTAGAAGATTTGAAGGTTGCCAGCATCAGCTGGACTGTTAAACAAACTTGAATTGATCGAAACAGCTGAACCAGAATATGCACCGTCTTGAACGAAAATTTTAACTGTTCCACTCGTAGAAAGAGGCTGGGTCAAGTTTGTCGCATCTGCTGTGAATGTTGATGTCGTATAAGAGCTGCCTGGTAGGGGGGCGTTCTGGCTGGCAAGGGAAGCTACGTCAGGTAGCGGGGCGGCAGTGCTGTCTGAAATCACTGGCGAAACGGTAACTGAATTGCCTGCAGCGTTGTTACCACTCTGAGTGGCATCAGTATTGTTGAGGCCGGTCCGTGGTGGTGGCGTTTGACCTGCGGAGATCTGCTCTATATCAGCTCTAACGCTGTCGTTCGGCGCCGGGTTGTCACCAACAGAAGATTGAAACCCGGAAGAATTGCCATTCGTTATCACACGGCCGTGTATGCTCGGATCCAACGGCGTTCCCCTCGGACCAGGGCCATTTGCTATCACAGATGGTGCCCCATTCATAATGTTGCTCACCCATAGATTACCGTACAAATCTGTATTAACTCCTACTGTGGCGAATGCATTCGTCTTGAGGTTGAGTTCGTACGCGTCTGGTTTATTCGGATTTTGGCCATTGATAGACAGTGTGCCCGTTAAGGGCTGGGTTGTGATGCTTGAGTTTCCAACAAAGCTATTTTTGAAAAATGAGGAAGGTCCTCCTGGAGCTCCACCACCCGGCCCTGGCGGAACTCCAAATTGAGGCTCTAGAATTACTCGGATACTCCGGCTAAACACGCCCCTAGATGCAGTAGATTCAATAATTCTCCAGTGGTCGCTGCTTACTGTAGTGGTTTTCAATGGATCTAGATAGCTCTTTCCGGCGCTTGAATTATTGGCTGGGTCTAGTTGTGGGGAGTAAAGAGAGCAGTAGGTTTTGAAGTCCGCATATTCAGGGCCGGTCATGCGCCTAACTTTGATATTGACTGCTACTCCTGGGAGGTCTGGAAAGAGAGTTGCCGGCAGTGATGTAACCTTTTCCGGAACTCCGGCAACTGGTTCTATGGTGCTTGCTGTGCCGGAAATAAGTGCATCATTTAGTTGTTTCGCAGCATAGTCCACGCCTATCTCAGCTGCATTTCGTAACTCAGACATACTGCGATTAGTACTTTCGCTTCTTATCGTATTTAGAATCAGCGGGAAGAGCGCCATCATCATGGCAATTGCGAAAAAACCTATAACTATAATTGTGACAAGAGCAAAGGCTTTAGGCCGCCTCCCTCGTTTCACTTTTAAGGTACGTAGCTTTTTCATAGGTTTATCACGGACCAAAATTGTTTAGAACTAGATTGCGGTTGCTCCGCATAAACACTTCGTTATGAATCCCAAAGTACTGAGGGTCTTTCCCGTCTCCAGCTGTGGTGGTGATTCCTGCTTTCTTGATGTCCATATCAATGCTTATGCCCAAGACAGTCGGTAGGGTAGTAGTGCTTAGTGCAACTTTTGATATTTTTCCATTCGTGGGTTGGTTGTTTATCGCGTTGCGCCCTAAGTATGAAAAAACAGATGGCAATACAGAATCGGCTGACCCTAGTGGCCTTGGACCGACTAAGCCTTTCAAAATGGTTTGCGGCGGATTTATCAAAGGTTTATATGCGATATTCAATGTGCTTAATTTAGCGCCAGGGTAACGTGCTACTTGAATCAGGAACTCGTTTGGTCTGGCCGGGTCAGGAACAACTTGGTAGATGACTGTATCTAAGTTTTCCAGATCGTTTTGAGAGCTAATCGTGTAAGACTTGGGAAGCATAACGGGGAAGCCATTTCTTGGATTTTCTGCCGCCGCTGGATTGTATAAACTGTTGGTTGGATCATTTTGTGGGTCAAGATAAAGAACCGGTAATTGAAGAATAAGGCAGGTGTCGCTCATCACCATTGGAATCGTCTGCCATGGCGGGTTCGGCCAGCCGCCAACCGGGGCACCTGTGGCATATATAGGGTTAGTGGTACTCGGGAAGGAAAGCCGCTCAGAACTCTTTGCGTAGTAATCACCAAAAGCTCGTGCTTGTCTAACATCTGAGCTGATGCGGTCAATGGCAGCGCGAGCAGCTGCTAGGCCATCAGTTTTATTTGTAGTTCTGATGGTACCGATGGTGCTCACGACGGCCAGTTCACCGATGATAGCTAAAGAGAAGCCTAGAAGCAGAATCGACATCAGGAGTTCTGTGAGTGATATTCCATTACTAGTGCGCTTTCTCTTCGTTTGGGTCATAGTGTGTAATAGTTAGTTCCGCTTTGCATAACGATTGTTGATGACTTTAGACTTCTTCCTACAGGGTTTGTTGTGGAACCAGTGCGCTCTGTATCTGACCAGTTAACGACAATTGTGACTTTTAGTGCTCCATTTAGACCAGTCATTGGTTCAATTGTTAGAGTGGCATCGCCTTTAAATTTTCCCAAATTCGTTTTCGGCTGCCAAGTCTTGGTAGCAAAATCTAGCTGCAATGGTTCGTCCCGAATCGGATAGCTAATCTGGCCGGTGCTATCTCTGTTGACTAGCATTGCTGCGTAGGTGCCTTGGTTGGCGTTCAGGTAGTCAAAGCGTGCTTGTTTGGTGTTTTCGATTAGTTCATTTGCAATTGCGTTTGCGTATATTTCATTTTGGGTTGCGTTTGATACTCGCAAGACCTTCGAGAAAAGGTCTGTCATCGCCAAGCTGATGATAGAACCGATAAGCAGGGAAACCAGTATTTCAACTAGTGATAGCCCGCTACAGCTTCGCAACTGGTGATTGTCGAGCCGTTTCTTTTTTAATGTTCTGTGACTATTTGTGGTTTGTCTTTGCATTGTGATGAATAGGTTTGAAGCTGTCTTGGCTAATACCTTGCAATTCTATTGTGCCCAATTTAGGGTTTGTGGTATTGGTGCACAGCAAATAGGGCAAGGTCACCAGAGCCTAGTGTCTTCTGCTCTTGTTGCGTCTTGTGCCCGGAAAGTTAAGTGGTGATATCTCTGATGATGATTCAATTCGCCTATCTACTGTCGACAGTCAATTAATTGGTTATTCTCAGCTCCAGTGAGAGGCTAGGTTGATTGAGAATTAGCGACTGGATGGCCAGAAAATGCTTTTGGCGTTAAACCACTGACGGTTAGTAGATAGAGATGGTCTCTATGAAAGATGATATTAGTTTATCTCTTAAAACACCAACCAAGATTTATCTTCAAGCGACGGCAGCCGTTCAGCAAGTACTGGCCCAATAGCCTTCAGGCTAAGAAGCGCACCGACAATTGGCATGTGGATATAACAAGCAATGACTTCCTTGCCGGTGGCTTGGCGCACGAGCTGAGCGTAGGCATCAAGCTGAGGATAGTGACTAAGTGCCCTCTCGAACCACATATCATGCGGCCCAGGAAAGCTCTTGTGATCGATAATCACGTAGCCCTCAGAGAGCTCTAATAATAAGTCTATGGCGCCAGACATACGCTGGGAGCCATAGCGGCCAGTTACAGACCACTCGCGAAGCCACACTGCATCGGGATAAAGTTCTTCAATGGCAGCGTTGATTCGAGTGCTTGCCTCAACAAAACTAGCAGGGCTTAGACCGGCAATCTTGTGAGATTCAGCAATTACTGCTGCACGCCGTAATCTCTCAGCCGAGCTGGCTGCGTAGTCATCAACAGCAAAGAATTGGTGTAATGCATCACCGAGCGATCTCATGTCAGTTCCATCATCAAAAGGTAGTCGACTACCAAGATCAATATCTTTGTCAACCTTAATGGCTGATGCGGCAGCTCCTGGCGACACATGCAACGAGCTAGGAGCACATGAATAGGAAATCTGACTCGGCGCAGCAGTAACTGACGAGCGGCACTCATATCGAGCTTCCGAGGAGAACAAAGTGGGTGATGTTGAACTCGTCGAATCTGGCAGTTGAAGAATTCTGCAGACGGCAAGCTCACTAGGCGACTTGCTCAATATGCTCAGCGTTCCAGCGGCACCAGGTGAAAAGGTAAATACTGAATCACCGTTATGGTCTTTAGCTATGTCCAACCAAGCTGTCCCATTAGCCGTTTCTCGACAAGCTATAATCAGATAGTCGCGTGGCCTGGTCATGCCCACATAGAGAAGCCTCAAGTATTCGGCATTAGTCTGATTCGTGGCAGCAAGCATTTCTTGCGATTTAGCAGATGCATCGGCCAAAGCAAGACCAGCTGTTTGTAATCCATATGGCCAGGGCCAGTAGCGTATAGTTCTGCCCAACAGTGGGTTCTGAGCATCAAAACTGACTGAAGAGTTCTGAACATGAACTCCAAAAGGGTTCGCTGGGCGTGCTACATCTAGATCAAACATAATTACCATAGGCCATTCGAGACCTTTCGATTTGTGATAGGTAAGAACTTGCACTGCCTGCTCATCAGGGTTAGCTGATTGTGGCGCATCGCCAACTGTGCTTAGAAAAGCAATTAATCCAGCCGTGCTAGCTGTTTCCCTGCTGGTTACACAAAATTCCTCATAGGTGGTGGCTATTCCGATTAGTGCATCGAGGTTTAGTAATCTCTGGCGCTGGTTACCCCAGCGTAGAATTGTGGAAATCACCAATGGTGAAGTTGTAGCGAGTTGAAGCGACTCGACAGGGGTCAGGCCAAGAAGTTCCCGCCTTAGCTCGACCAGAGATTGCAAATCGTCGCTATTTGCGATTACTGATTCGCCGCCGTTTTCTAACCAATCAAACAGCCACGCCCGATCATCATCTTGCGTATCTGAGAATCGAATAATTTCGGCAATCGCAAGAGTGTCATATCTATCAGCCAAGAATCGAAGCACCGCAATTGCAAGCACACATTCTGGAGTCTTCAATAGACCATTGCGTTCCGTTGATACTATGATTCCAAGCTCAGCTAGCGCATCTGCGATTTCTAGTCGCCTTGTATTTGATCGACATAAAATGGCGATATCCGAACCTCTAATGTTTCGCACTCCGCCTGTGCTACCGCTGTTCATAGGCACGGGCCAAACTTCAGGCTTAAGAAGAACATTTAAAACTTCGTTGGCTAGCGCCGCTACTGAAGACTGTTGGGGGCCAGAACCTGTCCACCACAAATGAAGATGACTATTCATTGAACTATCTTCGACTCTGTTTGTTTCGCGAATTTCGATGTCGCTGAGTGCAAACCCCAATGGTTGCATGCACTGAGTGAACACTGCATTAACAAAGCTGACCAGTTGTGGTCTCGATCGATAAGACTTAGTAAGGTTGTCGCGACTTCCACCAGTTTCTGGTACCAACTTGTCGACAACCGCTTGCATTAGAACTGGATCTGAGCCGCGAAAACCAAATATTGACTGCTTCTCGTCGCCCACCCAAATCGATTTATCCACAAGTTGTGCAAGCTCAAGAAAGACGGCTAGTTGAATCGGGCTCGTATCTTGAAACTCGTCAATGAGAAGGGCTTTGAAACGACCATCTAGAGCGGTGCGAATGGAAGGCTCACGCAAAATTGATAAAGCTAACCGCTCTTGATCAACAAAATCTATAAGCCCACGTTCTGCTTTGAAGTCTCTATATACCAGTAGACAATCTGAGGCACAAGCAAAAATGCCACCGATAAACTCTTCAATATCATCGTGAAACGCTCGAAGACCCGAGTGAGCCGAGGCAAGTTCGATAAGTGCACCAACATGCGATTCACTCTTCTTACCTGGCTTGATTTTTGCTAATTTAGCAACAGAGTCCCAAGACGGGTATCCGATAGAATCCCACGTGTGGCATAGCTCATGCAGACTCGCGATTTCTTTGAGTGTTGTTTTCGTAGTGTCATCAGGCGCGGGCAAATGTGCTAGAACGTCGCTTATTTCAGTTCTTAGATCAGAAAAATAGTCAGAAGAAATATTGTCAGTGCAGTCAGGAATAAGCGATTTAAAGCTTGACCAAGAAGTCTCACTAAACTGCGCCAAGGCTTCTGGCCCAATATCATTCTGCCGAGCAATATCAACTATTCGCAGAACATCGTCTCGCCAACTAACTAACCTGCCACTTCTATCCTCCAGCTTATTCATTCTGTAGAGCAGCGGCCATAACTTATAAGAATACGCACTCAAGACCTCTTCTACTGCCTGGTAGAATACTTCAGATTGTCTCTCTTCTGCAATGACTTTGATGCTTGGTGATAAACCCGCTTCAATGGCAAGGTCGGCAACCAAGCGTCCGCAAACAGAATTTACGGTGCCGATGGGAGCCACAAACAGACCTTGAGCTTTGTCCCAGCACTCAGCTCTAAGAAGAAACTTTCTAATTCTATGTACGAGTTCAGACGCGGCTTTGTTCGTAAAAGTGGCAGCGATTATTTGGCTTGTAACTGACAATGCAGAATCAGAAGTAAGATAGTTGCTGTACTCAGAAGCAAGCCTAAATGTTTTGCCGGTGCCAGCACTGGCTCTTATTATATGTATCGGTGAAACCTTTTTATTCATTCGAAGAACCTCCGATCATTGAAGGTTTCGAATATGCTTCGCCACAAATATTGCCATAGTCGCAAATTTTGCATGGCGGGTCTATGGCAAAGTTGCGAGTAGTTGAGGGCATCGCTTCGTCACTTTGCACACCTTTGGCACAGATTGAACCATCTTTCAATTGCTCTATAATTGACAGAAACTCATTTTCAGCATTCTTCCAAATTTCGGCGAGTGGTAGCGAATCGACTTGCTGACCAATCAAGAGTGAAGTATCGCCGCAATGAATTAAACGCCGTTGTCGCATCAAGTAGTAGCCAACGCGTCCAAATTTATTTGTCTCAATCGACTCTAACCAGGCATAGGCCGCGAGCTGAAGATGGTGAGCTTTTTCGATTTCTGAAATTCTATAATTGATGCCGTGACTCCATTTATAGTCAACAATAAACGAGTTACCGCCCTTGTCTTTAAGAAGAATATCGAGATCACCAACGAAAGCCCCCTGACCGAAAGCTCCTTCTTTGTTTATTTCACAGCCATCAACCTGCAAGCCAGCAGCTGTCAGAAGTCGACCAAAATCATTTGCTGATTCAACAAGTAGACGCTTGGCATTTTGTCTTTCAAGATTCTTGCCACGAAGCAACAAAGGCAAGCCCACGGTTTCAACCAGTTCATCGAAATAAGTTTCAGCTCTCGCAGTAAATTGGTCGGCGCTCCAACCATCCTCAAACAGTCTTCTGAAGAGCTTGTGTGCGATGTCACCAATCAATCGATCTCCGTCGGGCAAGTTTAATACACCAGTCTTGTGTAGCTGAGCCTGATACCTAAGCACCCATGCCATTGGGCAGCCAAACAGCTCACGCATACTTGTAACTGATTCTTTAGCGCGTTGGACAATTCTGCCTTTAGGTGCGGTCCAGTATCGATGAGCCACAGGTGGCGACTTCGCTTGAACTGATTTCATTTGAAGTGCTCTGTTAGCAACAAGCGGTTGACTAGTGGAAAGAATCTTATGAGCTTGACCAGCATTCCACGACTTCGATGAGTCAATCAATTCTTCTAATTCCTGCCAGACCGGGTGCAAAGAAGTTGGCTGGCCATGCCTAACGCGTGTGCGACAAAGAAAGAGTTGGTATCTAACATTCAGAAGAGCTTGGCGCCATGCATGGGCCTCTCGTATTGCAATTTGATTGGGCCTGTCAATATGAATTGAAGACTCTTCAAGACATTTCAAGTCAGTCGGTGACCACGGGTCTGACTGAGAGTAGACCTGCGAACTGTCAGTGAAACCCCACCACAGAACGATCTTGGCTGGCCCCCATATTTGACCTGGGTGATCAACATTAGACCAGCTGGCCGACTGCGCATGCCATCTCTCTGGCTTGCTTCCCTCGCCAGCTACGGCATCAAGAATTCGCTCTAACTGAATTTTCTTTATAGAGACCAGTCCAGATTCGATAAGTGTTTCTTCAAACTCTTTCGAAGAATTGAGAGCCTGGAGAAACATCTCACTAGCTCCTTCCTTTCGCAAATTACTGCTTGCCCACTGTCCGACTCTGCGGCAAATTGCTAGCGCCTGGGCAACGGGCATGCCACCATTAGGATCATGTCGCTGGGGCTCTAACCAGAATCGCAGACTCTTTAGAGTTGACGAGATTTTTTCTTCTGAACTTCCAGCTTCTTTTGTATCAGAACCATTGAATTCTTCAATCTGTTGAGCGCTTGAACGAAGTTCCTCTTCTGCTGCTGTCCATGCCGCAGACCACCGGCTACCACCAAAACCTGGTTCTGCTCTAAGTGCCTGTATAAAGTGATAGCTCAAGGTTCGAGAAATAGGGCTTTCAGGTAAGGAAATTAGCTCAAGTGTTCGCCTAGGATTTGCTGGAAGCCAACATGTCTCAAGCATTAGGGGCAAGACTTGAAGAGCACTTCTCCATCGAGAATTTGCATGACCGCCAAATCTCGGCAAGCCATAGCGACTACAAAATGCATCGAGCACCACGCTCGGTGCATTTCTAATTGCCACTAAGCTATCTAATTCTGAACTGTTAGCGCTTAACCAGGCTGCAGCTACTTCTGCAAGTTGATATTCATCATCAGCTTCCAAGAGATATAACGAACCATCATTATGCAACTCAACTTTTTCGCCAGTGGTCAAGTAATGCTGTACTTTACCGAGATCATGAGATACGTCAAAATCATCTGGGCCATCAAATTCTTCAACTTCAATGCCAGCGCTAGCCAGCAGTGTGAAAATTTCTTGCCATATTACTGGCATTAGTGGCCTTGGGGTTGTCAGCTGAATTCTCTTGATAGGGATAGTGGGTTTCGACTGGCTTTTCAGCGCAGTTAAGACAGCACGAAGGGTTTCTGCCCCAGAACATAGTGGATTCGCCTTTTCTTCGACCAAGGCGAGTGAATGCAGCTTGGGTGTCTCATTCAAAATTGCTTTGCCATCCCAGCCGGCCGATATCAACTGATCTCGCATAATGAGGATACAGCTTGCCGTGGACCAAGAGTCGAGGGCAAAAGACTTTGAATAAAACTGCTTGCCATCGTCACAGTCAGCTAGAGCCTTCAAATAGCGAGCGATTCTGACGGATTGTGAAACGAATGGCTTGCACACACCTAGTCTTAGGGCTAATTGCGATATAAGGCCAGCCGGGCCGGTGACCATATCACCCAAATTGGCAGTAGCTGCGTTGCAGGTCTCAGGGTAAGTAAGGCCATCAAGGTGCCATCCAAAGACAATGTCAAATGCCATGCGCGAAGGCCCTCGATTTAACTGAGCAACTAGAACAATCCCCAAAAGGCATATCTAAGTACAAAAAGTTGGCGCTTTACCAACGATTTTAGATCCCTGAGCTGAAACGTCTGGTATAAAGTGAGGTTCAACTAAGGCATCCTTTGGAATGTGCTCACAATTGAGTGCGCCAAGCTCTATGGAATACTGAATTGCAGCTCGCGGGAGGCCCTAGTCTGTGCAAGACAACCAAATTATGGAATTACATTTTCCAATACACGGCAACACGCTGCCGTCTGATCACTCTTACCCACTATATGCAGCTATAAGCAGCTTAATTCCTTCCGCGCATAGTGCAGCTTGGTTAGGAATTCATACGGTTAAGGGCAGCAAGTTGAGGCCTGGAATTATTGAAATTAGTAAATCGACAAAGCTTCGCCTAAGGTTGCCAATGTCTAAGGCTTCTGAAATGTATGCACTTGCGGGAGCAACAGTTGATGTCGGAGGGCACTCTATTCGTTTCGGAATTCCTGAGCTTCATCTTCTTAGGCCTTCTAAGAGACTGCGTTCAAGATTTGTGATGATTAAATGCAAGGGTTCAAAAGGGAAGAGCGCTGAAGCCGATTCATTCTTAGTAAGCTTGAAGAGACAAGTAGCCGACCTTGGCATAGCCGCAGATGTAAGTATTGAGCCTAGCCAATCCTCCGAATCAGAAAAAAGTGTATATTCCCGCCGTGCAATGCGAGTCAAAGAAGCAACAATCACTGGCTTCGGTGTAATTCTAGACAAACTTACCGAGCAAGATTCACTGCTGGTTCAGGCTAATGGCCTAGGCGGTAAGCGTCGGATGGGCTGCGGTCTATTCGACCCAATTGGCCGGGATGAGTAGTATGAGACCAGGTCCTGTTGCTCACGACCTGCTGGCAAAGTCGATACGAAACGGCAAGAAGTTATCTTTGGAAGCGCATCTTCAAGATACTGCTCAAGCCGCGCGCCTCATCTTTAGTCCTCAAAATAGAGTTGGTCGAAATTTTCAAAAAGCATTTAAGTTAACCTCTGACGAATCTGCAATTTTCTTGCTCAATCTTGAGATAGCTTGCTTGTTCCATGATATTGGTAAAGCCAATGAGGGATTCCTTAGTGCGATTGCTGGCAAGCGGTATGAACAAGTGGTTCGGCACGAGCACCTTAGTGCTTTGTTTATGCAACTGCCAGCAATACAAGAATGGATGAGAGACAACAAGAATATTCAACAACCTCTCGTGCTAGGCGCTGTCTTAAGTCATCACCTTAAGGCTCGGGGTATCGGCGACATTGGCTCAATACCGGAAGGTTGCTTATATAAAGGTTGCACATTGTTCTTCGACGATCCTCAAATACTTGCTATTCTCAAGCAAATAGGATCGACTGCCCAACTAGGCCCAGCGCCAGAAGTAAGCAAACACATTTACTTCGCTCACAATATGGAAGTTTGGAACAGTTGCATAACAGAGCTGGAACGGGATTCTAAGAAGCTGAAGAGACTGCTTGAAGACACAGAAAGCGCGGATGGTCAATCGAAAAAAAGATTCTTGGCCGCTCTAAAGACAGCTTTAATTATTTCAGACTCTGTTGCATCTGGAATTATAAGAGAAGGCGACTCAATAGAAAACTGGCTAAGCGACAACCTGCATCTCGAAGCAATATCAAAAGCTGAACTATTCGAGAAAATTATCGAACCATGTACACAAAAAATTGAGCGTAGAACAGGCAAAACCTATAAGCCCGAGCCCTTTCAAGTAAGTGTATCAAAACTTGGTTCTAAGAGCTTACTGCAAGCTGGCTGTGGCTCTGGGAAAACCCTGGCGGCATACTACTGGGCTGCTGAACAACTTGAGCAAGGTGAATTTGGGAGAGTGATCTTTCTCTATCCAACACGAGGCACGGCGACAGAAGGGTTCAAAGACTATACTGGCTGGGCACCGGAAGAGGAAGCAATGCTTATGCATGGCCAGTCTCAGTATGTCCTCACGAACATGCTAGAAAACCCGCCTGATTCGGCAAAAGATAAAAACTACTTGAAGGAGACAAATGACAGATTGTTTGCACTGGCAAATTTTCAACGGCGATTTTTTAGCGCAACGGTAGACCAATTTCTGTCGTTCCTACAACACAACTACTCGGCCATGTGCATGAGCGTAGTTCTAACTGACAGTGTGGTAATTCTTGACGAGATCCATAGTTACGATCGACAGATGTTTGCAACCGCTCTAGAGTTCCTGCGATCCATGAATATCCCAACACTGTGCATGACCGCCAGCCTAAGTCAAATTCGAGTTAGGGAGATGGCAGAAAACGACGTGGAAATTTTCCCCAACGACGATCAAACAAATGATCTAGCTTGTCTTGTTGCTAATGAAACTCGCCGCCGATATGCGGTTCAGTGGGTAGAGGATATGAAGCAAGCTTTTCAAATTTCCAGAAGGGCACTCGAAGATGGAAAAAAGGTTCTCTGGGTGGTTAACACAGTAGATCGATGCCAGCAAATTGCAACAGAACTGAAGCAAGTCTACCCAGAACAAGTGATTTGTTATCACAGCAGATATAAACTTCAAGATCGTGAGCAACAGCATAATAGTTGCATTAATGCCTTTAGGCCGGGCATTACCAATAGTGGCATACTTGCGGTAACAACCCAAGTCTGCGAAATGAGTCTGGACCTAGATTCTGATGTCCTGATAAGTGAACTTGCCCCAATATCATCGCTAATCCAGAGGATGGGGCGTGTAAACCGGCATGCAGGCCATCGCCCACCGAACTTTGTAGCACCTGTTTTCATCTATAAACCTGGTACAAATGGTGACTTGGCACTGAGGCCATATGAAAAAACTGAGATAAAAGAAGCCGGTGATTTTGTCGACTGGTTAGCAAATGAAGTTTCTCAGGCAAGCCAGAAAGACTTAGCTGATGGCCTACAGAAGTTCACTGGCCGTGAACGAGAAACTGAGCCTTCTTCACGCTTGTTTGAGAGTGGTTATTTTGCAACGCCTGGTCTTCTGCGGGAAATCGATGAATTTACAGTGCCGTCGATACTCAATGGTGATCTCGAAGAGGCTCAACAATTGATACGAGATAAGAAAGGCTTAGAAAAGCTGTTGGTTCCGGTACCTCGCAATTGCCTGCTGGCAGAACACCCACCATGGTTGCCGAAATACTTCTCTGCAGCATCCTCAACTCAATACACGAAGGACATAGGTTTTCGCAGCAAAAATTGTGAGGTAAAGTAGTCGTGGCAATAGCAGCAATCGAAACACTCGAATTACAGTATGCACTTGCAGATTTGCCTTCAAGTCAGCATAGAGCTGGTTTGGTTGGTCTTCTTATGGTCATTGATGATTTGAAGAAAAGCAACCAAATCGGATGTGACTCAGAAATTACTGAAGGTGGAGCAACTATAAAAATTACTGAGGAGGGCCTAAAGGCACTTCTCGATCAGGTCTATGCTGCTGACGACGAACTACAAGAAAGCGCCACCGCAAGAAAAGATCAAGAGCCTGTCAGGACACGGGATGTAGAGTTTATTGACAAAAAAACTAAGAAAACTAAAACTAAAAAGATGTACTCCTATCCAGTTATAGTCCCCAAAGGAAGTTTTCTTGACTACAGAGATGAGAGCGACAAAAAAATCTGGATCAAGCTATGGAGGGACATGGTTTGGCAAATTTTGCGTGGTGTTCCCGCTACCAGAGTTCCTTTTGAGGATAGAGCCTTTAAGAGAACTTCTAACGATACTGCTAGCCTGTGGAAACAACTAAATCAAAACGTCGATCGAGCTGTTGATTTGCCCAGCACATATTATGTTGGGGCTCAGGCATCAAATGCTGAGAGGGTGCCATTTAAAGATAAGGGCCGGCTTCAGTTTCTTTTACACTTCTGGCCATTAGTTTGCCAGATCTATATTCCTCAATTGCTTAGCAAGGACCAAGACAAAGATAGCGACGTGAAATTTGAAGGTTTTGTTTTGGCAATACCTGATGTCTGTCTTCTCAAAAGCTTCAAGGCGGACTATCAAACTTTGTTGAAGAATAGATCACCTCAAGTTCTTGGCTTTAGGCCTAGGGAAGCTGTTATTGAAATACCTGAAGAAGCTGGGCTTGACGCAGTAAGGCGACTCAATGAAGCAGTGAAAGCAACAGCCGGCAAAGAAACAGCTGATGTTGTCTTCGGCTTTGATATCTTTCACACATCACGAGAAGGTAACAACGTTAGACTGCTCTTCAGTGGACGAGTCGAGCCTGAGCATGACCGTGATAGAGATTACGCAAGCTTCAAAAATCGTTTTACAGACAGGTGGTTTAGAAGGCAGCGCCTTGTCAATCTACTGAATCGAAGAAGTTGGCACAGCGGCTTCGCGCAACTGTTAGGCTCACTGTCGCTTGAAAAAGGTTTATTGTCATCGTTCTTTGCTCACGATGCAAGAGTAAGTTTTGAAATCGAAGCAGCAAATCATGAAGGGAGGATCAAAATGAAACTTGCAGAAGGCAAAACGATTTTAGGTGAAGAAGTTTGCTTGGAATCGCTCGTTCTTAAAATAGTCGATGGCTATTTACGGCAAAAACTAAAAGATAAATACACACTTGAATGGTCGAAGATTCAAGACAATCCTTCTCAGAAGAAAGAATATAACGATCGCAGAGAGAGCCTCGGCAAAGAATGCTTCTATGCAATTCGAAGCCGGACTGGGGAAGACTTCATTAACTACTTCGCTTCAACAATTTGCTCTGTTCCGCATTGGATGACACAAGATGAATATTCATGCATAACAAAGACCTTGTATCAAGACACAGAAAAGATAAGGACGCTCAGCATGCTGGCATTGTCAGCAAGAATTGGTAGAGAGAAAAAAGAGGGACAAGCTGATGGGTAAAAACTTATTTGGTAGCATCGTTAGCTACGTGGCACCAAGCTCAAATTACCGAGGGGAGAGTGAGGCAAATAGAACAATAATTCAGAAAATTTCAAAGGGTGGCAAGGAATTTGCAGTAATTAGCCCTGAATCAATTAGAAACGCACTTCGCGAAGTGATTGCGGCGAAAGGTTTGGAGTGCAATAGAACAAGGCTGCACGACGAGGAACAGCTCGCAGTTGAATTCAAAGATTTTCCGAATGCTGAGAAATATGCCGATGATTTCTTCTTCGGCTACATGGTCGCTGACAGCAAAACAATGAAGCCACATGGAAGACCGGCAAAGAGAGACAGTGTTCTGCGGATGAACATGGCTGTAGCTTTAAGCCCATACAAGTTTGACACCACGTTTCATCAAAGTCCAAAGAATGCTGGCTCAAGCCCGTGGAAGAACACAGACAATTCTCAGCTGTTACACAAGGAAGTAACTTGCACTGCATTTCAATTCCCGTTCGCACTCTCTATTGATGAATGCCTACGAAACCCAAACGGCAGCAAATGGACAGCAGTCTTGATGGAATCTATTGGAGAGCTAGCTAGCGTTGCCGGCGGCCATGCTAGAAGTTTCTTTGAGATGTCACCTCGAAGTATTGTTCTTAGAATGACACCGAGCTTGGTTGCAGGCTTCAATACTTACGGCTTTGATGAGACCGGTGATTTTAAAGAGCTTGCAAGAATAAATCAAAATGATCTACCAGGGAAAGAATTTTGGATAGGCGGAGAGTTAGTGAGAAACTTTTCCGATAGTGAGAAAGCTCGCTTAACTGCCGAAGGTTGCCATCTTTTCGACAACCCGCAACAGTGCTTGAAATCGGTAGCAGATGAGACACTAAAGGCTGGTGTTCGCTGATGAAAAAGCTTTGGCTGAGGCTTCAGGCTCCGTTTGCAGCTTTTCGATATTTTCAGGCCGGAGTGTACCGAGCTACTAGCCCTGTGATACCGCACTCTGCGGCCTGGGGCCTTGTTCTAAATTTAGCTGGCATAGATATTCGAATTAACGAAAACAATGCGATCACTGAAATCGACCCATCAGCACCCAAGCTACTGATTGCAGTCGGCTCGGTAAGCAATGGAGAAAGAAATACTCTATATCAGCAATTGCACAGCTATCCGGTCGGAAATTCAGGTAAGGAATTTGCGGAGCGAACTAAGGGTACAAAATACTGGATTGCACCAGTAAAGCGCGAAATCCTTGCTGGCTTCGATGCAATGATTGGTGTCCAGACCGACGACGGCCAACTAATTGAAAACATAAAACTCGGCCTCACCGGCGAGCTAGACGTAATCAGATATGGCTTGCCGTTTGCTGGCGACAATAATTTGCTGTTTGACCAAATTAAAGTTGTTGCGTCCCCAGAGCCAGCCTACTGGTATACACCTGTCGAGCAGAATGACTCACCTAGAAAGGATTCATGCAGGCTGTCGATCAAAATTGACAGGGTCGACTCAAGCAAAAGTAGGGCATTGCTTTTCGCCCCTGAAATAGCGCAAAGCGAAATACCACCAGAATCTGCCTGGATTTGGACACCCGAAGCTTCAGCTGCTTAGAGTATTTGTGATCACCTTGGCCACAATTCGCACCCTGACAATTTCATAGTATTTTTTCGAAGACGCCGTTAGGCGATTTACTAACCATACAGTCGTATGCTGACAATTAATGCAGATTGCATATATGCTCGATATACCGCCGCCGCTTAATGGGGCATATATGGCAGTCAATAAAGTCAGCAATAGAAATGACTCCGACCACGCTTTACTTCGTGTCAACTCCTTGCATGCGCTCACGTATTGCCCTCGGCTCTTTTACCTAGAAGAAGTGGAAGAGCAGTACACGCAAGACGATGCGGTCTTTGCTGGACGACGATTGCACTCTGAGCTTGAACGGTCTGATGAAGCCGATTGGGAAAGCCTGAATCTTGAGAATGAAGCTCTCGGCCTTCGCGGCAAGGTTGACGCAATTAAAACCAAGCGTGGGCGATTTATCCCATACGAGCACAAGCGTGGCCATTGCTTTAGGAATGACGATGAGTCTGCTGGAGCCTGGCCAAGTGATCGCATCCAAGTTCTGGCTTACGCCATGCTCATTGAGCGGGCAAAGAGCTGCACTGTTGAAGAGGCCAGAATTCGATATCACAGCGATAACGTAACCGTGACAATAAAGGTCGATGACGTTGGCCGCGAAGAAGTTTTGAACTGCATCCAGCAAGCTCTAAAATTGAGTGAGTCACTAGAGCGACCGCCGGTTACAGGGAATGAAAAGCTTTGCGTTAGATGTTCGCTTGCACCTGTTTGTTTGCCAGAAGAAGTTCGGCTAGCCAGAAACACCGATTCACTAACAGTGGCTGAATCAGCGCCTATCCGTCTATTTCCACCCGACGATGATCGAAAGGTTATTCATATCGTAGACCAAGGAACACGCGTCGGCAGGTCCGGTGACCAACTAAAGTTTGAGTATAAGCTCAATGAAAAACCTACTGTCTGCCTGCCTATAAATGATATTGGCCAAATTGTAATTAACGGCTTTTCTCAAATCGCTACGCAGGCTATAAGGCTATGCTCGGAAGAGGGAATTGGAATTCACTATATGACAGGTGGTGGTCAGTACCTAGGTAGTTTTCAATCGGCCAAAAGATCAAGGGTACAACAGAAGATTCGGCAATTCCGCGCCCTTGAAGATTCAGCAACCTGCCTGCGCCTTGCAAAGCTTTTGGTTGACTGCCGCACCGATATGCAGCGTCAAATTCTTATGCGTAGCATCCGAAAGGGCGATGAAAACGCAAGTTTAGAGCGTGTGGTAAAGCAAATCAAAATTTTACAGGGAATGGCTGGCCAAGCAGAGAACCTCAATAGTCTTAGAGGCTTTGAAGGGAGTGTTGGAGCTTTGTATTTTTCCTCGTTTGGGAAATTACTGTCAAAAGAATTGCCACCTGAAATGGCATTTAGTCATCGAAATCGAAGGCCACCCAAAGATAGAGTAAATGCTCTTCTTGGTTATGGCTACGGCATTCTTCTTAAAGATATAGTTCAAGTTCTAAACGTAGTTGGCCTTGAACCAGCGTTTGGTTTCTACCACCAGCCTAGGTCATCTGCGCCACCACTTGCACTTGATCTGATGGAAATATTTAGGGTGCTCTTAGTTGACATACCAATTATTGCTTCTATCAATCGAATGCAGTGGGATGTGAAAAAAGATTTTGTAGTAACTGGCCACCAAGTCTGGCTCAGTGATGAAGGAAAGAAAAAATTCATTGGTGTTTACGAGCGACGCAAAGCTGACACATGGAAGCATCCGGTGATAGGTTATTCAATGACTTACGCACGCATTCTGGAGCTTGAGGCACGCCTTCTTGAAAAAGAATGGATGAATGAAGGCGGTCTATTTGCCCAACTTCGGCTGAGGTAAGACTATGGCTGGACGACGCGATTGGTATCTGGTTTGCTACGACATCAGAGAGCCTGCGCGTTGGCGCAAGGCCTATAAAATGCTGAAAGGCTATGGCCAGAGAATTCAGTATTCAATATTTCGTTGCCGTCTTGGCAAATCTGACATGGAAAAGCTTCGCTGGCAGCTAACTCAAGTGCTAGCCGAGGAAGACAGCATTCTTTTAATTGGACTGTGCAACAATTGTGTTGAGAGAATTCCGTTGATCAATCGGCCAGAGGAATGGGCCACAGAAGATACCAAGTTTGCAATCATGTAATTCATGTACCAGGCAAGTGATCTTTTTAAGTGCTGATTGATTTGCAGTCTTTCTTGTACGCCAGGGCAATCTTGCCTTACTTCTGGTATCTACAAGGTGCCTGATATTCCCCGAAACCCTTAATTGAGGAGGATTTATAGATAGTGGTCAAGTTCAAACTGGGTAGAATATATGCTTAAAATATCCAAAGCGTATACGTCTGTGATTTCGGCTGATCCGGCCCAAGCCCAGCTTGCGTTTCAAGCATCGGTCCGAACCGCTCACTGACTCCGTTAGGAGTTGAGCACAACTCTTACGGCTCGGGTGCTTACAATATTGGCTGCCGAACCGCTCACTGACTCCGTTAGGAGTTGAGCACTCTCTGCTTGCGCGACGCCGACAACCGAATCCCTTACCGAACCGCTCACTGACTCCGTTAGGAGTTGAGCACGAAAGAGACAAAGAACAACGGATAATTCCAAGTCCCGAACCGCTCACTGACTCCGTTAGGAGTTGAGCACTTGATCGCAACCTTGAATACAAAAGTCAGGTGATCCGAACCGCTCACTGACTCCGTTAGGAGTTGAGCACTAATATGGTTTTGGCAGCATTAACCGCCCTCCGTCCGAACCGCTCACTGACTCCGTTAGGAGTTGAGCACTCTCTTTGAAAATCTACCGCGCTTACACTAGAACGTCCGAACCGCTCACTGACTCCGTTAGGAGTTGAGCACAAACACCACCTAGAATTGAGCTGTAATCTACTTGGCCGAACCGCTCACTGACTCCGTTAGGAGTTGAGCACAGCAGACAACGGGTAAACGAACCTATAAGTGAATTCCGAACCGCTCACTGACTCCGTTAGGAGTTGAGCACTGCCTAAGATGATGATCTCTACGAAGGCTTTCTCTCCGAACCGCTCACTGACTCCGTTAGGAGTTGAGCACCAAGACACCCTGATCATATCCCTGGTGCTCTGCGCCGAACCGCTCACTGACTCCGTTAGGAGTTGAGCACTTGGTGGTGTCATCCTGTATGGTTGTTGGGCTCTCCGAACCGCTCACTGACTCCGTTAGGAGTTGAGCACTATCCATTCTACGGCCTCACTATGCCAGCCTTCGCCGAACCGCTCACTGACTCCGTTAGGAGTTGAGCACCCGCACAGGTTGGTTAGCTTTCTCTTGCGCTTCAATGCCCGAACCGCTCACTGACTCCGTTAGGAGTTGAGCACTCGCATATGACATGAAGCTGTTTAACTTGGGTGTACCGAACCGCTCACTGACTCCGTTAGGAGTTGAGCACTGCAAATTGATGAGCTTGGTGGCGCTGTGAAAATCCGAACCGCTCACTGACTCCGTTAGGAGTTGAGCACCAAGGCAATACAGAAGCCCGGGGTTATGTACTCACCCGAACCGCTCACTGACTCCGTTAGGAGTTGAGCACTGATGATGACAGGTTTAACCATGTCCTCGCCGCGACCGAACCGCTCACTGACTCCGTTAGGAGTTGAGCACACGGTATCCAATTGAGGGAAGACCAATGAAAAATCCGAACCGCTCACTGACTTCGTTAGGAGTTGAGCACAGCGGGAGTTATTTGGGTACTCAATCATGGTTTAACCGAACCGCTCACTGACTCCGTTAGGAGTTGAGCACAAGAAGAAAAACTTCTTGAAGGCTCAAGCTAGACCCGAACCGCTCACTGACTCCGTTAGGAGTTGAGCACACCGAGCCTATAAAATTCCTGATTACTCTTGTGAACCGAACCGCTCACTGACTCCGTTAGGAGTTGAGCACGTTGCGACCTTCTTGAAGAACGTTGACGATCAAGTCCGAACCGCTCACTGACTCCGTTAGGAGTTGAGCACAAAGAGAGCACATTAGGGGCCTTGCAACGCTATGTTCCGAACCGCTCACTGACTCCGTTAGGAGTTGAGCACCTTATCTATCAAGAGTTATCAGAAGGCGAATATACCGAACCGCTCACTGACTCCGTTAGGAGTTGAGCACCTTCGTATATTGTCAACAGTGACGGAAGTGACGCAGCCGAACCGCTCACTGACTCCGTTAGGAGTTGAGCACACGACGAATGAGAGACTTGCGCCGACTCTACAAGCCCGAACCGCTCACTGACTCCGTTAGGAGTTGAGCACTTTCAGTTTAAAAACGTTTTGCAAGAGTACGAGCGGACCGAACCGCTCACTGACTCCGTTAGGAGTTGAGCACAGCTTGGCAGTGAGAACTGTCTATGCACGTATGCACCGAACCGCTCACTGACTCCGTTAGGAGTTGAGCACAGCACGAACAGCCTTTATTCGCTGGTGAGGATGGCCGAACCGCTCACTGACTCCGTTAGGAGTTGAGCACCGCTCAAGCTCGGCAATCTTATAATCATCCTGCTCCGAACCGCTCACTGACTCCGTTAGGAGTTGAGCACACGGTGGCAGGCGGTTTTCTTAACTTAAATGCGGGCCGAACCGCTCACTGACTCCGTTAGGAGTTGAGCACAATGCAAGTACAGCTAGTAGTGCAGTGAGTTCAATCCGAACCGCTCACTGACTCCGTTAGGAGTTGAGCACTCTAAAGTATGAACGTAATCAAAGAAAGGATATAGCCGAACCGCTCACTGACTCCGTTAGGAGTTGAGCACGGCGGGGGAAGTGGCGTATTCGAGCAGATTACAGGCCCGAACCGCTCACTGACTCCGTTAGGAGTTGAGCACAATTAGCAAAGATCATTGCTTATTTAGGAGCGAATTCCGAACCGCTCACTGACTCCGTTAGGAGTTGAGCACAAAAAATTATTTATTTCTATTCCTATTATTTTCCTCCGAACCGCTCACTGACTCCGTTAGGAGTTGAGCACACCAGCGGGAAGATGTGCGCGATTTCTTCTGGATCCGAACCGCTCACTGACTCCGTTAGGAGTTGAGCACAGGCCATAGTGCAGGATAGAATCAGGGAGAATCAGCCGAACCGCTCACTGACTCCGTTAGGAGTTGAGCACGTGACTCAGAAGTACTTGCACTGTTAGAAGATAAGACCGAACCGCTCACTGACTCCGTTAGGAGTTGAGCACAGACTTAAAAAAGTCTACGAAGTGGCCGACGTTAACCGAACCGCTCACTGACTCCGTTAGGAGTTGAGCACGACGAGAGCTTGTCGCTCTTTTCCCAACTTAACGAACCGAACCGCTCACTGACTCCGTTAGGAGTTGAGCACCGCACCAGAGCTTTTTGTTATCGGCCGATAGATTCCGAACCGCTCACTGACTCCGTTAGGAGTTGAGCACTCCATTCCAAACTTAATATTTAGCGTTGATAATGGCCGAACCGCTCACTGACTCCGTTAGGAGTTGAGCACTTAGCACTTACAGCCGACTTTGCCGCATTTTTTACACCGAACCGCTCACTGACACGAACCTCAATTATGGCAAGCATTACACGGATTCGCTCCTATGCATGTGCTAGCCTGGGCCGCGCCAGAGCTTGCGGCGAAACAGATGATCGCTGCCAATGCAAATTTCCCCACCGGCATTACCCCCGTGTAGCCTGGTTATTAACTTACCCGTTAATCAAAATAATGACGGTTGGCTAGACTACAATTGGAAGGGTTTTAACGTAGAGAGGTTCGAGCATCAAGACTTTTCAACGGCGGTCAAGTCGAGCATTTGCGTCCATAGAGGCTCTTGTTGCGGTCTCTATTGCTCTCGCCTTTGCTTCCGCCGTCGCTAGATTAGACGCTCAGGCCGCTGACTCTAATGAGATTCGGTCGTCACTCCAAGATGAAATGACACGGTCTTCACTGCTGTGTCAGCAGCGGCGATATACCGAAGCTGAGCCAATTCTCCTGCGCTGCTTATCTCAATATGAGCTTACCGGTAATCAAGATGCCTTTCTTCTATCGATTCTAACTAACTTAGAACTCGTATATTCTCAGCTTGGAAAGGAGAAGGAAGCGGCAGCGTGTCAAAGTAAGAGGCGCGCGTTGGAGACTAAATTTGATGCTGTAGACATGACCTTTGCGCCTGGCGAATCTAAAGTGCGGAAGCCACAGTATGGTGCGCCGAGAGCCGCTGCGCAACCAGCCGCCGCCACTGCCGCTACTGCATCATCATCATCATCATCATTGTTTCCTTCGTCTTCACCTTCATCGGCTTCATCCTCATCGCTGGCACAAGAGCCAATGGGGCCACGCCAGCCGCGTGAGCTGGGAGATAGCTCATCCGCTAAGAGTGGCATTCAGGCTGAAGTGAGAACTGTAATCGCTGCAACCGAGCATGATCGTGAATTGATCTCAGACCCTACCACGGGCGAGCGAACTGTTTTTGATCACTATGAAACACGATATCGTGATGTTACCGTTGGACTCCAAACCCCATATCAAGAGCCAGTCTATCGGCGCGAACAGTACAACGTCACCAAAGAGTCGGATATTCCGGTCTTTGAAGACTTGCACTCGATGTGTACAAGTCTCTCGCTTGACGATATTGTCTATCAACGTTGTAAGACTGCCATCATAAATGGTGGCGCAGTCTTAGAGCTAGATAACGGTTTTACCGTTCTTGTTGCCGACAAGGTGAACCCGGAAGATTGGCGCTTGGCCAAGGTTAGGGTGCAGAAAGATCCAACTTTGTCATTGCCTGCCATGGCCCTCTCTAACTTGCGCACCGGCGCCACCGTCAACTGCGAAGTGCTTGATAGTCGATAGCGGGCTCTCAGCTGGTATGGTTTTCTTGTGCCATTCTCTGGGCAGGTTAATGTACAGGTGGAAGAGGGTCAAGCTGTGGCAGATAAGCCTGGTGAAAGGGTAAATGAAGTCGTTGAAGCTCTATAGGGGCGCTGACGTTGTCGGCATCGTTACTGGTCCTGAACAAGAAGGGCCACAGATTACTGCTGTCCTCGAATTGACTCCGGCTGCTGCCAACCATAAAGAACTGTTTGATTACATGATGAGCGTGACGAGGGATAGTCCCGATCCACCTTCGGCTTTGAACCTTTTTGAAGACTGGTTTATCGAGGATGATAAAGGCGTTAAGAGAGGAATTTTTCTCCCCGCTATCCGCTCAGATGCCAAATTTATCTCGTGGCGCTGGAGGCGCGATCAGCCCATTGGCGAGCTGTGCCTTTGAGTTCAAAGACTACCTGCGCTAAATCCAAATAAACTGCTTGCCCACTCGTGCAAGCCCTTCGTGAAATGGTTGCGCTTCCATGAATGATTTGTTTTTGGGTTCAGTACCAGATTGCTTCGTTTTTAAGAAGCTCACAATGAAATCAGTCTGGAGCCACTCGCGAAATGCGCGAGCATCCGCTAAAGGTGTGCCATAGAGACCGCCGCCAAATGGGTTCTTGTGAAAGATATCTTGACCAAGTTTGTTTATGTAGAGTGAGGCACCGTTTTTGGTAAAAGCTACAGCAGCAAGACCTTCCGAAAATGGAAAGGCACGCGAGAAACTGCAAGAGATAACATGCTGCCCGTTGCGATCGATGTATCCCAGGCCGTGAGCCGCGGAACGATTCAGAACAAGAGCGAGGCCTTCGGAAAACTGCCAGCAATAATCATACTTAGGCTCAATTACTGTATGGCCTGCGAGATCTTTGTATCCGTATTTTCCTTTATCTTCAAAAACAACCAAACCTTCTGACGCATCAACATTTGGCAGTGGGAAACCACTAATCGGATCATCACAGTGAACCTCAGTATCAATTGCCTTTTTCCTGGCAGGTTCAGGCCCTACACCTTGTATTTTCTCAGAGCTTGGGTACGTTCTTTGCACCGATAGAATTACCTTGCCGTTGAGGTCGAGATAGTCGACTTGGCTAGAGTCAGGTATTTCGACAGCGGCAGCGCCGTCAGAATACGGATGAATATAGTTTTGATAGGTCGGTTCGAGTATTTGATTGCCCGCTAAATCTATCAATCCCCATTTTCCTCCAATGCGCACAGACGATCGCCCTTGAGAAAATGGTGTCACTCCATCAAACACCTTATTGAAAGCAAGGCTGCCATCTTTCTTGATAAACTGCCATTTTAGATTGCCTTTCTTAACGCCAGCTAGACCTTCTGAAAAGTCCTGAACAGACAAGTACGTTGGCTGGATTGCAAGCTTTCCTGAAGTGTCTACAAAGGCCCAGCAATTGTTTGGATCTACTTTAACAGCAGCCAGCCCCTCAGAAAGCGGCCTGGCGCTTACGAACTTATCGACAGTTTCAATTATTTTGCCACTCTTGTTGATGTAAGAAAAGTATGGCCCCTTGCGAGTATCCATTGAAGTAATCGAAACCACGGCTAACCCTTCCGAAACCAGATTAGCTTGCTGCTGTGGAAAGTGCGTCTCAGTAGTCTGGTTGACAATAGCCGGTATTGTATATACAATTGTATATACAGCGAGCTTGGGAGTTAACTTGGAATTTGATTGGGATTTTGACAAGAATGAACTGAATATTCTGAACCACGAGATAGATTTTGCTGACTTAAAGGACGTTTTCGAGAAAACTCCTTTTTTGGAAACGGATCAGATAGATGGTGATGAATTAAGGCACAAGCGCATTCTCCGTTTCGATGATGGATTCTATTTGACTATAGTCTTTACTTATCGCGATAGTGGCAATGTCGTTAGATTCATTTCTGCATTTTCTTCATCACAGAAAGATCGCAAAGCCTATGATGGGCGGTTTGGTGGCAAACAGAGGAAGGGCTAGTGGCAACCAATTGGAAAAAACTAAAAGAAAAGCAAGGTAAGGGTATTGAGCCTGCTGGGATTGACGAATTTGAATCCACTGACAAAGAAATTGCGGAGGCTTCGATCGGTTATGGCACTGGAAAACAGACAATCTCAATTAGATTGGATAGCGAGATAGTTAGGTATTTTAAGTCGTTGGGGCCAGGCTATCAAACCCGTATGAATGATGTTTTGCTGAATTTTGTGGCGATACAGAAAGCTTCCACTGGACAAAAACTTCAAGCACCAGGCCCAGCGTCTATTTCGTGGCCGTCCGCGCCGTTCACCTCTAGAACCGTTTGTGAGAGCGCTTCGGTGTCGTTTGATAATAACCAGCTGTCAATCTCGCCATCACCTGATAATAGTGCTCTTCTAGTTTTTCTATACCATAAAGACGGTCGCGTTAGAGCTTCCGTTGATCAGTGTGCTGCTGAGATCGCCGAGGCTGTTAAGAGGCTTTAGTAATCGCAGGATGTGACCAGAGATAGTGCGGATCTACCTTTGGCTTTGAACATTTTCGAAGACTTGTTTATCGAGGTGACCTTACCCCATTTGTTATGCGAGCCTTTAAGAGACAGCTGCCAAAATACATACTGCCATTTACTCGTTATCTGGTATCGGGTCAGTGCGAAAGGGATAAACAGTCAAATCAGGTTCGGATATTTTCCATTCTGGAACTGGCGGCTTGCCACCTATGCCCCAATACGTGTGACTCCAGCTAGTAACTTTATCGCACTCGAACTTGAAAGTGAAAAGTTCTCCGCCTTCGCAGTGGGTGACAATCGCGTAGCTCAGTGTTCCAGGAATTTTGAAAACATTCTCTGTACCTTTTTCGAGCAATTTTTCTATCTCCAACCGGGTCATACCGAGTATTTTATGGTCTCTCAGAAAACCAGCAAACATAAGCGAACGCCTACCGTCAAAAGGTTTAGGTGGTAGTGCCCAAGCTGCCGGAGTGAAATGTTCAGTATCGAGCGAATGATCTGCTTCCGCTAGAAATTGGAGACTCTGCACGTCTATGTGTCTGTGCGGCAAAGGTAGCCGATTTTTTCGCGCGGCCAGGGTCGCGGCCTGTAATGGTTTTTCAGCGTTATAAACTTCATTTTCGTCGAAGGAGCGACACAATACTTTTCCACTTCTATCAATCGCGAGATAGTAACACTTTCCGTCGACAATCTCGCAAGCATGCGCACTGCCCAGACTAATCATGCATGATTCTAGCTTTGTCGGATAAATCAAAACGCCATCGGTATTAATAAGTCCAGCCTTACCGTTTTCCTCTTTAATTTTCTTAGCCGTAATAATTACCATGTCGTCCTCAATGACACCGCTTGTTGCATGACTGATATCACGTATAGTGGCAAGTAACTTTCCAGAAGCATCGAAAATTGATAAATCGCAGGTAAGTCCGCTGTCATCGAGTTTTGTAGCAACGATATGAAAATCAGACCCAATGTCTATTGACTGCCAAGTGGGTGCAAGAATAGCTTTACCATTCGCGTTCTTAAGTCCTAGATGACCGTTCTGGAAGGCAATAAGCAAATAATCTCGAGGATCGATAATTTTGGTTTTCGCATCTGCTATCCAGTATCTGCTGCAGTTGGCCAACATTCCGCGGTCGCCTGCAGATGCGGCTTTATCAATCACCCATTCTTTCACTAGTTTGCCGTTCTTGATTTCGACAACTACTTCTGCGTGGTCTGAAATTCGTTGAGCCATTACATAGCCTGGCATCAAGTCGGCTAGAAAGCGCAAATTTTTATGAGGAACCCTTTGAAATTGGCGTGAGGGCTCAGGAAGTCCGCGAACTACTGTTTCCGCCAGAGAAGGAGGCGCTGCACTTGCTGCAATTAGAAAAGCTGCAACCGTCACGGTCATTTTATATCGCTTCACGCCTGGGGAATTGAATATGTGCGACAGCATGCTAGCCCTGCGTTGAAGGAATCTTTATCTTACAACCTAATTGCGATGGGAAGTTAGTTCAATTTTTTATTGGTGATAGTTCAGTTTCCGGCATCGTTTCTTGCGATAGGTACCCAATTGCATTCGACTTTTTTTTGGTCACGAATTCGCTCCCAATTGATACTAGAAGTAACTCTTGCCTTTAGGTGCTTCTCGTCTGGTGAATGCTCTCTGATATTCCGGATCATACAGGTCAATGATCTTGTAGGTTCCAGAAGTCTGCCACTCGTTGTTAAGCCATTGGCCGCTTTGGTCTAGCACTTTCGAAACAGTTTGGGATTGCATATAAACCTTTCCCCAAAATAGCCATTTGTCGTCAATGTTCTGAACAAGAAATACTCTGACTGGATCCAAGTGAAAAATCCGAGCGCTTTTCTTTCCGTGAAATTCAAACAGAGTATTTTCTACTTCAAGTAGAGAAATAGGATTTTGAGTGTGTTTGGTTAGATCTAACAAGTTGCCGGGAAAACCCTGTTCGATGGTGAGTTGAAGTGTGTCATTGATTTCAAGATAGCTGCCCATTTCTACTTCTCACTTTGGCTGGAACTCTGAAGTGCATTTTTGTTATCACTAATTATAGGGCAGTACGAAGTTCAATCCACGTTTTGCAGATCTCGTAGTAGTTTACTTCATACGACTGAACTAGTTCGAAGGTCACATCGCCGGTTGTGCCAACTAATCTAACCGCGTCCGGATGCTCGTTGAGGTTGGCAGCGCCCACACAACCGCCTAGAGCCGCTAACATTGCAATCGGTATTGCCAGTACCAGGCTAATCGTGCGAACAATGCTTTTCGGGCCCATAGAGACAACAACTTTCGTTTACTTTGATGGACTTAATTTGATTAGTTGCTATGATGGTGGTACAAAGTCTGTATCGTAAGCCTGAGCCTGCTGCGTCGCGGAATTAGCGAGGCCACCCGTAATGGGGAAAGTCGGTAGAGCAGATGCGAATATTTGAGAAAGGTGAGGCGCAAGCTTCACCTTTCGTTTTCTGCGGAAACCAAAGTGTAGATGTCTCGGGTAACTATTTGCTCTTGCAAAAGGTCATAAGATAAATCACTCTCATACTTTTGCCAGCCGCCTTGTTTCGCGATACCAATAACGAGCTCTCTATGATTCTCAAACGCTTTTCTAGTGCACATTTTTACAAGTTCTGTGTAGATCTCAAAGCGTTCCTGGTGCGTCTTATCGCCTTCGTGCCAGTGGTGCGCAGTAAAAACAGTAGCTTTGGCTTGAGCCAAGCGACTGCTGACGATTCTCTTTTGTTGATCGGACATGTCTGCAAAGTGTAAATGCGGTAGGTAGTTCGAAGGCTTGCGGTCTTTTTTCATTTGCTTGACTAACTCGATGTATTTGGGGTGCAGCGCTGTCATTACCTGATTGTGCAGCTTTTGCGCACTATGGGCTCCTTCGAGAATAATCATTGCCACGCTCATCACGTCCTGATGATCCATGGTTCCTGATTCGTCTATGTATGCATGATTTACCAAGATCTACAGCCTCTATCTGTTCTGATGATGTTGGCCTGATCTTCAATACTCTTTTCTTGCTTTTAGTCGGTGGTGCTGCCGCCAAAATCGAATTTGGCAGACAGTTTGAAATTTCGAGCAATTACCACGCCTGAAACCATAGTTTGGTAGTCGCTTTCTCTGTTTTGGTTGGTTGAAAATCGGAGGTCTTGCCAAAAAAATGATTTGCGTATACCATACAAAAAGATGGTGTCTTTGTCAATTGTTTCTTTGAGCATTTCGGTTGAAGAAACAATTGGCTTTGATGAGGTAGAAGCGGCATGAAAGCTAAGATCAATGCATCTGATTGTTCATCGCTACTTGCGACCAGAAGCATGAAGCTGGCCGACCTTATGTATGGGCATGAGGGACGGTTTATGTCTTCTTTGTCTGGGCGATTTGAACCGGAAAAGTACATTGACGCTCCACCCATTCAGATTTGTGAGATGAAGTGTGGATGCTGGATTGTGGCTGATGGTAACAACCGTGTTGGTCTGATCTTGAGGAAGAACCCAGAAGCGACGATTGCGGATATCCCAGATGGTCTAATTACGCTCTTTGCTTTCGGTGAGTGGGATAGTGGTTTGTTGGAATGGGCAAATCCTTGTCCTAAGTCATTTAGAGAGGCCATGAAGAAGCAGGCTCGGAGAGTTGCCGCACCTAAGAATTCAATCAATTGCACTATTGAGCGCGATGAAGATGGGAATTTCCTTGCTTACAATTTCACTGCGAAGAATCGGCAGTTCATTTCTGCGACCGGTGAAACTCTCGACGAGGCCAAAAGACTCTTGGAAGAGATGCTCAAGGTAGAGTTAGGCAGCGAAAATATTTCACTTGTTTGGCATGAGCGGGGGCCTTTAGAAGATCACCGGTGCAGTCCTGGTATCACTAGTAGTGCATAGCCTTAGTGCAAAAGCTTGCCTCTATTAGCCAGATTGCAGGCACAAATTTAGTATTCTACCTATTGGCTGCCATGCTTTTAAGCTTCTTGCAAAAGTATCCGATATGCAAATCCATTGCGCTCTCCCCCTCTTCCTGTGGTATGATGATTGCGGTAGCGTATGCGTTAACCCCCACAATAAGGGGGGTAGTGCAAGCGATATGGTGGAGTGAAGCAGTGAATATACCAGATTATATTGAGGATTTGCAGGCAAAGGGACGCTATTCCGTTTCTGGCCAGACCATAGTCTCGGAAACTGGTAAATCGGAGAAGGCAGTCGAGCGTGCCCTGAGCAGGCTGCGCAAGCACGGTGCCATCTCTACTCCCCGCAAAGGGTTCTATGTGATTGTTCCACCGGAATATCGTGTTGCTGGGTGCCTGCCAGCGACTTGGTTTATTGACGAGATGATGAGGTTCGCAGGGGAGCCATACTATGTCGCCCTTTTGAGTGCAGCAGAGTTATACGGAGCAGCGCATCATCGCCCGCAGGAATTCCAGGTCGTAACTGAGCGCTCGCACAGAATGATAGAGTGCGGACGGACGAGACTTCGCTTCTTCGCTAAGCGCTATTTTGCCAAAACACTAATCATCAAACACAAGACTCGAACAGGCTACATGCAAGTATCCTCGCCAGACGCTACCGCGCTGGATCTTGTCAGATATTCATTTGAACTTGGTGGCTTGAGCACTGTAGCTGTTGTCATATCTGAACTTGCTGAACATCTGAGTCCTCGCGAGCTCCTTAAGGCCGCGCCTGGATTTGAACTGTCAGTTGTTCAAAGACTTGGCTT
The DNA here is from genome assembly GCA_044378815.1 of Obscuribacteraceae bacterium (SeqCode). Lineage (GTDB taxonomy): Bacteria > Cyanobacteriota > Vampirovibrionia > Obscuribacterales > Obscuribacteraceae. The sequence continues at coordinate 80,106 of JBIPOV010000013.1, read as the reverse complement.
CATTCTCGACAAGTTGGGCAAGCACAAATTATCAGATCCCTTGTCGAAGTGGCTCCTTGAGCAACGGCCTCGTTTGGTGTTATTGACGGGAGATGAATCAGCAGAAAGCGCTAAAGTCGATTACCGGTGGCGAGTAAAGGCCGATGAGGAGTTTGAGATAGAGGCATGATACCTCAATCATATATCGATGCGTGGCGGTCAGAAGCGCCCTGGAGTAGCGACCTTCAGGTCGAGCAGGACTTGGTATTAGCAAGGGCCCTAACAGAATTGTTTGGCGATGACCGAGCGAGAGAACTAGTGGCAATGCGCGGAGGCACTGTACTGAATAAGTTTTACTTCTCTGGAGGTAGTCGCTACTCCGAGGATATAGACCTCGTTAAGATCACCTCCGGCAAGGCTGGGCCTTTATTCGATTTGATTCGACAGAAGCTCGATCCGTGGCTGGGTGTGCCGAAGCGTGAAGTTGCTGAAGCTGGGATCAAACTCTTATATCGTTTTAAGTCTGAGGCTGAGCCTGCCGTGCCTATGCGATTGAAAATCGAGATCAATATGGTTGAGAATTTTTCTGTGCTCGGGTACCAAGACTTGCCATTTAACGTTGACTCCGAGTGGTTTGACGGCAGTGCAACTGTGCGGACATATGCACTAGACGAACTGCTAGGGACGAAGATCCGGGCTCTCTATCAGCGTCGGAAAGGGCGAGACCTGTTTGACCTTTGGTATGCGCTGGTCAATTGTGATTGCGACCCAGGGCGAATAGTGATGTGCTTCGGCAAATATATGGAGCATGGCAAGGGCAGAATTCGGCGGCGAGACTTGCTAGCAAACTTGGAGGAGAAGCTCTTGGATCGGCGATTTACGACGGACATTGCCTCCCTGCTCAGAACTGGACTCGCGTATGATCCGGCAATGGCATTTGAACTCATTTCTGAAAAGATTATTCCATTGATCCCTGATTGAGCCGACACGGTCTCACTGCTTTGTCAGCAGCGGCGATGCAAAGAAGCTTAGCCAATTCTCCTGCGCTGCTTATCTCGGTATGAGCTTACCGGCAAGCATGAGGTCTTTCTTCTATCTCCGAGCGCACGGTCCTAGATCACTATGAAACACGAATTCGTGATATTGCCGTCGGACTCCAAACCTCACATTATCAACTCATTCATTGATAGTGGTTGCTTCTATACTTTTTAGCTGTTGCCGAGACTCATGGAAATAAATCAGTGTTTGCATAAGTGGTGTTACGAGTGGGCTCTCGCACATGATTTTCCAAAATTCTTCATCATCCCATCTAACTCCTGTTATTCCGTTATCTTCGACTGTAAAGGCAAATTCTTGTTCTCCTGTATCGCGTTGAAAGCGAACGCGGTAGCGATCAAATTTGGTGCGTATTCACCTTCAGCTGTTATTGATATGGGGGTTATTGTTCTCATTTCTGTTTTCCTCAACAAACTGGTCCCCCAGCACTTCCGCTATGTCGATGTGGATTTGCGTTTTCCGCTGCCTTTACTTGCGCTGGCTCAACACTATGAGTGCCCGCGTCAAATGCTTGGCCTGTGGAGCTGTCCAGGGCCTTCTCGTTATGCTCTAGCTTTCGTTTTGGCTCCAGGTCTGACATACTTGCTCCAAGGCGATAGTTGATTATACTCTGGAGTGAATCCAATTTCGATTCGCTCAGCAAGACCGGCACTGTATAATCAGAGCGCCAGCAATGTGAATTTAGCGCCAGAAAAGGAAACCAATGACAACAAATGATGACGATCGCCGCACGGCACTGATCGAACTTGGCGCCGAGGCCCTCGCTGATGTCATCCTCGAACTGGCATCACTCACAGACGAAGCGGACCAAACAGTTGAGCGAATAGTCTCTGATGATTCCGCCAATATTGCTCGCATAGAAGAGCGCATTGCCAATTGCGTTTACGACGAAGATGCCGACATTACCGGGCCAATTGTCTTTATTCAGCGACTCGAATTTTTGTTGCACGATCTCAGCCTTAGTGTGCACGACAGCTTTGATGGGTTCAGATTGACCACTCTTTTTATTGAAAACGATCACTATGTCTTCAATAACGTGAACGATGACGGCACTTTTTCGCGCATTTTTCAAAATGACGCCGTCGACTTGCTCGTTCATTACGGCAGCGGATGCACCGACAAAGAGTGGCTCTGTCATCAGCTGTTCCGCCTTTATGATGAAGACGCGATCGGCTCTCGCTGGAATGTTTTTGATGGAGCTGCTGAATATATTCCTGAAGAAAAACTGCGCATGCTGATTGAGCGCATGCAGAGTGCTGTTAAGAGTAATCCTAGTGATGAAGCGAAGTGGTCGTATGCTTTAGAATCGCTGGCAATACAAATCAAAGATTTCGATCTGCTCGAGCAAACTCGTCTTGCCGGTAGCAGCACATTGTCTACCGCAGACATTTGTGAAATTGCGCGTTTGCGTTTAGACGCCGGCGACGCTTCTGGTGCGCTTGCCTTACTTAAGAAAGTCGACGCCACCCGCAATCGTCAGACCGAATTCAACACATTGCTACTCGCTGTCTACAAAGCGCTAGACATGAAAGATGAAGAGGCCGCGCAGGCCTGGAAGTTGTTCAAGTCTGTGCGTAGCGAAGACAATTTCGAAGCGCTTTTGCAGGCCATCGGTGAAAGTGAGCGTGAAAAGGTCATCGACGGAGAGATGTCCGAAATCTTTGCCACCCATGGCGTGACTTACTCCGATGCCCATTTTCTCTTAAATGGTAAACGCATCGATGATGCCGAGAAATATCTCTGGCAACATGTGGTGCCTCTCAAACGCGGTCTGTACGCCAACATTTTGCCTCTTGCTCAAGCGATGGAACTAAACGAGCGCCACCTCATGGCCAGTTTCTTATATCGAGTGGTGCTTGATGAACTACTGCAACAAGGTTATTCGAAGTCTTATCATCACGGTGTTGGATATTTGCGAAAGCTCGATGCCATGTCTGAGAAAGTCGCAGATTGGAAAGACCTTGTGCCTCACGCCGATTATGTCAGCCAGCTGCGTAAAGCCCATAGTCTGAAGGGTAGCTTCTGGAGCCAGTATGGCGGGATTTTGGGCTGAACCATATTCCCGCACGGGAATATTTTCTGCTTCCCCTGGTTTAGTGACTGCAAATCTTCCTTAACGGGAAGTATTTGTTTTGTAAATCTTCCCGATAGGGAAGATTTACAAAACAAATTTCGCCCATGTCATGTTATTGTTACCGTACGGGAAGGCGGAATGGTAAGGCTATGAAAAAGGCAATTTGTTCAGCAGATGACCTGGCGCAGTTCGTCAGAAAACATCGAAAATCTCTAGGAATGACTCAGGTAGACCTCGCTGGTGCATCAGGGCTGGGTCCACGTTTCATTGGAGATTTGGAAAGAGGCAAACCAACGTGTGAGATTGGTAAGACACTACAACTTTTAACCATGCTTGGTATCGAACTGACGGCAATTACGAGAGCCGACAGCGATGACTAACACTTTAGATGTCTTTCTCAATGCGGAATTAGTTGGAACTCTCGGACTGGATTCCGCTGACGAGATGACGTTTAGCTACAATCAGGAGGCAAGGCGGCCAATATCTGTTGGAATGCCACTTGAACATAAGAGTTTTGGTAACTTGCACTGTGAGGCATTCTTTGGAGGCCTGCTGCCAGAAGGCGATTCCGCGAGGAAGGCTCTTGGTAGGCGCTACGGGATCAGCGCGAGCAATAGCTACAGTCTGCTGCGTGCAATTGGAGCTGAGTGTGCCGGTGCACTTTCGATTGTCGAGTCTGGTTTAATTCCGCCAGCGGAAGGACAAGAGGTCGTGCGAGTATTCTCGCAAGCGGAGCTAGCTCAGCATATACGTGAGCTTCCTATACGCCCATTGTTTGCTGGGATCAACGGCATAAGGCTCTCGCTATCTGGTGTGCAAGATAAGGCGGCTATAACGGTAGTACCTGATGGTCTCGGTGTTCCAAGCAGTGGTCCCACTTCTCACATACTCAAGCCAGATCTGAGTCAGGCACCTGGAGCGATTTTCTGTGAACACCTTTGTCTGAAAACCGCATCTCGCCTTGGAATTGATGCCGCCTCAGTGAAGCTATCTAAAGCGGAAGATCAAGTCTACTTGCTCGTGGAGAGATACGACCGTCAACGAGTGAAAGAAACGAAATTAGTAGAACGAGTTCATCAGGAGGACTTCTGCCAAGCATTGGCAATTCCATCAAAGAAGAAGTATCAGGAAGACGGTGGTCCGACGCTACCGGATTGTTTCGCCCTTCTGGACAAAACTGCTGTTCCTGCGAGAGAGCGGATGAAATTACTAACTGCAGTGATCTTCAATTTTCTTGTCGGTAACATGGATGCACACGGAAAAAACTTTTCTCTGCTGCATAGCCCAAAGGGAATTAGACTTGCACCATTATATGATGTTCTTTGTACTACAGCGTTTCCCGACTATTCCAAAAAGTTAGCTATGGAAATCGGCGATTTCGACGAGCCTAACGAAATCTTCGCACATCAATGGAGAACGTTATGCGAGGACATCAATTACTCATACCCGTCATTCAAGAAGCTTGCGAAGGGGCTATATACGAATTTGCCGCGAGAAATGCGAGAAGAGTACGACAGCATGAAAGCTGATGGTTGGTCTCACCCAGCTGCTGAGCGTGCGATAGAAATTATTCACGTGAACTGTGAGCAGATGGAAGCCCGCTTGAGTGTCTGAGATTCCTACGCCTGGCCAAAACCACCAGTGGTGCTGCTGAAATCATCGTTTGCTTGTTCCACGCAATTGTGACACGAGTGTGAAATAGACGACGAAAAACGCTACGAATATGTCGTATTCCGACCATGTACATCGCACTGTCCAGTGGCTATTCTGAATGCATCCCCCCCTCGCAACGGTGTTCTAAATCATGGCCAATCATTCAGATAAGTGTGATGCAAATCAAATGGACAACACTCAAAATTTTGCCACCAACGAACAGACTTCCGCATGTGCAAGAATGAGCCAAGAAGCTTACGAGCAGGCGCCAGCACCAGAAGCCTACCCACCTAAACCAGAGCAGAAATCAAACGAGCCAGAGCACAAATTTCATGGTCTCAACCTCGGGCTCTTCAAGATTGGCTTCCAAAACCATTCTCTGTCATTAGGTGTCAACATCGGTATTGCTAAAGTAGGCGCACAAATCGGTCAAGAAACCAGAGTAGATGCTGGCGTCAATCTCGGTCCCGTCGGCGCACGAGGCGGCGTCGGTGTAGGCGTTGATCGTCATGGCCTGCACAGCGATGTCGGTGGCCGCGTTCATGCCGCAAAGTTGGTAGACACAGGTGCTGCAGTGAAAGCCAATCTCGGTCCGAAAAGCAGTGTTCACGCTGACACCGGCGCCAAAGTATTGTTTGCCCATACTCGTCATACATTTGAATCTAGCGTAGGCGATGACGGCTTCAACAACGGCTATAAAGGCGACGTAGGCCTGGCTAAGGTAGTTGGTGTGCAAGCAGGCGGTCACGCCAATCTCAATGACGATTCATCCTTCGGCGGCCGTGCCCGAACAAATCTAGGTGAGGCTTCACTCGGAGCAGGCGCCGACATCAACACCAAAAATAATTCTGTGATCAACCCTGACGTACATATCAGCGTCGACTCGGGAGAAGAGAAAGCTCGTTTCAATGTAGGTGCGCAAGTCGGACCGAAGCTGGATGTAAGAGCAGGCACCGGCTATAGTGCCATAGATCGTTACAATGACTATAACAGTGGTGAAGTCAGCATCGGTGTCGGTGCCAGCGGTATCGGAGCACAATCAGTAGTGCAACAAAATGAACGCCAAATTTTAAGAAAGTTCGGCTGGGGCCCTGACTATATGGCAGACTTCTAAGGGGCAGAATTCTAGTAGTCAGAATTTCTCGTACGCCGCGAAATGGGCTAATGAATCTTAAGTCTATTAGTCATTGGGAGAAATATTGGTGAACACATATTTACCTTTGACTTTTTCAAAGATGAATATTTCTTCGCCGCAGAAAGCACAGTAGTTGTTTTTGTCGGCTAGAGGCTTTTGCTTGACTAAGCAATCTCTGGTTTTCTTCGGGAAAAGTTTGTCGCAGTATTTGATGAATTGCGCTTTGTTCAGTTTGCCGTCATAAGACTCAAAAGGCAAACTAGTTAAACTGGAGATTGCTTCTTTATCGTTTTTGGCAAGGGCCGATTTGAAATCACTCCAAAAACTATCAAATGCAGCATCTTTAGCTGAAGCGGCGGACAATGAACAAACTAAAGCGACAATTAAAAACAAAGTTCGCAGCATGTATGGTTTCTCCAATTTCTCCGGCTAATTCTAGCAAAGTTCAAATTCTTTGGAGATCGCGCGCATGGTTTTTACTAACCGCCAAGGGTTGTTTGACAGTGGAGTAAAGTCGTATTTACCCTAGCTGCCTATGATCTTTTGTTGGCGGCGCATTGCGGCAACGGAAGCTTCGTTCACCTTGGGCTCGCTAGTCATCAGCTTAGCCAAAGCCACGCTTTCCTCTACTGTCAAACGAATGATTCTTTGTTGGTCAATTACCTGGGAAGCTTCTTTGAGGGCCGCCTGAACCATGAAATCGGAAGTCGAGCGTCCTTGCAAAGCGGCAGCCTGGTCAATTTGCTGCTTTGTCTCTGCCGTTAGCCTGGCATAGATGTGTTCTTTTCTTTTGTCTCTTGCTGCCATGATCAAACCCTCTTGTGGAATTTTACGGCGAACTCCCGCAGCTCGCAAGGTTTGGAAGGTAGATTCAGTATCCGTATCTTCTGAAGCCATGATGGAGTGACTTCGGAGCTGGTCCGTGATGAGGTATTTGCTGATATACATGCATACGCAACAGGGCTAACGACTACCTTTTTGTTCTGCTGGTGTCAGGCCAATATGCTCATGGCCGTGTTTCTTAGCTTCTACCCAGTCTGTGCTGTACGTGCGGAGAATGGCTTTTCGGCCCAGTAAAGCCGGAGAACTTAACCGAATATTCTTGCCACCGTCTGTCAATTCCGCTGAGGCTGAAAAGGCTGGTTGAAAACTAATCAGTGTTTCTCGTTGCTCTAAAATGCCGTTTAGCACGGGCCGCCTCATGTTTAATTCAAGCCACTGTTTGCAAATCTCGTAGTAGGTAACGTCATACCTAGAGACTAGCTCAAAGGTTACATCGCCAACTTGACCTACTAACTCGACGCGGGCCGGATACTCGTCGAAGTTTGTTGCAATCGCACAACTGCCGAGAAGAGCAAGCATTGCAACCGGTGTTGTCACTACTAAGCTAATAGTTCGCACAATGCTTTTGGGGCCCATAAATACAACAACTGCGACAACAGCAATCAGCAGTGCCGAAAAAGCCATAGCAAAATTCTCTAGTTGTTCGTTCGCAAAGATATAGCCGCCCAGACCAAGACGACCAACAAGCAGCGCCAAGATTAGGCAGTTTAACCAGATGACCTGTTCTTTGGAAAGTCGACTTGGCTTGTTGTTCATTTCTGCGGCTATGTTTATCACCCACCAGTGCTGTCAGCAAACGAATGTGCCTCGAATGGGTCCTTTGCCTGGTGCGTTATTGCTTTGGCGGGCTTGGTGCCTGGCATAATTTCAAAATCAGGTGAGAAGCGCTCGATGATGCTACGAAGCTGATCAAATGGTTTTCGGTCGCCATCCATTTTTGCTTTGCCCGCGCTGAGAAGGCTATCAAATGTAGCCTGACCGCCCATAATGGTTTCGAGATCGCTGCGATTAATCGTGATCGTCAGATCTGCGTGCTTCGCCTGTTGACCCATAATATTGGTGAGCGTTGAGTTACTCATTTCTAGGACAAATTTTTCACCGTTATCTGGTGTAACCAGATTGATGACGAACTTCATACCCTCTGCTTTCTTGCTATTCATGCTGATTGCCAGGAAATCTAGATACAGCTCTGTCGACATGCCTCGGATCATGTCAGGTCCAATGGACTTCGGTGGCATGCCACCAGGTATGCCGTGGCGAAGCTCATAAGCAGCTGCAAGAAAACTATTGCGCAAACTTGGACTTTCTTTCTGGTAGCCGATTTGTTCGAAGACATCTGCCAGCAAATCTTTGGCTGTCTGGTTGTTAGGCTCGGCGTAAACAAGCTTATTGAGAATTTCAATCGCTTCGCGATATTTGCCTTCGTCATGGAGTTGCTTACTTTTTGCCAAAATCTTTTCAGCTCCACCCATCATCTCAACATAGAGCGGAGCAGAATCTTTAGGCGAAAGTGGAATGAGCGTGGCTGGATTACAGTCCCAATATCCAAGGAAGCGATTGATCACCGCACGGCTATTGTGTTCTTCGGAGCCGTGGTAGCTGTGTGCGGCCCATTGAGCTTTGAGGCTCTTGGGCAGATTGTAGACGTTATGAATCTCGTTGATCGTCACGCCCTGGTTGGCCAGGTGCAGCACTTCGTTGTTGAGATTTGCGTAAACGTCACGCTGTGTGCGCATAACTTCCTGAATGCGATCATTACCAAAGCGCGGCCAGCTGTGCGCAGAAAACATAGCGTCGGCCTCATGACCATAACGATACAGCGCTGCATTGATATGTTTAGACCAGGCCAGTGCATCACGCACCAGAGCGCCACGCAAAGTGTAAATGTTGTGGATGGTGCCTGTTATATTTTCGGCCGCCCAGAAAGCTTTAAACTGCGGGAAGTAAGTGTTCATCTCCGCTGGCGCCTCGGTGCCTGGAGTGTTTTGAAATTCCATTATCACGCCGTCTATAGTCAATGTCTCAAAATCTTTTTCGATATAAAGGCTCGGCTCAATCAAGCCGGTGTTGCCGATTGCAACGTTCTTGCCAATAGACTGATCCACGTGGCCAAAGGGGCTGCGCGGCAGTAACACGCCATATTGGAAGAACATGCGGCGGTTCATGGCGTTGCCGGCGCAAACATTCTCAGCTATGGCATGCTCCATGAAACCTATCGGTGCGATCACCGGCACTTTGCCGCTTTTTACATCGGCTTCTTCTACCACGCCGCGCGCTCCACCAAAATGATCGCCGTGGGAGTGCGAGTACACGACCGCAACGACAGGGCGCTTGCCGAGTTTTTCGTTGATTAATTCTAGGGCCGCCCGAGCGGTTTCTTTGCATGTTAGCGGGTCAAAAATAATCCAGCCGGTATCACCTTTGACGAAGCTGATATTGGCAAGGTCAAAACCGCGCACTTGATAAATCTTGCCCGGCACGACTTCGTAGAGTCCGTAGGCCATATTCAAAATGGCTTGACGCTGCAATGAGGGATGAATGCTATCGAAGTCTTTATCATCTAAGAGAAACTCGTAGCTGCCTATGTCCCAAGCGACGTTGCCAGCATCGGCCATGATTTGTTTGTAAGCTGGGGCGGCAATAAAGCCTTTCTTTGCTTCTTCGAAGTCTCTCTTGTCATCAAATGGCAAATCCTTGCGCAAACCATTCTGCAGTTCCATCGTAAACTTAGACGGCAGCTTGCCTTTGGGGTCGAAGTGCTTGCCTTGGTTGGTATCGACTTCAGAAATGGTATGGTGCGGCATAGTCACTTTCTCCCTGCATGAATTCGAATTCAAAACTATATCACGTTGACCGGGGAAGGTGTATCCTGGCGATAGGCATGGCATATCCGGGCGGAGGCTCTGCCAAAGATAGGGAACAATTTTCGCCCAGGTCGGCTTTGCCGCAGAAGATTTCACTTGATACCATATTTGGTATCGTCAATTCGAGATCTGATTCTCGCAGCACTATTGGCGGGGTAGTTTAGTCCATGATGATCAAACGCTCCCAGCTTAGAAAATACGCAGTGCCGGTAGGTGTTTTTGTTATCTACGGTTGTCTGTTTGCTGCAGTTCATCATTGGGGGACAGAGAAAGTGCCGTTTTCGAAGGCGGGCTGGGAGTCAAAGGCCGACCTGGGAGACCGTTGGCCCATAGCGCAAAGCTTAATTGAAACTGGCTGTTTGCGAGGAAAGACAGAGCCTGAGGTCTTGCAAATGCTAGGCCAGGAAGACGCTAGAGAAGTAGATGAGAAGTCAGAGCCTCCAGGCGACGTAACTCTTACGTATGTGGCCCCTGGAAGATTGAGATTTGGAATTCTGCATATTAGTTTCAAGAGTGGCCGCGTTGTTCGCGCAGAAGTCACTAGCATGGACTAACGAAGTGTCATGAGTTATAAACGCTGGACTTATAACTCAAAATGTGGCCTTTTTTGAGTTATAAGTCCAGCGGTGGTTATACCAGCTAGAACGATTTTGCCTTGAATCTTATCAAGCTTAAGCCGTTGAACAGAACAATCAAGGTGCTGCCTTCGTGTAGAATCACTGCCTGAGTTATCTGCACCCAGCCGCAGACGGTTGCGATTATCAGCAAGCTGCTTACACCTAGTGCGATGGTCAGATTCTGTCGAATCTTTTTGGTGGCTTCTCGCGCCAGTTCAACTGCAAAGGGAAGTTGCTCTAAGCCTTTACTCATTAGAACGAGGTCTGCTGTTTCTAGTGCGGCGTCTGAACCGCTGCCACCTATGGCGATACCAACTGACGCTGCAGCTAGAGCTGGGGCGTCGTTGACTCCATCGCCTACCATCGCAACGCCGCCTGCATTAGAGAGACCGCGTAGAATTTTGGCTTTTTCGTCAGGCATTAGTGGCGCGCGTGCTTCGTCTATTCCGATTTGTGTCGCTATCGCTCGAGCGACAGTTTGATTATCGCCGGAGAGCATAACGCTCCGACCTATGCCAAGCAATTTTAGGGCCTTCAATACGTGAATGGTTTCAGGTCTGATGGTATCCGCGATGCCGAGCACACCCAAGAATTGTTCATCTTGGCGTACTATAACTACAGTCTTTCCGTCGGCCTCGAGGGCATAGACGCTTGCGGCAATTGATTCGGGGAGGGATGAGAACATGGATGAGTTGCCAGCCCAAATTGATTTTCCGTTTACTGTGGCCTTGATACCTTGACCATGTACAGCTTCGCTTCTTTCTGGTGAGACATATTTGATACCGCGACTTTTGGCACTGTCCAGAATGGCCGTAGCGAGAGGATGAGACGAATGTGATTCGGCGCATGCGGCGGCAGCAATTATCTCTTCTTCGGTGATACCTTCTTGCCGATTGACTGCGACGATGCTCGGCTTTCCGACCGTTAAAGTGCCGGTTTTGTCAAAGGCGATAGAATCTACTTTTCCTAGAGTTTCAAGGTGAACGCCTCCCTTGATGAGAACGCCTCCTTTAGCTGCTCGCGCCACTGCCGACAGTACCGCTGCGGGGGTGGCGATAGCCAGAGCGCAGGGTGAAGCGGCCACGAGTAATGAGATTCCTCGCAGGACAGAATTAGTAAGGGTCTCATGTGCGATGAATAAAAGTACCAAGGATAAAGCAGGGGCAGCAACTAGAATGATGGGGACAAAAGTCTTTTCTAGTCGTTGAGCGAGCTTCTGTGAGGCGCCTTTCTGCGCTTCAGCTTCAGAAACCATATCGACAATTCTGGCAAGCATCGATTCAGACGAAAGCTTCTTAACTTCGACTTCTAGTGTGCCGTCTGTGTTTATGGTGCCGGCAAATACTTCATCGCCGGGGCCGCGCGCAACAGGAACCGATTCACCAGTTATGGTGGCTTGGTCTAGCATCGAATTGCCAACGAGAATCGTCCCGTCTAGTGGCACTCGGTCTCCAGCTCGAACTAACATAATGTCGCCGCGTTGGACAGTCTGTACGTCTTGCTCGACGATGTCCTGTCCGTGTTTAATGAAAGCTTTGTTGGGACGAAGTTTGCCTAGAGCCTCTACCGCATGGCGAGCTTGATCCATCGCTCGGTGTTCCAGCGCGTGCCCGAGACTGAATAGAAAGAGTAGAAAGGCACCTTCAAAAAATGCACCAAGGAAACCAGCTCCAACTGCTGCTAGTACCATGAGAGTTTCAATGTCGGCGATGCCTGACTTTACCGAGTTGAGAGCAGCTTTAGCTGGAAACAATCCAGCACAAATCATGGCGATGAGATAGATTGCTCGAGAGACAGTCTGGTCGCCTGGGCTAATGAACTGCTGATAGATAAATCCAACTGCCAGAAGTACTCCGCCAACAATCGAGAGAGTCATCTGTAATTGAGGGGCGAGTCCTCCGCCGTGGGCGTGGAAAGAGCATGCATGACCTTTTTCAGGTTCTTCTAGCTCGTAGCCGAGGGCCTGAACACGTTTGTCGATTTCTTTCGGGTTTGTCAGTTCGCGATCATACTCTACGATTAGTCTTTCTGCTGCGTAGGCAACGTTGGCAGTAAGTATGCCGCTCATTCGTGACAGCGAGTGCTCAATCAAGTAGCCGCATTGTGCCGAGTCCATGCCCCTTACAAACCAGGTAGTCTGGAGATAACGCTTGCTGACTGCACTACCGTGCGAATCGATTGCTGCGCGTAATAATTCCAGTGAGATCTTTGATTCATCATAGTGAATACAGATCTCTGGTTTTTGGTTGTCATGCCGCAGGTGCACATCGCCAACGCCGACAACAGACTCCAAAATGCGCTCGAGCTGTTCGAATCTTCCGAACTCGTCTGTTTCGCCGGGAATTACTACTTCCAATTCAACTTGACACGCCGTGCCGCCCTGCTCGGAAGCTCGAGTTTGAAGGACCGCTTGTTTGCGACGTTTCTCTGTGTCTATCTTCTCATGGTGGTGATGCCCGCTGCAGCCGTGCTTGTGGTCGTGATCGTGGTCATGATCATGTTTGCAGCTCTCGCTGTGTTTGTGATCGTGGTCATGATCATGTTCACAGCTCGCGCTATGTTTGTGATCGTGGTCATGATCATGTTGACAGGTCTCGTTGTGTTTGTGGTCATGGTCGTGATCGTGGTCATGATCATGTTCACAGGTCTCGCTGTGTTTGTGGTCATGGTCGTGATCATGTTCATGGTCATGATCACAGGTCTCGCTGTGTTTGTGGTCGCTGTCGACGGCACGGACCTGTATGCTCACTCCTACACTGTGATTGCAGTTGGGACCATGAACATGCTCATCTTTGTGATGGTCATGCTCATCTTCGTGATGAACATGCTCATCTTTGTGATGGTCATGTTTGCAATTCGGTCCGTGCTCGTGTTTCGACATCCTGTGTCCTCGAAGATTCGGCAAACTTGACTGCTTACGCTCTAGTGTCCATGACCATGTCCGGTGTTGCTTTTGCTTGCAGGTTGGACGTGATCATCATCATCATCATCGTGATCATCGTCGTCGTCATGTTCTTCAGGTATTGGTTGTGTGAATTTTTGCCCTGCGATTTCCAGCGTGAAAGCTGTGCACCCTGGTGGCACATTAAACTCAAGAACAGCGGGTAAGCGCGATTCGTAGCGTTTGAGCACAGTTCCTTTGTCATCGTAAATCGTTCCACCACTTGCCACAGTCATGGTTTCGTCTACGAGCACTGCTACCAGTTCTGCCATTTCTTCCATTCGCTCAGCGACACGGTGACACCACAAGTGGCCTACACCAGGGTACTCTTCGTGGCAAATTTCTTCCATCTGCTCTTCGTCAATCGATGAGCCGACTCCGACCAACACAAAGTTTAGTTTTGGCAGACGACCAGCTTCGATTTCTTTAGCGACCTGCGAGGAGTAGGCTTTGATGTCACTTGCATCGTAAACCTGGCTGTCAGTAATTATTACTGCCAAACCGCGCTTCGCCCCTTTCTCTGCTTGATTCTTTATATATGCAACATAATCGCGCAGCACCGGAAGCATTACCGTTCCTTTTCCATAAAATTGAGGTCCAGGAAACTTGTAATTTTTTGCGTCAGGACCAGTCAGGTCTCCTACGATTTCCAGTTGAGAACCGTCACCAGTTGCCCAGTAAGCAACCCGTAGAACTCCGTCTTTGTCCTTGTTGGCGAGATACTCTAGCATCCATTGCATCTGCGGCTCGACGTTGTTTCTTACGCCGCCAAGCTTTGCCAGAATTCCGCGTGGCCCATATTCACCTTCCATACTGGCCGAGCCATCCATATAGAGTGCTACATCAAGACCTTCTACGGTCGGGTCGTGTAGCAACGTGGCGAGGATGGTGCCGTTTTTGTTATGAACATCCGAAAATGGTTTGACTATTGTTTCGTGCTTGTGACCCATGATCAAAAATCCTCTTTTCTCAGTTTAAGGGTTAGTGGTGATCGTCGTCGTCATCATCTTCAGGTAGTGGCTGTGTGTATTTCTTTCCGTTGATTTCCAGCGTGAAGCTCTTGCATCCTTCGGCAACATTGAATTCAAGAATGGCAGGGAGGCGGGCTTCGTAGCGAGCGATAATGTTGCCTCGGTCATCATAGACGATACCACCAGAAGCTACTGTCATAGATTCATCAACAAGAACGGCAACTAGCTCGGCGACCTGTGTGATTTCTTCAGCAACCCGGTGGCACCATAGGTGACCAAAGCCTGGATACTCGACGTGGCAAAGTTCTTCCATCTGCTCTTCGTCGACTCCATTGCCCACACCCACTAGAATGAAGTTGAGCTTGGGTAGCTTGCCGGATTTCATTTGACTGACGACTTCAGCGCAGTATTTTTTTACTTTGTCAGCATCATGGATAACGCCATCAGTCAAGAATACGCCGCATCCGCGCCTGGCGCCTTTCGCTGCCTGGTCACGCATGTAGTTGACGAAATCTCGGAGCGCCGGTTCTAGAACAGTTTGGTTTCCGAAGCTGCTTGGACCGGGGAATTTATATGTCTGAACGTCTATGCCTTTTAGTTCGCCAATAAGTTCAATTGATGAATGATTGCCGGTCGCCCAGTACGCAACGCGCAGCAAACCATTTCTATCTTTAGTGGCAAGGTATTCGAGAATCCATCGTACTTGTGGTTCTACGATATTCGAAACATTATCGGCCTTCTTCCCGAGAAGCCAGTTTACAATTCCAGACCATGGTTCTTTGTATTCGTATTCGTCTGACATGCTCCCAGAGCCATCTAAATAGATAGCCATATCGAGACCTTCGACTGTCGGATCATGCAGAAGTGTCGCCCGCACTTCGCCGTGTTCGCAGTGAACATCAGAGAATGGCTCTACTGGTCTTTCGTGAACTTTGCTCATGGTTTTACCACCTTGGTGTGAATGAACTGAACTTAAACGGGTTACCTAATGTGGTGCTAAGCACCAGAATCAAAATGTGTCACTCGAAATCTTTCATCCAGTCCGGTTTGCTCTCGGGCTGTTTTGCACTCTGTCCTTTTTCTGCGACGCTTTTCAGGTTGGTCAATCGCGTCTGTGCTTTCTGTTCCGGCTGTCTATGAGTGACGATGAAGTCTTGCATCCATTCGGATTTTTTAGACTGTTTAACAGGTTGGGGTGACGTTAGATCGCCTTTAGGTGTTTTAATTGGTTTTGGCGGCGCCGCGTGTTTTCGGTTCGCACCACCTCGTGCTTCCACTGAGGCCATGAGTACTCGATTTTGTAATGTTTTTGAGCGAGATGTCGGATAACCCGGCAAGTTCTTCAGGGTTTCGCGGGCCAGAGCGATGAAGTCATCAATGTTACCTTCTGGCGGCAAGGTGAATTTGTCTTTTATGACTTTTCCGATGGCATTGGTCAAGATGCGAGGAAGTGGATTATTTAAAATGTCAGGCAAAAGACCGCCAACATTTGGCTGCCGCATAGCCATCTCACCTTTAATTGTGTAGCCGTTTGACTCGAGCTCTTTCTCAAGGGAAAAGCGACTCACTACTGGTAGTGTCATATTTCGCAGCGGATGATTGACCTTCTCCTGCTCAAGATCTTCTTTGAGCGCTGCGAGCATATCAAAAATCAAATTGGATACGAGAAATTCATTCCAAGGTTCGCCCAGTCCAATCTCCCCAGGCATAAGCGGATAGGCCATGATTAGTCCTTTGCCGCGTGCGATTTCTTCTTCTCTGTCGCCTGGCAAGAGAATGTTGAAGCAACGCGAAGTCGAACCAGTCGCTCCAGTTTGATAGTGAAATGAATAAGGAGCGGAGTTGACGAGACCTGCAAGTAAGTCGAGCCGGTTAACGGTTAACTGGCCTTGAATACCTCTCTGATTTTCACCTGAGGCGGAAGGAAATGGTCCGTAGAGGGTGCCGTAAAGATAAACAGGGTCGTTTAAACCGGGTGTTTCTGGCGGCTGCTCCAGTGCTTCAAGATGAAAGGCGTAAAATTCGATGCCGTCCATCGAGCGGCTGGCGGCTGAGCCAATAACTTCGTTGAATGCCAAGTCTTGTTGTACGACTTCCGGAAGTTCCGAAAGTTCTTCGTCGCAAAGTGCGCGAAGAAACCCGCCCGCGTCAATCGTGACTAACCATTCCCGCTCGGCAAGGTGTCTTCCACCCAGAAAAAAGCTATCGATGGCGTGAACCGGTTCCAAAGTGCTGATAAAGCTCTGTTCGGAGCTTTCAGAGTCTGAACGACTGACGAAGTATCTTGGTAGTGGACGTGAGGGCATTGAGCTGTTTGACCGCGCCTAATGGAAACCGACATATCTTAATGGCCTCAAAGTATACGGTATCTTGATGATCTCATTATTAATGCATTCAGTCGGATGCTAAGAGGCGCTCTTTGTCGGGCGACAGCAAGTATCGAATTTACTTGGAGCTTTCTCGCGGAAGCAGAGCCTCCTCGAAAATCTTTTTTTGCCAACAGTCTGAAGTCAGTCTCGCGCAGCAGTTCTCGACACTGGCTGTGAAATTGAGTCTCGAACCAAAAGTTGGAATTGAAGGGCTTGTGTGGTGGTACTGCTAGTGGTGTGATGTAGGGGGGCGATGAAGAGGTGGGATGGTCTGTGCTTGATGTCGACCCTCCATCTGAGAGCTAGTTATTGCAGTATAATCACTTGGTGTAGATCAACGAAGGATCAGTCAGTGAGTTTTTCTTTCTATATTGAATCCAAATCCAAGCTTAAATACCAGCAACTTATGCAAATTGATCATTTGAGCTGCTTCGAGCCGCCAGCTGCTGCAGAAAAGCATTTGACAGGAGTTCGGCACTTCTTCATTCCAAATGTTTCATGCCGGGGCTCTGAAGTAGCAGTGGAAGAAGATGGCTACAGCGTAAGAGTCTTGGCTTGTTCAGCGCCAGAAGACTACGAGCTGTCGCTGACACTGGTTGAAACGATTGCCAAATCAACCAATGGCAAAATTAGTGGAGAATGTGGCAGCAAAGTTACTGTGAAGCAATTGCGTAGCAAGTTTGATTCTGAGTGGATAAATAATGACCTCAATCTTTCATTTGCTGCAGTTGAGAGCTCGGCCGCTGGTCTCACCAACGGGCAGTATCTTAGCCTCAGCGGTGCAGTCAGAGACTTCTATGTAGGCCCGCGAATGTTGCAAGAGTTAAGCAAGCTTGGTTCTGTGGAAAGCATGCGAAATGAATTTTTCGAAAAGTTTCGCGCAGTTCAGTACATTGATCCAGAGCTTTATTACTTTCCTTCTATAAGAGTATTTCCAAAGTCATCAAAGAAGTTTGTAGTTTGGGGACCAGGGTGCCAGTATTTTTTTCCGGCGATACAAGTGTTTGCTCTTGTTTCGCTGGAGGATGGAGTTCCACCCCTATTTGTCGATTCTGATTGCTTGCAAGAACTTGCCGGTGAAAGAATTAGCTGGTTGGACGAAAAGCAGGCATTGGTTTCTTCGGTAGCAGAGTCAGATTGGCCTGATTTTCTATTGCGTGCCAGAAAATTTGAAATTGATCCTGCCACTTTATAGTCTTGAGGTGTGGCCTATTGTCAGCGGTCCTCGCTATTCCACCGGCTTTTCATAGTTAGTTAGTTAGTTAGCCTTGTTTTTGCAGAAAGTATTGTGAGCAGCATTGCGGCTAGTACTTGAGGAAGATTTTTGATTGTCAGTCTCGGCTGCATTATGAGCTCTCTTCTTTAACACCATCAACATAATTCAACACCATGTCCTTCCAGAATGGCCAGTCATGGGCAAATCCATCCCAAACATGAAATGAGTGTGGCACATCTCTTTCTGCCAGAACTTTAGATAACATCACATTGCTATCATGAAGCGGGTCTGTCTGCCCGATCGGAAAAATCAATTCGACCTTTTTCAATTCGTCGAGATGCTCTTGCGATGCGGCTTTTATTAGTGGCACCGGATTGCATTCGAGAACGCTTTCATGATCGCACTCGTGAATCCAGTTGAATATGTTGTACGGTGCACTCATTTGTGCGAAGTCGTAAGGTCCGCTCATGGCCACGCATCTGTTGAAGCTTTGGGGGAAACGAAACGTCATGTTCATGGCGTGATAAGCGCCCATGCTTGCGCCCAGAGCTATGACAAAATCGTTGCTGTTCATTTTCTTTGTGAACGGTAGAACTTCATCAATCACATATTGGTGATAATCGAGATGGCGAGCCCCTTTCTCGCTGGGGTTCAATTGGTTGTTCCACCAGCTTTCTTCGTCTACGCTATCGAGGCAAAATAATTGAAGTTTGCCTTGCTTAATGCGGTGCTCGAGAGTCTTAATCATCTCGCGATTTTCCCAGTCGTAGAATCTACCGCATGATGTGGGAAAGACAAGAACTCTGGCGCCCGAATCGCCAAAGACTAGCAATTCCATTTCTCTTTCGAGATTTGAGCTGTGCCACTTGTGATATTGCCTGTTCATGCTTGTTTATCTGTACTTTGAGGTGAGGAGCGCGCCGTAATGCTAAGTAGGCTGCTCATTGTACCAAAACGGTAGTTTGTTTTGACCAGCGCCGGAAGAATGCTGTCTATGGTTCTGGTGCTGATTCAGCTACTTAGCTAAAGCCATCTAACCCGGATAAATTTTCCCTGGACCTCTACCGCTGTCTCTTTGGTTGAATCTGGGTAGACCGTGATACCTGATTTGATTCTCAGTTGCTCGCCTTGCTTCTCTTCACTCGGCTGAATAAATTTGCGGATTCCTCAGATTGTGTTCACTGCTTGTTCACCGGACTCAGCTATTTTGGTAGAGTCCCCCATAGCAGGTTGTTACTCTACTAAAGGAGCAGGTTATGCCTACCTTAACAGCTACAGAATATAGTTTAATTGCAAACGTCATGTCTCTGTGTTGTGCAGCGATGTTGGCTGGAGCCCTTTTCTTCTTCTATTCGAGGAGTCAAGTTGCACCCAAATACCGTCCAGCATTATTGGTTAGTGCGTTGGTTCCGACAATCGCTTGCTACCACTACTTTCGTATTTACGAGAGTTTTAGTCATGCATACACCCTGGTCAACGGTGCTTATCAGGCATCTGGTCTGCCCTTCAATGATGCCTATCGCTACGCCGATTGGTTGCTGACAGTGCCTTTGCTAGTGATCGAACTGGTAGCAGTGCTGGCGCTTCCCCACGCTATCTCGAAGGGCCTCATCATAAAACTGTCGTCCGCAGCAGCCTTGATGATCGCACTTGGTTACCCCGGCGAGATTTCTCAGGTTGCCAGCACTCGTTGGTTGTTCTGGGGACTCTCCATGTGCCCATTCTTGTTCATTATGTTCACTCTGTTCACCGAGTTTGGTCAGGCCTTCAGCCGCCAGCCAGAACAGGTCAAAGGACTTGTCTCTGCCGCTCGTGGCCTGCTGCTTGTCACTTGGAGCTTCTACCCGATAGCTTACATGTCGACCATGATCGGTTTGTCTGGAGGAGCTGGTCAGTGCGGACTTCAGGTTGGTTACACGATTGCTGATATAGTTGCTAAAGTAGGCTTAGGTATTTATATCTATATGATTGCCATGGCCAAGTCAGAAGCTGATGGGTACAACGGCGAATCGGATGTAGCCGGAAAAGCAGCTGCAGCGGCTTAGAAGAGTGTTACGGCTCGCCCCAGGTATCCTTTCTTTCCGGCCAAGGTTACTCTAAGGCCGTTCACGAGGCAGCATCGATGCCAAAAGTAATAGTTATCGGGGCAGGTTTCGGCGGAATCGCTGCTGCCTTGAGAATGAGAAAGAAAGGATACGAGGTTCTTGTTGTTGATAAACAAGATCGTCTTGGGGGCAGAGGTTACGTGTATGAGAGGAACGGTTTCACCTATGATGCCGGGCCCACCGTGATCACTGCCCCCTTTCTCATAGAAGAGTTGTTTGCGCTGTTCGGCCGAAAGCTGGTCGATTATATGCAGCTTGTCCCGGTTGAGCCTTGGTATAACATTCGATTTGATGATGGCACATGCTTCAGATATGGTGGAACATTTGCAGAGACTTTATCTGAAATAGAGAAATTTTCGCCAGAAGACGTGGCTGGCTACAAAAAACTGTTTGCTAAATGCAAGAAGATCTTTGATGTAGGTTTTACCGAGTTAGGAGACCATGCCTTTATCTCGGCTAGAAGCATGATTGAAGTTGCTCCAGCAATGATAAAACTGGAGAGTTATCTCACTGTCTATCAGCTGGTTTCTCGATACATAAAGAATGAAAAGCTACGGCAAGTATTCACTTTCCATCCCTTACTAGTTGGCGGCAATCCTTTTAACACTACTTCTATTTATGCGCTGATTCACTATTTAGAGCGCGAGTACGGCGTCTGGTATGCCATGGGTGGAACTGGGTCGATAATCAATGGATTGGCTCGGCTTATGGAAGAAACCGGTGTCAAGGTTCAGTTAGACTGCACCGTTGCGAAAATAATTACTGAAAACGGCAAAGCCGTTGGTATTGAGACAACTGATGGAGCAATCTATAAAGCCGATTTGGTGATTGCTAACGCCGATCCACCTTTTGTCTACAAGAATATGCTATCAGCCAAGGACCGCAAGAAATGGACTGATAAACGGGTCGAGCAGATGCAGTACTCGATGGGTCTATTTGTCATTTATTTTGGCACTAGTAAGCAATATCCTCAGGTCGACCATCACAGCATATTGTTGGGCAAGAGATACAAGGAATTGCTAGACGATATTTTTCACAAGAAAATTTTGGCAGATGATTTTAGCCTCTATCTCCATGCACCGAGTAGAACCGATCCTTCAATGGCTCCCCCTGGTCATGAGTGTTTCTATGTTTTAGCTCCAGTACCCAATTTACAAGGTTCAGTTAACTGGCAAGAAGAAGGTGATAAATTCGCTAAAAAAGTTCTGCAGTTTTTAGAATCAACTATTCTCCCTCGTTTGCAAGAACATCTAGTTGATAGTTTCTTTGTCACTCCAGAGCATTTTCGCGATAATTTGCTCACCCATCATGGCACTGGCTTTTCTGTTCAACCAACTTTGATGCAGTCGGCATATTTTAGATTTCAGAACAAGTCTGAAGATGTTGAAAATCTCTTTTTCGTTGGCGCTGGCACCCATCCCGGTGCTGGTATGCCAGGCGTATTAACTTCTGCGAAAGTTTTAGACCGGCTTATTCCCGACTTAAACAGATTCGCAGAGCAAGACCTCGGTGAGGACCAGCAACTTGAAAGCCAGAGCGAGAGAGCATCAGCTAGAAGCTGAGTCAATATTGATGCCTAACCGGGCCAAGACTTTTGCTTGGGCTTCTCAGTTTTTGCCGAGGCAAACGAGAGAAGACTTTGGCGTTCTCTATAGCTTTTGTCGTTACGTCGACGATGGCGTTGATCATTGTTCTGACAAAGAATTGGCCGCTCGTTTTCTTGATCGGGTAGAGAGTGATCTTGAGGTCAACTGCTCATCAGTTGAGGAAGTTGCCGCATTTTTGCGGTTGGTGCGCACTAGAGATATTCCGCTCGGATTTGCCTTCGATCTTGTTCGTGGCGTTAGAGCTGATATAGGCTTTGAGCAGACTGAGTCGATGGAAGAGTTGTTGCGTTACTCATATCAGGTTGCAGGAACTGTCGGCATTATGATTTGCTATCTGCTGGAGGTCAGTGGTAGCGATGCTTTGGCTGCTGCCATCGACCTAGGAATAGGTATGCAGCTAACAAATATCGCCCGTGATCTTAGAGAAGATTTTGCTCAGGGGCGCATTTATCTTCCCTCAAATTTAGTAGATCGGCCTACTGTGGCAGAAGCACTAAGCGGAAGTTTGCCCGCGCAGGCGAAAGTATTTGATGTGGTTCGACAAGTGATTATGGTTTCGCAAAGCTATTATCAAAGCGCTGAAAATGGCATTTGCTTTCTGCCTTTAGAGACCAAACTGAGTATACTTTGCGCTGGTCGGGCTTACCGACAGATTGGTAACTTGATAGTGAAGAATCCAGAGCGCGTTTTCAATGAACGTGTTGCCACTAGTGGTCGAGAGAAAGCATTTTGTCTCTTTAGTTCGTTGCTCTCGCTTTGTAAGTTGAAGTATCATCGCGTGCAAGTTTCATCTAGCCACGAAAGTGCGCTGCATCGTCCATTGAAGGGCTTGGCGAGTTTTGATGTTGTCTGTCGCTGAGTTTCAATATTAGATGCATTGACCGAGAGAAGTTGGAGTGGCTGCCATAATGGCCGAGGTAATTTTATGAGTGCGGTCAGTCATCTCAAAGAGTGGTTGCGGTTGCATCGAAAGGTTGCTACGGTAGCGACTCTGTTGGCATTGTTACCCTTCTCTTTGTTTGCAGCTAATTTTCATTGGCAAGTTTCAATTTTTTTGTTCAATGTCTTGCTGCTCGGAGTGTGTCATGGCTCTCTTGATTATCTTCGCTGTCCGCCAGATAAAGATGGAAGGGTGAGCGGTTTAAGGTTGTCACTTTTCTTGTTGGCTTACATTTTTCTGGCCTTACTTCTGCTTTGGGTCTGGTTTCACGATCCTGGGCCGATGCTGGTTAGCTTCCTTTCTGTATCATGCCTTCATTTCGCCCTTGATGAAGAGCAAGACTTAAGTTTTGCCAAGAAATGCTTGTGGGGCTTTTTGCCAGTGCTTGCGCCCTGCTTTCTTCACTCTGAAGCTGTCAGTGAAGTGTTTTCTTTTCTCATTGGCTCGCAAGTTTCATTTTCGGCGAGCTTGTCGGAGGTTCTGAAGATCTTAGGTTGCATGATTGTCGGTTTGGCCTGCTCTTCGCTTCTCTTTGACTTCTGCTCTGCTTGCGAAGCAAGGAGTAAAGCCGCTTTGTTCGATTGCTTCTCGTCGCTGGTATTACTCTTGTCGTTCATTCTTTTGCCGCCACTTCTTTCATTTGCGATTTATTTTTGTTGGTGGCATTCTGTGCGTCAGTGCCTGAGGCAGATTGCCCAGTTTGATTCCGTAAGTTTTGCCAATGGTTTTTCGATCTTCTTTAAGAAGGCAGCGTTCTTTACCTTTGGTAGTTGGCTGATGGCGGTGATAATTTATTTGATTGCCACTAATTCACTACCATCGGTCTTTGACTCTGCGGTCGGTTATTCAGCGCTGCTAAAAAATTCTGCAGCTCCTGAGCAGGCTACACGAGCAATGTTTTACCTGCTCAGCGCTTTGACTGTTCCGCATATGTTTCTTTCGCTAGTCGGTAGTTCCTTTGCTGTTCAGAAACCGGCTGTTCAAAATCCGGCTGTGAAATTGCTCTTATAGCTGTATCTTTCAGATTGTCTTCTAAGCAACGAGGTAGCCATAGATTTCTATGGCTACCTCATTGCTTAATTGCTCTTGGTATTTAGAACTTAGTTTTTAGAGCTTAGTTTTTTAGAACTTAGTTTTTAGAACTTAGTTTCTTGACCTATTCTCCTTGACCTAGTGAGTATGAGCGCTCACCGTCGAAAGTACACAAGTTTTCTGTCTTGATGAAATCAAATCCTGCATCTGAAATTCGTTTGAGCAGGGCGATTATATCTTCGTGGCTGATGGCCTTTAGCGATGGTGAGACATACCTGCATCTCCAGTGGTCCACACAGAATGTTTCCGGAAATCCTTCTGGCCAAACTTTGACGCCTCGGTTTGTAATCATCTTCAATTTGAGGTTTTCAGCACTCAACTTTGATAGCTTCTCGCCGAGAGTTTCGACGTTATTTACACTCAAGTGCAAGAAGACATCTACTCCAATTGTCTCTTTTGCAGATTTGGTAGAACTCTTCAAGTTTGCTTTTTGTTCTACTTTAGATTTGTCAGCCTTTTCATACTTCGCTGGCTTGAGAACGGCAGGCACTTGTCCCAGTCTCTCAATAACAGCGTCGGCAAATTCCTTTGTTCCGACCTTCTGCTTGCTGACGCCCTCTGCGAATATGTCATAGGTGTGAACACCATCTTCGATTGTCTTGAGCCAGGCATTGTGCACTCTTTCTGCGATTTCTGGTTGTTCGATATGCACTAGCATCATAACGGCGCCAAGCAGAAGCCCAGAAGGGTTGGCTAGATTTTGACCAGCTCGGCGCGGAGCTGAGCCATGAATTGCTTCAAACATTGCACAATGATCGCCTATGTTTGCCGAGCCTGCCAAACCAACCGAACCAGCTATTTGAGCTGCCACATCTGAAAGGATGTCACCATAGAGATTGGGCATGACAATTACATCAAAGTTCTCAGGCGTATCGGCCAGTTTTGCTGCGCCGATGTCTACTATCCAGTGTTCATTTTCAATGTCTGGATAGTCAGCAGCTATTTCATCAAAAACTTGGTGAAATAGACCATCCGTAAGCTTCATAATATTGTCTTTGGTGAAGCAAGTTACTTTTTTACGGTTGTTCAATCGAGCGTATTCGAAAGCGTGTTTGACTATCTTTTCTGTGCCTGGTCTGGTTATAAGCTTGAGGCACTGATAGACATCATCAGTCTGGCGATGCTCGATACCAGCATATAGGTCTTCTTCGTTCTCGCGGACGATTACAACGTCCATTTTAGGATGTTTGGTGTCAACAAAAGGCGCTAAAGACATGCATGGTCTAACATTAGCAAAAAGACCTAGAGTCTTACGAGTCGTGACGTTCAGGCTTTTGAATCCGCCACCTTGAGGGGTCGTGATCGGTGCTTTCAAAAAGACTTTTGTACGTCTTAGCGAGTCCCAAGACTCAGTGGCTATTCCTGAACTTATTCCTTTTAGATAGACCTGTTCGCCGATCTCAATCTCTTCAATGTCGAGCTTTGCACCAGCAGCCTTTAGGATTCGCAGTGTGGCATCCATGATTTCAGGGCCGATGCCATCGCCTCGTGCCACTGTGATTGGAACTGCTTTGTCTAAGGTGGGAGTGATTGTGCTCTGTTGTTTTTCGGTCATTACCATTCTCCTTTCTCGATAGGTGAGCTCTTACACTGAAAAATTAAGTGTGGTCGTTATAATCGGCTGGCAGATCGATGCCCTTGAGAGAGCGTCTCAATTCTGCATAGTCGCTTAGTCCCCTGCTGATTCTTTTAGTCGAGTCAACTAGAACTAGTAAGACATCAGCGCCTCTGGTTGAGGCTATGCATTCATGGATAACTTCTGCACGGGACGGTAAATTTGGTAATGAGACAAGACAATCTACCGCCTCGATCTCGTTGTCTTTTAATTGAATGTCAGTCAATAGAATCAATTTGCCGCTTGAGCAAACAAATGTTCTTGCCCATCGCTGTATTTCAGAGATAGAGGCTTGCAAAGATTCTGTTTCGGCAAAGACTGTAAATGGCTGACTGGGAAATTCATTTTCTACTATGCTTAGACCAAGATCGTTGGCGTATCTTTCTATCGACGGTTCGTCTAACCTTTCTGCCGCCATTATTCTTCCTCCTCGTAATCATGCGATGCGTGTTTACGAAACAAGCGATTTGAAATTGCTGCCAGAAATATATTGTTTCACACTTTTGCGCATATGCATATCTGCAAGAACTTGCATATATTAGAGGCGTTAGCAGTCTTCCTTCTGTTTCTCGCTAGCTGTGTTGCTAGCTTTCATCGAAGGAATTGTTCGAGAATTGAGGCGCTCTTGTCAGTCTGGCTTATATCTATTATTGGCTGCAATTACTTTGTATCTTGCAACAAGAGCTCGGAGTCTCAAGTAGCCCTTAAAGCCGAGTTTCGATCACTCATAATAAGTGCCCGTTGTCACTGAGCGACTTACCTTCCAGTAACCGTCTTCTAAAAGCAGTTCTATCTCGGAAGTTACATCAGATGTGGTTCGAGCACCATCAAGAGCTGCCGTGCCGGAACCAACCACTAGGCGCACCATATTGCCATAGTGCTTTTCGCTAATTATCTTAGGATCGCCAATATAGAGTTTTTTGAGGTGAAGAAAGCCACTAATGCGTTAGCGTCTACCACTAATAAAAGGTCTTTTCAAAAAGCCGTTTGGCACTCGTTCTGATACTTATTCTCTTTGGTTGAGTAGATAAACGGTGGCATCAGATTTCTGTGTGTTTTTGTGCTTGTTGGAAGAGACGAAGGGGTGGACCGCCTACAGAGACTAGCTTTTGCGCTTGCCCTAGGCGGATATAGAACCGTCACAAAATTACTGGAAAACTACACTCTAGAAGTCTTGTTTCAGCGGTAGGGTGAGTGACATAATGGACGATAAAGGCCACAGAAGCACATTAGAGAAAGTGGGAGCTGAACAAGCATCGTGTGCGTCTGACGCCCTCTACGAAGATGTGCTCAAGAAAACTAGAGAGAATTTCATTGACCCAACTAAGACCGCTAATTTTCCGGAGAAAACGGGCAATGACAATTGTCAGTTTAAAACCCACCATGAAGCAGTTGATGCAGCTAATAAGGTCCTCGAGAAAATGGGTGATCCCTATACCCGTGTATTGTCTCGTGAAGAGAAAGCTGAATTCGAGCAAGATGTTGAAGGAGGCTCTTCTTATGTAAGCATTGGTTTGCATTTAGTGTCGCCGGAAGATTTTACTAAATCTGGCAGAAGCTCGGAAAATGCCGTAGTTGGACTTGTCTTCCCGGGCGGTCCGGCTGATAAAGCTGGTCTTAAGGCGGGGGATATCATTACGTCTGTCGATGGAAAGTCTACCAACGGAATGAATCAGAACGAAGTTGCCGAACTTTTGGGCGGTAGTGAAAATTCGAGGGCTTCACTCAAGGTAGATCGTGCTGGAAAAATGATTGATCTCTCTCCAATTCGAGAAGAATTGAAGGATCCCTCGGTAGTCAGCCGGGTAGTCGGAGACGACGTTCTCTACCTTAGGGTCATGGATTTCCTAAATAAAAATGTGGATGAGGATATTAAAAAGGCAATGAAGGACCATCCTAAAGCCTCGGCATTCATTGTTGATTTGCGCGGTAATCAAGGTGGGTTTGTAAATGAGTTTTTAGAGAGCGCGTCATTGTTTATGCAGACCGGCAACTTGTACTACCAGGATGAGAGGCTCGCTGGCGCAACCGGTAGTCGAATTTCTACTGGTACCGTCAATTTGAGAGAGGATGATATTAGACATATAACTCCTAGTGGAGAGACTGTTAGCAGCCCACGCAACCCAAACCTAGCGGGAAATAAACCAATTGTAGTTCTGGCAGATGGAGGAAGTGCTTCTGCTGCTGAATTGTTCATCGGCGCCCTGAGTGATAACAACAGAGCTAAGATCGTTGGTGAAACAACATATGGTAAGGGAATCTTGGGACGAGTCGTTGAAATAGTTGACGGCGCCCAACTCAACGTTACCTCGGCACGCTATAGAACGCCTTCTGGCCGGTGGCCCGGTGATGCTAGTGAAAATCGCTTCGGTATTTTACCTGATATTGAAGTAAAGCAAGAGCCTTTCTACGTGCCGCTCTCCGCTGCTGACAAACAATTTCGAAAAGCTCTAGAGACTGTTGAAGCCATGGCGAAGTCTAACCACTAAATCTAGGGACTAAGCTTACCCCTGGCTAATCATAAATCCTAGACCCTCAACTCTAAACCCTCAACCTTCAACCCTAATATCGGCGTCTTTGCCCTCATCACTGATAATAAGTGCCCGTTGTCACTGAGCGACTTACCTTCCAGTAACCGTCTTCTAAAAGCAGTTCTATCTCGGAAGTTACATCAGATGTGGTTCGAGCACCATCGAGAGCGGCCGTGCCTGAACCAACCACTAGGCGCACCATATTGCCATAGTGCTTTTCGCTAATTATCTTAGGATCGCCAATATAGAGTTTTTTGAGGTGAAGAAAGATAGCTTGTTTTTCAGCCGGTGACATTTTCATTATGGCGGCTTGGCTAGCTCTCGTGAGATATGAGCTAAAGTCATTTAAGGTCTTGCCATAATATACGGCGGCCATAAATTTCTTGTAGCAAACGGTTGGTGATGGAGTTTTAAGATTGAGCAGAGTTTCTTTTGCCTCAGCATTACCAGCGGTGGCAGCCTTCTGTAGCCAAAGCGTAGCTTGTTTGATGTCCTTAGGCGCTAAGACGCCGTCCATGTAGATGTGGCCGAGTTTGTTTTGCGCTGCTGGGTCATTCAGCGCTGCAGACTTTTGAAACCACTTAAGGGCCTCTTTACCATTCCGTTCAACTCCATTACCTAATTCATAGTATCTGCCTAAGTCGTATTGAGCTTTAGCGTTGCCATCTTCAGCTGCCTTTTTACACCAACTGAAGGCTTCTCTTTTGTTTGCAGCTACACCAATGCCAAAGTGATAGCATAGACTAACGGCATGTTTTCCGGCACTGTCAGTGGTTGCGGCTTTTTGATACCATGTGAAGGCTTTGTCGGCATCTTTTCCTACTCCTTCGCCATTCTGATAGATTTGACCAAGCCTAACTTGTGCTGTCGTATCACTTTGTTCGGCGGCCTGCTGCAAAAACACTATGGCTTTGGGAGTATCCCTGATGACTTCTTTCCCTGATAAATAGAACATCCCAAGTTCTGTTTGAGCCTTGGCAAATTTTTGCTCAGCCGACTTGGTCAACCAGCTGGTTGCCTCGTTTGTATTCTTGGTAATTCCCCAGCCGTTGAGAGTGAGAAGGCCAAGATAGTATTGCGCTTCGGCATTGGCCGCTAAAGACGGCGACTGTAGAATACCGATGGCTTTGGTGTAGTCTTTGTCTTTGACTGCTTGCTTAGCAGACTCTAGTGATGTTGCGGTGTCAGTAGTTGGCGGCGTTTCACCTGCCGAAATTGGTTCCGGTTTCTTTTCTATAGTCTCTTCTTGTGGCTTGGCTGCTTCTGCTGCTCTTGCGGAATTGCAAGGTGACAGACTGAGGCACATGCACAAAGTTAATGCCAATGGCAAAATCCAAGCTACGTCTGTTCCAATTGACATTGCTACTGGTTCCTTGTTGCTAGTCGAGAATAAGTATCCAGCCAAGGGATATTGAATTTGACTGTCTTCTTGCTGCTTTTGTTTGCTTTGATGCTGTTCGTGCTGTGACTGCTTGCTCAGAGGCTCCTGAGTTGCATTGAAAATTTTCCGCCAGTCTGAATTGGAGCTAGCTTTCATGACGACAAAGTTGTTCACTTCTTTGTCTTCACTGTTATTTGTAACCTTACAGGTGAGGGAGTAGCAACCGACCTCTTCTTTCTTGGCGATGTTACTGATGCTGATCGGTAACGGCTCAAGGTTTGCGACAAGTTGCTTTGCTTGGCTCAAACCCATTTTTTTTGCGAGCGGGACTTTGCCTCTTTTATAGAGAAATTTGCACCAGGGAAAGGTAAGGAAAAATAAAGCTGTGAGGTTGATGATTCTGATTATAAGGAGAGTGATGTGAAAAAGGAGAGGTGCGCTGCTCAGTGATATCGCCGACAGTACTGCATTTGAGATTAAAGAGATTGAAATAGCTATCCAGAACATATAATTATTTCGGCGAGAGCCTAAGTCTTCAATAGATGTTAGGTTCTCTACTAACTTCTCAATTGCCTGATGCGGTTCGTCTGTATTGCCGGGCATCTAGATGTCTCCAATCATAGTAAGAAATTATTGTAGCTACGTTTATGTTACCCATTGATTAGTGACACTTCTATGTCTACTATGCCAATTCCTTCTTGCAAGGTCGCATTAGTCTAAAGAAGCCCGCCAGCCTCCAGGCATTTTTATTTGATTTTCGCCTGGCTTAGAAGTAACCGTAACTTTTTCAAGTCAGCTTTACCCATCTCTCCGTATACTTGAATCAGGCCAGCGCTATCTGCCATAGACTCAAGGGTTAGATAGTAATCGTGCATGTCCTTATAGTTTTGCCAAATTGAGATAGTAAGGTCGCGCAGTGCTTGCTTATCTCGCGCCTGCTCTTTTACTGCATTGAAGAACGTGCAGGCTTGGCGTTCAAAGCCATCTTTACTCATCGCCAAGAATTCACCCATAATTTTCGGCGGTAATGAAACTATCTCGTCTGCTTCATCGCTCTCAAGGCTATGAATTGCTTGCAGTAGATTGTGCTCAAGTGAGCCTATGCGAAAGTGATTACCGAGCAGTGCTTTTTCGACACTAGCCTTGTCGTCTCTGGCGTACGCCCAGATAGAATCAACCAAAGCGTCTTCTGCATTGTCTGCTGCTTTAGATAGCCCCATAGGTATTCTCTGCTCGAATAGTAATTTAGACAAACCTAACAGTCGCCTCACTGCCCTGAATTTGTTGATAGAGCTGCGGATGGGCTCAGCGTCTTTTGGTAGCTGCACTTTTGCATAATTTTTGGCAGTGAGTGTCTGTCCTGCTCGATCATCAGCTGAAGCCAGGCTGATGTATTCGAGCAATATTAGTCCGGCTTGGGCACTCTTTTTTGCTGCTGTCTGACGGCCAGCAAGAAGCTCTGCCAGTGCATCTTCTCTTAGCTTTATGCAGTCGATGTAGCACCGCTCTAGCGATGGCGGCAGGCTATAATTCTTCCATTCAACGATAGTTTTGAAATCAATGAGTCTAGTATCGAGCTGATTGATAAGATCTTGTATGGTTCCGGTCTTTTGCTGCTTCATGTGCGGATCGGAAGGCTGACTATTTGGCCCCATATGACGCATAGCTAGAGCAAGTCTTAGTTCGGCTAGTCTAAAATAAAAAGAGAAATTATTGCGACGCTTATCTTGAGTGTTCTGCCATGCACTTTGAAGTGCCTTGTAGGCGGCGAGCAAATTGTTATCTATTAGAGTTGAAAGTTCAAAGTCTGAACTTTGTCTCAAACGGCTATGAGCCTCGTCTATGCGTGACTTTAGTTCTTCAATCTGTTTATCAAAAGAGCGGTTCATTGTTTAACTAATCTTTGGCTGCGCTGCGTCTAATTGTCTAGGTGTCTATCTTTCTATGCTTCTTTTTCTCTAGCTATCTTTGTTCTCCTTTCTAGGGGGAGAATCAATCTTTCCTACAGCATTTTGTATTTCATTGAAAGATTGCTCCATCTTGTACAACGCCCCCTCTGCTTCTTCCAGCCAGTTTTGATTCAATGGTAGAAAATCAGCTTCACCAATTAATAGCTCAATAGATTCTGCTTCAAAGGCTCGTTTGGCAAAGCGAGTTCGCAGCATAGCGACATTTGCCAAAACGCGAGCATTGTCAAAGTTTTTATCAGCCATTTCTTCAAGGCAGGCTGTCACTGACTGTTTTGCGTAAGTTATATTCTGTTCGATTGTTTCGTTTGCCTTTGCATCAACTGATTTAATCTCTCTCTCCAAGCTCAAGAGAGCCTGCTCACACTCGGCTAGTAAGTCGATTATTTTGCTCTCTGCTCGTTTCACTGCTTGTGTATCTCAAGGCTGGTGTATGTGCGAAATAATCTGGGCTCGTTGACTAGTCTGATTGACTGGTCCGATTGATTGGTCTCGCTGACCCATATTTACCCGCTGGCTTAGTATATCTCCCGATATGGAAGCGTCACAAATAAGTAGGTAAGTTTTGTTGTATCACCTCGCGGTGTTGGACTTACGACTTGACTCACGGTTGGATTTACGAAAGGTGTAGGCATAGACAATGTACGAATTTAATGAAGCTAACTTTGGTCAGACCGTTGCCAACTCGCCAGCTCTGTCTTTATCAAATGGGCCTGTTGGCTCTGTTGGGTTAAATTCCCTTCTGCAGGGGCGTTATAGCTTGGATGCTGAGGTTGGCTGCGGTGGCATGGGCAAAGTGTTTAAGGCTTATGACTTTAAGACTGGCCGTTTCTGCGCCATTAAGTTGATGCATAGCCATCTTAGAGACGAGCCGCTGAGCTTGAAACGATTTGAACGAGAAGCAAGAATATCATTAGAACTTAGACACGACAATATAGTTCGAGTAGCTGACTTCGGTTTTACCCCTAGCCGCGAGCCGTATTTTGTCATGGAATTTCTTCAAGGAATGAGCCTTGCTGACTTGCTAGAAATAGATAAGGTGATTTCTGAGGAGAGATTCGTTTCTGTATTTTCACAAGTGTGCCTCGGCCTGAGTTACGCTCACGGGCGCAAGGTTGTTCATCGTGACATGAAGCCAAGCAACGTCATGCTAGTTGGCATAGGCAATACTGAGAAAGTCAAACTGGTTGATTTCGGCATTGCTAGAGTTTGCAGCAGAACTGGCGAATTATGCAGCAGCACCTTGGCCGATTTATCCCTTTTGTCAGATAACATTGATCAACTGACTTATGAGAGCAAAGAGAAGCTTCAAAAACTTACCCAGCCTGGAGAGATTTTTGGTAGCCCTCTTTATATGAGTCCCGAGCAATGTCTCGGAGATGAGGCTGACTGTGTCTCTGAAGTGTATTCTCTTGGCTGCATGATGTTTGAGGCACTGGTCGGGTCTGCCCCTCTTCGTGGGCGAACGGCGATGGACACACTGCTCAAGCGTGTTAACCAGAAGGCCCCATCTATAAATTCTTTAGATGGCCAGCTCAGGTTTACCGAAGCAATGGAATCGCTCGTCGCTAAGTGTTTAGAGCGAGAAAGAAGTCAGCGCTTCCAGACTGTTGATGCTGTCTATGATGCTCTTCAGTGTATGAAAATGGATTGATTTGTTTGCCACTCTATCAGTTGTGCTGCCAGCATAATCTGCAATCACCCTAATGTTCCCAGCGTCTTTTGAGGTCTTGTCTGTTGTGATGAAATCAAAATTCTTGTTCAATCCCGCTCCAGAAAGTTGTTTCTATGTAGCTTGTCCGGTTGATTTTTTAGATTGGCATTTCAGTCTTGTACACCCAGAATCGCTGAGCGATTACTTTAGCTGGATGAGTGGAGTAACTGCTAAGAAAGATTTTCTTACTCTAATCTATGACGCGCAACCATCTTTCCGACTCTGTAGCATGAGCGAAGTTGATTGTATTGTGTCCCAATTGAAAGGACGAGTTAGCGAAGTTGAGCTGATATCGTTGCAAATGGCAAAGACAGTTATTCGTGTTAAATGTGATTCTTATAGCGGCAACTCGATTTGTGAAGGATTCTGGGGCGCTCTGTCTTTTGCTTCATTCATTGCCAACAAATTTGATGGCATCATATATGATGTCGATTTTGGCAGGGTCTTTCGCTTTTCTGAACAGCTGCTTAATTCTTGCGATGATTTTTGTGTGCCGTCGACAAGTGCATTTGTTCGAGTGATAGCGCAAGAGCAAGAGAGTGACTACACTTTGTTAACAGATGGCTGCGGTCGTTTTGGCTTGCCGGAAGTTCAGATGAGTGGCGTTCCGGAGTTACAACTTCGTGGGGCTGCTGAGGTGCTGCGAGCTTTTGCACAAGAACTGCTAGTAAAGGCTGAAATTGCATTGATCAAGAACGAAGAACCGTTCTCATTAGATTTGTCGGATAGAGTTTCATATGCTTTTTTCTCGGCCAATTTTGCCAATACAGGCACTAAGAATCAGTGTGTGCCGGTGGCTTCAGTGGTATCAGAAACACCCTATTCAATTGCTATAAATCTATTGCCGGATGAAGGCTCGGAAAGTTGGTCTCAATGGTTTGATCAGTACGGAGAAATAGTGCGTGCCTTCTCTCAAGGAGTATTTATTGAGGTCGAGAAGGGCGTTAATTCTTTGTGTGCGGAACTCAAGGCAAAATAAAGTTTGCCCAGCATAATTCAAAGAATTTTGGACGGCTCTTTAGCCCAATGCAATATCTTCTTCAAATGTCCATTTCAAGAAGTTGAAGCAACAGAGCATATGTGGCTGCTGGTTAAAGATCTTGAAGAAGACAAGTTTATTGGTGAATTGCAGAACAGCCCAGTTTTTACAAACGATTTAAGGCGCGGGGAAGTGTTACAGGTTTCAACACAGATTGTTAGTGACTGGGCCATTGAGTACCCTAACGGTTTGGTAGAGGGATATTTTTCCAAGTGACTTGGAAGTGATTTTCAAGTGATTTCAGCGTGACCAAAGCGCAGCAAATTGGGTTTGTTTCGTCAGTCGGATTGGTATATAAAGCCAATGACTAAATACGAACTAACCGTGCCGTATAAGGGGGGAGGCAAACTCTTTGCCTTCTTTGGTGCGATGGGTTTGTTTGTTTGTTTTGATGCTACTGGTGTCTGCGTTTTGTCCTCTTTGTCTGATTTTTGCTGCACATTGGCTACCAAACGAATCTGATCGCATTGCTAGAATTCTGATTTGGGTTATGTTGCAGTTTTTGTTGATTCCTCCTACGATAGTTGTTTTACTACTCTTTGTTCAGCGTTTAAGGGAAGGAAGTAAGCTTTTTCTCTCAGAGGGAGGTTTGAGTTATCCTGCTTTGGGCTGGTTCAGTCTAGGTCGATTGAAGCTCATTCATTGGCGCGATGTCTGCGGCATTTCTCTTTCGACTGACGATCCAAGTTCTGTTAGAGCCGCAGATAAAATTTGCTTACGATTGCAGGGGGGCGAGAAAGTTTGTTTTGCTCTTTCTGGTCTTTCGCCTGAATATCAGGAGTGATTTTTGCTCAGCATTGATTCATTTGCCAGACGGGCCGAGAAAGACTCTAACTTCTATGAGTATCAAAGATCCCTGCAAACAAAAGCTATCTCTGCAGAGGAGCTAAGTTATACAACTCTTTGGCAGGATGAGCTAAATAGACGTTTTCAGTCAACAAATTTTGCCCCTCTGAGACCTGGGTCTTCATTAAAGAGCGGCTTATTGACTGTTGTGCGTCAGCTATCATTTGGCGGTTTCTGTGCTGTTTATCTG
Organism: Obscuribacteraceae bacterium (SeqCode); assembly: GCA_044378815.1. Taxonomy (GTDB): domain Bacteria; phylum Cyanobacteriota; class Vampirovibrionia; order Obscuribacterales; family Obscuribacteraceae. Next base: position 45,361 of record JBIPOV010000013.1, on the reverse strand, counting down.
GTAAAAGTTCAAGGTGGTAAGAGCTATGTTCTTAAGGAGCTGATGATAGAACAGGCTAGTGGTTCAGACTCTCAGAAAGCGCGAGAGTTGTTTAATCGAGAAGCCGCTATGCTAATGGGCATAGACCATCCGCAAATTGTTCGTTGTTTCGAGCAGTTCTATGAGAACGAAAGAGACTATTTACTGCTTGATTATCTGCAAGGTGTTAATCTGCGTCAGAAAGTTGGATATGCTAGTGCCTTTGCAGCCAGTGAGGTATTAGAGCTGGCTTTTCAAATGGTCTCTATGCTCGATTATCTGCACAGCAAAGAGCCCCCTATTGTTCATCGTGATTTCACTCCAGATAATTTGATTTTGAATGAATCCAAGAGCCTGGTTTTGATTGATTTTGGAGCAGCCAATTATTTCCTGAGGGAAGCTACAGGAACCCTAATTGGCAAGCAAGCTTATGTGCCACCAGAGCAGCTAAGAGGTAAAGCTGTTCCGCAAAGTGACTTCTATGCCCTTGGATGTACTTTGAATTTTTTGTTAACAGGTGAAGATCCTGTGGCATTGCTACCCAGTCGCCCTAATTTTCTCACTAGCTCAGCAGTCTCTGATGTTAATGCTAACGGTATTGCTAATGGCCTTGCTGACGTAGTCTTTAAGCTAACTCAGCTAGATGTGATTGACAGGCCAGCCTCTTGTGATGAGATAAAATTGCTGTTGACGAATATTGGGGCGGCTAAGGTAAAAGATTCGGCTACTCACTAAGACTAGTAGGACTTTTTGAATGCAACCTGAAGAGTATGAAAATTGGCCAAGCGTTTATCTGAAGCAGTGTAGTCGCGATGCTGTCAATTCTAGTATTACTATAATTCCATGTGCGCCTTATGGTGATGAGGAGGTAAAAGGCATTGAGTCGAAATACTGGTATCAGAACGTTCCAATGACTATTTCTATTTTGTCTGTTTCCTTTCTTTCGCTATTTGGGCTTGCTAGCATTGAAGGATATTACATTGGTGCAAGATTTTTGCATTTTACTCTTCCTGATTTTAATGCTAATTGCAATTTTCTATTACTGGCTATGGCTTTAGGCATTTGGTATAGTGGCAGGCTCCGTGGAATCTCGGCTATTTTAATCTACAATACTGGTAACAATATCCAGTTCGTGCGAACAGCTAATGGCCTTAGGCTTGGACAAAATACCTTCAGTTTTAGGAATATAACTCGAGTTTCGTTGGAGCCTAATGAGCGAGACCCCATCAAGTCTGTGGTTCGAATTGACCACAAGCATTCGCGTAAGCCATTTAAATTTAAGCTAGAGATTCTTGCTGATCGCTCAAGGTGGCAAACATTCAAGGCAGCACTAGAGAAAAGAAAGATTGAAGTAGATCCAAGAATCGAGCAGTACCTTCAGCCCAATGCAAAAGACCCATCATACAGTGAGCTTTGGCTTGAAGCTCTTGGTACCGCTCCTGGTGCTGAGCTGCTCGGTCCACTAGAGTCTAAACGTAAGCTAAAAGAGGGTGCCTATGAGATTGAACGGCAGATAGGGCGTGGCGGGCAAGGAACCGCTTATCTTGCCAGGGTTACTGGTTCGAACGCACTTGGCGAAACTGGTAAGAGTTTGGTGGTGCTTAAAGAGTATGTACTTCCAGCATACGTAGATTTCGCCGCTAAGCGTCAGGCTATTGATTCATTTGAGCAAGAGGCAAGGATACTTGGAAGTATTGATTATCCGTTCATCGTGAGGCTTGAAGACTTTTTTGTTGAAGAGCTGCGAGCCTATCTGGTACTCGAATATGTTGCTGGTAGTTCCCTCAAAGAATTAGTTCGAGAGAAGGGGCCATTTTCTCAGGATGCTGTTATTGAGCTGGCATTGTGTATGGTTGGCATTCTCGAATATTTGCATAACACCATAAAAATTGCCCACCAAGATTTTACTCCTGATAATCTAATTTGGTCGGGCGACAATCAAGTTAAGTTGATTGACTTTATGGTGGCAAAGAAGCTTGATGGTACCGCTAACGACGGTGCCGCCTCTGGAAAGCTCGCTTACATGCCGCCTGAGCAATTTAGGGGAGAAGCTGGTGCTCACTCAGATCTTTACGCATTAGGCGGCACTTTGTATTTCTTGCTCACTGGTCAAGAAGCCGAGCCACTTACTCAATGTGATTTGAGTCAGTTTCCGTCGGTAACAAACCAGGCTTTGGCTCAGCTTGTTTCTTCTCTCACTGTCCAAGATCGAGAGCAGCGTTGTTGCAGTTTAGACCTGATAAGGGAATGCCTGACTAGGGCAAAAGCTGAAGCATAATTGGTTCGGCTTTTGTGGCGCTACAAGCGGAAGAGCTTTTTCACATATTGGCGCACTCCGGTCATTCTATTCACCATGCTATCCGAATATATTGCCTCTTCATTCGCTTCCTTTGGAAGAGAAGCTGTAGCCTCAGCAAAAGCTTCTCCGGGGTCTAAGAAATACGAGTGCTTTCGTTTCTCCTCATCAGAGAAAGTACTTAAGTCTGCCGCAAGTAGTTTGCTAAAATCTGTTTTTCCAGAGTATCCACCAATCTCGTCTAAGGCATGGCCAATTTCATGGTAAACATGTCCTACGATTTGTTCAGGTGGGTAGCGCTTCAGTAGAATGTCTGCGCCACGTTTTTTTGTGCGTTCGTATATGTAAATATCTCTGCCATAGGTTCTTCCTGGTTCTTCACCCATGGTAGTAGATGGATCCGTGGGCTTGGCTCCATCACCTGAACCAGGCCAGCGATCGGCTATGTTTGGCGTAATTGTGAGAGTTGCTTTTCCATCACACAAATACTTATTTACTTGAGGAGGCAGTGATGCCACTGCTTTCGTCACCGCATTGACTGTCGCCTGGCATATTCTAGGATGGCCTGGCAAGGCGTGGTAGACGCTCACTCTGTCGATAAAGCCTCTGTCTCCCTTACCCGGTTCGGCAAGGCTCCCGAGCTTCGCTGCTAAATAAGTTGAACTATTTTGAGGGTCTAGCTTAACCAGACAACTTCTTGCCACTGTGGCTTCTACTGAGTCTGCAAACCGTTCAGTAAGTGTAGTGTACGCTTGCATCGCATATGGTGTTAGCCCCTTTGCGGAGTAAGCGTGGCCAAGATAGAGCCAGGCGCTTGGCCTATTTTCGCCTGTCTGAATGCAATTGCGAAATGCCGCTGTTGCCGCTGTGTAATTCTTTGCTCGGTAGAGGGCTATGGCCTCTTCAAGCTGGCTAGCTTTTGCTCCAGCGAAGCTTTCGGAAAATATTGTGAGCAGCAGCAGTGCGGCTATAATTTGAGGAAGGTTTCTGTTCTTCATGAATTAGAAAATACTTTGTGCTCCAGTAAAATAGCGCCAAGCGAGATAACAGGGTATTGCGAGATAGAGAGCCGCGAGAAAAAGACTGGTGTATTTGGCGTATGACTTGAGCACCCCTGTGGGGTACTTGTATCTCCATATGTAGTTGAAGGCGACTAAACCGCCTCCGAAAGATCCGAGTATAAAGAACACTTCTCTCAGAATGTGCCATTGACTGCGGGCTTCGCTCAGTGCGATGGCAAGGCAACCAAGAGCCCAACCAAGATTGTCCAGAATGTTTGCAACGATCAGATGCTGTTGTTCTGCTTCCGCTTGTTTGTCCTCTGCTTTTTTGATTTCTGTTTGGCTATTTTTTTGTTGGATCTTCTCTAGTCTGTGAACCCAGAAAAGTAGTAGAATTGCGCTAAAAACAGCTCCGCTAGAAGATAGCAGTAAGGCTTTCTGGTGGTAGTCCCAGCAAAAGATTCCGTCTGCGTAATTGGCTATGAGCAGAAAAAGTATTGGCATTAAAATCAAAAATGCAACGACCAGGCCCGCGACCCAGTGATTCGGTTTCGATTTATTGTTGTCCGACATTTTATTTGTCTGCGCCTGCCGCCTATCTACCTGGTTCGTAAGAGTGTAGCGAGAAATTGGACAACCAAATTATCACGTCTTGAGTCTTATGTGAGGATTCTAACTCGAAAGTGCTGACTGTTGGCTTATACAAGAGCTGTTATAAGAATAGAATAGGCTCGATTCGAGATGGCCTATTCGCTCGATTTTGAAGTTCAGGTTAACGGTGGCCGCTTATTCGTGTAGGTGTAGTCGGTCTATCACATCAATGAGGTGATAGTCTAATTCAGCCTTATAGTTAATGGCAGGTCCTTGCACTTGGCACCATTAGTGGTAGAAACTGTCAGTGCCGTGTTGCCCTGCCAGGTAATCTTAACGCCGTTTGGATAAAGAGTATCTATTGCCGCTGACTGCTTCGGCAGTATTTTAAATTGTCGTGATTGCTCATGACTGTTAACTGGAATGATCACTAGGTACTTACCGGCTCCTTGTCCCTCCACTTCGTCTATTAGTGCCAGTTTGCTATCATCGGGGCTCCAGGAAAAATACGGAATAAAACTATGCACCGTCTTTGCTTCTTTTCCGTAAGCTGGCCCAGACAGTGGATAAACTGTGCGGCTGTTGACCTGAATGTATTCGCTGTGGGGCCATTCAGTGAAGTGAATCATGTGACCGACGTGGGCAACAGCCTTTCTGTTGTGAGACCAAGAGAAGTTGTAACCCAGATAACTACGTAATTCTTTGCCGCGAATGTCAGTTAGCGAAAGGTACTCCATAGAGGGGTTCATGTGGAGCTGAATTGCCAGTCTGTTGTTGTCTATCCAATACAGATCTGTTATGCCGGTGTTTGGACCAGCTGAATCTTTGGGAGTGAATTCGGAGATTAGCTTGTTTTGCGAATCTCGGACATAGACTTTGCCTTTCGAGCTTGAAACCTTATGCTTTCTGTTTGGGGAGAAAATCGATTCATCATCTGCGATTGCCGCGCTTTGAGCACATAGCGGTGCGTCTGGAATCAACGGTAGCGCGAGGGCCAAGAGCACCACGAAAAACAAGAGCCGCAGGAGTCGCGTGGCGAGCTTCAGCAGCAGCGGGCTCGCTAATTTTGCTTGTGTTTTTGTGCGATTGCTGTAACTTTGATGATTCATGAATTCACAACTAAGTGCACAGAAAATAGTAACAGTTGAGCGACCGATTCGCTTGACTTGATTGTAGGAGTCTCCGGCGATGTAATCTGAAGATTGACGGGTTGTGAACATTGCCGGATAGTATAACCATGATTCAGCGCCGAAATCTTTCGATTGTGTTATTTGCTCATGTCTTGTGTTGCTGTAGCTTTGTGCTGCTTTCGGCTTGTGGCCGTCCTATTCCTTCTGCCGAAGAGATTGATAAGCTGATGGCATATGTGCCGCCTCCGCCGAGCACACCGGTTCATGCTGCTAAAGCATTTACTCCTAGCGCATCTTTGAAAACCAAAGATGGCGTGGTGCAGTTTAGTGAAAAATATGTCGGTGAAATCTTCTTGCCTAGTGGGAAGATCGTAGCGAGTGATGCTTTTTTCTCTTCTCTCGCCCCTCCGCCGCTCGATAGAGCTGTAACTCCAGGAAAATACCCAGTATCGATTGCCATCGCTCGTTATCCCTCAAATGGCGGCCAGAGAATTGCCTTTGCCAAGGTTGCCTTCAGCGGTGCTCCTATTGCATCGTAGATGAAGGGAATGCCAAACTCTAAGGCTCTTTGTGACAGAATTATTGCAGCACTTGAGGGCAGTCAGCCTCCTGATTGCAGCAATGCTAATCTTCTGATTTCGCCAGGACATAATCTTGTGGCTTTTTCGTCAGGTGTCGGTGACGGCCGCTATGCTTCGTATTGGGGGCTCGATGCTAAAGGTCATGTCTGCGCGCTTGTGACAGATTTTGATTTGTTTCCTGCCGAAAGATAATAGATTGATGTTGCTGTCCCTCTCAAGCCGTTTAATCAGGCCCCAATATTCGTCATGCATCTATCGCGGATAAATTGTCTCTGGCCCGTTGCCCTTGTCTCTTGTTTGCCTTTCCAATACCCAAGCTTCGGCATTAGCGTCTCTTGTGAAATTAGACCGTGTGGTTACGCCGTCTTTTTGTGCGACATTGACAAGCCTTCTTCCGACAACCTTATTGCCTTCTACGATGTCTTCATAGGTCTTGGTGTCTTGATGCGGCTTTTCGTTGGTAGAGTCTGGATAGACTGTAATATCTGATTTGATTCTCAGTTGCTCACCTTCAAACTGTTGGGTGTTGACCGAGCCGTCTGGTCTGCGCGAGACAACAGTTTCGCCTGTCAGCCTTCCATTGGCGTCGTAATTAAAATTGCTGACTACCGCTGATAGTTCTTTACCGTCTTTTTTTATACGCTCTTCTCTGCTCAGCTCTTGGAGGGCTGTTGGTGAGAAGTTGTCATTTGTTGCCCCTTCATAGACGCTAGTCATTACAAGCGTTTCACCACTTGATGATGGGCGAATTGTTTGGTCTGTTTTGCGCATTACATTTGAGCCGTCTCTATTTCTAGCAAAATATTGAAGCTCTTCTGTATTGATACTGCCATCTTTGCCAACTTGCACTCGACCAACATCTCTGATGGTTTGTTTGTTATCTAATGCAGTCACTTTTTCTTTCAGAACCAGTTTTCCGTTTTCTTCTGCTGCTATGAAGGTTGGTTCTCCAAAAAGCTGATTAGCGGCTTTGCGATCATTGATACCATCTTGACGCACTTTTTCAAAGAATGATCTGACTTCTGGGGCAAGAGGTATGCCGAAGTTAGTTGTTTCTGTGCCTTTTTGATTTTCCACAGGTTTGTTGACGGACCGGTCCGAAATAGTGGTTTCCATTGGAGTTCTCCGCTGTTTTCATGGAGGTAGCGACATTGAACAATTGATTGATTGATTAATAGGTTAGAAGCTGAACTTGGTTTCTAGTGTGACCTTGCTATTTCCTCCAGCTTCCTGAGCTTTGAGGCTCAATTGGGTCGATTTATTGATGTCATAACTAATTTTGGCAAATGGTCCGACACTGGTATCAGCAACTCTAGAGTTGCTAGCGTCTGTCGACGCACCTTGTACGCCGATGCCGCCCATCAATTTTAGTCTTTCACCAATTGGTAGCTCTGCACCTGCCTGGGCGAACCATTGGGTTTTGAATTCAGCACTGGGTTGATAGCTGCCACCGCCTCTGACAAATAGGCTCGCACCCTGGTCATTGAGACGATGAGCATAGGTTGCCGATAGATCCAGGCTTGTTCCTTTGCCGACAATTGAGGCATAAGTGCTGGTTGGATAGGCATCGCCAGCGTTGTAACCAATACCGGGCGTAATGAACAACTTGTCATTCTCTGTGTTGATAATTGGTATGTTCTTTTCTAGATGAATCGACGGGTTAGTTGTTATTCCTAAGGTAAAGTCTGAAGTCTTTAGCCTGGCTTCACCCATTTGTTGCGAGTCTCTTCCTGAAATTGCCGAACCGCTTAAGGTTATTGTGCCTCCCAACTTGGAAGCTTCACTCACTGGAACTATCACCTCAGCGGCTTTGCCGATGGGGCGAAGTGCTGTTCTGTCAGCAATTGGGCTTCTTAGTTTGCTCTCTTGTCTGCCGTTATCTTGCGTGCTTCTGCCGTCGACAGCTTCTGCGTAAACCACTGTTCGGTCAAGGCTCAGGCCGTGCTTATCTTTGTCGCCTATGCATGTGACGCCAACCCATTGGTCGGGGCTTCCCTTTGGCACAGCAGAGAAGGCCTTCTTCCAACCGTTTTGATCGTTTCGTTTTATGGTATCAACTTCGGTGACTCTAAATTCGCGTATGGCACCGTCTTCATTTCTCCTGATTATGTCACCGGGTTTCAGCCTTTCGAGATTGCCGAAGGGGCCGTTCTTGTCGCCCAGTTGACCGTGGGCGAGGTTAACTTCTTTGCCTGGAATTCTGCGGTTCCATTCTCCTACTGCTCCAGGATCAGCTGGAGGAACTGCATCGTTGACGTTTACTGTGGCAGGCAGTTTGCGCGACTGCTCTCTTCCGGTGCCAACATCTTCAACAACTATTTTTCCGGTGTTTAGTTTTGGTATTTCAATCCATTCTCGGTTTTTCTCTTGAGCCTGAGGCACTATCGTAGCTATTCGCTTTTTGCCGCCTGGGCCTTCCCCTGTGAAAACACCCGGCGGTATTTCCACTTCGGTAGGCTCGTCTTTTGGTGGGGTCTTGAGTACATCGGTTGTCTGAACTCTAGGTCTGCTAGCTTCAGGTGTGACAATGGGCGATACTTCTGGCTTGGGCACTATAGGATGGAAGAAGTTTCCTTCTGGCTGTTCTACTGGTGGTAGCTTGAAGTGTGGGCGATCGATTCTAGGTGGTGGCTGTGGAGGTGGATTAGGCTCTATTGGATTCTCTGGAGGTTTAGGTTCTTTCGGATTCTCTGGAGGCTTAGGTTCTTTCGGATTCTCTGGAGGCTTAGGTTCTTTTGGAGTCTCTGGATTGCGTGGCTCGGTTGGGTTGCTCGACCGAGGCTCTAGGGCACTGGATGAACCCACAGGTATTAGTTGAGCGACAAGCTTTTGTTCACCGGAAGGCCGTGGTGTGTACCCATCGGCAGCAGCCCGGGCCCATGCATCTGACCATGTATCATTGGCTTGATTGTTGACCTCAGGCGGTCTGGCTGATTCGAAGCTCATAAAGGTTCTCCTTGAGGACGCCGACTTGCTGTTCGTGTGAAAATGGCTGTTGTGTTGTATGATAGGTTTGACTTTGTGACAACTCCATATTGTGTGCTACTGAATTCGCACAATCGGGAAGGTGTATGATTTGCGAAAAGTAATTTTGCCATCTTGAAGAAAGCCAGCGTTGAAAAACGACAGCACTCCAAAAGGCATAGTTGCTTGCGTCTCTGTGGTCACCTGCACGAACGGTGATGTCTGCGCTGGTGGCTTACCGGCGTAATCTTGGTAGATTATTGGAGCGGTTATTTTCGGCGCACCGAGAAAACTGCATTCTCGATAGCCTTTGATCACGGTTGTAGCCAGTTTGGTTGACTCAGTAAGATTCTTGCCCTGAGCGGCATTTCTGCATGCATCGCGACAGGCTCTGTCGTTAACGTAGGCACCAAAAATTCCTATACCCAGATGCAAGCTAAGAAGCACGAAGACAAGCATAAAGAAACTTCCACACGCTAGTTCAACTGAAAGAGAAGCACTGGGTGCCCTTCTTCTGTAACGTTTGTTAGAGATAGTCAATTTTTTCGACATTGGCGCAAACCTCAGAAGCCTTGTTTATTGATTGGAAACTAGCCTGACTAACTGTCTGGCAATTTTGGCGAAAGTACTATTTAATTCGGAGCTGTCGGTGACAAGATTGAAGGTGCTGCCATGTCCAGCGATACCGGCCATTCCACCGATCAACGGATCGGAGTTCTTGTCGTTGAGAATGTCTTCTTGTTCAGGAATAATCAAAGGATTTTGGGCTAGACCAACGGTGTAGATAGCTATGCCAGCGTCTCTGGCCTCTACGGCTGCCATTCTGGCATTGGTTTTGGGGTCAGAGTTTAGTGGTCCCGCAGGAACAGTCGGCGTGCCGTCAGTGAAAAGAATGATGGCTTTGACGCTGCCGGCTCGACTATTACTTTTGAGATCTTGCACTGCCGCATGCACTGATGCACCAATGTTAGTGGAGCCCATTGCTACGCAGCTCTCTATCGAGGTATTAACCAGATCATATTGGCTGGCGCCGGCGGCTTTGTCTATCACCACTCGTGGTAGCGGGAAAGCTCGTTTGTCTCCATAGTTAGCTGCATCGTCGACACTATTCCACTCTTCTGTGCTATTGGGGGCAGTACCTATGTTTCCGTCAAAGGCGACGAAACCAAAGTGTGTTTCTGCAGCCGTATTGAGAAGCTCTGTCATGGCTAGAACAGCTTGCTTAGCTTCTGCTATGGGTTTGAGCTGCTTGCTGGCGGCTTCATAGTAGGCCTTCTGGTAGCCAGATTTAGGGCTAACTGAAACTGAAGTATTTGCTTTGCTGCTATTAAATACTGTCGATGACTCAAGATTGCCTCTTGCGGCCTCTACAAGTGTTGCTTTGTCAGGAAAGGCAAAGCCGTCATAGGTGAAACCTGAGAAAGTGCTGTTGCCGTCAATATTGACCACGGCATCGGTAAATGTCTTGAAACCATCAAAGGTATACGCTGTTCCTGGTGGATAGTTCCCTGGAGGCGCACCGGCTTCTGGGTAAACGCTTCCGGAGCGCAGTCCCTTGACCCCGTAATAGCTAGCCAGGTACTCAGAAAAATAAGTGTTCGCGCTCCAATATGATTCGGTTAAGAACTGCGGCAGGGAGCCGTTGAAGCTAGTGCCGGTAATAGCTGGTTTTGTGATGTCGAAGATCTTTCCTTGCATCGGTCCGTGGGCACCACTGAGGTCGGAGTATACAATTTTGCCACTACCCAAAGTGTCGTCCCAGACCCGCTTTGTAAACGTCACGGGGGTCTGGTCGTCCATCGAGCCTGAGACATCGAAGCAAATTACAAGGTCGAGTTTTGGCACCACGCTAGTTGATAGTGCGTTGACACTCCAAGACTTGATGCCGATAAATTGACCGAAAGCTAGATCGTATCCGGTGCAGGCGCTCAGCTTTACAAGCTTGCCGTTTGGGCTGCTGATTGGCTCTGGTTTTAAGGTTACCGGGTTGAGAAATTCGAAATATAGTTTTGACTCACCTGTCTCACTAGTGAGTAAAGAGGGCGAAGCTACACTAGTCGAATTGGTAAAGAGCTGACCAAGTGCGCTATTTGCCTTGAATATTTTTAGAGCGCTTTCGATGGCGTCGTTGTGCGCCTGCGTGGGGTTACTGTTGATAGAACTAGCTAATGTAGCTGCTCCAGTTAACGCCGCAGAATCACACGCGTTCTGTAGCTCTTGTTTTGCCAAATATAGACGAGAAAGTTCAAACGATAAGCACATAAGCAAAGGGAAGAAGATGAGACCAAATAGAATCATTAGGACTACTAGTCCTTGACCTCTTTTGCTGCGAACTAATCTCCTTGAGAAGTGAAAATGATTCAGCCGTGGGGATTGCTTTTTCATTGATTTAACTCACGATTATGGACTGGTAGCGGTTATTAGTGAGAGCGCGGCGCTCTTTTGTATGTTCCATGGTCTGCTCCCTGTGTCTCAGTAAGATAGACCTTGGGGGTTCTCGCTGTACTGCCGAGCACTCAAATTGAATGTCATCGGAGTGTTTAGTCCAGCCACTGGAAGCGGGATGGGAATGGTGATTAAGGGGGCAGCTGAGCAAGTTGCACTTACCTGAATCTGGTAGCTATTGATGGCAACGTCTGCTTGTTTAGTAAGTGGTACTGAGCTTGACGAGATTGCTTGGGTGTCGTTATTAGTAATTAGAATTTCAGTTTTGACATTCTCTACATTGAGGCCAGAAAAGGCACTCTTGATTTGGGTCAGCTTTCTAGTCGCTTCGTCGATGGCCGAAGGCTTATCGTCTAGTGGCAATGAAAATGTATTTGCTCTGGCTGCAGATATGCTGGCTAAGTGAACTCCTGCATATAGAAATGTAACTCTCAAGAAGGCCGTACAGAGATCAAGGAGAGGGAAGACTATTACTATGAAAAGAACCCAAAGTACGAGTGGCAGCTCAGCGATGACAGCTCCTCTAGATCGTTTTCTGGTGCGAACTTTATTCATTTCAATTACCTAGCGCTCAGTTAAAACTCTTGATACCATCCCGCTATCCCTGCGAGCATCCATCGACGGATCCGGCTTTGAACAGATCGCCGCAAGCACCCGCAACTTTTGCTTCGCCCAATCGCTTTTGACACTGCACATAGCCTTTTGGCAGGCCGATGCAGCCGCTTCACGGTTGTGGCTCGAAGTAAGTGATTCAGCCAGGCGCACATTCAATTTATCGTTTATCGGGTCAAGCCTCAAACCCTCGGCAAACGCTTTAGCGGCCTCGGCATATTCTTGACAGTGAGCGCAGCTCTCCCCAAGCCAGTAATAGTCGTTAGCGCTAGCTTCTTGCGAAGAGCAGATTCGAGTATACAAAGTGCGGGCGATAGCAAACTGGCTCGCTTGATATGAACTCTGGGCTCGAACTCTTACTGCATTGTTGTAGTTGACGCAGTAACTTGACAGAGGCTGATTGTAAGCTATTGCTCGACCGCTTGACTGTGCAATGGCGGCCTTGCCCTGTCCAAGCCAAATCACTATGCTGATGGCTAGAAGAAAACTGTAAAAAGATCTTGGTCCGGTTTCCATTGAGAGAATTTCCTTTTGCGGAGTGCAATTGCTCTCAAGTTAGTGGCTCCTTTGTGACTATTCCATAACAACAAATACGGGAAATACTAAAGCTGGTGAAATTCTCACATCTATATGATTGAAGGCTGGTTAGATCATGCCAATTGTTTTCAGCCACGTCTCAACTAGTTGAGGCCATTTCGATACAGGCAGCTTTGACGGCCGCAATCCGAAGGCATGCCCGCCCTGTGCATACAGGTGCATTTCCACGGGCACTCCAGCTGCCCGCAGGGCCCGATAATAGACAAGTGAGTGTTCGACTGGATCAACCCGGTCGTCTTCATTTTGCAACAAGAATGTCGGTGGCGTTTTGCTGGTGACATGAATATCCGAATTTAGCTCGAACTTGTTTCTGTCGATCCATAAATGACCAGGATATATCGGCGCAGCAAAGTCGGGGCGACAGCTTACTTTGTCGATGGCGTCGATGGGCTTATATGCTCGTTTCTCGTAGGCGTTGCTAATCCATGCGGCTAAATGTCCACCCGCTGAAAATCCAATTACGCCTATCTTGTGCGGGTTAATATGCCACTCTGCTGCACGTGAACGCACTAGGCCCATGGCTCTTTGTAGATCTTCTAGGGCTTGGATTGAGCCTCTGGCAGGGTAGAGTTTTGCACTTGGTACGCGATATTTGAGAAGCACGGCTGTGATGCCTTTTGAGGTGAGCCAATCGCAGATCTCTGTTCCTTCGAGATCCATGGCCAAAATTTTGTAGCCACCACCAGGAATGACAATGACAGCAACCCCAGTGTTGTTGCTCTCCGGTGGCGAGTAAACTGTTATCGTTGGTTTGGAGACGTTGTTTAAGCCTTCGGTTCCGGATATAAACTCTGGCCCTTTGGAGGGTAGTGCATCGGGCGGTTTGCCCGGCCAGAGCGGTATCTGCACATGTCCGGGTGAAGGCTCCCACGTCTTCAATGCCGTTGCTTTGTTTGCTGGCTTGGCTGCTTCAGTGTGCTCTGAGGCGTCTGCTCCGGTGAATGGCAATATCCCCAGGGTGCATAATGTGACAAAATATGGTTTTAGTTTATTCATCGAACTTTGACTCAAAGCAAGTTTTGATTACTGGCTTTGATACAAGCTCTGGTACCGTCAGTGGTGACTTCTGAAAGCGGGAGAGAATAGTGCCACAATAAATCCACTGTTCTTCGTTGGTTAGTCCGAGATTGCCATCGATCAGCGTTGATTCGTTTACAAGGCCGTCCAGTTCTTGGTTTGTGTTATTGCTGGCTGGTTGTCGCATGCGGCCAACGATGTCGAGCACCAGCTTTTGCCGTTCATCTAGAGTGCTCTGAAACTTGAAGCCAATGTAGCTGTCTTTATCTGCAATCATTCTGGCGTAGACTTGTTCTAGCCAGCGTTCAAATTCTGCACTAAAATTTGAGTTTTGCAGAATCCTTCGTAGATTTTCTGCGGTGACAATGGTTGGTGCCGGTGCACCAGGGTAGACGTAATTTAGTGGCTGCCCTGCGAGCATCTTGGAGAGAGTTTGGTAGTAGCCCCAGGTGTTTTGCTTGCTAAGTTGTTGAGCTAAGGCGGCTTGATTTGCTGGTGAATTAGAATTTTGGCCAGCTAACAAATCGCGCAGCATTGCTGCTCTGATGATGAACACTTCATGAGGATTGTCTTTGCTGTTAGCAACTGCACTGAGCTTATGTTGGACGCCGGCGTGTTCGCCTTTGTCTATCAAGAGTCCGACTATGGTGCCTGAAGTCGCTTCAACTACGATATCGCCCTCCACCCAATAGTGCTGAGCCGTTGGCGCAATTTTGTCAAAGCTGGCTGCCCAAGTAGGGTCGCCAGGAATCGGTTGGGCGTATGCCATTAATATTGTATTGTTCCAGGGCCAGCTTTTTACTTCTTGCCGCAACTGATCGCCGTAGGTGCCCTGCAACACAGCACTGACAAATTGACTACCGAGGCCGGCTCCCAGGCTGTGACCAGTAACGTAGATGTGCTCAGGTGCCGGATAGTTCTGCTCTAGATATTTGCAGCAGGCACTTATTGGTCCGAGCATGGTTGGTAGTGCTTCGGCAAAACCTTTGGTGACTTTGCCAACTTTGCTAATCAGGGGTTTCTCAATTTGCTTTGCGCCAGCAAGGTCGGTGATCCAGTCGGGGTTGCCTTTCGCATCTCCGATAGCATCTTGTGCTTTCCAAACTGTTTTGCTCAGTGATGAACCGCTGCGGCTGCCGCGAAAGACAATATGGGCGTCGTAGCCTGTTACTGTCTTTTTCATTAGCACAAAGCCCATGGGGCTCCAGGATGGTTGGGTATTGCCAACGATTCCGGTGCCACCTTCGAAGACAATCAGATGATCTTCGCCGCTGGGATATTCGCGAATTTGAAAGCGCTCAATGTCGCCGTTAGGAAATCCAGTTGGCTTTGTCTTGTAGCGCATCCCGTCAATCTTTTTGATGCTTTTTGTGATGTAGTTTGGCGCCAATACAGCAAGGAACTGTTCGCCGTCACGATTAAAAGTGGGCAGCTTGGCGTCAATATATTTGTAGTTCGTGAGAATCGGGTCTAGATTTAGGTTGGAATCACTCCAGCCCCGCGCTGCATTTGGGCCGCTGTAATAGCCTTGCCCAAAGCCCTGGTTATTGGCCTGGGAGCTGCCTAGTTTTGCTGCGTATTCGTGGGTGAAACGACAGATGTTGTTGCGTCTGTCGCTGCCAATGCGAGACATCATGTCGTACCATGGGTCAAGAGGTAGGCAAAGTGATTGGTGGTAGAGCTGATATGCGAGGGTGCAGAGGTCTAAATTGAGAACTGATTCAGGTATCGAATCTGATGCTGATTTCGCTTGCGAGTTTGTTTCATCAGCCAGGGCTGGCGAGACAAATAAAACAATGGCGCACCAAATGGCAATGGCGACATTTCGATAGTTATAGCCTACGAGCATTCAATTCTCCCTCTAGTTTCAAGCCATAGTTTTGCCAGCATCTTGTCTTTCTTGAGCGAAGTCTGCCGCTGAACACGACATTATGGTATGTCCAGTGGCAAGTATACAGGCCCAAGGCGAAGTCTATCCTTAGCGGAACCGGTTTTGCGTTCTCCTGGAGTGTTGTAGGTGGAGTTGTACCTTGAAAGACCCCACCGGAGTAAAACCACCTTCATATAAAATCAGCTTTAAGATTCTGGTGTTTTCGCTTAATCCTTAGCCTGGCTATCGCACTCAGGTTCGGCTGTTGCGCGGATATCGACTAAATATGTTTTCGGCTTCTTGCGTGAGAGCGACTAATGCTTCATCGTGTTAACAGTGGAATAGATAAATGGAGCTTGAAGTGTTATGCCTTTATCCAAAGCGCTACTTGGAACATTGCTCAAAGCTCAAGAGCAACAGACTGTGGGGAAAACCAAGCTTGCCTTGGAGACCTATCAGAAGGCCGTGGCCAGTGCAAAAAAAGGCACGGACGAAGAGTTTGTTACTGTCAACCTGCTCGGACAGTTTTACGATGACATGCTAGCTCCAGATTTGGCCGTTGCATCTTTTCGCCGCGCCCAGAAATTAGCTGTTGAGATCTTCGGTGATGCTAGCGTGCAGCTGGCTATCGCTATGGGCAATGAGAGCATGGTCTACCTCAATCGGGGTGATATAGAGAACGGAGCCGGTTTGCTTAATCAAGCCGCAAAACTATTGCGCGCTAGTGACAGAGCTAAGATCGCTGCTCTTTCCCCTCATATGATCTCGGGGCCGGTGTCTGTCTTGTGCAATGCGGCTGCGATCAACATGAATCTCGGGAATGTGAAAGATGCAGTGGCCATCGCCAGAGACGCATTTGCAATAGCAGAGCAATGTTTGCCAGTGACCGAGCCGACGTATGTGCAGGCCGGTTTTGAGCTTTGTATGCATTTGAAAGCGGCTGGCCTGAAGAAAGAGGAAGTCGCGCTCAGAGACAAACTGATGAATATGTTGCTGCTTCAGGGGAGCCGGCCGGAGCAAATAATGCAGACTTTGATGCAGGCATTCGGCAATATCTTCGGAGAAGACATATATGTTGATGGCTCTGCCCCGGGGATGTTAGAGCCTTTTAGCCGCGACTCGGCGAAGGCGCCTGCTGGTGTGCAACTGAAGATTACGCTCAATGGTGTTAAGCCCCCGATATGGCGGCGTATCACGATCGGGACTGACGTCTCTCTATATGGGCTCCATCAGGCCATACAGGAAGCTATGGGTTGGACCGACACCCATCTACACGAGTTTCATGCTGGCCCATATAGGTTTGGTGACGCTTCCGGCGATAGAGAAGTTTACGAAGAGAGTGATTGCGCCCTTGCGGATATTGACCTTAGTGTTGGCACCAAATTCTCTTACGTGTATGATTTTGGCGATGGCTGGAAGCATACCGTCGCGGTAGAGAAGTGGCTCACCGAAGAAGAACTTGAAGATATGCCAGTGTTCGTAAAGGCGAAGGGAGCCTGCCCACCAGAGGATTGTGGTGGACCTTATGGATTTATGAATTTGTTATACGTATTGAATGCTGGCCCCGCCGCCACTGAGAGAATGCGCGAGTGGCTTGAGGAAAGCGGCTTAGTTGATTTTGATCCAGTGCAAGTACCATCTTGTTTTGAAGAAGAGCAAGAAAGTCAGCAAAAGAAGATTTCGAGTAGGGCGAAAACTAAGGTAAATGCCAAGGCCAAGACTAAACCTAAAGCTAAAGCTGTTACTGCCAAGAAGGCAAGTTCTCGATCTAAAGTTAAAACAAAAGCTAGAGACAAAATAGAATCGGTAGTGATAGCACCGGTGGCGGTGAAAAGTCTTGCCAAGAAAAAGTCTGGAAAATTAGAGTGGCCTGGGGCGCGATGACTATGGTCCCTAATCTAGGCCAAGTATTGCTTTAAGTTGGAACTATCCGAAACCCGCTGCTATCTAAGTAGTCATAGTAGTCTCGCCAGAGTTTTAGAAGATTCGGGTCAACAATGATGCCACTGATATGAGGGAAGAAGTATTTGCTTCCAACGATAAAGAGTTTAGTGCGGCAGCGGGTTATGGCTACATTTAAGCGATTGGGGCTATAGAGAAAACTGGCGCGGTTTATTGCGTACTGCCGATCAGAGGCACAAAGAGAGAAGATAATAACTTCTCTTTCTTGGCCTTGCAGTCTTTCTACTGTATCAATCACAATGCGCTTAGCCATTGATTCTAAATCAGTAGTTTCAGCGTAGTGCAATAGTTTCGAGCGAATTACTTCATTGTGGGCTCTGTGCGGTGAAACAATGGCCAAGCTTTCATGCCTGAGGTTCTGATTGGCGAGTAATGAAAAGGCCAATCTCGCGACCAGATCGGCTTCAACGGCTGCCTTTTGAATGGCACCGGTGTGATCAAGTTCAATGAAGGTAATTGAACCGCTCTTGCAGGTAAGATAGTTGAGCTCATCTTTGGCACTGCGAAATACAGCAAAGCTTCGGTCTTTTGCGCACTCTGAAGATCTTAGTAAATTGGAATAGAAAGCTCGACTGGGAAATTCATTGATAGAACTGTTCATGCGAAATGTTGTATCGAGTGTTATCGTCGCTTCGCTGTAGTAAGAGTGGAGCTGCTCAAACATAGACTTCTTTAGCTCTGGTGGATGAAAGCTGCTCTTAAGGACTGGTGGTAGCTGCCGATGGTCGCCAGCAATGACGTACCTGGAACTGTTGAGAAATGCTGGAACGGCTTGAGCAAGTGGCATTTGACTGGCTTCGTCTATTACTACTAAATCAAAAGCTAGTTTGTCATTTTGCAGAAACTTGTAAGCTTGGTAGATAGTGGCGCCAATTAAATATGGTGAAGTCAATTCAGATAAGCGTGCGTCTGCCGTTGTGGTTTGCAGTATTCGCTTGTGCAGATTTTGCACTTTGCCCTTGCCTACTATTTTGATGGCTTGGACTGTCTTTAAATTGACTTTTTCGGTTGCATAGTTTTCTTCGTCGCTTTCTTTGTGTTGTTTTTCTTCCTCTTCCTCTTCCTCTTGTTCTTCTTCCAGGTTCTTTACTGCTGCGAGCATTAGGTTATCGATGGCTTTGTGAGTAGGAGCTGTTATTAAAACCGAGCGTCCTAGAGAAAGAGATTGCTTAATAATGAGGGCCAGCAAGAAAGTTTTGCCGCTGCCGGGCGGCCCTTGAATTAAAGTGGTGCTATGGCTCATTGAGCATGCCAGTGCCTGGGCTTGACGTATGGTCAACTTGCTGTAGCGTTGCGAAAGATGCTCGATAGCACCTCTGTCTATGTCAGCACAGGCGTTCAGGTTTGCGCGGCCCTCCAGAAATGCAGCCAAATCTGCGTCTTCGTAAGCCAGTTCTATCGAGTGTTTCAGCCGCTCACTGTTGTAGTCGTAAAAGCCCTTATCTGCCGTGCACTTATTGACCGGTGGTGGTTCAATTTGTTGATCCGGTTCTACTTTTATGATCTTCTCGACATGGTCAATTTCATTAAGCCAAACCAAGATTCCGCTAGAGAGAACTTCGTCGCCTCTTGGTTTTCCCGGGTTGATAACTAGTAAATCGCCAGCACGAAATTTCGATTGATTGTCGGCATAGCTATAGATAAATAAACCGTCTTCACTGACGCCCTTAAATTTTAGATCGGTTATGCATTGACCGTTTTTAACTCTAAAGGCTACATTTGAGCGATGAGACAAGCGCACATCGTGCTCTTCAGCTTCTACTTCTCTTTCAATAAAACTGATTAGTTGGTCATGCATCTACTGATTGTCCTGGTTCAAACTTGGGAATCAGCCGCTTAGTGGTATTTGCTTTAGTCTAGACGCTAGAGCCGTGACGCGCCCTTTTGACTTTTTGTTTCTTACAGCCAGGGCTAAGGCCTTCGCTTGACCAATAACTACTACAAGTTTCTTCCCTCTAGTCACTGCAGTATAAAAAAGATTGCGGTCTAGCATCATAAAGTGTTGCATCGCTACTGGAATGACCACTGCTGAATATTCTGAACCTTGAGACTTGTGAATAGAAGTGGCATAAGCCAGCGAAATTTCATCCAGTTCATGAACGTCATAGGTCACTTCGCGGCCATCAAACTCAATAATTACTCTTGATTCTTCGATGTCAATACTGCATATGGTGCCAATGTCTCCGTTAAACACTTCTTTGTCATAGTTGTTAACTGTCTGCAGGACTTTATCACCTTGGCCATAAGTTGAGCCAAATCTGCTGACTCTGTCACCGTCGTTTTTGTTGAGCCTTTTTTGCAGTTCTATATTGAGCGAGTGGCTGCCCAGTCCGCCGCGATTCATTGGTGTAAGAACTTGAATGTCTTTAATTGAGTCAAAGCCGAATCTTTTGGGTATTCTCTCGCAAACCACTTGCAAGAGCTTGTCACAAATCTGTTCTGGCGTCTCTGCTGCTATGAAATAAAAGTCTGAGAGCTCTGCCTGTTTCTCGCTATAAAGAGGCATTTTGCCTTCGTTTATTCTGTGAGCATTTACGATTATCTTTGATGTAGCTGCTTGTCTAAAGATTTCAGTAAGCCTAGACACTGGGATCACTTGCGAAGAAATGATGTCAGACAAGGCTGCACCCGGGCCAACCGATGGTAGTTGGTCGACATCACCAACAAGCAATAGAGCAGCCGAGTCAGGAATTGCTTTAAGTAGTTGATTGAGCAGCACGATATCAATCATGGAAGCTTCGTCGACGACCACCAGGTCAGTATCTAACGGATTTTCTCTATTGCGTTTAAACCCT
The DNA here is from genome assembly GCA_044378815.1 of Obscuribacteraceae bacterium (SeqCode). Lineage (GTDB taxonomy): Bacteria > Cyanobacteriota > Vampirovibrionia > Obscuribacterales > Obscuribacteraceae. Next base: position 25,482 of record JBIPOV010000013.1, on the reverse strand, counting down.
CCGGCTTTAGGATCAAACTCGAGTAAGCGATGGATGGTTTTTGCTTCCAAACCCGTTGATTCGCATAACCGCTTAGCTGCTCGTCCTGTTGGTGCGCATAGTAATAGTGACACTTGTTTGGCGCTGACGATACGCAATATACTGTTCACCAGTGTGGTCTTTCCCACCCCTGGTCCACCAGTGATAACAAATACTTTGTTTTTTACTGCCAGTGAGATTGCCAGTTTCTGTGAGTCAGAGAGTTTGATTTTTGCTTTTTCCTCAACCCAGGGAATGGCTTTGGCGACGTCAATATTCTTCCAGGCTGACTGTCCAGCCGTGAGGCGAGCGAGGCTATTGGCGACACCAACTTCAGCTTTGTATAGTGGTGTCAAGTAGATAAGACGAGATTCGTTATTCTCTTCAACAAGATTGTTCTCTTTCACTTCAGCATTAATTGCGGCAGCCGAAAGCTCTGCTGAGATTTCTAGTAGCTTCGAGGAGTCTTCTACTAATTTCTCAAATTGGCAGGCGCAGTGCCCTTCGCCAGCAAGTTCTTGGAGGACGTGTCGGACTCCGGCTTGCGCCCTTATCAGAGAATCTTTTGGAATGCCTAGTTTTTGGGCAATGGTATCAGCTGTTTTAAAGCCAATGCCGACAATGTCTAAGGCCAAACGGTAAGGATTTTCTGAGACTTTTGCTATGGCTTCTTTGCCGTAGGTCTTGTAGATTCTTACTGCGCGTGATGTGCCTACTCCATATGACTGAAGAAAGACCATAATCTCTCGAATAATTTTTTGATCAGCCCAAGAGCTTACTACCTGCTCTTTGCGCTTCTGTCCGATGCCTGGTAATTCCAGCATTTTCTCAGGTGTTTCTTCAATTACGTCAAATACCTTGTCGCCAAAGGCTTTGACGAGCTTCTTGGCAAAGTGAGGCCCGATGCCCTTAATCATGCCAGAGCCAAGATATTTTTCGATGCCTTCAATTGTACTGGGAGGCACTACAGTCAGTCGAATAGCCTTGAATTGCTGGCCGTAATTTTTGTCGTTGGTCCAGTTTCCTTGACATTCAATGTATTCGCCCGGAGATATTGAAGCGGCGCTGCCGGTTACTGTTACTAAATCGAGATGTCCACGAACCTTGACGCGAAGTACGCAGAAGCCGCTTTCTTCACTGTGAAATGTTACCCGTTCCACTGAACCATTCAGTAATTCAGCAGCCGCGTCGGGCTTAGGCTGCGTTGAGTTACTTTTGGACATCTTTTCTAGAAGGAAGCCATTTCTCGATTTTACTTCGAAGTAAATCTAGTTCTATTGGCTTGCAGATGTAGTCATCCATTCCAGCGGCAATACATTTATCGCGCTCGTCTGCTCCGGCTTGTGCTGCCATGGCAATAATAGGTATGCGAGTGCCCTTTAGCTCTTCTGCTTGGCGTATTAGTCCTGTGGCAACAAGTCCGTCCATCTCCGGCATTTGACAGTCCATCAGAAGCAGGGCGTATTTGTTATTGGTGACAGCTGCGAGGGCTTCTTTCCCGTTGCTCACTACATGACAGGTAAAGCCAAGCTCTTGCAAATACATTTCGGCTACTTTTTGATTGATTGGGTGGTCTTCAGCAATCAAGATAACCTCTGAACTTATTAACTTTTCTCCTGAGTTTTTACCTGCCAGTTTTTGTTCGACTGCAGATGCGCAATTTTCCTTTGCGCAGGAGCAAATGACGCTTGTTAGGCAATCTAGCATTTGTGCTTTTCTCACTGGTTTTGTTAAATAGGCCTTAAAGCCTAGTTCTATTGCTTGAGTGCCGAGGCCCGGTGAGTCGAAAGCCGTGAGCAGAACTAAATTTGTGCGTCTGAGTGTCGAATCACTGAAGATTTGTTTAGCCAGGCCCATGCCGTTAAGGCCTGGCATAATCAGGTCAACAATTGCGACCGTGAATGGGTCGCCGTCTAAGAAAGCTTGTCTTAGCATCGCTAGCCCTTCTTTGGCACCGCTTGCTGAGTCAGTTCGCATACCCCATGAAGCCAGATACGTATGCAATATCTCGCGAGCGTGAGGTTCGTCATCAACTATGAGTATGCGAGTACCCCTTATTGCGTCTTTGCTGTTTCGTTTTTGTGCCTTGCAAGGATGCTCAAGCGGAACCACAAACCAGAAAGTCGAACCGTTTACTTTATCGCTTACTACGCCAATTTCCCCGTCCATCAGCTCAACTAGACGCTTGCATATGCTCAGTCCTAATCCAGTGCCACCGAACTTGCGCGAGATTGAGCCATCAGCTTGAGAGAATGGTTGAAATAGTCGTTGTTGTTCTTGTTCTGATAGGCCAATACCTTTGTCGATTACTGAGAATCGCACTTTCGCAATATTACGGTGAGTTGCCCTCTTGCGCTGATTTGAATCGACCGAGGCTCGCACCACAATTTCGCCTTTATTGGAAAATTTGATGGCATTGGAGGTTAAGTTAATTAATATCTGACGCAGCTTTTGTGCGTCGCCGCGTAGGCATTTAGGCATGGCCGGATCAACGAAACTCATAAGTGAAAGCTCTTTGTTTTTGGCTTCAGCTGCCAGAATGTCGCAGGTGCTTTCGAGAAGTTGCACCGGATCAAATTCTAGATCTTCTAGATCTAGTTTACCGGCCTCAATCTTACTAAAGTCTAGAATGTCGTTTATTACTAGTAGCAGTGCACTGCTGGCTTTCTGTATGGTATTGGTGAGATCTCGTTGTCTCTCGTCAAGGTTCGTTTTCAACAATAAGTTGCACATTCCCATAATGCCGTTCATTGGATTGCGAACTTCGTGGCTGACATTGGCGACAAATTCAGACTTGAATTGGGATGCCGCTTGCGCAGCATCCCGCGCGGTCTTAAGTTCGCGATTGGCAATTTCGAGTTGTTGAGTGCGTTCTTGAATTTCCTGGGCGCGAAGATAGATTTCTGTCTCCATTTTTTCTGTGCGTTCTTTGAAGTCTGCGTTTTGCTTTTGCTGCTTTTGTTCAATTCTCTGATGTCTTAGACGTACGAATTCTGTTACGTCTTCAACTTTATGGATGACATAAACTAACTCACCGCTTTTGTCTAAGACAGGCGAATTTACTGGACTCCAAAAGCGCTCTTCAAAGTCGCCGCCTTCAGACTCCGCACGTCTCACGTCGTATTTTTGAACAGCCATTGTGTGAGTGACGTGTTCATTCAACACAATATCTAGAGAAGCACTCATATTGCGGAGGCCTGTGGCAGTCGAATCTGCCGGATTATCTGGAAAAACGTCGAAGAATTGACGACCGAGGATGTTATCTCTCTTTGTCATAGTGGCATGCAGGTAAGCATCACTTGCTGCCACAATCGTCAGGCCTGGTGTCAGCACTAAGTAGAGTTGCGGTGCTGACTCAAATATGAGTTTGAAGTCTATATCTTCTTTTGACTTTTGCATTGCTAAATCGGTGCCTTTGGTCGCGGTCGATAACTTCTGGACTATCGCCGTGGGCTAATAGTTAGGCTACCTGTTTTGTCCGCAGTGCTGTGTCGTAATTTCGATATGAGCCAGTTATGGGCAATTAAGAAGAGTTTGTCAGAAAATGAGAAAGTCAGCAAGTGCGCCAGCGGCTTAATTTTTGTTAGCTAGAGAGTGAATTTTGTCTCCCCGGGTCGGGTGAACAGCGGGGCTCCTGTTTTTGTCGGCTTTTGATTTAATTTGCATTCCCGTTAGCCTGCACTTATTGTTAGACAATTCCACTTGACTACATGGCTCGACAGGAAGCCTCTTCATTTCACAGCTTTTCTCGCTTAACTTACCACGGTGTTAGCTATGAAAAAATCTTTGGCACTGGCCTTAGGGCTGTCTGTCTCGCTGTCGGCAAATTTAGTTTTGCAGCCAGCTCTGGCCCAGCAAGTGCAATATCCACAGAGCTTCGCCGGTTCGCCGGAGCATTACCAGGCAGCACAGCAATATGCAGCAGCCCAACAGTATGCCGCTGCTCAACAATATGCCGCATCTCAACAGGCTCAACAATATTCCGGGCAGCCCAGCATGCCATCCGGTATGCAGCAGGGAATGTCAGCCGGCTGGCAACAGCCTCCGATGCAGCAGTACCAACAGGGAATGCCGCCGCAGCTGCAATCACAGCAGCCAGCTTTAGATAACAATCGGCCGCCGGCTGAGCCCAGTCAGTACGAGCAGCAAGAACAGGCGATTCAAAGGGGTATAGCCGAGAGCCGGGCGAGTTCGTCTGGTAATGACAACTATAATCAGGCTGGGCATGCTAATTGGGATACTTCAACTACGCCGCCGCAGTCCAGCCATTCAAAATTGCGCGGAGCAGCTGGAACTGCCACTAAGGTGATTGCTAAAACTGCAGCAGTAGCCTTGCCCACAGTAGGCCTAATTTTCCTTACTAGAGCACTCAATCGCAATTCTGGATATGGTGGCATGGGTGGTGGTATGGGCAGCGGTATGAGTGGCTATCCCTATCAAGGTGGCTATGGCTCTGGTTATGGCTATGGTCAGCAGATGCCCTACAACTATGGTTATAACAACGGTTGGTAATTGTCTTTTTGCAATGTGTATCGCTTCCACAACTTTGGATGGAGAGATTCAAGCTTCTCTTCTTGCCACTGTTTACCTTTGGTTCTTGTCTTTGTCACTTTTGCTGCCAGTGGCAGACCGGAGCGGTTCTCAAAGGCGATTGCTGCACAGCCCGCGAGCTGTTCGGCCTGGGTCTCGAGCCCGGCTGGTATTAGAGCACAGGCTTGATTGACGTCTTTAATAGTTAAATCAAAAAGAGGCTTTCCTTGCAGAATTAGCCATGCTCTAAAAGCTTCAAAAGCATCATCTGAGCAGCCGCCTTGAGCCAGATAGGCTAGGGCCCAAATATCAAAATGATTGGCTAACTCAAGTTTTTCTGTCAGTATCTTTTCGAAGCGTTTAATATCGGCAGCAGAAAAACTTTCAAGAGCTATTACTAGCTGAGCGCATTTCTCTTCTATTGAGTCGTAGGTTTGTAACTGCTCGATGATTTCCCAAAACAGGTTTTCATCAATGGTTCGCTTTTGTGGGGCGCTTGTGATTTTGCGCTTCTCGCCACTTTCGAAAAGCTGAATATCGTCTCTTAGTCGATTTAGTGTTGGTTCCGGCTCTCCCAGCTCGATGAGGATTGCCTCGAATTGTCGCATGGTCTCTAAGACTTCGTTTTTTAGCCGCGGCAAAGTTTGTTCTTTATGTCTTTTGGCGACTTCTTCTTTTGATAGTGGCGTGCCGTTTTCTTCAGTGTCAAAAAAACGATCTACCGAAAGTGATTGCCAGTATGATAATTTTCCGGCACTAATGAAAGCTTGCCAGAGTCGCTTCAGGCGGCGCGAATCTTTGGCCTTAAGTAGAGCGGCAGATAGCCTATCGATAAACGCTTGATCGCGATAGCCTTTTAGAGCGAATGTCACAAGCGCTTCATACGCGTGTTCTTTAAAATAGGCTTCTAAAACAAGCTCTTTGGCTTTGTCGTAACCGCGAATACAGATTTGACCGCTAGAAAGCACTTCTTTCGTGCCGTGCTTTTCTAGCCAACGCTCAATGTCTTTTTCGGTATCTTTGAAGTCGAAGTTCACTGGGTTCTCTCTTGCGTATACAGAGCGTGCTGACCAATATTTTGCCCTGGTTTGATAATCTCACACCCTTCTCACGGCGAATTGTCTATAACTGCAAGCATCCCCCGCAGCTTGAAGTTTGAGGTGTTTATGTCAGATTTACTAGAAGAAAGTACTGTTTCTGAGCGTGACCACACCATACGTCCGGATGATATGTATGGTAACAAGCTTAGTCAGGAGTCTGTCGAACTTCTGACTGCTTTTGTCAATGGTGACAGCGTGCCTAAGTCGCAGCTTTCTAAAGTTTTTGAGCCTATCTTTAGAGATGCGAGAAACCATCCCGTGGCACCGGCCGCTAAGCTGATGCTGGAAGAGTTTGAGATTGTTGATGCTAATAGAGATGGCGCTGTCGATGGCAAGGAAATTTTTCGGTATGTAGAGAAAAATGAGGAGCGTTTATGGAACGCTCCGAAGATTAAGCAAGAGAATGAACCTTGGTACAGAGTCTCTTTGGAAGACGCCAAGGCTGTGCTTAGTACTGCCGGAAAAATCGTCAGCAACCTGACTTACTCTCTTTCGCCTTATTTACTTCCGTCTTTAACGTCTTCCGTTTCGCCAGGCTTAGGTCAAGAGAAATTAACTGAGTACCTTAGAACGTCCGTTCCGCGCGATGAGCCTAACCCTGAAGTGCTTTGTGGCACCACACTTGCCTATATTATGATGACGAAAAAAAACAAGGATGGTCAAAAATAGTGCCTAGTTGAGTCTCGCACCACAGCTTCATTCTAGCCGTGAGATTGATTGAGGCAAAGCCAGCTGGCGCCATTCACGGCAATTGAAATTATCGTGGTGACTAAGTCGGTTAAGACAGACCACTTCAAGATTTTTTTATTGGCTAGCTTTGGGTTAATTTTTTTTGCTACCAGAAATTGAGCGATCATTTGCAAAATGGAACAGTGCCACACCCGATCTACCTCTGGGTAAAGGCTGAATACTAATTCGAGAAGAGTTATTGTAACTAGGACATAGCCGCTCTTGATTGCTAGCGATTTTGCTTCAGTGGCAGTTAACTGAAGCACACTCATGGCAAAGCTCTTGCCGCCAATGAAGGCCGCTGCTAGTACTGCTGCCACCCAGATTAGGGCTAAGAGAATTACCAAGCCAATGTCGCGTGAGAAAGAAACTGTCATTTTGCTTCGCGCTTCAGAATCTCGTCAGGTTTTGTCTAAACAGCTTGCATGGTAGCGATTTCTGAATTATGCCATTTTTCTAGAGTTATTTCGAACACTTAAAAGCTTTTGTTGAGGTGACATCTGTCATCGTTGCGCTCTTCTTTGTGCAGGGCACGACGGTGGTGCGAGAGCAAGAACGGTTGTCTTAAGCCTTTTTCTAAGCTTCACGTTTGTTGTGAATTGATGACGCTGGGGTTGAAACAGCTTTGAACGTGATAGATTATTGTCCTGGCATTCCCCACCCGGAGAAATCTTCCGTTGATTCCTCATTGGCTGCGCCGTTCACAGCTGGCATTAAACGCTGCTCTATTAACTGCAACGATGGTTATACTCGGCCCCAGTGCTTTTGCAATGAGCAAGCAGGAGCTTGAGACCAGTTTGCCCGACAGTGGCACAGTGGATAAACTTGCCAAGTCGAAAGTCGGCATGCCCTTTATTGAAAGCCTCTCTTCTGCCGCATTAAATTTGCATGATTATCAGTGCTTTTGTCAGCTCTTTACTGTCAAGCAGAACAAGTGGAAAGACTACGGTGGTGCCCTCGTATCATTTAAACAGCGGGAGCTTTTGCGGGCGGAAATCAAATCGCTTGACTACCGCAACGGATCGGTTGTTGTTAGGCAAAGTGATGGCTCTTTGAAAGGTAAGGGAGGCGGCACGCTTAGTCTCGTCAAGATGACTTTGCAGCCTGATTCTCGTACGTTGAGATTGCCCACTGGTTTTAGCTTGGCTAAGAGTGACTTTCTCTCGTTGTCGGCAGCGCTCAAGCAGCAAGTGGCTTCTGGTGCGGTGGCAACGGTTTCCCAGCCAGTTAGAATTGCTCCTTTTAAAGAGCCTGTCATGATTTTATTGATGCGCGATAAGAATGGCGGAGAAGAGAGCGAAGTTGGTAGTTCATTTGTGCACGTTGTCTATTTGAACCCTAAGACTAAAATTCCAATTGCCTGGAACACTTATAAAGACGGGCAGCCCAATGCCTTTGTTTTCTTTGATCGTCTCGATTTCAATAAGGGTTTGTCGGATAGTTTGTTTACTTTGTAGTTTGTCTTTGTTTTAAGTCTGTGTCTGAGGATTGATGGAATGTTTTCTGTGAAGTCTGTTTATGATCAAGCCGCTTTATTGAGTTTGGCGCTGACGGTGCAATTGTTGAGCAGCGCTAGTTTGCCAGCCCTAGCTAATGACGTTGATTCTGCTGTGAAAATAAGCCAGGCCACAGCAACCAAGGCGGTGACAACAAACTCGTCTACCGTTGGATTGCCGCTGAAGAAACCTGCTGGCAGTGAAGCAAAGCAAGTCAGCGCTGATGCCATGCTTAGTGATCTTCGCGATACAAGGCTTTCTCTCAATCAGCTCAAGCAGCAGGCGATCAATCTTTTTCTCGAAACCACCCGCATTACGATGACGGTTAACGACGCTCCTGTTGAGCAGAGTCCAACCTCGATTTCGTTGCAGATGTTGGATACTAGCAAGAAGTATCAAGCTCCACGTAAAGAATGGCTTGTGCTCTATGTCAATACTCTTGAGCCAATTGTGCACTTACTCTGTGAAGACATCAAAGATGTAGATACGAATGGTCACAGTGTTTCTAAGACTATTGAGGCCCGCGTAAATCCACTTTGGGATAAGTGGCGAGATGCTGTTCTCAGTATTAATAAGTCACTTGATGAAGTGCAAGGGGCGCTGCCTGTGGGTGATGATGAGGAAAGTGCTAGCTCGAATATGGTCATCGCTAAGGCCGCTCTGAATCTGTTTCAGAAGGCCGAAGAATTAGAGAAGGTGCGCTACCAGGCTGCTCTGATTTTGATTGAAGAATATAAGAAAGACGCCGCGGCCAAGAGTACTTCTGCTGCTCCTGCCACAGTCGTCAAATAGGCTTTTATCCTCAGCGGGGGGATAGCTTAAGCGCGATGGCAATTCGCGCTATGGTTCAATCCGCCTGATCTACAACGTGGAAGTGGCTACCAATTACCAGGGCACTACTTCACAACATCCCGAAGGTACAACCAAGCTGGGCGCAGCCCCCTGGGTTTTGAATTAGTCCAACCGCAAATTCTGGCGCACTTCTTCGGCGATGGCTGGCCCTTCGAGGCGGCGCATGTGCTCTAGGGTATCGTTGTGGCTGAGCAAATTGAGGCTGCCTTCCCAGCAGATGCGGTCATCGATGATGGCAATCTTCTGGTCAATCTTAGAGCGTTGCACCACCGTGACGCCAATGCTCTGTAGTTGGCTTATCACGGCCTCTGCTTCTTCTACCATATGGCGCGCATGATGCTCATCAACTGGTTTTGTGTAGATCGATAGTTTTATGCCTTGCGCAACCAGCTTGGCAAATTGATCGGCAAAGTGAGAGTAGCGCTTCATGGTGAGAAACGGGCTAACAATCAAAGCTTGCTCTTTGCTCTCGTTTAGGTCGCGGCGAAAAGCGCTCCAAAAGTCTTTTTCGTTAAATACTGCTGATTTAGAGCTGCTCGCTACAACTGGTCGCCTTGCTGCAATTACAGGAGTGCCTGAATCGTCCAGCGCCCTGGCGGTGAAGCAGTCGTCTATTTGTCGGGCATTGAGAGTTAGAGCGTTGGTTGCTAGCTGATCAATAAACTGACAAACAATACCGCCACGATGATTGTCGACGAAATACTGCTTGTTCACCAGTAAGACAAAAACAGCCCTGGCTCTAGTTAAACCGACGTTTAATAGAATTCGGGCGTCTGATTTTTCGCCAATACTTCGCATTTGTTCGCTGACAAAATCGTCAAGCATCGATCTTTTGCTGCCCTTGCTGTCAACGCAGTCAAAGATAATCGCGGATGACTCTGCGCCTTGAAAGCTGTGTACGGTGTTAACCAGGGCGCGTTCGCCAAAGCCAGCTTCTTTGACGGCCTTGGCTATTATTTGGGCTTGGGGACGGTAAGGTGTGGTTACTCCCACGGTTATGTCTGGATGCTCTTGCAAGAGGCGCTTAGATAGATTGATAGCCAGTCCAGCTGAGTACAAGTTTACTCTGCTGCCGCTAGCTGGGTTGATGCACCACTGATCAACCGCTGATGTGTCGATAACAACTATTCGATTGGTACCAAATACAGAGTCGGTTAGCCCTAGCTGTTTTGTGCTCTCAGCGCTTCTGAGAATGCCACCAAAAAATAGTTTGCTTGATACCGCGGCGATTTCTGGAGCCATTCTATACTGGGTGTCAAGCATCGATACAAGTTCGCTATCATGCGCCTTATCTACTGAGGCGATATCAAGTTCGTCAAATATGCTTTCTCCGAGCCATCTCTTGGCTGGTCTGCTGTCGGCAACGACTATGGGGGGAAGTTGGTTGAAATCGCCAACCAGAGTGGCAGCGGCACTGACTTTACCTAGGGCCCAGTAAAGATGCGGCATTGGTACCATACTCGCTTCGTCGACAATGATAATGTCGAAGGTTTGCTCCGCTAGAAGGTTGCTGAGAAATACCTTGCTGAGAGTGGTACCGATTACTTGCGCTTCTGCAATTACTTTTGCCGCACCATTGTCGACTATGCTTTCGATTTCTTTGATACGGCCATAGAAGGCGTTTAGCTTTGTTTGATTGGTTTCAATGTAGTGGCCAACATCGTTTGGTGTCAGCCCTGTGAAGTCCATCAGCTGCTCTAGCTCTTGGTGGGCGTGCTCTAGTTTTGCTTCGTTGGCGGCGGCAAGATCGTGTGCTTCTTTTAGCTTGCCAGCAATTTCATCGATGAAGCGCTGGCGAGTCGAAATGAAAATATTGAGGTCGCGAATGTGTGTTTCTTGGGTTGAGGCATCGATGCCGCGTAGAGCTATACTTAAGTCTCGATGTGCTTTTTGTAGCTGAGCCTCGGCATGGTGCACGTCAGAGAGCGCTTGTTGATGACGCTGATGCAATGATTCTATTTGCTCGGGGCGCTGTATTTCTCTTTCTAGTCTTCTGGCAGTATCGGCTGCTTTCTGCAAGTTCTGCCAATGCTTCATTGCTTCCGCTAAAGGCCGGGCCTGATTTGCAATGCGGTCCCTTTCTTCAAATAAATGGGCATTACTAGCTGCCACCACTTTGTCGAGTATGACCAGGGGGAATTGCTTGGCAAGATTGGGATTTTTTGGTAATCCCAGACGAATAATTTTGCCCTGGGCATAGGCCGTGGTAGTAAGTTGGCCTGCGATTGCTGCCATGGCAGCATCTACAGCGGCATTGGTGTGAGAAACAAGTAGCACGCGCCTACCAGCGTTCAAATGGGCTTCCACTGCTCTAGCGATGGTGCGGGTTTTACCTGTGCCGGGCGGCCCCCAGATTACTGCTAGTGAAGAGCTAAATGACTTGTTTATGGCCGATGCTTGTGAGGCGTTTGGGGCATTATCGGCTTGGTATGAATAACTTGGTTGGGTGCCTACTCTTACTAGGGCTTTAGCGCTGCCGGTGAATACTTCTTCGGCAAACTTAAATTGACCGGGATTTTTAGATTTTGCTTCTTTGAATTTACTTACTAGCCGCGCCAGAATGGTGGAGCGGTTGCTTGCGAGCAAAGCAGATTGAACTTGCTCTCCCATGCTCTCTGCCACCGCTGGCGATACGGCAATCTGCACTTTTAGGCCATCGCTGGCCACCAAGGTACAGTCGAGGGTGACTGCACCGATTTCTATAAGGGCTGGGGCGTCATCTTCGCCCTTGAACAGGCGACTGGCGCTGAAAGTATAAATGTATTGATTGCCAATCTGGCTACTCAACTGGCCGTCGAATATTCTTGTGGCAGCGGTCTTAGTCTTCTTGAGCGCCTCGATTTCATCTTGTAGGGCCGCAATGAATTCGTCTATGCGGTTGGGCGTCAAGATCAGTACCTGTTTCGCTTCTATTATTACTGCTTGTCTGAGTATGCCACATGGTTGTTCTTCTCCAACAGGTCAGGCCAAAATTAACAAAAGAGAAGTTCATTTGCTGAACTTCTCTTCTTTCATTCGCTCGGATTCAGTCTTTGGTGACCTTAGGCTAGGCGCAACTGTCTTTGGGGTCGTCGTCTCGCCATTGGCAAGGCCCAGATTCACGCTGCGTGGTCAAGAGTTGTTCTAGTGTCTTGCGCGCTCGACATGCCACATATGGGTTTTCGTCATGGTTGAGAATTTTCAGTACGCCGATAGGAACAGTGGCATCTTCGGCGATACCATGACGCACCGTTGGGTCTGGGTCGTAGGCCAGCATGTAGGTGATATCCACTGGCGTTGATGGGTTGGTAGCCACAGCCAGCCTCACCTCTGCATTGCCGTCATGGGCGAGCATTTCCAACACTTCTTTTGGGGTGCTCGTATTTTCGGCAACGCGAATTCTAATCCTGGCATTGATATTGCGAGCTAGCTTTGCTAAATCGCGTGGTTCGGTCGCTGGATTGCTTGCTTTGAGATATTTTTCAATTTTATAAACAGTGTTCATTTAAACCACCTCCGCTCCTAAATGGGATGATTCTCTGATGTGTAGCAAGAAGATTTTGAGCACGTTGTTAATTCAACTGAATTAAAGATCAACTCCTTTAAGTCTGATGAATAGCGAATATGCGAGGACAAGCTGAAAATTTTCGTTTCAGTTTCCAATTTTTTTTATAGCAAAAAACCGAAAACCTGACAAGTGTTTTTAATCTTTCGCTTTGTGACTTTCTTAGAACCTGCATGAAGCTATGAGAATGCCTTAAGCGATACCCTTACTTCAGGCGCTTCTCGAAACAGAGAAAGCGCAAACCATCACGAAAAGCAAGGCTGATTTCGCCGCAGAGAACATAGCCTAGCTTAGGAAAGAGTTTTTGTGTTGCCTTATTGTTTGTATTCGTGTCCACTCGCAGAGTGGCGATTTCGCGCTCGTGGGCAAGCCGCTCGGCCTGTTGCATTAATTCTGCTGCCACACCCTGGCCTTGAAAGTCTGGGTCGACGGCCAGGCGGTGAACCACAATAGCTGTCTCGCTGGTGTCCCAGACTTCTGCGTATTCTGGCTCTTGGGTGGTGGTTATGGCGGCCACTCCCGCTAGCTTGCCATTGCTTTCGGCCAGCCACAATTGTCTCTGGGCCACATCGCGCTCGAAGACTGCAGGGTTGGGGTAGTTGGCATCCCACTGCATATTGCCGCTGGCATGCATTAACGGTACAACCCTTGTGATTAATGACATTACAGCTGGTACGTCGTCGATTGTTGCTTCCCTTATAATCATTTGCATTCCTTTGACCTATTTACAATATAATTGTCGCCACTATAGAGTGGCGCTTCCGTGGCGCATTCAGATGTTTGTTTTGGGAGAATAACTGATGACGTGGATCAAGACATGCCCTGTATCAGAATCAACTTTATTGCAAGAGATTTTGGCAGAATCCATGAGCCAGTATCCGGCCGAATACAGAATACCAGTAGAAGCCCTGGTTGATGCTGATAGTAAAGATGAGGGTGCGGGTATCGTCATGGCACATAGCCTTATACCCGAGGCGCTGCGGCATGCCTTTTCTACTTTTGGTAAGTTGATGGATCCTGAATTGCCCCTTTCTCGCCGTCAGCATGAGCTCATTGCTGGCACTGTGTCGACCCTCAATAAGTGCTTTTACTGACTGGAGTCTCATACGGAGTTTCTCCGTCGCGTGACTCTGGATGAGTCGCTGAAAGAGGCTATCAAAAACGACTATCGCACCGCCCCGATAACTGCAGAAGAGCTTGTTATGCTTGATTATGCAGCGAAACTTACGCTCACGCCTGCCAAAGTTTGTAGAGAAGACATTGATGCTCTGCGTGCTGCTGGCTTTGATGATACTGCGATACTACAGATTAATCTTATTGCTTCGTGGTTCAATTATATAAATCGGGTGGCTGATGGGTTGGGGGTGGGCCGCAGCTAGTTGGTTATTTAGTTAGGCGGATTTGAATAAATGCACGCACTTGAATCCACCGAACCCCTTTAGTTAGTTTTTTAGGGCTCAAAGCGCTTAAGCAATAACCGAAAGGATGACCTTCCAGCCGGACATTTACCGCTTGGTATGGATGTTTTACCTTCGGGCATCAACCATAATGAGGAGTGTAATTGGTTAAGTAGCCTCAGGAGCTGTCATGAAACCAGGTTCTTTTCTTCTCCCAATCAACGGCTCACCTGAGTCGTTATTTGCCGCCGAATTTGTCTGGTCTTTAGCTAGCAAGAATCACTCGAAAGTGACGGCGCAACACACTATTGATATTTTTGGAACGCTTCAGTTCTTGGGTCAAGAAAAAGCCGGCCTAATTGGTTCTGGCCCTTATGTTGCCGCCTACCAGGGCATTTGTGAGTCTTTGCGAGCAATCGCGCGTAAGCTAGAAGATTCGTATATGGCCCGGGCTGGAGCGCACAATGTGGAATCAGTATTCAACTGTGTTGAAGGTGATCCAGTTGAAGAGATTTGCCAGTTAGCTCCAGAGCATGATTTGCTCGTGGTCGGCTATCGCAAGCGTTCCGCCGTCGACTATCCCGCTTGCCAGGGCATGAAACTTTCTCGCGCTGAGCGACTTGCTCACATGTCACCAATTCCAATCTTGTTTGTGCAGAAGCCAATTGCTGCCATCACTGAGTTTGCCATTTTTGTTTCGATGGATCATATGAACGTTAATTGGCTGAGGAACTGTATGCATTCGGCTCTTGCTGTTGGTGCTAAATATAGTGTGACAATTTTAGCTTCGGGAGTGCACGAAGAGCCGGCCGCATCTTTTGTGCGCGACTTGCTTGAGGCCGATGACGAAATTGATGCCGAATGTATAAAGGTAGTCTCGTTAAATGAAAGTGGTGCCCTGCAAAATTTTGGTCAACTTAAAGATGGCGTCGATCACGGTCGTATCATTGTTTTGCCTACCATTGACTCAGGCGAGCACAGAATTACCTCGACGGGTGAGTGTCCAACGGCGCTCCTTCGTCGGGTTCCCTTTGAGACTATTCTTTTGTGGCCGGAAGAATTTGCCAAGCCGCTTTTCCGTGGAGAGAGTGTGCTGCTGAAGGCTGGCTGGTATGACTAGTCAGTCTAGAAAAACTGATTGAGATGCCAATTACTTCGCCGCCCAGAGAACTTGCAAATATAGCTAATCTTGCTCCTGATGCGGCTATCGAGGCTCTTGAATCTAGCTCTGCTGGGCTCAGCTCGGCTCAGGTTGATGAGCGTATTAGGCTCTATGGCTTGAACACCATTAAGAAGTTGGCCAAGAAGTCTCTGCTAAAAGCCTTTTTCGCCAACTTTGTGCATTTAATGGCCTGGTTGCTTTGGGTTGCGGGAGGCCTCGCTTTTGTTGCCGGAATGCCACAGCTTGGAATTGCCGTGTGGATGGTCAATGTCATTAACGGTTGTTTCAGCTTCTGGCAGGAGTTTCAAGCGGGCAAAGCGACCGAGGCACTGCTTTCGCTTCTGCCGGTCAATGCCCACGTCATCAGGTCTGGCCAAGAACTGTTGATTGAGGCTCAGCATCTTGTGCCTGGCGATGTCATTGTGCTTGCCGAAGGCGATGCCATTTCTGCCGATGCACGAATCATTAGTTCATCTAGATTAGCTGTTGATGAATCGACTCTGTCTGGTGAAGCCCGTCCTGTCCGAAAGGTGACGGAAGCGGCAGGGAATGACGATACTTCTGGCGGTAATTTATTGTTTGCCGGTACCAGCGTACTTGCTGGTACTTGTAGGGCTGTCGTTTGTAAAACGGGCATGAACACAAGGTTTGGTAAAATTGCCCGCTTGACGCAGTCTGTCGGTGAGCAGCCGAGTCCACTGCAAAATGAGATGGCTCGAGTGACAAGGATCGTGTCTATTCTTGCCACAGCTATTGGTGCGTTTTTTTTCTTGTTGGCTGTCTTCTTTGCTCATGTTCAGCCGCGTGAAGGTTTCATTTTTGCCATTGGCATGATCGTAGCTTTTGTGCCAGAAGGTATGTTGCCTACTGTTAGTTTGGCTCTGGCTCTTGGTGTTCAGCAAATGGCAAGGCGCAATGCCTTAATCAAAAAGCTGTCGGCGGTAGAAACCCTTGGCTGTACCAATGTTATTTGTTCAGATAAGACTGGCACTATTACTCAAAATAAAATGACTGTGCAACACATCTTTACTGATGGTGCTGAATATAGACTGACCGGTCTTGGCTATTCGCCCTCTGGCGAGATAGAGAAATTGATCAGTGCAGCAGGGGCTCAGCTAAAAGTTGATGCTGGCAAAGAGCTCTTAGAGAAGGAAATTCTTGAGAAAGTTTTGACTGCCAGTTGGCGTTGCAGTAATGCCAGGTTGATGCCGCCAAAGTCAGATGTTGAAGCTGGCAGCTGGCAGATTTTGGGAGACCCTACTGAAGCGGCTCTATTGGTGGCAGCGCGAAAAGGCGGCATTGGAGCTGAGCATCAATTTTTAGATGTACCCAGAATTTGCGAAATACCTTTTGATTCGATTCGCAAACGGATGAGCACCGTGTGCGATGATAAGGGTTCGCGTATTCTTTATTTAAAGGGAGCACCAGCAGAGGTGCTAAGTCGCTGCACTGTTTTGGAGAGTGCCGATGGGCCTAAACCAATGCAAGAGAGTGATCGGCAGTCCATTATGGAGGCCAATGATCGCTATGCTCGTGAGGGTTTGCGCGTTTTGGCTATGGCTCAGCGAGTGCTGCCAGTGGGTTGTGATTTGGCTCCAGATTCACTTGAGGTGGAACTTTCCTTTTGTGGACTTGTCGCCATGTGGGACCCGCCCCACGACGGTGTCACTGAAGCGGTGCAAAAGTGTCACAGTGCTGGCATCAAGATAGTCATGATTACTGGTGACTATGGTCTTACTGCTGAGAGCATCGCTCGCAAGGTTGGTATTGTTGGTAATGACTGCCGTGTTATTACTGGTCGCGAACTTGATACCCTTGATGACAATGCCTTGCGTCAGTACCTGCACGACAATGTTATTTTTGCTCGGGTGACGCCTGAGCATAAACTGCGTATTGTCACTGCTTTTCAGGCCCTCGGTCTGATCGTTGCCGTTACCGGTGATGGGGTTAACGATGCCCCGGCCCTACGCAAGGGCGACATTGGTATTGCTATGGGAATTTCTGGTAGTGATGTGGCGCGTGAGTCGGCCGATATGATTTTGACCGACGATAATTTTGCCTCTATTGTCAACGCCGTTGAGCTTGGCCGCGCTGTCTACGCCAATATCAGAAAGTTTGCTATTTATGTTTTTAACAGCAATATGGCAGAGGCTGTGCCTTTTGTCGTTACTTTGTTTAGCTTGGGTGCTATTCCTCTGCCTCTTACTGTGATGCAGGTGCTTTCTGTCGACCTTGGCACTGATATGGTTCCCGCCCTCGGTCTAGGAACAGAAGCTGCTGAGCCTGGTTTGATGAGTTGCCCGCCGCGAGATTTGCGCAAGCCTTTGCTTGACTTGCCCATGCTTGCTCGGGCGCTTCTCTGGTACGGATTAATAGAAGCGGCAGCGGGCATGTCTTGCTATTTCTATGTCAACTATTTGCATGGTTGGCCGACAATGCCCCTGGCGGCTGCCGATACCGTGATTTACAGGATGGCAACAACCATGACTCTCATGGGTATTGTGGCCGCTCAGATGGGTGCAGTGCTTTGTTGTCGCAGTGATAGGAGGTCGCTACTTAGTGCGGGGATTTTCAGTAATCGCTTAGTTGTTATTGGCATTGTCACTGAGTTCTTGTTGCTATTGTTGTTGATTTATGTGCCCTTTATGCAGAACATTTTCAATACCGCTGCAGTCGGCTTCAGCGAGTGGTGTTTTGCGCTGGCCTGGGCCCCGCTAATTATCATATTCGAAGAATTGCGCAAATTTTTCATCCGTATGGGACGAACTTCTGTCTCTGAGCCGTCTTAGTTTGAGTTTGGCTATTTATTTGCCTGACTTATTCTTGCAGGATCATCCCCTTGATTGATGATTATTGTTGGGAAGGATGCCACTCTATGTAATAGGTTAATCTGGCTGGTTTGGCGTCTAACTACTGCCGCCATTTAGTTGTGTGGGCTCAATAGGAGTTGAATATGCGAGTTCTTGTTGCAATTGAAGATAAGCGCTTCGGCAAAGCCATCGTTGATTATCTCATTGCTTATCAATGGCAAGCTGGCACAATCATTAGGATTTTGCATGTGGTTGAGCCGTCTGTGGTGGGTGATCAAGTTACGGCAGTATATGGCAATGGTGTTGAGAACGAGATTGTCCGAGAGCGATTGAGCGAAGGTTCTGAGCTTTTGCAGAAGATTAGAGAGCAACTGCAGGCTACGTTTGGTGCTGCTATTCCAATTGAAGTGAATGTGCTTAAGGGGCATCCCCAGCATAAGATTTTAGACATTGCTGAAGAGTGGCACAGCGATATGATTGTGCTCGGTTCTCATGGTCGGCAAGGCTTTTCACGTTTTGTGCTCGGTAGCGTTTCTTTAGCCGTTGTTTCTCATGCTCCGTGCACTGTAACGGTTGTGCGTTTGCCGCGGGCGAGTAAACACGAGTCACCGCAGCAGTTGAGTGAGAAGGCAGAGAAAGAGACAACTACAAGCCGAGGATAGAAAATTGCTGCATAGAAAACTCCGTTTATTGGGCTATGTTCGCAGTGCTGCTTGTAGTGTTGATATTAATGAGCAGCGTCGTTTAATTGAGCAATACTGCCGTGATCATCATCATCACTTAGTCGGCTTTGCCCATGTCGATGAGGGTGACCCTGGTATGGGTTTGCAAGAAGCAATTACTTCGCTGCATTCATATGATGGCCTTGTCGCCTATGACCTCAATCGTTTCGTGCATAGCATTGATGATCGGGTGGTAGAACTGCGGGCTCTTTTGGAGCGATTGTTGCACGAGGGCAAGGTTCTCATTACCTTGGTAGAGGGCATTGAAACCCTCACAGCTGCTGGTCAGGAAACGGTTATAGAACTACTCTACAAGCTGACTGACGGACATCGCCAGCTAATGACGACCTTAGCAGAGAGACGAACCACGCCGGCCTATAGAGGGCCAGACTCTGATGAAGTGTAAGCAGCTAAGTTGCTGATTGTATTAAGTCGAAAGATGGATGCGTAAAGCGCAGGCAGCGTGCACAATTGAAAGTGCCGAAGCTTTGAGCTGGTGCATATCTTAGGAGTAGAAAAATGTCACAGCCCTCGATACTGTTGTCGCTAGATGGCTCAATCTATTCGCGCTACGCTGCTAATTTGTGCTGGCACATCGCCAATGCAACAGGCGCTTTGGTTACTGCTCAGCATGTAATTGACGATTCGAGTACCCATGAATTCATTGTCCACGAACCGGCTGGTTTTGTCTCCCAGGCCCAGTACTTCGCTGCTTATGAGTTGGTGCAAAAAGGGCAGCATGAACTGGCCAATAAGTTAAAGCATGCCTATGTCACTGAAGCCACTAAAAATGGTATCAAACCCGATTTTGTCATCGATCATGGCGATCCTACTTTAGCCATTAGTGAACGGGCACTTTGTCACGACCTTGTTGTTATTGGTCATCGTCCATACAAGAGCAAAGACGGCAATACTCACCGCCGTCAATTCGGGCGGATGTCGGTTGCCGAAGCTCTGGCTCATGAGTGTTCTACTCCTTTGTTGATTGTTCAAGATGATGCACCCTTGATGCCCGAGATGACGATTTTACTCTCGCTAGAGCATCTCAATGAGAGATACATCAATAAGTGTCTGGAGTTAGCTAAGATGCTTGGCCAGAAGCCAAACATACTTTGCCTATCTTCTGGCGGTCACGAAGAGCCGCCCACCCATCTTGTCAAAGATTTGAGAGAGGCTAATCCAAACCTAAAAGACACGGCTATTGAAGTTATTTCACTGGCTGATGTCTCTACTGTAAATGGTGAGGTAATTCCTGGTCACTGCGCTCTGCGTGCTGACGCCAGCACAATGAGCTCTACTTTGCCTGTCATGCCAACACGGCAGGTGGGTCACAATCGTGTCACCATTCTCGATGGTTCGCCTTCGTTGTTTGTGCGTTATTTGGCTCTCTCTTCCATTCTACTTTTGCCAGAGGAGCATCTGACTAACCCAGATACACCG
The DNA here is from genome assembly GCA_044378815.1 of Obscuribacteraceae bacterium (SeqCode). Lineage (GTDB taxonomy): Bacteria > Cyanobacteriota > Vampirovibrionia > Obscuribacterales > Obscuribacteraceae. The sequence goes on along the minus strand of JBIPOV010000013.1, from coordinate 5,682 downwards.
AAAGCTACCAAAGTAACTACTGTTCAGCAAACTTGGTGAAATGACATGATTGAAGGCATTTTAACGGTTAACCTCGATCCGCCCTATTGCAGCTTTCATTCGCATAGCACTGGCTTTCACTATCTTCGCTCGGCTGAGTACACAGTTGATGAGATAAGAGTCATACTGCTTGAACTTGGTGCCATTTCATCGGGACAGCATTGGCCAATGAAAGAATGCTTTGTCAGGCTCACTGGGAAATTTTCAGAGGCGCAGTTGGCCGAGCTTGGTCTGTGGCCGATGCTAGCGCATCAGCAAGATTCTGCTCAGCAAAATTTATTTCAGCACAAAACAGTGGCTTAGGCCTGTTGACCGAGTATTGATTTTGAATTTGAGTAAATCTATTGTTGGTTCTTCACTTCGGCAATACCGAGGCGAAGCAGATTGCCGATTTGACCAATGCCTTTAGCTAATTCATCGCAAGTGTCGGCTAGTTTTTGTCGATCGACAGAGTCACCAACCAGACCGATGCCGCTAAATATTTGCTCTAGTCCGCTGGCGAGTTTAGGAAAGTCTGTAGAGTCAATTGATTCCTTTACCTTTTCGCCTAAATGTGAAAGAACATCCAGCACTTGATCTACATCTTTTTGGCCGTCTTTGTCTAAATCAAGTTGCTTTAGTTCTTCCAGGCGTTCTTTCAAGTAATCGCGGGCCGAATCTACTGCTACAGCTGTAAGTGTCTTTTTAATGAACAAGAGCATACTCCTATGGACGGAAGGAGAACTTTACCATCTCTTGGCTTGTCTTTTAAGAGCTGGGCTTGAGAAGCTTATTTTCTAGCAAGAGTTGTGGACACATCTTTGTTCCTGCGGGCTATTTTTGCGCCAGGTATTTTTCTATATTGCAAACTTGCGCAATTGCTACATTGTGCGAATATGTAAATTGTCTTTCCCCTGTCAACCGTCCTTCTGTTAGAACTGCTTACATAGACGGTCTCAATTGTATATGCAATAATTGCAGAGTGTTGCAAGTGTTCGATTTTACTGGCCTTCGCCCCTTAGGCTAGGCTTGATTGTTACTAAATTTTTGAGCAATTGTTACTAAGTTTTGGATCAAATGTAGAGAAGTATTACAGTGCCACAGAGTCAAAAAAATCAAAACGAAAAATTGGCTGAGTTCAAGGCTGATTTTTTTAAGGCACTGAGTAATCCCTTGCGCATTCGTATTATTGATGAATTGCGGAACGAAGAATTGACTGTTTCGGAAATACGAGATCGTTTAAACGTTGAGTTGCCGAATGTTTCGCAACAGTTAGCTGTTCTCAAAGGGAAGAACCTTGTCACATCAAGAAAACAGGGCATCAACATCTTCTATTCTTGCAGTGATCCGAAGGTCTTTAAACTTTTAGACGTTGCCAAAGAAATCTTCAATGCTCATCTCAGCGATATTCAAAAGACGCTCAGGCGTCTCTAGTTGTGAGCATAGATTGCTGGTAGGCAGATGGTGCCTAAGTTATTGCCTCTCTCCGTCAATGGGCACTCCCGGCGATGGCTACAGAGCTGCGCCAATTTTCTTGTTTGTGTAGAGAGATTACTCTGTTGCGGTTTTTTTAGAAAACGGCGAAATTGAGATACAGAAGGCTTTTCTGACAATACTTATGATTTAGTCACTGCTAGTATTGCACTGATAAAGAACGCTAGCTGAGACATGCAATTCGTATATATCGTGTCTTATGTAAATGTTCAGTGCACCACGGTGAGGATTAGATTGAGATGACAGTTTCTAAAGCAAAAACTACAAAAGCCAAAGCAGTTAAGGCCACTACTTCCAAAGCGGTTGTAACTGAGCCATCACCAGTCGCTGAGCATGTTGTCTCTACCGTTACTATCACCCCAGAAGCTACGATGCCAACAACGACTGCTCTAGCCGTAACTGCCCCTGTTGCTGCTACTGCTACTGCAGTAGTTTCACCTCAGCAGGTGGCTCAACGTGCTTATGAAATCTGGCAGAATGCCTCCCATGAGCATGGTCATGATGTAGAGCATTGGTTGGCTGCTGAGCTAGAACTAAGACAAGTAGAGAAGTAATAAGCTTTGCCCCTTAAGCATTAGATTCTTTCTGCATTTTGTTTCAAAACTACAATTGACCTAGGCCCTAGCTACTCTGCGAAGGGTGATTATTTGACTGCGTACCGAAGGTTCTGAAATATGCAGAAAGTGGTCACCTTGCGAGAGGTTCATTGTCATGTCGCAATAAACTACCGTACCCTAGCGGCTTGATTAAGGGTCTTCCCTTGGAGATGGCAGCGAGCTTTTCTCAGAGTTGCTTGGCGTGTCATCTGCGACTATCCCTCTGGTTTGTTTGGCAATTTGCGCTAGCAGTTCCTCTAATATTGACTTGCTTGACAGTGTACCGATCGTTCTGGTATGTTGAAATTGTACCGAACGTTCGGTGTGAAAGTTTAAAAGGCGTATGCCATAGAAGGAGTTTTGCCATGAAGACAGCAGTTATTGTTTATTCCGACCCTAAGAACGGCAGTGAAGAGTCTCTCGGTCGAGTGTTCAATGCTCTAGCCGCCACCTATGATTTTAAGCAACAGGGTGATGAGGTCACGCTTTTGTTTCAAGGGGCTGGTACCCGCTGGGTCGGGGAATTGAGTCAGAAGGATCATCCAGCTCATGAACTATATGAGTCTGTGCGCGATAAAGTTGCTGGTGTCTCTTGTGGGTGCGCTGATGTCTTTGGGGCGACTGCTGAAGTAGAGAGGCAGGGCCTTGAATTGATTAAGGAGAATGCTGTACCGGGCACCTCTGGTTTACCTAGTCTGCGCAAACTTGTCAGTGATGGCTATACCATTTTGAATTTCTAGTTAAATTTCTAGTTGAGTCTCTAGTTGAATTTTGCCTTGCTATTCCAGGCGGGAGTTAGGTTGTGAAAAACGGTCCCTTTCATCAAGGCGAAATAGCAGTGCAAAAGCGGGCAGGGGAGTCTGCCCGCGCTAGGGCTAACGGTGCAGTAGTAAAGGCTGAGATACTAGAGGGTGCCTTAAGTTTCATTGCTCGGCAATCTCTAGTTGTCGTTGGTAGCAGCGCTATTGATGGCTCTTTGTGCGCCTCTGTTATTTCTGGTGCAATTGGTTTTATGCGTGCCGATGATCCTCATGCCGTTCATATTGATTTGAGCCAGGCGGCTTTGGCTCAGGGCGACCCTGTGTTGGACAATCTGGCACACGATAGTCGCATTGGCACGCTAATGATCGAACTAGAAACAAGACGACGGCTTAAAATCAATGGCCGTGCTGCCTTTGAGGACAATGAATTAGTTGTAGAGGTAGAGAAGTCTTTTCCTCTTTGCCCTAAATATATTCAGAGAAGAAAGGTGCGCGTTGCTGCCGACCCTGAGCGTATTGACGAACAAAGCTTTAGTGCCGGTGTTGAGCTCGGATTGGCCGAAGTTGAATTGATTAATCGCTGCGATACTCTTTTTGTGGCTAGCAGCTACGCCGAAGATGACAATGCAAACATCGATGTTTCACATCGTGGTGGCAATGCTGGCTTTGTTATGGTTGATAGCCCAAGGCGAATTAGAGTGCCAGACTACTCCGGTAATGGCATGTTCAATACTTTTGGCAATTTGCAGCTGAACAATAAAGCCGGGGTGATCTTGATTGATTTTTCCAGGCAACAAGCCTTGCAAGTTACTGGTGTGGCTGAAGTTTTATTTGATCAAGAAGATAGTGAAAACATAACAGGTGGCACTAATCGCTTTTGGACTTTAGATATTGAGCGTTGGCAGCGTTTCAGGTTGCCCTGTTCAGAAGTCGAATTTTTCGATAATTCGCCATTTAATCCTTAATCAATTACTCTTTGCAATTTTGGTGCTTTTCAAAAAATGCAAAAAAAATATTAGGGCTATTATTGGCGAAATTGTTTTTTGCTATAAAAACTATAGACCGAGAGGTTGCGGAAAGGCATGAAAATTGGAGGAGAAAGCCATGCAGAACCTCACAAGAAAACAAATCTTAGCCGTTAGTGCTGCTTTATTTTTAGGCTTTACTTTTGGCTTTGCCGGAAGAGACACTTTAGATCACAGCGGCAGTGCCAAGGCTAGTGAGCCAGTTGCTGTTCCTGTAAAAAAAGTACAAGAGCCCGCTGCTAGTATCTCGTTAAATAGGTTGCTGGGGCCTAATCTTTGGCACATAAATGTCGATCCTTTTTGGCATCCACTTGATCTTGCCTTAGAGCCTGTGGTGATGCCCGAGTTTCTTGGTATGCAGCTAGATGTTCCTAAGGTGAAAACCATTGATGGCGACAAAGAAATTCAAGTTGTTGCCGAGGTGCCCGGTATGTCTGAGAAAGACGTTGATGTGCAGGCTGGGAAGAATACAGTCACCATCTCGGGGCACCGCAAGGAGACATCGGGGGATGATGGTAAAAATGGCAAGAAAAGCTTTTCAACTGTAGAGCAATCGTTCACTCGCACCGTTAGCCTGCCTGTTGAAGTGGATGGTGATAAGGTGAAAGCGACGATTAAAGACGGCGTTCTTACCGTTTCAATTCCGAAGGCGAAATCTACTAAATCTATCTAGGTTTCTGCCTTAGAAGAGTTCTGAAATCAAATTTTGTATCAGTCTTTTGTTTATAGGAGGCGTATTTTATGTTGCAGAAATTCGTTGCTACTGACCTTGGCAGCAGTCGTGAATTAGAGTTAGTCCAACAGCACTTGAATCGGCTCTTCTCGTTGTCGAATTATGCCCATAGCGAGCACCCCTTGCTCAATGTTTGGACATCTGAAAATGGTGCCATTGCCAGAGCTGAACTTCCGGGTCTTGACCCAGGTGAGGTAGAGATTAGCCTTGTTAATGATACTGTCACGGTTCAAGGCGAACGGCATTGCCCGTCGGGCAATGAAAATCAGTTGTGTCACCGCCAAGAGCGTCGTTTCGGGCAATTCTCTCGCTCCTTGCAGCTACCTTTTCGCGTTGATGCCGAGGGCGTGCAGGCGAAGTTTTTTGACGGTGTTTTAGAGATAACTTTGCCTCGCGCTGAAAGCGACAAGGCTAGAAGAATCAATGTTATTACTGAATAAAATCGGCCTAGATAAGGAGGTTTAGTATTATGCCTAGTGAGCTTTTAGAAGTAGTAAAACCTGAAGTGGAGGCCGCAAAAGAGACTGCTTCTGCTGCTGTTCGTGCTCGCAAAACCGTTGCCCCTCGCACAGATGTTTATGAGTCGAAAGAGCAATTGCAGTTTTTCATAGATATGCCTGGAGTTAAGCAGGAAAATATTGATATTACTCTTGAGCAAAATATTTTGACTGTTCGTGGCGGAGTGGAGCCGCCCGAAATGCCTGGCTATCGCTTGACCTATGCTGAGCAAGATATTGCAGACTATCAGCGAGTTTTCACTCTTTCAAATGAGATTGAAAGGGCTGAAATACAGGCCTCAATCAAAAACGGAGTGCTTAAGCTGGTCTTGCCTAAGAGTAAAGCTGCCCTTCCGCGCAAAATTGCTATTCAGTCGGCCTGAAGTTAACTCTACTGAGCTGAGAAAGAAATGGCTTCCATGGAAACCATTTCTTTTTTGTGTGCCGGGCATGTTCAACAACTGGAGGTGAAAGTCCTTACACAGCCTGATGACGGTGAAGTGTAGTGAAGCGCAACGGTTAATCCGCGAGGAGAAGTCGGAAAGAAGCGTGAATCAA
>JBIPOV010000036.1:0-61994 GCA_044378815.1 Obscuribacteraceae bacterium (SeqCode) | reverse complement strand
CTAAAGGGCTGGGTCAGGTAGCCACCGGCTGCCGGCTAAAGGTGAATGATGATTCAAGCCGCGATCTCGCCGGATTTCCGCGCTTTTACAGCGCCGCCTACACTTGGTACACCGGGAGCACCTGGTGCGCTTGGGGCCGCGCCGCCATTGGCAATTTCATCAATTGCCTGTTCTGGTGTGGTGGCAGTTTTGGTATTTGCTGTCTCAGGCACAGTGAAGAAAGTGTAAATAGCTTTGGTCTCGTCACCTTGAATGACAACCATCGGGGTGTCAAAGAAATTAGCGCCGAACTTATATTGAAATCCGCTTGGCAGTGGATCGGCAATAGTCATGAAAATTGCCGCTGCTTCTTTGACTTTTGCCGGACTAGTGACACTTTGAAAACCCATAAACATAAACACGCAAAGACCGATAAAGCCGACCAGGCAAAGTCCTGCTGCAATCAAGACGACCTTGAGCCAGGTTGCCATGCCCCGAGCGCTTCTCCAGCGGCTTTGATTTTTCATGCTTTTGCCTTCTAGTAAGTGTTGAATTTAGGGCCGCCAAGTGTTGCTTGATGTTGCCTAGCGCTGCCTAATCTTAATCGATTGCAGACCGATCTTTAAAGACAATTTGGTTGTCAGGCCAGTTCTGTCCGAATAATTCTTACCATATGGATCAACATCTGATTGCTAAAACAATAGCTCCAGCCAGGGCCAGAGCTATTTTGGTATGGCTTAGTGATTCGAGTTGTACCTGGTAACAGGTTCGGGCTTGGTGACAGGTTCGGGCTTGGAGACAGAATCGGGCTTGGTTGCAGAATCGGGCTTGGAGACAGAATCGGGCTTGGAGGCAGACCCTGTCACCGAGCCATACTCATATCTTCGACCTTGACTATCTATACCATACGCATATCTTCGACCTTGACTATCGACACCATACCCATTCCCGCTGCCGTCTGGGTTGTAATGAGATTGATTCCAACTTCCGTCAGGATTGGTATACTTTGTTGTCTTGGTCTTACCATCGGATCCAACCTCTCTTTCGAACTTTACACCATCATTTCGGAGTAATGTCTCTTGGCGCGAATCATCGACATTTGTGGTCTTTGTCCAATGGCCAAACCTATCACGAGACTGTTCTGTCCTGGAGCCATTTCCGATATTCTCAGCTTGTCCTGCGACAGGCTCGAACGTGATGACGCCACCTTCGATTCTCGCCGCTGGTACTGAGCTAGCCGCCAACTCTTGACGGTTTGTCGTCGTTGGCTGAGTGTAGGGCTGGGCCTCTAATGCTAATCGTAGCGTTCCATCTGATGGCCGCTGTGTCCTCGGGAGATCGTTCTCAACTCTGTCACTCATAACGTCTCCTTTTTCCTCTCAGAATTTTCGATTGACATAGATGTGGTCCTTTTGGTTTGGGTTGGTTAATACGCAACCAAATCCTCGATGTAGCAACAATAATGGCGACTGCGTGAAACAAACGTGACAGCATTTTTCATACTTGATGAGGAAAAGCCGGATATCTAAATATCCGGCTTTCACTTTTTTTTGAGTTTGTTCTTTGCTCTATTGTCTAGGCGAAACCTAGATGTAGCCTAGGTTCTGTTGGGCTCCAGCTGGTGGCAAAATGCGCAGACGTCTTTGTGGTTCGTCGCCTACGCTGCGGCTTGAAAGATTGAAGCGCTCTACTAATTGGTGCTGCAATCTTCTTATATACGCTTTGCGAGGAGTGAGTTCGGTTGGTTCAAGCCGATCCATCACCCGGCCAATGGCTTGCCGAGCTTCTTCAAGAGCGACTTCTGTTTCGTCGATATCGCCTTCGATATCAACTGAACCGATTGTCGATTCTTCGAGATGGAGAGCTTCTCTTAGCGCTTTTTGAATTTGTGGCAAGTTGTTGCTCTTCACTACATAGACTGGCACTCCTTGAGCTTCAGCTAGGCTGAAAATCTTGGCGCCGGCCCGAGCATAGCTGCGCAGTGCGAGAATTGCATCGGCTTCGTCAATTCCCTTTACCACTTCCACTGGCAACTGTAGGGTCTTTACCACGCGTTCTAGGAGCCCCTTGCTAACGGCGTAAGGATAGACCTTGAGGTGAGTTTCTTTAGGAGAGGCCCAGTCGCTGGAGAATGGCTCTAGACCTTCTACCATTGACACAGTAACAGTTGGTTCTGGTTTCTGTACCACAGCAAAACTGCCAGTGGCTTCGTCGCGACGACGAATCTCTGGATGAATTTGCCAGCCGCGCAAGAGCTGATCAACAGCCTCAGCGACATTGCGATGCACCGCCAGTGTCTGGCGGTCGAGAATCTCGATACAGATATCAAATGTTGGTTCAGCAGAACGCTCTAATACCGTTTTCTGAGTGCCTCTTCTTCTTGCTTCATCGTCGCCCAGGGTAACGGTTTGAATGCCGCCAACTAGGTCAACCAGAGTAGGGTTCTTCAGCAAGTTGTCGAGGGCGCTACCGTGGGCGGTGCCAATCAAAGTGACGCCGCGTTCAGCAATTGTTCTTGCTGCCTGGGCTTCTTCTTCGGTGCCGATTTCGTCGATAACGATTACTTCGGGGGTGTGATTTTCTACCGCTTCAATCATGACGGCAGCTTGTTGCTCAGAGCGAGGCACTTGCATGCGTCTGGCTTTACCGATAGCAGGGTGAGGTACATCGCCGTCGCCAGCAATTTCGTTAGAAGTATCAATAACGATTACTCGTTTCATCAACTCATCAGCAAGCACCCGAGCCATTTCTCTTAGCTTGGTTGTTTTGCCGACCCCAGGTGGTCCGAGAAATAGAATTGACTTACCTGATTCAACCAGATCGCGAATTACTTCGATTGTTCCTGAGATAGCACGACCGACACGGCAGGTGAGACCAATGATTTTGCCGGCGCGGTTGCGCAGTGCGGAGATTCTGTGCAGCGTTCTTTCAATGCCAGCACGGTTATCGTTAGAGAATTGACCAACTCTTGCTACGGCAGCTTCGAGGTCGTCATGTGTAATCGGTTGGTCTGATAGATAGAGCGTATGTCTATCGAGATAGCGAGCTTCAGGCAGGCGGCCTAAATCCATTACTACTTCGTAGAGGCCATGAGTGTCTTTCTCGATTGCTTTCTGCATTTCTGGTGGCAGAATCTCTAAGAAAGAGGTTAGATCGTCGGCTGGAGCAATCACGTCCATTTAGTATCTCCGTGGTAGTCGCACGATGCGCAGAGGCGCAAGACAATTAGATCTATGCTTAGTTGGCTATGACTGTGAACTGTTTGTTCTCAGTCAATTCAAGCACCTCCTCGGTAATTTTTTGGCCTGGTATAAGCACTGGGATTCCTGGTGGACATGGGCAAACGATCTCCGCCGAGATCTGGCCCTGGGCCTCTTGTCTCGCTACGACATGAGTTTTTTGTTTAAGCGCTTGGTCGGGGGTCAGCACTGGTTCAAAACCAGGCTTTTGAATAAGGGTTTTATTGGCTAGAGAGAACAGCGGGCTGACTGGCTTTTCTTGGGCCGTAAAGGCAATAAGTGCCTGACCGAGTAGCTCGATATCTTTTTCTTGACTGCCAGCTCCAAGCATAAATAGAACGCCTTGGCCAAGGATTGCTTCAGGGAAAATGCCGCGATCAACTAAAAAGTTGTATAGATTGGTTGCTTCTTCTTGTTCAGGGCTCACCAGTATGTGCGTCGGTGTAGTGCCACGGCTGCTAACACTGCTATTGCTTGAGTTATTGCTGTTAGCATAAATGCGCAGAGCCCCGGCTGTTTTTATCTTGGCCTCGAGCAAACTCTTCAGTTCTGTGACGTGATTGAGAAGCTCGGCGCCGCTGGCACTAGCTAAATATTTGGCAGTGCGTTCAATTGATGTGAGAAGTAGATAGCTTGGGCTGGAACTCGTCAGTATGTTGAGCGAGCGCCGCACTGAATCAGGGTTGAGCAAACTGTTTTTGTTGAGATGAACCAGTCCGGTTTGGGTCAGGCCAGGCAATGTTTTGTGTAGTGAGTGGGCGACAGCGTCAGCCCCGCAAGTTAAAGCCGAGCGTTTGTCGTTAGCTAAGAAATGCGCTCCGTGAGCTTCATCTACTATTAAGGCAACACCGTGAGCGTGAGCCAGATTGGCTAGACTTTCAATGTCGCTTAGAGCGCCTTGGTAAGTTGGTGACACCACTAGAATGGCTGCCACATTCTCTGTAGTTGTTTCGGCTTTTGCTTCATTAATGGCGCGTTCTACAGCGTTCACCGTCGCGCTGCCCCAGAAGCCCCAGCTGGTTTCCCAGATTGGCTCATACCAAATAGGTGTCAGGCCAGCCAGTGTAATTGCTTGAATGGCTGCACGATGGGCGTTGCGCGGCATAAGAATGCTGTCGCCCAGTTCGCGAGCTGCCAAAATTGCTGCCATTAAGGCTGCCGATGCGCCATTGACCGAAAGATATGTCGCTGCGCTGCCCCAGATCTTGCTGCAGGTGTGCTCTATATCGCTGATTACGCCCTCTGGCTGTGATAGTTCGTCGAGGCCTGGTAACTCAGTTAAATCGCTGAGCGCATTGAGCCATGAGCCTGAAGCGAAGAGTTCTTCAAGGCGACCTTTATGACCGGGGGTATGAAAAGAAGCTTTTTCAAAATTGATGTGACGCTCCATGGCACTGTTTAGCGAGTTCCATGAATTTATTTTTGTCAGTGAACTGCCTGGTTCGGTCAATTTTGAGGACCTTACTTGGTAGTAACCGCTCATGTTGCTTAGAAGCAGCATCACAGCATATTTAGTATAGCACGGTGCCCGTTGGCAAATCAGCGGCAAATGCTGTCAGGAAGCGCACTTTGGTATATAGCATTGGTATTGATTGAGTGATGTTCAATGGCTTTTTTGTACATGGAATTGGCTGTTGCACTATTTTTATTAGTTGTTTCTGTTGACAACTAGACTCTGGGCTGATTCGTGGTTATTTGCTGCGTCTAGTGTCCAGAGAAAAACCTGCGAAAAATCTCTGTAAACCTGAAAAGGCATTCCTGGCATTGGTTGCGACTCTTTTTGCAACTTTCGGCACACAGGCTTGACAGTTTATAGACGACCGGTCTAGTATTAAGTCATCGAGCAAAACAAATAGCTGAGTAAATCGACTAGTCGAGCTTAGCTCAGTAAAATCAGACATTGGTCCAGGAGGACGCATGACAGCAGTTCAAGAACAAACTAAGACAGTGGCATTAAAAAGACTAGAAGGCAAGGTGGCCTTAGTGACTGGTGGGTCTAGAGGTATTGGTGCGGCAATCGCTCTTAAATTGGCAGCAGAGGGCGCTAGCGTTGTTCTTAGTTATGCAAGCAACAAGGGTGCAGCAGAAAAAGTTGTAGCAGAAATAGTTGCGCTCGGTTCAAAGGCTGTGGCTGTCAAAGCTAATGTCACATCTGCCCAAGACAGTGCAACTGTGGTCGCAGAGGTAGCTAAGGCTTTTGCTAACGCAAAAATTGATATTCTTGTCAATAATGCCGGCGTCTTTGAGATGGGACCGATTGATGTAATTGATGCAGAGCAATTTGATCGTTTGTTTGACGTCAATGTCAAAGGAGTAATTGCAACCACAGTTGCTGCTCTTCCCCAAATGAATGATGGCGGCCGCATCATCAATATTTCGTCTGGAGCGGCAGACGCCACTATGGCTGGTGCTAGCCTTTATTCGGCAACTAAGTCTGCGCTCGATACACTATCAAGAATTTGGGCTCAAGATTTAGGTAAGCGCCGCATTACAGTCAACTCGGTTTCGCCTGGTGTTACTGTCACTGACATGTTCAAGGCTGGCATTCCTGAAGAAGGCCACCAATATATGATTGACAAAACAGCTCTGGGAAGATTGGGGCAGCCTGAAGACATCGCTGATGTTGTCGCCTTTGTTGCCTCTGATGATGCTCGCTGGATAACTGGACAAGTGATCAATGTCGATGGCGGTATAGTTATCTAAAGGCATGCAAAAAGCTCTAAGGCTGTGGCGATGATTTAGCCTATTAGACGAGGTTGAATTTGTAGCAGCCTTAGAGCTGCCTCGGTCAATATGGCCGAGCCCAGATATAGCGCTGACTCATCGATCAAAAAATCATGAGCGTGATGATTGCGAATACAGCCCGGCAGGCCAACTCCAAGATAGATTATGGCGCCAGGCTGTAGTTCTAAATAGCGGCCAAAATCGTCGGCGTAGGTGGTGCGATTGACTAAGTTAACGTTTGCAGCGCCTAAAATATTTTCGCTACATTGCCGCAGCAACTCTACTATTTCGGCACTTGTGCGTTTATTGGCGCTATTTGCTTTGTCGGCGCACGACTCTCCATCTTTGACTTTCTGCACGAGCGACACTTTTTTAGTGCGAATGGTGGCATCGACATGTAAGCTGAGAACAGCAAAGGTTCCATCTAATGCACCGGCTTTCGTGACCCGGTCGGCACCTTCGTGGCGTGAGAGCAATGTTGCTTCGCTGCCTGGTTGCATAATGATGCGCAGGCCGACATCGGTCTTTCCTCTCAATCTCCTGGCTAAAATGCGTGCTGCTCCTAGCACGCAGGCCATATTGGCGTCATGGCCGCAGGCGTGTAAAACAGAAGCTTCTTCTTGGCCGGGGACGGTCACTTTGAGAGCATCCATGGCCACTTGAATGGCCAGAATGCGTCCACTGCCAATCTGAGCAATAACGCCAGTTTCGGCAATAGGTCTTACGCTATAGCCAAAAGACAGTAGTGTTTCGCTAACAAGTTTGGCTGTTTCCACTTCAGTGAAGGCCAGCTCAGGAATGCTATTGAGTTGGCGGCGCCAACTAACAATGTCTTCTTGAATGTTTTCAGCTTGTTGAAGAGAAGTTGGTAGTTCCATAAGCTGCACAGCATAGCTCTTTATTAAGGTTAGCAGCAACTCGCGTGAGCCTAAAATCTAAGCGATTCGCTTGTTGCCAAGTGTGGTGCTCAGGTAGCTATAGGTATTCATCATTCATTTCATGACTTGTTTCATCACCAGAGAATTTTAGAGAACACCCCCATCTCTGAACTATCGACATAATTTTCCAGCACTTATGGTGTTTGGGGCCATGCCGCCGGTGCGAAACAAGTCTCCCCCAGTAGTCACTACTTTGAAAGGATTCACCATGGGCTCACCCGCCTACAACCGCAAGCACCAAAAGTACTACAACGCCGAGTCTTCTGACGACGCTTATTACATCGGCCTTGGACGCATCGACCTCGTTCCTGGTTGCAGAATCGTTCGCTGAATTTCCACTTACTTGAATTTGAAAGGACTCGAAATGAACAAACGTTCTTCGTTTCAATTGCTGCTTGATCACGCCGAGATTATGATCATCGATGGACAAAAATATGAGAGTGTGCCAGCTATGGCCGAAGCTCGCCTGCAATACAACGGTGCCCTTACTTTGCTGAACTGGCTGGCTGAAGATAAACCGACAGACAGTCAAAGAATGGATATCCTTCGCGAGCGCGTCCATGGGATTCTGGCTAGTGTTTGCCAACGCAAAAGAGAATTGGAGCCGGCCGTGGCTCATTGGGAAGCACAGCTTGCCCTGCATACGAAGTCGTACGGCGCCAATGCCATCGGTTTGGTCGATATCTACGTTTCGCTCTGCAAGACCTACCTGGAGCACCTGAACAAGCCAAGCGAAGCAAGAGCAGTAGCTGAGAAAGCCTTTGAGATTTTTACTGAGAATGGCAGCCAGGCTAGTGCATCTGCCATTTTTGTCAACTACTATCTCTGTCTTTGTGAGCGTGTTGCTGGCAATAAAGCAGCAGCAGCAGTGGCTATTAATCGTGCGGTGGCGATGTTAGATGCCAATCCTTCAATTATTTCACCTGTTGAAGCCAACGTCATTCGCGCTCTTGCTAGTGAATTTGCTTAACGGCGTGACTTGAAGAATTGGTTCGATCAACAAATTTTTAAATTTGCAAAGGAATTGCAATGGTCGATGAAAAAGTGAGTAAGAAGCTCACAGCCAGAAGCGGCGATATCGTTCGCGCTGTAGTTGGTCAAATAGTAGCAGCTGAGAAGGGTTCTACTGTTTACGGTGATATTGGTTCAATGGTGTTCGCTCATGCTGGTTCTATTGTCACCGCCGGCAAGGGCTCGAGGGTCTATGCTTGCGAAGGCTCGATTGTGATAACGGAACCAGGCTGTACAGTCATAGCCGAAGTCGGTTCTCTGGTTGTGGCTAAAGCTGGTGCTACTGTCATTGCCGAAATGGCCTCAAAGGTGATAGCCGAAAGTGGCTCCACAGTTGAGGCCTACGTTGGATCGCGAGTGATTGCCGGCAAAGGCTCAACTGTTACAGCCGATGATGGCTCACGGGTGTATGCCAAGGATGGTTCGATAGTCATGGCGCACAGCGACTCTAAGGTGGTTGCTTGGAGAGGTTCGTTGGTTTTTGCTTTGGAGCAATCAACGGTGTTGGCCCGCGCTGGTTCGGTAGTTTTTCAAGGCAATGGTTCGCATGTTAGGGCTTCTAAGGGCGCAGTCATAAGGCCCATGGACAGCACTGTCATTTTCTTGATGCAGTGTTTTGCCGAACAGCGTAAACCGTAGTTCTCTCAACTTTTGGAGTGGCAAAAATGACTAAATCATCTTCACCTTCAGCTGCATCTTTCTCAAACAACGCAGCGCCGCATATTGCTGACTTTTACAACCAAAATTTGTTGGTCAACCTCGTTAACGGTCAAGCAAATGCAATATCTTTCGACAGTGGCAGGCACTGGTATCAGCTGCGTCAGCCCGTTGTCTTTTTCTATTCTCCGGGATGCGCGATTGAGGCCCCTGCTGGTAAGTGGCTTTCACCGCTGACTTACGGCGCTGGTCTCACTGTGATTGAAGTTACTGTGCCTTCGGCTTTTCGTTCTGGAAATATTTTGCACAAAATTGCTCGGGTTGGCAGAGGCGGTTTCTATGTGCTCGACGAATCATGTGAGGCTGTTGATGCTTATGGCCGTCCGCAAGAAATTCGAGTGGATGGTCCGGCTGACGAACTGATTCCGGGCTGGCGCAGTGCTACTTTGCGACTGGAGCGTTTCGGCCTCTATAGTGGCCTTGAGATGGACTCCATGAGCGAGGAAGCGAAAGAAGAATACTTGCGCTACTGCACACGCTCTTCTGCACCAAGTGAAATTAAGCGGTTTTTGGCCAACATAAACGGCTGTCTTGCCAATCGATTTGGAGAAACGCATGAAATGCATTGAAGTATTTAATTATCGAACAGTCGCAGGTTTTCCTTTTGTACTTGGCTCTCAAAGTTATGTCTCTCTTGCTGCAATTGGTGAGCAAGAGGGGCTGAGGGTTTTTCTCACAAGTGAGTTGATTGATCAGCTCGTTGAGAGCGGTGACGAGCGCATTTTCAACGCCGAGCTTGTTCGTGAAGGTGACGGTACTTGCTGGCTCAAGCCAGAGTCGAGACCATCGAGTGCTGTGCTGATACTTTGCAATGAGAAGGTTGAGCAGGGACGCGAACCGCATCAACGTCAACTTACGGCCGTATTAACTGGTTATCGTTGTGTGGTTAGCGAGATGGTCGAAGTAGTTCGTTCACCGTATGACTGCAAGACCTTTCACTCCCTCGGCTTTATAGCAGAACTGTTGCCCAAAGATGTAATCTACGTAAGCACCATTGTGCGTCAACAACTTCCCGGCAGCGGCCGCAGCTGGCGTAATCCCTTTGGTAAAGCGCGTTTCACCAATATCCACCTGGCTCGCTATAACATCAAGAGCGATGGCGAGAAGATTACTCTATTGGACTGAAGTTGCTGCAAGCATTTAGCGTGACTTAGCCAAGGTGAAAGAAAAACGTACTTACATCGACATTGGATGATTCTGCTGGTGCCTTCTATCAACTGATACCGCTAAGAAGGGAGAGGGAAAAACTCTCCGCTTCTTAGCGTCCAAACTAAGCAAAATTTTTGACTTTAATCACTATATGAAATAATAGCAGGCAGCGAAAAAATTTCGTGGGGAAATGAGCTTGTCTCTTTTCGCTGCTAGAACATCGACTGCCCGCTTGAGGGCAGTCGATGTTCAACTAAAAAAGTGACAAGCTCATTTGAGTAGTAATCAGGGCGTGAGGCCTTTTCCGCGCGCTCTCAGTAGAGAATGGCGAGGCCCAGGGCGAAGATCAAAGCGAAGATCAAGCAGAAGAGCTTGCCGAGGGCCAACCAGCCAACAGACAGCAGCACCCGCAGGTAGTCACCGAGACCGCCGCTTCCTGTAGGACCGATGAACTTGGAGACTTGTTCGGTAGTGAACATGCCGATCAGCGAGAGAACGAGGCCGACGATGAGGAATATGGTCATGGCTTTATCTAGTTTTTGACTAGAGCAGTAAGAGACTTGTTGATGGGAAGGCGATGACGCATTGCCACTAGTGGCTGTGCGCCATCGCCAGTGAAGTTATTGCGGAGGCTTAACCGATGCGGTTAGCCACTTCGATCAAGCCAGCAGCCACCTTGTCGTTGGCAGCAGAAGGCGTGATCACACCTTCCATGGTGCGAACGCCATTGGCCGAATCGTTCTTGGGGAACGACCACTTGATACCAGGGATGCTCTCGAGACGCGAACGCACACCGCTGTCGCCCTTGAACTCGCCGCTGCCGATGCCCTTCATCGCCACCGTCACGCTACGACCGTCATCGGTTTTGTTGATGGTGACAGTGACGCGGCTTTTGGCGATGAGCTTGCCACCGTTGACCATTTCCAGCGGACAATCGGCCGCGGGCTTGAGGGTCTTGACGGCGGTCGCTGGTCGAGTGGCAAGGCGGTCGAGCGGAGGGTTGCTCTTGGTCGCCGGTTTGAGGTTGCGTTCGCCCTTGCCTTCCTTCATGCTCATGCACTCTTCAGTGAATCTGAACATGCGCTTGGTGCTGAACCAGCCGATGATGGTCAGAGCAGCGCCAACAAAGAGAGTTTGATTGGCCGTGATGCCCAGGCCGAACTTGGTGGCGGCGGCTCCGAGCAAGAACCAACAGATGACACCGGCAGTGACTGATAGCAGCCCGCGCAGTGCAGTGAATTTGATGCGTTGTTTTTGACAGTGGTCCATCTGGATCTCCGTTGAGGTTGATTTGTGCTTACCAATGCGCTGACTAGACCCTAACTGACAGACTGAGCTACAGGCTGTGAGAAAGTTAGCCAAAGCGAATTTTGCCGAAATCCAGTCCAGAACTACCGCAAGAAGCAGATGAGTTATGACTTGGCAATAGGCGGGGGATTGGAGTTTTCGGTTGGGAAGTAAGCGTTAAGAAAGAAGTTGATGAGAACCTATGGAACCTAGATCAAAGCCTCTGCTAGCTCAAGTGAAGTGTTAGTTATATAAAGAGAAAAGAGCATCTTGAATGTTTCTTTCTTATATATCTTTCTGAGCTGAGCTTAAACCAAATTGGAAAAGTCCTCATATCAAAGGCTTTTGATGGTGATGCCAAGGGGGCTCCTCGCTGTAATGTTCTCAAGCGTTTTGTCTAGCGGAGTTGGCGCAAAGGGCTTTGAGTGTTACGAAAATCTGCTTCAATAGTAGTGGCGTTGAATGCTATGCCACTACTGTGTGGCCGCATTTGAATTGCTTCCTGCTTATTTTTGTGAGGGGAAAGTGACTTTTATAGACAAGGTTTTACTTACGACTAAAGTTTTACTTTTGGTGCAAAATTCGCGGCTAAGCCATGCGCCTATTTCGAAAATTCTCTTGCTAGTTGGATTGACTTCTTTCTCATTCCCAAGTGCTTTAGCTGCACCGGCAAGTACTAGCCCTCTAGTCAGTCACAAAGCTGGTTTTGGTGATTTGATAAGCGGGAAAAAACCGGGTCCGGATCAAGTTTGGAAATTACAACAGCATGGCATTGTTTTTGGTGACATTGATGTTTATCTCAATAAGAATGGCTTACGTACTGAGTGCCCTCGCTCTGGCATAACAATTATTGCCCAGGCACCAAAATTCGATGTGGTGGCTTACAATTGGCGCGCCAAGACCATTTGGAAACCAACTCTAGCCAATTTTGCTCCTGCTGACGTCATGCTCAAGAGTCTTACCTCGATTGGTTTGCCTTCAGCATCAAAGTTTCCTCTTGTGCCTAGCGGAACAAAAGAAGTCAACGGCGTTGTTTGCCAGACATACAGCACCACTGATGATTGGTCAAAGCAGCAAATTGCCTTATTCCAAGGCAAAAAATTCAGCGACAGATTTCCGCGTAGAGCAGAATTTCAGGGCGTTGACCTGCATGTGCCTACTGTTATCTACAATATTTTAGAGAAGATTGACGGCGCGCCAATGATTCCATTGTTGCCGCTTAATTATGGCTATAGTTGTTTAGGTCATGCTAAAACTACACTTGTGGCAACTAGTAACTGTCGAGTAATTGATGCACCTAAAGATTGGCTGAAGGTACCGCAAGGATTCAAAACAGTCACTTCCTACCAAGCGCTAAACATGGACGAAGCAGCTGAGTCTGGTATCGATGAATTGTTTGGCAATTTCGGTAGATGATTTGCCCACTCTTTGTTGACTTGTTTTCGCTCAAGTTGAGCTAATGCCAAAGTGCTCAAAACGGCTCTGTAAGTCATTTATGTCTTTGAAATGCACGACGTTCATTCCTACTTGTGTGCCAGCTTGAATGTTGGGCTCCAGGTCGTCAATGAAAAGACACTGATGGGCAGCTAGATTGCTGCGACGTAATACTTCCTGATAGATCTCGTGCTGCGGTTTGCTATGACCAACCTTGTAAGAGAGAATCAACTCTTCAAAGTGGCGACTGACTTTGAAATTTTGATCTAAATACTGCCAGTGCGATTCATTGGTGTTTGATAAGAGATAGAGCTTGTGCTGCTTTCTTAGTGCTTGCAAGAGATTGGCCATGTCATCGTTTTCGCGAAATGTAGCGTTCCATAACTGGTGGAATTCTTCTTCACTGATGGGATGCATGTTGCCATGGCTCGCCATTTGTTCGTTGATAGCCTGCAAAAAAGCGCTGGTGTCGATGTGGCCGTTTTCGTAACCGAGGGAGCCGATGTGCTTCAAGATTGGCTTGAACTGCTCTTTGGTAATGCCTGCTCTGGTATAAAACCCCTGGCAAACAGTTTCCCATTCGAAGTCGACAAAGACGTGGCCCATGTCAAAGACAATTAGTTTGATGTCGTGCTTCTTCATTTGCTCAGCATTACTCTGGGATTACAGAGTAGAGATTCTAGCGTATCGCTCCTTTGAATTGTTGCCCCTACTGAAATGTATTAGACCGGTCGGTTACGCTCAAGAAAAAAGAAAAGGAAGAAAAAGAAAAGGAAGGAGAAGGTTTCCTGTGGTGCCGTTAGCAGCCAGTCAGGGAACCTTCTCTAGCGCTTAGGCCAGAAGTGCCTTCTTGCGCAGGGTCTCGATGGACCACTGGCTGGCCAGGTTGGCGCCGGGCAGGCCGCTGGCCTTGACCTTGGTCAGGAGCGCCACGGCTTCACCGCGGTTGGCGGCCTCGTAGTCGATGGCAACGAGCTTGGCCAGCAGGGTGGTGGTGGTCCAGTTGCTGGCACTGTTGACGCCCGGCGTCTTGGTCTGGCGCAGGCGCTCGAGCAGCACTTCGCGGTCGGTGCTGCCAGCCATGGCCACGGCGGCGAGGGCAGCGGACCAGTCACTCTTCCAGTCATCGCTGTTGTTGCCGGTGCTGAGGGCGTCCACGGCCTTGGCGATGATGTCGTGCAGGTTGCTGGCCGAGACGACGATGGAGAAGCGGTTCTGGGCGCTGTCGCCGGGCTGCTTCCAGCCGTTGCTGCGGCTCAGGCTCTTGGCGATGGTGTTGGCGCCCTCGGGGCTGTCCGGCTCGACGCGCACGCGATAGCAGTTGCTGTTGAGCAGGCGCACGGCGATGATGCCCAGGGGGCTGGCAGCGATGACCACGTAGTTGTGGGTGCCTTCGGTGCCGGAGACGTGAAGCTTGGTCTTGAACATGATGGTGTCTTTCGTGAGTTGTGAGAAGGAAGGGAGGAAGGGAGGAAGGAAGAGAGGGTGGAGCTCGCTACCTATTCAGGGGAGCGGTTCCACCGTGGTCTCGATGCACCAGCCGCCGTCGACGAAGAAGGCACCGGAGAACGCGGAGAGCATGCTCGGCCGCGTGATTTCCGTTGCTTTTTCCTCGGCCGCAGCTTGGCTGGCGAAGCTACGCGCTTCGTCGACCGAAAGCGCTTGGGTGCGCACGCTCAGGCCCATATACCACTCGACGTGGCCCTGGCCATTGGACATCTTGATCACATAGCGCTGGGCCACAGAAGTTTGGGCATCCATAGTTGATTTGCTCCTTCAGTGATACTGGTGAGAGACGGGGAAGGCTCGACCGGACGTGCTTCCTCGCTTCTAGCGGTAGCGTTCGGGCATGGGCATGCCCTTGATGGCGAAGATGGCAGCAGCTTGCGCTGCGGTCTCCACCGCATGTTCGCAGTGGCGCTGACGCACCGCAGCGATGGGGTCGTCGGTCTCGGGTTCGAGGATGGCAATGAGCGACGCCAAGAAGGTTCCGGTGCGCCCTTGGCTGGCGAAGCAGAAGCCCATCACGGTTGCCCCTGATGCCAGCAGTGGTATCACCTGCTGGCGCAGGAAAGCTTCCCAGTTGTCGGGAACACCGCCGAAGTCGGGCAGCTTTCCCACCAAGACCTGGTAGCTCTTGCCTGGGGCGAAGGCGGTGATGCCGGAGGGTTGCTGCTCGGCGGTGAGCTCGTAGAGTTGGCCGAAGTTGAGTTCCTGGCATCCCGTCAGGGGGATGAGCACTTCGGCCTTGTCCAGGTCGGAGCTCTCGAGGTAGCGGGTGCCACCAGCCAGCACCGTGTAGGGGCCGACGGGCACGGGATTGCCGCGGTAGGGCGGCTGCGGTGCACTCGATGCTGGCGGTGCTTGCGCTGCCTTTTTCTTGGCCTTGCGGTTTGTGTCGGACATCAGATTCCTCCTTTGATGCTTGATGTTGAATGATCACCCCAGTTGTTGGTTTTGCCGCTGGTGGTGTCGGTACTGGGTGTGTTTTCGAACTAATTGTCGGCCATTATTGCCGCGATTTCTTCAAGCGATATCTCCGCATATGAGCCTGCGTCGCTGGCCAACTCCTGGCGCACACGATTAATCGCCGTCAGCGGCTTGTTTTAGGCCGGTGGACTGGCCCAGAGCGAGAGCTTGCGCCCCCGCTCGCAGAGCGCCACAACTGCGGCCGATGCCATTTGTCGGTCGTTGCGGGCTTCACTTTCATAGGCGTCGTTGATAATGAACTTCTTGAAGAGTTCTTCTATTGAGCGCGCGTGCTTCTTCCTTTCCAGCAGGCCGTGAATCTGCCAGCGGTCACCGGTCACCATCTGATTCTTGCCAAACACCGATCCGCCATTGTGTTGCAGGTCGAATGCATGGTCGGCAAACACGCTGTGGCTGAGCGTGCCGTTCAAGAATCCCACTAGCGCCTGGGCAATTGCCCCCCACTTCCTGCCTCCGTAACTGGTTGACCAGGCCGGGGTGTTGAAGCTAGCCACTGCCAGCTCAGCAAAACGCAGGTGTTCTGCTGTCGTCTGGGTCTGCAGTCGAGCGATTACAACGGGCCGCACCCAGGCGCTTGAGTCGTTGAACTCGACAGCAAAGCGTTCGCTCAGCTCTTTGTGTTCGGCCGCTACTAGCTCGGGGGTGTAGCATTTGTCTTTGGCTTTGCCGTGGGAGAGCTCGCCACCGATGGCAGTGGCGATGTAGGTTGCCAGTCTTTCGGCCACTGCACTGTGCACCTGGTTGCGCAATGTCACCGCTTCCATCTCAAGCACTTTGCCCTGGGCTTCGCGCACCATGGCATCGCTCAAGTAAAAGTCAGCGATGAGAGTTTCCACTCGCTCCGATTGCCCCACGTAGTCGAAGTTCAGACGCGGCTTGGGCCAGTTTTTCGCTTCCTCTTGGGCGACCCACTTGAGGAATATGTTCACCTCCTTTTTGTTGATTTGCTCTGCCATTTCGACTTCGCCGAGAAGCACCAGGCCGCTGCCGTCTACTGAGATTTCCATGCCTTCGGTGAGCTTTTGACCCACTTCCAGATTGAGGGAAACCACAGCGGGTTTGGCCAGGCCTCGTGCCACAACTGCCGCGTGGCTTGTGGCACCACCAACGAAGGTGACGATGGCAACCGCGGCAATCATGCCCGAGAGATCATCGGGCGAAGTGTCGGGGCGCACCAACACCACCTTCTCGCCGCGGCCGATCAGTTTGCGCTCGATGGCGGTGGCCAGGTAGATGGGATGAAAGCCCGGTGCCTTAAGGGCAGCAACTGCCTCTTTCGAGACGAATGCCAGCGCTGCTTCTTTGCTCCAGCGCTTTTCCCAGACGAACTGCACCGCCACACTGGCTGCCGCTGCTGCAGTGCATTTGGCATCGCGCACTTGCAGAATGTAGAGCACCCCTGACTCGACGGTGAATTCGATTTCCACCGGCAAAGCACGATGCTGTTCCATCTTTGCCACCAGCTCAGCCAGCTCCAGATAGACTTCTTTGTTCCACTGGCGCATCAAAGCAATGTCAGGCGCCTTGCGGATACCTGCCACCACATCTTCACCCTGACCGCGCACCAGAAATTCACCCCACATGCCGCTGGCACCGGTTACCACATTGCGGCTGAAAGCCACTCCCGAGCAGGATTCCTCATCGCGGTTGCCCATGACCATGGCCTGGATGTTGACGGCCGTGCCGAGGTTGCCGCTGATGCCATTGAGGCGACGGTACTCTTGGGCGCGCGGATTGTTCCACGAGCGCAGAACAGCTTCTACTGCCATGAGCAGCTGCTCCCAGGCACCGTGGGGGAAGGGCTTGCCTCTTGCTTTTTCCGCCAGCGCCAGGAAACGGCCGCACAGTTCCGTCAGAGCGGCTATGCTCAACTTCTCGATTTCATCAACGCCGTGCCGCGTCAGCAGTCGGTTTTTGACATTGTCGAACAGTTGTTTGTCGATGCCCAGCACCACTTCGCCGAACATGTTGAGGAAGCGCTGATAAGAATCCCAGGCGAAACGCGCATCCACAGTCAGGGCCAGGGCCTTGGTAGCTGCCCAGTTGAGGCCGAGGTTGAGCACGGTGTCCATCATGCCCGGCATCGACACTTCTGCACCCGAGCGCACCGAGACTATCAGAGGCAGAGTGCCAACTTCGACCTCGGCACCGAGGCGCTTGCCGGTTGCCTTTTCCAGCGCTGCCACTTGCTGTTGCAGGTGGAAGAGCACGCGCTTGGGCATGACGCCTTCTTGAGCGTAGGCACGAGCGACGGCCGTGGTGATGGTGAAGCCGCCCGGAACGCGGGCACCAAGCGCTACCAGCTCAACCAGACCGGCACCCTTGCCGCCCAGGTCTTTCTTGCTATCTGGGCCTTTCTCACCAAAGGAGAAGGCCACTTTCTTGCTCACCGGCACTTTTGCCTGTGCTTGCTGTGTCAATTTGGCCATGATTTCTCCTTTGCATGATTGAGCAATCTGTGCTCGACCCTCTGCTCTACCCTTCGCTCTGCCCTGTTGGAGGCGCGGCCGGCGGGTCGATGGTGTAGCCCAGGGAGTGGTAGAGGGCGTCGGGGCAGCAGTCGATCAACTGGATGGTGCCTGCGATTTCGCCGTCGGCGGAAGGTACGAACTGGGTCACCAGTTCGTACTTGTTCTGCGCGTAGATGGCGGCGAGCTGCTCCAGGTTTTCCACTTCCACGGTCCAGAACTGCCGCTGGTTGTCCCATTCGGCTGAGGGGCAGGGCTGCTTCTTCGGGTCAGACTTGCTGCCGTTCAGGGCGAAGTACTCCAGGCTTTCGATACGAAATTTCATGGATGTCCCTTAGTAGGTGCCGCCGCTCTTTTCCAGCTTCGACAGCGGGAAGGCCGCGATGATCAAGAGCAGGCCGATGATGGTGAAGGTGATGTTGTCCATTGATGTTCCGATGTTTGGTTCAGTGGCAGTGCAGGAAGTTGAGATAGGGGAACTGGAAGTTGGCCGGAATGGCTTCGAACGCGGCTTCCAACGTCTGGTAGCAGGTCATGCGCAAGTCATGGTGGTCTTTGGTGTGGAGCATTCCTTTCATCTTGGCGCGGCGGTCCATGGCATTCAGCAGCAGGCACTTGGCGGCAATGCGGTTGGTTTGCACCACGGCCCAGAGGCCGCTGGCCGTTTCGCCGTGCGTTTGAGGGGCCGCCTTGAGCTGTTGTTCGCAGGCCAGGTTGGCATAGTAGATGGCGCTAGTTCCTTGTTCCAACGCCAGTTCTGCCGCGCGATAGTCGAGCATGGCCCTGTCTGCTTCCTTGACGATGAGGCGGGCTTGTTCCGGCGTGCTGACATTGTCAAGGCGGTGCTTGAATTGCTCCTGGTTGCCGGCCAGCGAACGGGCGCGCTCGAAGGCCTGGGCCGCTCGCTCGGTATGCTCGACGGTGGCAGCCAGTTTCGCCAGCTTTTCTTCCAGAGCCACGAAGGCCGGTTGGCTTGTCACCCCGTATTGGTAGGGGATGTTCAGCGGCGCGGCAAAGCGTTCGACCTGGTTGTGGTCGAAGAGTGCCAGGCCGAGCGCGATCAGGTCGCCAGAGCCGCTTGCGATGTGCAGGACATCTTCCGGCTTGAACTGAGCCGCCAGGGCTTGCAGCGAGTCCGGCATTTCGGTGATGAGGCGGACGCAGACCACAGTGTTGCTGCGGCGAGCATCGTTGATGCTGGAGTTGCCGGCGCAGACCTTGCTGTCTTTCACCAGCTCGGGGATCAGTACCGCCAGGGTGCGCGTGTTTGCCACCAGCCTCTGGCCGAAGAAGCGGAAGGCGTAGTCGGCCGCTGCGTAGTTGCAGACGAGAGCGCTCTGCTTGTTGATCACAGCGCGACGCCGGGTGTTCTCCTTCTGATTCAGCGCCACTTCATAGGTGCCGCGGTGCGACTTCACGGCAAACAATGCTTTTTTGGCGCTGGCAGCCAGCTCACTCACCTTCTGCCATTCGCTGTGAATGGTTGCGATGAGCGTGTCGATGCTCTGGACTTCAGCGCGGTCGCTGAAGACGGCGGGAGCGAAGGAGGCGAAGAGGCTGGCGTTGATGGTGTTCATGGATGGTTCTTTCTAGGTTTTGCCTGAGGTGGAGGAAGGGCAAGGTTTTTCAGGCTTTACCTGTGCCCTGTCCAAGGTCTATGCCTGTCACTCGCATTTGAGTGCAGCCGAAAAGACCTTGTGCAAAAATTCTTTCTTTCCTATTTGCGATGGAGATAGAGAGGGTGTCGCGGCAGGAGTACCACCGCCAAGGCCTCGCGCTTGCTTGATTGCGAAGACACCTCTCTAAGCTTGTCCCTATGCCGGTTCTCATTCCTGGCATTAAGATGATTAACGATTTGGACCAATCGCTAAACATCTCACGGGAGTCATGTTTGTCAGTCATGACCGCGCTCGCTAGGCGCGACTGTTTAGGAGCTCGACCCCAGAGCCGAACTCGACTGGTGCCGCTAATCCCATAGAGAAAAATTCTATTTATATAGAAAATTCTCTGGAGAAAAGCAGCACACTGGCTCGACAGCTACCGCCAAAGGCAGTTCGCTGCTGCATTTGCTTTACACCGCCTACCCTAAGGCTTGCGGGTTAGGGTTGTTTGGGATCATCGCCGGTAAAAGCAATGATGCTCACAGCAATCTCTGAGTTGACGACTCATCAATTGCTGCTCGAGCCTCGAGGACAGGCTCTATATTGTTTAAAATATGATTGCCTCTTTCTCTATAATTTAGGTGAGAAAGAAGCGCCCTCGGCTCTAGCAGACTGCCCCTCGGCTAACCCAGTAATGTATTAGCCATATCCGGCTAACATCACTCAAGTCGGAAGTCTGCTATAGGACTCAAACCTGAAGCTCGTGTGCAGGTTTTGTCCATTGAGTGAAAACTACATCTAAACTAATCGAAAATATTTATATATTATCGAGAAGCCCGTGAGCGGCTCATTTGCATGAACTTTCACTTTGGGTCCGCAGCAGTAGGTCATGTTTTCGGGGTGGCCTGTGCTGTGCGTCAAAATATTGATACATCGCTGCTCAACCGGGTCCACGGCTAGCAACGGGTACCTCCCAACTCAGCCTGACGACACTGAATTGTAGAACCTTGATATGACTGCTTCTGAAGATTGCTCTTCGTCTACCGCCGCCAATCGCAAGGATTTGTTCCGACTAACACAGTGGGTGGTAGCACTGTCACGGTCGGAGTTTTTTGTGCTCTAACATCGCCAGGTCATGGGGATCTCCTTTCGTACGTGTTGGTCCGTCAGACAGCGTTGTCTGGCGAACTGGGTGGGAAGAAAAGTATTGGTGTTTTTACAGGTGTAAGAGAAAGCTCTTGGATGAAGTTAGAAGTGATATATAAAACAGTAGATAAGCACCAGTACATTTATCAATGGTTGGTAATTACCCCATTGAGAGGCCGATGGCTGGCTGCTAGCTGCCTGGCGCAGCTGACGAACTCTTCTTCTGATGATGAGAATGACACCAGCTAACGCGGTCAACGATGCTTTGAAATTGGCTGTGGGATGACTGAATAAGCCAGACCGTGATGATTTCGTCATGGTGCGCGTTGTCATGTTCGTGGCGGCTAAGGTGCGGTTTGCTGCTGGGTGTACTAGT
The DNA here is from genome assembly GCA_044378815.1 of Obscuribacteraceae bacterium (SeqCode). Lineage (GTDB taxonomy): Bacteria > Cyanobacteriota > Vampirovibrionia > Obscuribacterales > Obscuribacteraceae. The sequence goes on along the minus strand of JBIPOV010000036.1, from coordinate 41,435 downwards.
GCGAGAGGTGCTAACGGAGCTCGATCGCACTCCAGTAGTCTTGATATTAAATACAATTATACAGTTAGCGTGGCGCCACTATGGATGGTGGCGAAACGCGAAAAAACGCAATGAGACTTTCTTTGTCTCAATGCGCAATGACATTATGGTTTGGGCACCTTCAGTGGTGCTATTCTGATACTGGTTTTCCTGGGGAACGGCTATAACTATAGCCAAGAAGTTTGGCCTTTTGTGGGCGTTAATAGGGAACAAACCGCTACCGGCTAAATCAGCTCTGATATGCTAGAAAGTCACTTGTGCAAGAAGCTAACGTTGGCAATGCCTGCCCTCAATTCAAAACTATTTGTAGGTCTCTCCCCGTGTCGAATCTGTATTGGCAAATCTCTTCATATCTGCGGCTTTTCGCATTGAGCAGTATAGTCTTTGCCGGGACAGCATTTTCAGTGATGCTTGCGTTCCCATCTCCGTTGTTTGCGGCCGAAAAGTATGTCAGTGATGGCGGGCACACGGTGCCAGCTTACTTTTATGAAATTCAAGCCCTGATTGAGCATCGTCAATACCCAGAGGCATTAAAACGATGCGATCGCTTGGTTCTTGCTAATCCTGGTTTGAGTTGGCCACTACTCTGTCGAGCTAAAGTGTGGCACGCCAAGTCTGATATTGATAGGGCCTTAGTCGATAGCAATAAAGCTCTAGCCGGTAAGCCATTACTGGCTGAAGCCTATGTGGTGGCGGCTGCAAGCCTCTACTTTTTGAACAAAAATAGTGAGGCAGTGGCATATCTTAAGAAAGCCCTTGCAGTTGACCCTACTGTGCCTGACTGCTACAGCTATCTTGCTCTAGCCTCAGCCGAGTCTGGAAAGTTTGATGAGGCCGTCGCTTATTTGAATAAGGCGATTTCACTAAATCCGAACGACGCTGAGCTCTATAAACATAGAGCGATGTTCTATTTGGAAGTAAAGCAGTTTTCCAGGGCATTGCAAGACTTGAACACCATGCTAAAGTTGCACCCAAACGAGATTGCAACGATTAGATCGCGAGCAAATATCTATGACCGCCTAGGTAGGCCGAATGATGTGTTGAGCGATCTCAATCTCATTCTTAAGCTTGAGCCTGATTCTTATCGTGATTTGTTGAGTCGGGCCCGGTTGTTGAGTCGCTTAGGGCAGCACGAGAAGGCTTTGAGTGACTGTCATATTCTGATCAAGGCTAATCCACTTGATGACGATGGTTATTACTATAGAGCCTGTGAATATGCCGCTTTGCAGAAATGGAAGGAAGCGATTAAAGACTATAGTGTGGCTATTGATGAGTCGCCTGAATCAGCTCGAGCCAGTTACGAGGGGCGCGCCAAGGCCTATGAAAAACTAGGTCAGCTAAATCTCGCGGAACAAGATCGCAAGAAAGCTATGGCTATTCGCTGTCGCCCAGCGGAAAAACTATTGTTTGAAATGCCGAAGAAATAGCTGAAGGAAATGCCATGGCCATGTTTGGATGGGAAACACTCAGGCACTGGGGTGAAATCCGCATAACATCGCATCAGGTCGGTTTGATCGACTGGGACGAGTCCCATGTTGACGTCCCGGATCTCGACTTAGTACTGCCCTACAATGCCGCGGGTCTCGATGGCGTTGCTCTCGACATCGCCGGGCAAGCATCAGCTGCATGGGAAGCTGCCGTCTGCTGGGACGACGAGTACGCAATCAGGCGGCTTTCCGAAGTTCGGGCTGTTTGAGCAGCGGCTGGAAATGTCGAGACTAATTTTATTAGTAGACCGGTCTACTGGTATGCTGGCAAAAGAAAAACAGGCGAAACAGTTGAGCGTGAGCTCAGCTGAACACCTGTCTTTCTAATGCCTCATTTAAGGCCCTTCAGCACCTTAGCGCTTCGGCAGCGAGAGCCACAGGGCGAGATAGAGGCCGCCGACGATGCCGGCCGAGGCCAGCAGCGCGATGACGGCGAGGACGCGCACCAGATTCGGTGCAAGGGAGAAGCGGGCGCCGATGCCTGCGCAGACGCCGCCGATCACCTTGTTGCTTTCGCTGATGAAGAAGCCGTTCTTGTGGCAGGCATAGGTGGCGACGCCGAGGATGATGAGGAACAGGATTGCGGACATGTAATGTTCTCCTAGGATGTGAAGGTTGAGATGCACGCTGAAATGAGTGCTGAGAATTGGTAAAAGCGTCAAAGGGAGCGCAGTCTTTTGGACCGCGCCCCCTTCTAGCTTTCGTTGCTTACAGACGAACCACTAGCAGGTTTCGCCGTGCTCGAGCCTTAGCTCTTGCGACGACGACCCTTGCCACCGGTGTTGCCAGCGACGGGAGTGGTCCCGGCAGTGATGCCGTGATCATTGAAGCCCTTCTCGATGGCGGCCTTGTTGGCACCGGCACTGAGCTGGCCATCGGCGCTGATGAACGCCCGGCGCATGTCGCGGAAGGTCACCTTGCTGGGAGGCACGAGTGCCAGAGCCAGCAGGTAGGTCTTCACGTACAGCTCGAGCTGCGCCTTGATCTTGGCCACGTCTGCCGAGGCATCGCTGGTGAGGAAGGCTTCCAGGATGTCAGCCGTGGCCGCACCCGAGATCTCACCGTCATCGTGCACCTCGCCGGTCTTGTCACGGACCGTCTTGGTGTTGCGCTGGATGCGGATGCCGTTGGGCGGCAGCGCATACAGGCCGATGATGCGCTTGTCCGCCTTGATGTCGGCGACGGTCAGAGCCTGACTGCCGGGCGAACCGAAGACGAGCGCGAACCAGTACTGCATGATCAGCTGGCACATGTCGCCAGTGCTCTCATGCAGCGCACCACCCTCCGGTCCAGGAAGGTCTTTGCCCGGCGCCTGCAGCATGACCACGTGGTGGCCATTCTCGTGCCAGGAGACGCCGAGGTCGAAGGCGATCACCTTGTTCAACCCGTTGGGCAGGCCAGAACCAATGCCGAGGTGAATCTCGTACCCTTCCGGGTCGAAATAGGCGTTGTCCGTCACGCTCGGATCGTTGATGAAGACCGGGATGGGCCGATCCTGCTTCTTCATGCCCATGGCTTCGAACAAGACCATCTGCGTGTTGATGGCAACGAACGTCGCCACCGCAGTGAAGGCATCGACTTCCTTGACCGGGTCGAAGTTGTAGGTGCCGTCAGCCTTGGCAGCCAACGTCTCCCACTTGCGACCGTTGCGCACCTTCATGTCGAAGCGCTCGTTCTTGAGCAGCTTCGGGTCGGGGAGGTTCTCGACGAAGTGGTCGACGACCTGCTTCGGGATGGCCACCTTCGGGTCGGGGATGCGCAGGAAGCACTTCGCCGGAACGCGGTTGAGACCTGCCGTGGTGGCGGGGCTCGACACCGAATAGTGCAGGAGCGACTGGTGGTACACCACTTCCTTGGTCTTCGCCTTGACCAGGAACAGCATCACTTGACGCGGTTCGCAGGTGGAGAGCTGGACTTCGTAGATGGCGTCGAACTTGCCGGCATGCTCAGACAGCACCAGGTTCGCCGTGGCCGAGCAGGTGTTGATGGCACCCTTGAGGTCGCGGGCGTACTGCTTGTCGTCCTTGCTCAGGCGGCTCGTGAGGGTCGCAAACTTGGCCTTCGCCAGAGCGATGGCGTCGTCAGCCGAAATCACCTTGCCGAGCGCAGCCGGGCGACGGCCGAACTTGAGGGTCGAGGTGACGTTGAAGATCTTGCCGTTCTTGTCCATCGAGACGTGCATCTGCGCGCCGCGAACGGGGAGCCTGGTGCCATCCTTGAGGACGATTTCCTGAGCATAGGCCACCCGATGACCGAAAGGCATTTCTTCCGAAACGCCGTCGGCGAGGGTGACATTGCTCAGACCGAAGGCCTGCGAGATGGTGCTGTTGGCAAGGAAATTGCGGGCATGCAGAGCGGCGTTGCCGAGGAACGGCTGGGCGAACATGCCAGAGGGACCAGAGAGGTGACGGATGTGACCACTGCGGTCATAGCCGGGCACGTTCAGGTCGGGGAAGATCTCTGCCAGGCGAGCTGCGGCACTGGTGTAGAGCGATTTGGGCGAGACGGTGGTCTCGACGGTGTAAGCAGAGTTGAGGCGGTGGATGAGCTTTTCACGAATGTTCATAGTTTGACTCCATGTTTTTGTGAAGCTCTTCTTCAGGTACCGGATTGGCACCGACGGAATAGAGCTTCTGGTTTAAGAAGACTGTTTAGAAGAAACAGAAGAGCAAGAGACTGAGCTTTTTAGGCTGTTATCTCAAACCCGTGTCACTCGCCAAAGAAACCGCAGATAGCGCACGCAGACTCTCTTCAGAAAACAAAACTACTCGCACTCTCGGCTGCCTATTACCCACGCAAAAGCTGGTGAGAGGATGAGGAGAGAGAGTGGAGTGTTGAAGAAGAGTTAGCGCGGGATATTTACGATTCCAGGGGTTTTAAAAAGAGAGACAGTATGTCTACCGTAGATATGTGACCGTGCCAGAACAAATAGCTGAATAATTAGATGCGGTTAATGAAAATTTGGTTAGCGCAATGTCTGTTTCTGGCTAAAGCTGTAATCACCGACGGGCTATGCATCTTGGCTTGTAAAGAGGGTTGCGTGGCTTGTGCAAGCTGGCTTTGCGGATTTCTTGTAACAATAGCGAAGCTTCGCTAGCACTGTTTTTGTTCAGGTCTGTTTCCATTGATAGAGCGAGGGGGTTTCATATTTCTGCTCGAAACTCTCTTCCAGCGAGCTTTGCTAGTTCATTAAGCAGCTCTCAGTGTGGTAAATACGCCCACTGCGTGAGCTTCTACTAGCTTTATCGTTTGAGCTAAAAGTGCTCTATGAGTCTCTAAATCTCCACACCATAGGCTCTGAAGAAGGCTCGGTCCTGTGTCTGCATAGCGCCAGGGGCGCAGTCGTCAAGCATAAACTTTAATGACGAGGGCGAAATAACTATTGCTTCTCTTGATAACTTTAGCTTAAGGTCCAACTATCCTTCTACACACATACATCAAGAGTTTCTTCAGTTCCCTTAAACACCTAACCAGCGCACCATCCTCACCGCTAAACCTTCCAGCATCCAGCTGGCTGTTGATGCATTTGCAGAGTTGGTCGTATTTGGTTGGGTGTCCGTCCCCGGGAGCTGCTCTGCTGTTGTTGTGGTAGCTGGCATCGCTAGGCTCATGAAAAGAGAAACTATGACAAATAAACTCAGAATTATCGGATCGGACGTTTGCCTCCCTTGTGCCATCTCTGGCCATGATGGTGACGCCTGTCGTGCAAACAAGTTGGAGGATGGCGGTGTGTTCTGCGTCACCTGCACCAGCATCTCCCAGCCCATCTCTGCCAACGCCCGCGCCATCTATCAGATGCCAATGTCGGTCAAACTCGTGGCTTCGGCCTTGCTTCGGCAAGACGTTCCTTCGGGAGACGACACAGCGGAACCCTTGATGGCGACCTACGCTCAGTACGGCCCCGGCGAGATTTCCCCTGAAAGCGCAGCTGCGGCCTACGCTCAAGACAATGTCGACGTCATTCTTGGCGCCGGCCGTGTCAACTTCGCCACCGTTCAACCATGCCTGGCACACGTGGTGGTGTCTTTCCAGTACGACGAAGTGAAGAGCTTCTCTGGCAAGGCTTTCGACAAGAAGGCAATCACGGCTGAAGAAGCTGACCTCCTCGCCATCCTGCCACACCGCAACTGTCCACCGGCTCTGGTGGCTGCTGCGCACAAGCTGATCGAGATGGGTTTTGCGGTGTTGCATGTCGACCTCGACTCTTCCATGAGACGGGTCGCCCTCTGCCACACCCTCGGTGCCAATCTCGACCGGCGCATCCCTCGGGGCATCTTTGCCGAATTGACTTACGTGGTTTGATCACTCGAACCGCATAGCTCATCGGCGTGCCCAGTGTAACTAGTGAGCCCGGCTCTCGTGTAAGGCACTCATGTGCCTAGAGCCGGGCACCATCCCAGCATTTTGAAGAGCAGTCGACCAGTTCAGCGAACTGGCCGGCAGCTCAAGCCATTTAAAAGAAAAGGAGCCAGACTATGGACACAACTCGTCAGCTGGCCGGATATTCGCGTGACTATTGGCGCTCGACACTGTCGGGTGTCAGTACGCTTTGCGTAGACCTCTGGGGAACGGTAGCACGGTCAGACAACCGTGAGCCGATCCTCGATGCGCAGCGAATCCTCGGCTACAAAGTAGACACCATTGACCCCAGAGACTTGCGGTCAGTGGACCCGGCGTTCCTGAATGTTTGTTTGACGACAGATGTTCGTGACGCGGTCGGTTTTCTTCGCTCAGTTGCCAGTCGCTTCGACCTGACCGTCAACCCTTCACAGGTTGAACAGTTCCAGGACGTGGTCGACCATGAGTCTTCGTGCGCTGGAGTTTTCTTCGACGCCAAGAGTGCGTTGAAGGTGCTCAAGGGCCGTGGCTACAAGCTGAGCCTCGTATCTAACCTGTGGTCATTCCCGGTGGATTGCTTGTTCGCTGAAGACAATCTCGGCAAGTACTTCCCGGAAGAGCTGCGTGTGTATTCCTTCGTGGAAGGGGTCAGCAAGCCTGATCCTGAAATTTACCGTCGGGCGTATATCCGCAACAATGCCCACCCTGGTGACTGCCTCATGATCGGCGACCACCTGGAAAACGACATCCTGCCTGCGCTCGCGGTGGGAATGAAAGCGTGTCTCGTCGACCGCAATCGCAAGTACGACCCCTCCGTCCTCCCTGACGGTGTCTTGGTCGTGAAGAGTATGGAGGACCTGATCGACCTTCTTCCTGAGGCTCCGGCCGCCTACTAACAGTTCGTCATCCCGACGGACAGTTAACGGTCTTACCCCGCTTCAGGCTCTTCTAAAGGGAGCAGCCTGACAGGCCTTGTCACAACGGTGATGAGGTCCTGCCGTACGCTGCAACAGGGTTCCGCGGTAGCGCGCGGGGCCCGTTCAGCTCTTCGGTTTATCAACGTCGGTCCGCACAAGGATGCAGCAACCGCTGCGTTCACAAGAACGGATCAAAACCTAGAGGTGTATAACATGGCTAAGATTAACGACATCACAATGACGTCAGGTATCGGCTTCGTGCCCACCGCTGCCGTCCGCAACTTCGCAGGAAACTTCGATGTGTGGGCTGCGCAGCACAAGGCCGACCCCGATGACTTCGTCGTCCAGGAACGGCAGCCGGGGCTTCAGTGCACGGTGTCGGTGGAGTCGGACTTCCCCAATCCGGAAGACCTCGATTCCGCCAAGGGCCCCCTGGTCGCGGTCACCCTGGTCAAGTATCGCCACACTACCCCAGCCGCCATCGAGGGGCTGGCCAAACTGCTCAACATGCCGGTCAAGAACATCACCGCCGCGGGTCTCAAGGACCGCACCGCACGTAGTGCGCAGATGGTGGTCTTGGAAGGCGTGGACCTCGAGCATGTGCGGCGTCACTGCTTCCCGGACGAGAACGTCCTGCGGGAGCATGGTTTCTTTATCAAAGATGCACGTCGATGCACCAAGAAGCTCGGCAAGGGCCACCTGGAAGGCAACCACTTCCAGATCAAGCTGATCGTCGCCGGCAAGACGCGCGAGCAGCTGATGGAATACCTGGCTCCGCGTCTCGACTTCCTCATGCGTGACCACAAGGGCAAGCGCGTCCCTCGTGTGCCGAACTTCTTCGGACGGCAGCGTCTGGGGCGTCGGCAGAATCTGCTCGGTGTCGGCGTCGACCTGATCGAAAACGGGTTGGAAGCCGGCGTCAAGCGGTTCATCTGCGAAGTGGTCGAGAACAACGACCACCCCAAGGCCAACGAGCTGCGCCGGCAGCTGGCGGCTAAGTGGGCAGAAGCTGAGCGTGTCGCCGAAGAGAAGGGACAGAGTGTCGCCGAGCAGTTCTACTGCTTCCTCGACATGAAGAAACTGCTCGAGACGATCGGTTACCGCGGCAAGCCGGTGTACAAGATGGCGAACATGTTCATCGAGTACAAGCTGGTCAACAAGATCCTCAGCACGAAGTGCATCGAACGTGCGGTTCGTGAGCTGAAGGACGATCTCTCTCTGTCGGTGGGCGCTTTCCAGGGTTACTGGTTCAACCAGCTCCTGGGCGACGTCAACGACGAGGGAGCCAAGATCTCGGTCAGGTCGCTCGAGGTCGACAAAGACGGCGAGCCGGTCATTCCCTTGTACTTCCCGGGGGATGAGCGGTCCGTGGCATTCTATCGGCAGTGGTGCCCCCAGGCTGTGCCTGACCAACTCGATCGGAAGACCAAGGAAATCTTCCTCTCGAACTTCAACGGTCGGCCCGGTCCTCGCCGCCCTGCCTTCATCTTCGTGAACGATCTGTCCTATGAAGTTCACGACGAGGTTGTCAGCTTCTGCTTCAGCCTCCGTTCCGGTGCTTACGCTACGACGTTCCTGTCGTATCTGTTCCAGCTGGACACGGACGGCCTCGAAGTGGAAGACAAGTAAGGGCCATTCCGGCCTGAACACTAGCAACCCTAACCCAAAACTCAAAGTGAGGTTTACTACCATGAACAGCAATGCGTGTTACGGACAGGGCGGCCACATGGATGCCCCTGTCATTCCGTCACTGCGGCGACCCCAGCTGGGTTCCACCGCAATGACGGACGAGACTGACGAAGGCTTCGGGAACGGCATTCACATGCATGCTCCGGCCATCAGCGAAGCGGATGCTCGCTCCATCAGTCAGCGTCTCTTCGGCAAGGTCGTCGTGCTCGGCTCACAGGTCTGCCAAGGCCCGTGCGTCGGCGATGAAAAGTTGGCCTTCGCTTTCGCCCCGCTCGGCTAAATCAGCCAGCACAGCGAGAGGTCAATCATCGACCTAGACCAGAACTAAGCCGCGACAAGCACTGCCGTTTCAAGATTGCTTCGGCAGTCTCGGGCGGCAGTGCTCTTCTGGTCGATTCCGTAGCCGGGGTTGTTGGTTGTTTGTAAGCTCACGCTTGCAGGCAGCCGCAGCCTCGGCTCGGAATTTTTTTGAAGATATTTACTATAAAAGAGAGTAGTATTGCCGCATTTTTTTAAATGACATGCCAGCAGCGTTTTCAATGAATGATTAGAGGCAGAGCCAAGTAGAAGTATGACTGACCAGGGTGTTCATATCTCTATGAACACCCTGGTAGTCACTGCTTCCTCCAGCGTGTGGTCTTGCCACCGTCACTGACACTGCTTATTCTTGGCTCCAGTACTTTGCTCGTTTAGCCGCGGGGGAACTCGCGCTGAAAGCGGAGAAGCGCTTTCTCTGGAAAAGCCTCCACGTCTTGAACGGTCATAGCGAAGACTTTGATTCTGGTCAGGCCACCAGGCATTGGTAAGCCAACGAGAATCGTGTTTGTAACGTGACCGATATCGCAGAGAAAATAACCGGCATAACCAGCCATTTTTCGGTCAATTTGGGCCGCCTGCGAATGGGCACCACCTTTTTTCTCTGTCATCTTCAGCAGGTACCAAACTCTATCAATGTCATCGCGGTTAACCAGACCGTCGCCATCTGCATCGAGGAGGGCAAAGTTGTCGATGATCCAGGTGTGTAGTCTTGGTGCTAGTTGCCAGGCTCGTTTGCAATTGTAGTAATGCACTAGTATGTATACCGTAATCGGTCCGAAGGCACAGCCCAAGCTAAGCAAAATCAGACCCGGTGAATTTAGGCCGTGTCGCATGGTGAACGCCACCGCTGTCGGTGCGATAAGTATGTAGTAGAGCAGCTCGAAGAACTCAGCTCTGTGCCCTGGTTTAATTTCGGCACGCCAGGCAGCAGCAGCGCTGCCGAGAATCCACAAGGCAACGATAAAGACAGTGAGAGGAACCGCTTGTGCCTCCGTGATTGAAGTTGTAGTAATGGTATTCATTTGGTTTAGTTGATTTTGTTGTTGCGGATATTAGGAAGTTTGTTAGGAAGTTTGTTCGCTGTGTTCAGGTGGGGAAGATTTGTTCGAGCCAGTCCGCTACATGTGGCAGCAACCAGCAGGGCTCTTGACCGGGAATGAAAAAGCCGTTGCCGTCGATTTTGACGAGCCAAAGCGTGTCGCGGCCCAGTTGGCAAGGCAGTGTGTATCGGTGCATAAGGTGGTAGTGGGTATTGGTTTGCGTTTGTTGGTTCTGAAGTTGAGCTGCTATGGCGGTAAGAGGAAAATAGAACTTGAGAATATCTATGACAGAAGCAATAAAGCAAATACGCTTAAAAAGCTCTTGAGCTAAGCCTGAAGAGTCTTATCAGAGAAAAACTCATGAATATGCAATTAGCCAGTTTGCATAATTCGTCTATCGCTAACTGATATCACTACTTGCTTCTTGGCTCGCGCGAGGCTGTTACTTTTCTGCCATTAGAGAAACCAGTCTGTGAAATTGAGTTGATTTGAATTTTCTGGGCAGGACATTGTGGCCGGAACAAGAAACCTAGCCCTTGGAAAGATTGACGGCCAGGCTAGGCCTGGTCTTGCTTTTGTATATACTAATGCCAGTAGTTGAAACTTGGTTTTTGAAATATTGCGATGTGCCAAAAGGCAAGGATTGCCTACCGCAGCCATGCTCTTGAGCATGGCTGCGGTGATTGAGGCGCCTTGTTAGCGGATTGTCGGCGCCTTGTTCCCTGTTTGACCGGTGATGCCGCGCCTACGTAAACAGACTTGGAGAGATTGTGTGGAATTTCGGGTATGCGGAGACAGTCGGCTTAGAAGCCGACCGAGTCTGGGTGCATCATATTGACAGAGCCAGCGCGGCAGCCAGCGCTGTTGAAGTAATGCACATCGATTTGCCATCCTTTGCTGCGCAGCATGAAGCAGGCTTTTTCCACCACGACATCATCGGGTAGGTCATTGATGTTGAGCACCACATCAGAGAGGAAGGCGAAGGGAGCGAGGTTGCCGTGATACTGCTCTTCTAGCCACTGGGCGAAGGAGGAAGCCCTGACCTCAATGTCTTCGCTGCTGCCGTTAACTGCTGCGACTTTGATCGGGCTGGGCTTGGCGAAGCTTTCGCGGGGAAAATCTTTGGCCGTTGGCAAACCGGAGTGCACTGCGATCTCACTGCGAGCTGGGCGACGACGCTCAAAACCGTTGCCGACCATGTTGTCTTGAGCCGAGCGGGGACGAGAGGGAATCGGAGTAGAATCTGCTGATCGAGCATCGTTGCTGATCACTTCTAGCCCGAGAGCGGCACGACGAGCAGCGATTTCGTCAGATTTCTTAGACATAGTTTGTCCTTTCGCTTAGGTAATCTCTTTCATTTGGATAAGATCAGTATTGCCCATTTCTATTGCCAATAGTTCTAGTCTGTTGATCTGTTTTACTATAAGTATTGATATTATAGAGTGTAGTAGAAAAATTGCTTTTTAAAAGCCTCAGAAAAAATGTTTGAAATCAAGCCACGAAGAATCAAGCTTTCAGAGAAAGCACAGAGTGGAAGGGGCTCAGTGGTTGTTAGACCAACCGAACCCCTTCCCTTGCTGTGGGTGATCAAGGAATTCTCTGTTGCGCTCGTGCTTGTCGCTTACTCGAGGAACAACAGCGAATACATGATGGCCGCACCGAAGATGGCAATCAGCAAATGCACGCCAGCCTTGGAAAAGTGCGCGTCTTCGCGAATCGCCGGAATGAGCGACGAGCCCGCCATGTAGAGAAAGGCACCGGCAGCAATCGGACCCATGAGGTGCGGGAAGCCCTCAATGTTTTGTCCGAAATACCAGGCAGCGACCACACCGATGAGTGAAATCATCCCAGAGGTGAAGTTCCAGAGCAGCGCCTTCTTGCGTGAGAAACCCGAATGCATGAGCACAGCGAAGTCGCCAAGCTCGATGGGAATCTCATGCACGACCACGGCAATTGTCGTGGCAATGCCGATTTCAGGGCTGAGCAGAAAAGCGCTACCGATGACGATGCCGTCGACAAAGTTCTCCAGGGTATCGCCCAGCATGACCAGGTAGCCGATGGGCTTTGCGTTGGGCTGGTCATGCTTGCCGACAGAATGAAGCAGGAGGTCGATGGCGAAGAAGGCAAAAAAGCCGCCAATGATCAGCAGCGAGACGAATTGCAGACCATTTGCGCCATCGCTCTCGATGTAGTGCTCGAAACCTTCCGGAATCAAGTGAAAGAGAGCGTTGCCGACCATGGCGCCTGCAGCCAAGCTGAGGAAGAAAGGGGTGGCGTTGGTCAGAGGGAAGCGCTTGCTCACCAATGCCACGACACCAATCAGTGAAACGACGCTGACAGCAAAAGCAGCCACCAGCCCGTAGACGAGGGTCATATCCATAGTTGTTTCCTTTACGTGACACGACCTGAGCACCGAAGTGTTCAAGACATGATGGTTAGGCGGGTAAGAATTCCGTGCTACTAAATTCCTCGCGATTTGCGTGGAAAGAGCTGTGTTTCTACCTGCTGGTGAAAAAAAGATTGTTTGTGAGAAAAAAACCTTTTGGTTTAAAGAGTTGAAGTGATATCTAACCCTAGTGGTCTAGATATTGGAGATCCAAGAGTTGGGTTGCTAAGGGGGCAAAGTTTAATCTGTGCAATCGTCTCGGGCGTTTTTGCTAGTTTTGGCATGAAACTGCCGAGGCCCAGCTGAGCCGCGTTCTGGCGGACGCTAGCTGGCCCATAAGTTAGCGCAGGCTATCGCTAACATTGAGAAATAGATTACATATTAGAGCCTATTACTTACTGAAATCATGAGCTGTTATCTGATAGTGCTTTATTGCTTCTTTCCTCTTCACCCATTCTCTTATCTAGCACCCCTAACACCTCTAACAATCAGCGCTATTAGCCAATGCCTTCTTTCATCACTCCTTCTGCAAGGCGTGGATTGAGTAACAGGTAGTTTGGCTATTTGTGGTGTGCAGAAAGAGAAAATCCAATCGAAAGCCTATTATGCAAACAGTAATCTCGCTGTTCCTCTCCGCCTGCCTTTTCAGTGCGTTGTATCAGTTTCTCGCTCCCAAGTTCAGTGGCGGTGCTGTCGCCTTTCAGCCTGTGGCTGTTGGTCACAAGCTGCTCTTCGGTCTGGCCATGAGTTTCACCAGTCAGGTGATGCTTTTTGTCCTCACCCTTCTGGCCTCATTTACCCTGGTGCCACTCCTGGCGCTGCTCGGTGTCGGCCTCGCTGCCGTCGCCCCCAGCGCTGCAGTCTTGGTGCTCTCGGCAACGATCTTGATCGTGCTGTTGCAGCTCGCCAACTGGTTTTCCACCATGTTGCTCGGCCGCTTCATGCCCACCATCTTGCGCGTTGACTCGGCCCGTGCCGCCTTCAAGGCTGCTCTGGCTCCGACTCTCGTCAGTGGAACCTTGTACCTGCTGGTGATGTTCTGGTTGGCGCCAATGGTGGCTGCGACCCAATAAAGCTCGGCTTTTCAATCGAATCTTCAATTCAAGCAGCTAAGAAAGGTGCTTTAATGGCAAACAATCGTCTCTCCATCGGCAAAGGCGACCTCGTCGCTGCTGCTCAAAAGGGTGCAATGTCGCCCCAAGACGTCGACAGTCTCTGGTCGATGTTGCAGCAATCGGCGCAAGCGCAGCAGCCAAAAGGCAGCTTCGACATTGCGCAATTGCTCTACTACGCCGGCGGTGTGCTGGTGATGATGGCTATGGGCTGGTTCCTCAGCCTGGCCAATGACAGCTTCGGCATGGGCGCAGTCTTCGCCATGACCTTGCTCTACACCGGCGCCTTCGCTGGCCTCGGCTATAAGCTGCGCTTCCAGAACGGTCAGCGTCTGGCTGGTGCTGTGCTCTTCCTCCTGGCCGTTCTCATGGTGCCCTTGACCGTAGCTGCCGGTCTCAACTTTACCCACCTGGAAGCTTCACTGCACGGCTTGCAAGAGCCCTTGGTGCTGGAGCTAGCCACCCTGGCTGCTGGCCTTGTCGCTCTACGCCTGGTCAAGGTTTCGCTGCTCAGTGCCCCGGTCTTCGGTTCACTCTGGCTTCTGACCATGACCGCTGCTGGCATCATTTCTGGCGACAACAACGTTTTCTTCGGCTTCGGTTCGAACTACTTCACCTGGGTCTCTATGACCATGGGTGCGGTTCTTCTGGCCTCGGCGATGGTGGTCGACTCGCACTTCGGCCGCGACGAAGACTATTCGTGGTGGGCTTACCTCTTCGGTGTGGCGGCCTTCTGGATTCCGCTCAGCCTGCTCGATTCGGGCTCTGAGTTGGGTCGCTTCGCCTATTTCCTCATCAACGTGGCGATGATGTTCACCTCGGTTATTCTCGCTCGCAAGGTCTTCTTGCTGGCCGGTTCGATCGGTGCCATCTACTACGTTGGTCACTTGCTCTGGAGTCTTTTCTCCAACTCGATCTTCTTCCCCTTCGCCCTCATTCTGGCGGGCATTGGTGTGATTTTCTTGGGCGTGCAGTATCGCCGCCACAAGACCGAAATTGAAAATGTCATCGTCGGCTTCGTGCCGCAGGCCCTGCGTCAGCGCCTGCCTGGCCGCTGAAAGCGTAACAAGAGAATGGAACTAAATGACCGAAGGAAAAACTGCGACAAGCCAGATTCTTATTCCGGCTGACTTTGCTCTGACTGAAGCCGATATCCAGTTCGTGCTCGACCTAGCCGTGCGCGCCGGTGATATCGCTGTGGCAATGCGCGCCAGCGCCACTGTCGAAGAGAAGACCTCGGCCACAGATCTGGTCACCAGTGCTGACAAAGCACTGTCTGAGTTGATCGTGACTGAGCTCTCTGCCCGCTTCCCTAACGACGTTGTGCTTTCGGAAGAGGCGCCCTGGCATAGCAGCAAAGACGGCAAGCGCCGTTGGATTGTTGACCCCATCGACGGTACCAAATATTATGTCGATGGTACTGGCAAGTATTGCGTCATGATTGGCCTTGAGCACGCTGGACGCGAACTGTTCGGCTGCTTCTACATGCCAGCCTACAAGCAGGCTTTGCTTGGTGGCCCTGGTCTCGGTACCTATCGCTATGTTGCTGAGCCCCAGTCGCTGACCCCCCAGTCGCTGACCCCCCAGTCGCTGACTAAGATTCCACCGCTGCCCTCGCTTGTCGGCGGGAGCAAAGTGCGGCTGCTCATTAGCAAGAATGATCTTGCTGCCAACCCCTGGGTGAGCCAGCTGGACGACGTTGAAATTGTCGTTGCTTCAAGCATCGGCATCGATGTCTACGAGTTGTTGGTCGACAAGGCTGACGTCTTTGTCCACATTCGACCCACCCTGGGCTATTGGGATACTGCCGCTCCTGGTCCGGTATCGCAAGGCCTGGGGCTGGACGTGGGCACTGAAGTGGATGATTTCATCAGCTACGGCTATGAGCATTCCAAGCATCTGCCCAACATCATCATCGGCAAGAAGGGCTCGCTCGCTTGGTGGCGACAACATTGGAGCAAGCGACCAGTCGAAGTTGTTGCTGCCACAGCCACAGCCAAGTAAGCAGGCAAACTAGTCTGTAAGTCAATTGTGAGTGGTGCGCAGTTTTCCTTAGGGAGGGCTGCGCACCCTTTTTTCAGTTTTTTAGAAATTAGCTCTTTTGCAATTCATTATTGTGATTGTCTTGCCCCGTTTCCACATTCTTTTTGTTGAGCTCATATACTACCTCAAGTAGCAATAGACAAAAAAACTTCACTCCTAACTGTCAAAAAAAATTTCGCCAGCCACTTCTGTTTGGTAATAACTCCGTTATCAATAGCATGCATATTAGAGACGTTCCCTCAAACGCAAGCGAGACTAAAATCATGGCAAACGAAATTGAAAGACCAGCCGATGCAAGCCTTACTAATCTTAGCGATAACACAGCTGCATCTGCTCGCGAAAATCTTTCGCAACTAGCTTCTACCTTTTATCAGTGCAAAGATGGTTCGTTTGTACGCAACCCTCAGCACTGCTCTACTCCTGTTGGTGACCTTTCTTCCCTGTCGGCACTTCCACTCCTAACCATTGGCTAAGAACGACAGAAAATAGTCTGAATTTACTAGTCATAAATTGGAAAGCAAGGCCCTAAAGCTTTGCTTTCTGTTCGTAATAGTTTAAGCGCAGCAGCGGATTTCTGAAGTTTTCTCGACCAGCAGGATTCTCTGTTAGATCCGGTGCCGAATTTTGCAGTAAGTTTCTGATACCGATTCCTAGGCCACCAAATACGCTCTCAGCAAGGCCAGCTCGGTTTGCATCACTCTGTTTCTTTCCCTCTATCTCTGGCGCTTTTTCTTTGCCTGCGAGAAGGACAATTGGAGCAGTCTTGCTGCCATCAAGGCGTTCAATGGAGGTTAGTTTAGTATTGCCATCCGCCAGGGTTTGATAGTTAAATCTGAATTTTTGTTCGGGCTCTTCTATGGCTGCTTTCACTTTGTCGGCCGGGATAAAAAGCGATTTTGTTTTACTAATGCGGTTGGCGGCCACAGCGCGAAGGTTTTGCGCACCATCAAAGGACGGGCCACCAGAATTGCCGTGTTCGATATGGGCTCTTTGGAAAATTCGCTCCGATGCTAGATAGTCTCGCGCCATTTTTGCCACGGTTGGATCGGACGAATTTTTCATGTCAATAATGGCAACCAGATCAGGATAAGCCTTAGGGTCGGTCACAAATTTTTCTAGTGGGGCCATGCCTTTGTAGTTGCCGGTGGAAGCCCAGAGTTCAGATGCACCTCTTGGATGCCCGTAGGTGACGAGTTCCTCTTCTGGTTTCAGCG
Source organism: Obscuribacteraceae bacterium (SeqCode) (assembly GCA_044378815.1). Lineage (GTDB taxonomy): Bacteria > Cyanobacteriota > Vampirovibrionia > Obscuribacterales > Obscuribacteraceae. The sequence continues at coordinate 24,852 of JBIPOV010000036.1, read as the reverse complement.
GAGTGACATCAACTTTTGCTGCATGGCTAGGATCGGCCGGTAGGCCCATTACTTTGAAGCGGGCTAGATCATTGATTTCGTCTAGTTTAATTAGTTGGGCATGATATCTACTGCCGTCATTGGTAATGACGTCGACAAAAGATCCAGACAAACCTACGTGGGCATTGGTCAAGACTTCACTGCCATCGTTTACAAGTAGACCAGAGCCGACTTTAGAATCACTTTCGCTGCGCGGAAAAGGCTTATCGCCAGTTTCGATTTTGACTGTAGTAGGAGCTACGGCATCCAGTAAACGACGAGCCGTTTGGTCGTTGTTGCAGTCTGATGATTCGGTGGCCAGGCCAAATCTATCTAGGGGCAGAACTTTTATTGGTTTGCAGGAATTGTCCATCTTAATTTCGCCGGAAGAAAATTACCTTTGAAGATGCCTGGGAGAATTATGGACTTACTGGATGATTTAACAATGGTGTTGCTCCCATCTTTACGCCCCCAAAATGCCAAGAAAACGGGAACGCCTTGGGAGGCCGGAATCTTGAAAGCAGCGTGGTCGGGGCGGGATGTCAAGAGTTTAGGGCAAAAAAAGACGGGAGTAGGTAAATTGGTGAAGATCGCTCTTCAAACCAATTCACTTATCCCGTCTCGAAATCTTGAAATTAGTGCACGCTGAATTTATTGAACGTTGAAATACTCTTTGAGCAGGTCGTGAAAATCCCGCTCGCTGAGCAAGCCCCAATGACGCTTGGAAATGCGATTGGGCTCGGGCTGATTGTGATCGAGAAAGAGATGGCTGGGGCAAACTGTGAATCTGCCTCTTTCAGCGAAAGCTCGCGCCTTGCTGATGTCGAGCCGCACAAAAGTGGCTTTACCGGCATAGTCAGCCGCCACTTTCTCGAAAATGGGCTTCTGCTTGGCACATTCACCGGAAGCATCGGCATCGGTCGGATCGTAAAATTCGACGACGATAGGACCGCTACCGGGCACCATATTCAGTAGCTGTTGTACCGACACTTCTGCCACCGCAGCTTCGGCTGTGGAGCAGAGGAACAGGCTAGAGGTGCAAGCCAGGCTGAGAGAAAAGAGCAGGGCAAAAGCCTTGCTCCTGGTAGTTGAATTCATTGTTTCTCCAGAGATAGAGAGAGTTAATCGAATTGGTCGCAGAGAACTATTTTTTTGAAGGGAATGATTGGTCGTTCAGCTTGGAGCAAGCATTCTCATAAAGACCACCGCAGCGGCAAATAGGCAGAAGCAAATTACAGCGGGAACTGTTACCGGGCGCAGGCCGTTTTTGACCAGGCGGCTGGCGCTGTGAATAGCGGTGAGGCCAAGGGCAAAGTAGACCAGTCCGGTGACAGTGGCTGCCGCTTCTGGCCCAAGGTCAAAGGGCATGATTGTAGCCAGAGGGTCGACGATGGCACACTTGGCGGCGGTGAAGATTGCCAATCCCAGAACAAAGCCTTGAGATTTTCCAGTCAGTGTGCTTTCGCTGACAAAGGCCGTATGCTCCTGGGCGATCTTGTTGACCATCCAATAAGCGCAGAAAATCAGTGTGAAGAACACTGCCGCCAGTTCAATTGAAAATATCATGGATGAAAGCATTTCATTCTCCTGCTTTGATTGTGAGAACTTCCTGGCTGAATATTTCCTTTGCAACTTCCTTGGAATAGGGCACGATTTTGCCGCTCCAAGTTCTGATGTAGAGAGGTTCCAGGCGTTCGATTGCTTTAGTGGCGGCCTGAATCGTCGTGACCTGGTTGGGGCTGACTTGATTTGGGCTGGCTGGTTTTGGAAAAAGTAAAGTCTGGCTATCGATGGCGCTGTCTTCGACTGGCGCTATCAATGAGCGTTCTTCTTTGACGCTAATGGCACCAAAGCGCAGATTGATTTCGTTTTGATCTTCAGCTTCCACCAGGCGATAGAGGACTGGGGCCTTGAGCAGAAGCAGGCGACGGGAAGGGCCACCAAGGCGATAGAGCTTCATGGCTTCGGCCTCAACTTCTGCGGGGGTGTCAAAGTAATTACTGGCCGGAGTCACCACGGCGGCCTCTTTCACTTGACTGTTGCTCAGTGCTTTTGCTGCCTCAGCTGTTGGCGCTGGCAGGCCATTTTCCGTTAGCCATTGGCCGTCTTGATTGACGCGCAACCAGCGTTTGCCGCCGCTATGGTCGAGGCCACCTTCGAGCCGATAGAACTCTATCGATTCAGAACTCTGGCCGTCGGTAGAGTTGTTGACCACCTTTATCTTGATAAAGAAAGCAGTGCTGCCATCCTCGGCGCGAAACAGATGAAAGCCTGTCAGTGGAGCCATTTCACTGAGCTTTTTGTTGTCGCTATCATCCCAGCCCATGCGGCTTTGATGATTGTGGGCCAACTCATGAATCATCAATGACTCGATGGTGTCGTAGTAAACCCCGTCTTTGCTAATGCGCTGCTTAACCGCCCAGGCCGGAGCGTCTGCTTCGGTGGGCCAGAGTTTATCCAGGGCCCCGGGGGTAACATAGATTGCAGCCCGACCATCTTTGTCTTTGTAGACATAGTAGGCGGCTGCGTCTTTGTTGCCTTTGTAGAGCTGGTCTTGCAAGAAGTAAAACTTGACACCGAACTTACTGCCCGGTGCTAGATTCGAGGGCACAGAACTGTTCAGCGCCGCTTCAATACCATAGAGCTCATTGAGCCTCGGTTTGCGCGCTGTCAGCGAATGGCTGGTCTCTACCAGTTTATCCTTGACCAGTTCCGATTGCTTGCCGACAAGTTCGTTGTTCTGGCTAAAGCTGGCCCGATGTGGTCCTTGAGCAAGCTGGCTGATTTTTTGATCAACCAGGGCATTGAGCAAATCTGGTGCCTGGGCTAGACCCTCTGGAGTGGCTGCCGTTTTGAAGAGCACGAGGCGCTCACCTGCGGCATAGAGGGTGTACTCAAACTGGTTGCCTTGCAGCAGAATTTGAATGCCATTGGCTTCGCCATAGGCGGTGGCCTTGAGCACAAGTTCATTGTCGATGGTTTCGCTCTGCAGCGCTTTGACAAACGGCAATTTGGGGTCGATGTCATTGAGCTTGCAGGTCAAGCAAAAGCCAGTCTGAGTGCTAATGGTGCGGCGGAAAGCCCGGCCGTACTCACCGGCGCTGTTGGCAAAGCCCAGCCAGGAAAGAACAAGAAGAAGAGAAAATATGATGCCTAATGTTACCAGCGTCAGGCGCAGCAAAGCTGGCATGCGACGTTGGTCTGGAGTCTTATCCATAGGAGTTCCTAAAGAGATTTTCGCGTCAGCAATTGATTGAAAGCGGGCGCGAAAATTAATAGTTAAAGTGACGGCGCCGTTAGCGCTTTGCCCAGGTCGAACAACCTGAAGAGGTCGAACAATCTAGACAAGCTAAGCCGCTTTGCGGCGACGTCTCCCAGTTGCGGCATTGGCTTTGGCTCTAAGCAAGTTGCGGTGCTTCAAGTCATACCTTCTGCCATAGTCCTCAGAATGACTGATGTCATCCATGATTGTGCAATCTTCCTCAATCATCGCCCTGATTGCCCCATAACCACCACGGAAGTAGCTGGCCATGTAAGACATGTGCTTGAAAGGAAGACGGTGGCCGGCGTCATAGAGTTGCTCTGTGACCCGGCATTCATGCAGCATTGCTCGCGCTTCTTCTTGCATACAAAGGCTGACAAAGCGGCGGCGCGACATACTGGTAGGGTCTGGGTCACTAGGCGCTCGCCCACGAAGTATATGGTGGGCTTCGTGAGCGAGCAAGATTACTTTGTCTAGTGGAGAAGCCAGAGAACCAATGCAAATTAGACCGGCAGGATTGCTTTCAGTGCTGGAGCGAGAATAGGCATAGCTCTTGCCGTTTAAGCGGCGAATTGAAACACCTCTTTCTTGCAACAAGCGGATATCGCGCAAAAGCAGTGGCGAATCTTTGGCCAGGTTGACAAACCTGGTACCAAACTGTCGGCGAAAACTTTCTAGGTCCATGGCAATGCCCTCAGTGAGCCAGCTTTGGTGATGGCTCGCCGTTACAAAGAATGTCGCCCTCACTGGTAGTGGCAACCTTAATTCGATGATACCAGTTGCGATGCTTTTCTGCTATGCGCTTCTGTCACCATTTAATCTTATTCTTTGTCAGAGCCACGCTTGCCGTGCCAGTTTCGTCGTTTTACGCTTATTCTTGATTGTTCGGTGCTGCAGTTGTCGTGAGAGCTTCCCATCGCGCCAGCAAATCGGGACCGAGCATGGTCTCCTTTTCGATGAGAACGCCAGAGAGAGCGCGAATCGGACTTTCGTACTTGGTCAACAACTCCCGCGCCTGCTCTTCGCACTGTTGCACGATGGCCTGCACTTCGCTGTCGATGGCATCAGCCAGCCGGGGGCCGACCTGCATAGCCACCGGTGTCTGGCTGTCGGCCAGATAGATGCGGCCCAGCTTGGACATGCCAAACTGAGTAACCATGAGCTTGGCCATGTTGTTAGCCTGCTGGAAGTCAGATGAGGCACCAGTGTCAATGGTGTTCATGAAGATTTCCTGGGCGATGCGACCGGCCATAGCCGAGGTGATGCGCTTGAGCATTTGCTCCTTGGTCATGTTCCAGCGGTCAGCCTCGGTGTGAGTCTGAACATAGCCGAGAGCACGACCGCGCGGCAGGATGGTGATTTTGGTGATCGGGTCACCGTTGAGCACCAGGGTAACCACTGCATGACCCAATTCGTGGAAGGCAGTCTGTTGCTTGTCTTCCAGGGTCATGGCCTGGAGGCGATCTTTGCGTGCTTCGCCAGCTTCGACTATCGAGATTGCCTCATCGAGCATGTCGGTGGTGATCAATGTCACCGGGCCTGGGCCAGAGCCGGCCGGGCTGCTGGGCGGGATGAGAATCTGGCTGGTGCCATTGGCTTGGGTTTCGGCCTCAGCTTTGGCAGCTGCTTCAGCCTTGGACTTTTTGTCCAGACCACTCTGCTTGCGCGCTGCAATCACAGCGGCTTCGTTGCAGGCGGCCTCGATGTCAGCACCACTGAAGCCAAAGGTGCGCCGAGCAATAAGAGCAAAATCGACATTGCCGTCGAGCTTCTTCTTACGCGAATGCACTTTGAAAATGGCTTCACGACCACTGACATCGGGCAGGTCGACGAAGACTTCAAGGTCGAAGCGACCCTTGCGCTTGAGAGCGGCATCGAGCATGTCAGAGCGGTTTGTCGCCGCCAAAACAATAATGCCTTCGTTTTCTTTGAAGCCGTCCATCTCGGTGAGCAGCTGATTGAGAGTCTGTTCGCGCTCACTGTTGCTGCTGGTGCCGTTGCCGCGAGCGCCGCCGACAGCATCGATTTCGTCGATGAAAATCAGCACGGGCTTCTGGGTGCGCTGCCTCTGCCTGCGCGCATCTTCAAAGAGGGCACGGACACGGCTGGCACCGACGCCGACATACATCTCAACGAAGGACGAGCCCGTCGTGTGGAACATCGAGGCATCGGCTTCTCCCGCAAGTGCCCGAGCCAGAAGGGTTTTACCTGTACCGGGAGGGCCAACCAGCAGGATGCCGCGAGGCAACTGGGCATCGTGGCGGTTGTAGACTTCTGGCTCTTTCAGCCATTCGCAGACTTCGCGCAGACGCGAGATTGCTTCGGGCTGTCCGGCTACGTCGGCAAAAGTGTTCTTGCCCGGGGCGTTGGGCAAAATCAGGGTGGCGGGATTCTTGGTGTTGCCACCACCAGTTGTGCTATTGAAGTCACTGCGATAGTCAGAGTCGTAGCGGCTGTCGGGCTGACGGTCTGTGCTGCGGCGGTTATGCATCTCCTCGCCGTAGTAGTCATCTTCAGAGCGTCCCAGGCTGAAGCGTTCCCGGGCCTCTTGCCTGGCCTGATTGTTTTTCAGGTGGCGACGGAGAAAATAGATCGCCAGGATAAGCCCGAGGACAACCAGCACCATCATCAAGGTGGGCTGTTTGGCAGCCGCCCAGACTTCTTGAGTGGTGGTCAGCGGAGCACTGTTGGTGAAGAAGCTGTCGCCCGAATCTTTGACGGCAGTCCCAGTGATAGAAGGGCCCAATTCGCCAGGACCGGGAGCGACTTGCACTGATGTGGAGTTATTGGTAGCGCCCTGGGCGACGATGCCGTTTGGGGCATTAAAGGTCAGCGCCATGGAATTCGTGGAGGAGGCGCTGAGAGAGAGGAAAGCAATAGTAGCCAGTGCTACTGCGACGATTGACCGATAGATTGTGATCATGGTTATCTCCTTGTGGAGATGCAACAGGTTGCATTTTTGTTTTGTCGACCGCTGTTGGTCTATTAGTAGAGGCCGGTCGAGAGAGAAGAGCAAGAAGAGAAAGTGGGTAGAACTAAGAGCGTTTCTCTTTCTTCTCTTCAAAAGACAGCCTGTCGCTGTCGTTAAGGAGATGGAAAGCAGTATCGCCAAGAAAACGAACGGGCATGATTGGGTCGAGCAGACCAGTGCCTAGGCCGAACAGTCCGGTGCCATAAGTATTGGTTTTGATGCCAAGGCGACCGTAGAGTTCGAGCACTGCACCAATGCATGTCCAGTGATCGCTGGCTAGGCGTCCGGTGAAGAGACCCCACCAGTCGTAGCCACTGACCGGCAACTTCTTGTCGATGAAATTGCGCAGGAATTGCGGCAGATGAAAGCGCCGATAGAAAGCATGGCGTCTTGCCAGAGTGGCTTCCTTCCAGAGTTTGTTCTGTTCCAGCATGATGGCAATCAGTTGCGGTGCCACTTGTTTCTGCCGGTCGTCGAGGGGCTTGGTCAGACGCAGAGCAATATAGTGACCATACTTCAGGTTGGTTTCGGCCACTTCTTTGAGGTCCTGCACCACCGCTCCGCGGTCCATGAAGGAACTCCAGGTAGACCGTCTGCCATTTATTTCCATCACCATTTCGCCATGACCAACAGTCTCGCGCAATTGCTTAGCAACGCGACCACTGGTCAAAATCAAATCACCATCTTGCAGAGCGTCGGGGTGCGGATTGACCCAGGCGCCCTTAGGCAGGGGGCCGTGGCCCTGAGTCTTGTAGCGAGTTTTGTTGCGGCGGTAGCTGATATAGAGCAATCCTTGCGAGCCAGAGTGGCTAAATGAAAGTCACTAGCTCTTTTCGAACGATTGAAATCTTTTCGAGTGAGTAGAATGTTTCCGAATGAGAAAAGAAGGTCGATGACAAGGCGCTTAGTCCAGAACCAGAGCTCAGAACCAGAGCTCAGAACCAGAGTCCAGAACCACAGTTAAGAACTAAGCGCCAAATTGACTGTTTAGGCCGTTACTTCGACCATGGCATCAAGCCGTCCAGCGGCACGAGCAGCTGTGATCGCCTTGATGGTGCGGTCGTAACCGTCCTGTTCCATCTGCTGGCACTTGGCCAGGCTGAGGCCATAGTTCAGACCAGCAACATCGGGCAGTCCGACTTCGATGACCACATGCCGGCTGGGGTCAACGTAGCGACGCTGGCCGGCGATGGGCATGAACATTTCACGGTAGTGAAAGTAGAGGTCAATGGGCTGCTGCCACTCGCTGGTGGGCTCGGTGGCCGGCAGGAAGGAGCTGACGATCGCTTCGCCCGAGCAGAAGTCTGTCGGGTTGTAGTGATAAACAGCGCCGTCCACCAGCAACCTGAGCCCGCCTTCGGACATCTGCCAGACCGGGCGCATCACCGTGGGTAGTGCGCAGGAGGCAGTGATGGCCTTGGCTAGGTCATAGTTTTCGCCAGCGAAGAGCACCGGCTCTTTGCGGAAGTAGTCGCAGCTGACGATCTTGAGGCGGTCGTTGGTCTTGAGGTTGAGCCTCGTCACCATCTCGCGCATCGGACCGGTCAGGTCAATGGAACCGCCCACCATGAAGCTGATGGGGTCGGGAAAACTGAGGGTCTTGAGAAGAATCGTTGGATCGATGCGGTTCTTCATGCCGTTGTACATTTCGGCAAAAATTTGATCAAGGGAAAGACCATTTGTGTACATGGCGGCGATCAGCGAGCCCACGGAAACACCGGTGACTGAGCCAATTTCGACCTTGAGGTCATGGAGTGCGCGCAGCACGCCGATATGACCGAAGCCTTTGACACCACCCGCCCCAAGGACGAGATCGATCCCTTTTGTTTGGTGCGTCATGGCACTACTCCAAAAAGATTGTGAGGGTTGATAGAAAAATCCAGGCACCTGCGCTTAAGCGCGTAGAGATCTGGAATTAGTTGCTAGATTTAGCTAGCTAGAACGTCGGTCCGTCAGCTTGCTAGCTTGTTAGAACCGGGTGCCTTCAGTGAAGTTGAAGTCTTTCACCATCATGGCCGGGACAACCGCTGGAACTTCGATGCCTTCTGCACCAGCGGCTCTCACTGAAGGACCAAGAGCAATTACATTGTTCAGCAGTTCCAGCAAACTGACGTTAAAACGCAAGTTTTTAACTGGTTTAACTACTGCTCCATTTTTCACAAGAAACGTGCCGTCTCGTGTCATGCCGGTAAGCAATTTGGTTGAAGGATCAACCTCCCTGACGTACCAGACGCGAGTGAGCAAGACGGCCTCCTGGTCGCCCTGAACTTGTTTGATCATGTCTTCGACGGAGGAAATGCCCCCCTCAATCACAATGTTGAGAGGCATTTCGCCCATCGCTGACGGTTGAGCCACGCTATGACCGGTGGTCTTGGTCTGCATTTTTTTAGCCGAAAGTCGGCTATGAACAAGATTTTTAATCACACCGTTTTCTACTAGTGTGATTGTCTGCCGCGGCACGCCTTCGCCATCAAATGGACAACCGCACTGGCTCTTGTTAGTAACGTCATCGACAACGGTGATGTTGTCACCAAATACTTTTTCACCGACTTTATCAAGCAAGCAAGAAAGCTTGTCGATATGGCTTGTGCCGCTGAAATCCCACCAGAGATAACTGAGTAAGTCAATTACTGCAGCTGGCTCAAGAATCGCCAGGTATTTTCCCGGTGGCAAATCTTCTGGCATACGAGATTGCTTAGCTCTGCTTATGACGCGCTCTGCCAACAACTCTGTGTTTACTTCATTGGCGGTTGGCGCATGGCTCAGTACCCAGCTAGTGGCACCGTCGGCTGTGGCGGTTATAGAGCAGGCGGCAGTGCTCTCCTGATGATACTGGAACAAGCCGTTGCTATTGCCGATGGCAATGTAACTCGCCCCGCTGCAATATATTCCTGCAGCAGATACATCTTGGTCTTCTGCTTGCTTGATAATTTTGGCCACGGCGGCAGCTCGGTCAAGAGCTGTTAGCTCTGCTGTGGCTAAATCGTATCTGCTTGAAGCCTCTTTGCCTTTCTTGGGCAAGACTTTGGCGCTAACTAGCGCTAGAACATCTTCGTCTGATTCCAGCAGCTTCACAGCTTCAAGGGCACTTTCAACTAATCGCTCGATGCCGCTCTCGCTCAAGTCGAGAGTTTCCAGGCGGGCTTGGCGGCCATCGCGTAAGAGGCGAACGGCAACGACATTTGAATCAGGAGCCTGGTTCTGAGTCATTTCGTTGTTAGCAAAGCGAGAGGTGGCCAGGTTTGAGCCAGTGATGCTGACTTCAACTTCGATGGGCTTTTTCTTGCTGGCAAAGCTGAGGGCGTGCTTGATGGCCGCATCGATTATTTTTCGACATTGGCTTTCGTTCAGCATTTGGCACCCTCTTTACTCACTATGCTCTGTTCTTATTCGTCAGGCTTGGTTCTAGTTCATCATGCTTGATTCAAGACTGCGCTATGCCCACAGTCAGTTTGCGGAAGCGAGCCGGGCTAGCGCCATGGCCTGTCCACATTACCTGCATGGGCTGACCTTTGCCACAGTTTGGTGTGCCCCAGTAAGTGTTCTCACCGTTGTCGCATATGGCATCGCAGGTGTTCCAGAACACTGGTGTGATGCCGCTATAGCTTGGGTTCTTCAAGATTTCGCTGCGTTTGCCCTTCTTGATTTTCCAGGCAATTTCAGTAGAAAACTGGAAGTTATAGCGCATGCTGTCTATCGACCAAGACTTATTGGTCTCCATGAATAGACCATCGCCAGTGTCGCTCACTAGATCTTCAAGAGACCCGGCGTTGCCTGGTAAAAGCGAGATGTTCGTCATGCGGATAATTGGAGCAAAGTTCCAGCTTTCCGCACGCATGGCGCCACCCGAGCGGTCGAGACCAATCAGATGAGCTGTATCACGAGAGCTAAGGTAGCCTTCGAATAGACCATTTCGTACCAGGTAGGTGCACTGTGCGGCCACTCCTTCGTCGTCGAAGCCGAAAGAACCCAGGGCTCCTGGCGTGGTGGCATCGGCAACTAGGTTGACTACGTCTGAGCCGTAGCGCAGGTGGCCCCTTTGGTCAGGAGTGAGGAAGGAAGCTCCGGCGAAATTGATTTCTTGGCCGAGAGCGCGGTCTAGCTCGCTGGGATGCCCCATTGATTCGTGGATTTGCAGGCCCAGTTGGGATGAGCCAATGATGGTGTCGATTTCGCCCTGGGGGCAAAGTGGCGCTGTGAGCAGGGCCACAGCTTCTTGGGCAATCTGCTCGGCGTGGCCGGGAAGGTCCCACTTCTGCACCATCTCGTAGCCTGCTTGTTCGTACTGGCCGAATGCGCATGGGTAGGAGCGGCGTTGGCGGTCTTCACTGTTGGAAGAATTGGCTTCAATCATGCATCCTGTGCGGATTGAAGTTTGCCTTAAACGACAGCCTTCGCTATTGGCAAAGAATTTGTCGTCGTGGATAAAATGCAGCATGCCCTGGGCCAGAGTGACACCCTTGACCGCGAGCATTGTCTTTGCTGCAATCATCAGCACTTCAAGCTTGTCTTCGACACTAACTGTGAATGGGTCAATCAAGTGAGGCGAGACCCAAGTGGCATTCCAGGCCGGCTCTGAAGCAAGTAGTACTGGATTTTTCATCACCGTACCGCTGGCCTTAGCTACTTCCACTGCTCGTTTGGCGCAGTTGATAATGGCTTTTTTAGTGAGCTTCTGCGTCGAGGCGAAACCCCAGCCACCATCGGCAATAACGCGAATTCCCAGGCCAATGTTGTCGCCACGGTTAAAGATGCTAACGACGAGATTTTTGGTCTGAATCAATTCTGATTCTTGCTCAATCAAGCGAACGTCAGCGTAAGTGGCTCCAAATTGCTTGGCAGCGTCGAGGGCTAATTCTAGTAAATCAAACATGGGCTTGATTATAGACCAGTTCTGCTTGCTCATAATTGAGTTGATACACGGTGCTAACAAACCACGCCAGTCTCTTGTGCTGAGGCTGTGGTGCGGGTTGTGGCGAGGGCGGGAGGCTAGTGGCGAGCAGTGGGCAGTGATTAAATCTCAGAAAATAGATAAACGGGGGGAACTCATAAAGTATGAGAATCAAGTTCTAAGACACAAGCATAAGTAGCTTCGTTGATTCTAATTATTCTGCAGTACTTGTCGGCGCGTGATTGTTATCAATGGCCTGTAACAGTCGGCGCAGCTCGCCAATTGGTATAAATGCCCATAGGACTGGGTTTTTGTATGCCTTTCGCTGCTGTTCGTTAACAGGATTGGTAGCCAAGATTATTCAGCTGCGCTAAAAGTTGCAAGCAATCTTGCTGGCTGGTTTCGTGGCTTTGACTTTTACACTTCCAGTGTTAGTTGCTGATGGAAAATGCTGTTGCTTTTCCTGATACCAAATTTGATGGCACATTTGCATTTAAAGAGAGACACTTTAAGTCGAGTTTTTCTGGCGAAATTTTTTTTTCTTGAACCGCCACCGACATTGAGGCGATATCGATTCTGGAATGCCTTTGACAATTTTTCAGCTGAGCAGGATTGCTCGCGCAGGCGCAATAGTAACGCCCGCGTAAGTTGCGTTAACCAAGCGACCTCCCGTATTTGTCCCACTTAACTACAGTGCTGCAACGGGCAAGAGTAAATACTGGGAGGGCTCATACGATTGCTAGGGGATGTAAAGAGGAAAAGGTGTATAAAACATTAACGTCCGCACTAATGAAATTCCTTAGGCTTAATTGCTAATTTCTCTATATATCCCTTTCTTTTTGAGTTTTTGAGACAGATACCCGACTTCAATACCTGCGCCCCCGTAGCCTGAATAACTCCTGAAGATTATGTCTTCCGGACGGCTGTCGCAGATACCCTCTTGATGCTGGTCAGTCTTAACTCCAACTCCGAGCAGTTCCCCTGAGATTGAACGAACGATGCCTGGTCTTGTCTGCAGCACTCGCAGGCGAGGTTCTAAACATGCATCCGCGTTTCTGTCAGGTTCTCTAGCTACTCCAACGCTTTGCTTCGCGCTGTGTGGTGCAAGGCCGTCTCTTTTCTGCCCATCTCCAAACGCCGTATCCACGGCTAGCGAATGAAAGGATTTCAATCATGTCTGATCAACCAAAATTCAATGACAAGGAAGCTTGGAAGAAGATCGGCAATGCCCTGATGTTCATCATCGGTGCTGGCTGCTTCTTTTTCTGGCTTGGCAACGGTCCGCTTCTTCCTGACCCCAACAAGGTCGTGAATGGACGTACCGTCACCACCATCGTGTCCAACATCCACCCCGAGCAGGTCACCGGCTTCGCTGGCTGGATGCTGCACTCGGGCCTGCTCATCATCGGCGTTATCTTCATCGCACTGGCTTTCCGCAATCAAGTGCGCTGGCGCAAGAAAATCGAAGCAGGCGAGCGTGCGGAACTCATGGAGCGCACCGAGGCTCGCCTCTCACCCATCAGCCAGCTGAACGGCCGCCGCGACAAGAAGAAGCCGCAGCCGGAAGTGGAAATCGAAGTCAACGGTCAGAAGATCAAGCTGAAGCCCATGACCTGCGACGTTGGCACCCGGATTCTGCCTGGCGACCACCGCTTCACCAATCTTACCTTCGACAAGGTGATTGGCCAGAGCGAGGCCAAGGTGGAGATTCAGGAATTCCTGCACTTCCTTCAGCATCCCGATGAGTACGCCAGCCTGGAAGCCAAACTGCCCCGCGGCGTGCTCATGCACGGTGCGCACGGCACAGGCAAGACCATGCTCGCCCGCACCCTGGCTTCAACCTGCAATCTGCCGGTGATCGAGATCGCTGGTTCGGAATTCGTCGAGATGTTCGTCGGCGTCGGCGCCAGCCGCGTTCGCACCCTTTTCGACGACCTCGACTACCTGGTCACCATCTACGGTGGTGCCATTCTCTTCATCGACGAGTTCGATGCCGTGGCCCGTGCCCGTGGTTCTTCGGCCGGCGGCGCTCAGGAAACCGAGTCGACCCTCAACCAGCTGCTCAAGGAGATGGACGGCATCGTCGCCCGTCCTCGCGTCTTCACCTTCGCGGCCACGAACCGCAAGGACATCCTTGACCCGGCGGCCATTCGTCCTGGCCGTTTCGACCGCCACATCGAGTTCTTCAACCCGACACGCAAGGACCGCGAGGCCCTGCTCGGCATCTACCTGCCAGAGCGTCTGCGCGAAGCCGACGTCAACCTGTCGGTGGCAGCCAAGGCTTGCCCTGGTGCTTCCGGCGCCCATGTGGCCAACATCGCTAACGAGGCCAAAATCCTCACGGTGCGTGCTGGTCTGAAGAAGGTCACTCAGGCCATCCTCGATGAGGCGGTTCTGAAGACCATGTTCGGTGCCCGGCGTGATGGTCAGCGTGCTGTCCTCACCGCCATGGAGCTGGATACGGTCAAGGTGCACGAGAGCGGTCACGCTCTCGTCTACATGAAGCTCTCGGGGCGTGCTCCGCTGCGCTTCACGATCATCCCTCGCGGTCAGTCGGGTGGTCACGTGGCCTTCCCGGACGACTTCGAGATGCTCAACACCAAGGAGCATCTCACCATGCGTCTGGCTGTCCTCATGGGCGGCTCGGCCTCGACCTCGATCATGCGCAACGGGCAGGAAGACTCGGGCATCTCGATGGACGTGAAGATGGCGACCGACATCGCCGTCGATATGGTCACCAAGTACGGCATGTCTCCCATGGGCATGTTCAACCTGCAGGCCCTGACCGCTGCCGGTCTCGTCTCCGACGACTTCAAGGCGCGCGTTCTGGCCGAGGTGCAGAAGCTGCTCGACGCCGGCAAGGCGAAGGCATTCGAAGTGATCCAAGGCAACCTCGACCAGCTCAAGCAGCTGGTCGACGCAGTCGACGAACACGAGACTCTGCTTGAGCCGGACCTCAAGCGTATTTTCAACCTGACCTACGGCGAAGCCGGAGCTGAGCTTGTCGCTCTGCCCGCGCCCGCCGACAACAAGTAAGGAGGATATTATTATGAGCAGATTCATGTACGGACCTCGGGACAACGGGCCTGCCAACCCGCCACCCTGGCCCAAACTCGTCCTGTGCTTTACGGGCATCATCGTGATGGTGGCATCGGGCTACATCGCCTACAACTACGAGTGGATTGGCAACGTCTACGTCAAAGGCCCTTGCGTCGGCCTGATGTTGATCGGGTTTCTCTTTCCCGTTTGCTTCATCGGCGACGGCTTCGATGAAGCACGCAAGCGTGGCGAAGACGACGTTTAGGCGCTAGCAACAGCGCTTTTTCGGACCGGCAGGGGAGCAGGCAATTCGGCCTGCTCTCCTGCTTTCGGTTCTAGTTAGCTAGCTGTTTTTTTTATTTTTTTTGGATCTGTTCTATTGTTTCATATAGTTGATATCTGGTAATGCTAGATATGCTTGTTCTTGCGCGCTTTTGTTCTTCTCAGGAAACTAGAGTTGCATTTGTGGGCGGCATAGCCAGTCTTTCGTGTTCGCAATTAATGGCTGCCAATTCGGTAGCTCCTGTGGTGCGCGCCAGTGAAATCCAGATTGTCGGCCCAACCAGTAAGGAACAGATTACATTGAAAGTTGCGGCCCAAGGCCCAAGCATAAATCAGGCTTTGCCGTCTTTGAAGACTCAAAGGCTAAAGCAAAGTAGTTTGCTTTAGCCTTTTGTTGTCGAGACTATTTGCTGCCTAACTTAGTATCTGCCTAGCTCTAGTACGAGCGGGCAAATATCACGCGGCGAGTCGTGGGCTTGCCGGTATACATGCAGTTGCCTTGTACTGGTTCGAAGGCAAAAGGAATAGCGCGAATGGTCGCTTTGGTTTCTTCTTTGATTTTGCCTTCATCTTCAGAGCTGCCATCCCAGTGGCATTCAACAAAGACGTTGCTTTCAGAAAGTATTTTCTTGAGCTCGTCATAGCTAGCAGCTTTAACTGTTTTGCTTTGACGGAATGCTAAGGCTTTGTCGAAGATGTTTTTCTGCACTGCTGATAGCAAGCCAGTTAGCTCGTTAACCAGTCCGGCTTGAGCGACGCCACGAATTTTTTCGGAAGTATCGCGACGAGCAATTTCAACGACATTGCCAGCTACGTCTCTTGGTCCGATATTCAGTCTCAGTGGCACACCACGCAGTTCCCAGTGGTTGAATTTGAAACCAGGAGTGCAGTTGTCGCGGTCATCTAAATGAACGCGAATGCCAGCTTTTTTCAATTCGGCAAATATTTCGTTGCAGCGGCCCAGTACAAGGGCTTTCTCTTCATCAGTTTTGTAGATTGGAACAATCACAACTTGAATTGGAGCAATACGTGGTGGCAGAACTAAACCTTTGTCGTCACCGTGGCCTAGCACTACAGCTCCGATTAAACGAGTAGAGACGCCCCAGCTGGTTTGCCAGGCATACTCTAGTTCTCCGGCTTGGCTTTGGAATTTGATATCGAAAGCTTTAGCGAAATTCTGACCCAAGAAGTGTGATGTTCCTGCTTGCAAAGCTTTGCCGTCTCTCATCATTGCTTCGATGCAATAGGTTCTTACAGCGCCAGCAAAACGTTCGCGGTCGGTCTTCTCACCAGTAATAACTGGCAGAGCGAGCCAATCTTCAGCTAGTGAGCGATAAACTTCAAGCATTTTTCTTGCTTCTTCTTCGGCTTCTACTTCAGTGGCGTGAGCGGTGTGGCCTTCCTGCCAGAGAAATTCAGCTGTGCGCAAGAATAATCTTGTGCGCATTTCCCAACGGACTACGTTCGCCCACTGGTTGATTAGCAATGGCAAATCGCGCCAGGATTGCACCCATTTGGCGAACATAAAGTTGATGATGGTTTCAGAGGTAGGTCTGATGAAGAGCGGCTCCTCTAGTTTTTTGCCGCCGCCATGGGTGACTACGGCGCATTCAGGGGCGAAGCCTTCGACGTGCTGGGCTTCTTTGGTCATGAAAGATTCGGGAATTAAGAGGGGGAAATAGGCATTCTGGTGGCCTGTTTCTTTAATCATGCCATCAAGAGCATCTTTGATGTTTTCCCACAGCGCATAGCCATAAGGTCGAATAACCATGCAGCCCTTGACCGGGGCGTAGTCGGCTAGCTCAGCATTGAGCACGGTGTCGGTGTACCAGCGTGAGCGGTCACCTTCGAACATTTTTTCATCTTGTTCTTCTTCTTCACCCTGATACTGGTTTTGCTTGACTTCTTCTTGCACGTTCTTTTGAGCGGCCACGACATTAGCTCCTAAACACATATGATAAGGGGCCCAGTATAACAATTGCCGGGGCGCTGAAGGTACGGTTGAGTGAGCCTGTTAAGTAAAGCTTCGGGTATACTTAAAATGCCTGAATGTCAGCAACCTCAGGCACAGTCAGCACGTTAAGCCGGTGGAATGAAATGCAGTTATCAGGTGAGCTATCAAAAGTTAGTTTTTCTAACTTGTTGCAGCTTGTCAGGAGCGGCGGGCTGACCGGTAAAATCTCGCTGACACAAGGGGCGCGTATTGCCGCAATTGTCATTGAACGCGGTCAACCTATTCATGTAGAGATGGAAGGAATGACTGGTTTGGAGGCTCTCTATGAGCTCTTCCTATGGCAGAGCGGCAGTTTTGGCTTTAGTGAAGGAGTCATAGATGGCTTGCCCCGCACGATTTCGCTAAACAGCGCCGAGCAGACTTTTGAGCGCATGATCAAAGAAGGCTTGAGCTACGCTGACGACAAATATTATTTAGATTCGCTTGGTGTTTCTCCAAAGACCGTTCTTCGGTCTCTTGCGTCGACTGGTAACTATGCCTCGACATTGATGATCAATCCTGGTCTTGAGCGCTTAGATGGAGTGCGTACCCTCGCTGATGCTCTTGCCAATCTGAATTTTTCCCGACGCGATTTTGTCCACACCATTGCTATCTGGCTCTCTGAAGGGCTAGCCGAGATGGTGACGCCAGTCAATGCCACTAAAGAAAATCAAGTCAGTCTGCCTGATTGGGTAGTGGCTCGCTTGAAGCAAGATAATGTCGATCTCTCGCACGCTATAGTCGATATGGTGATTTGGGTAGATCGCGTAAAATGCTGGATGTATCAAGCCGACTCTGACTTAGATAAGGCCCTGGGCGAAATTAAGGCGCCATTGAAAGCTGCTTCCGGCGATTTTGGTGCTGCAAAAAGTCCGCCGGGACAGGAAATTTAGTATTCAGTTTTTGGACTAATCGGCCTGTGCTACTTGCACTGCTTTCACCAAGCTGCGCACGCGCTCTACGTCTATGGGATTTTCAACTAGACCCTGGCGCTTCAGGGAGCTGGCGACAATGATACCGTCGGCGATGGCAAGCAGTGCGGCACAGTTCTCGGCGCTAGAGCCACTGCCAATCATAATCGGTGTGTTGGGTAGTGCTTCACGTACTTTTTTCAAATCATCCCAGTTAGGTGGTGAGCCGGTGGCCGCACCGCTGACTATCACGCCATCGGCAAGACCGCGTAAAACAGTATCTTTGGCCGATTGGGCAATGTCGTTGTCTTGACCTAGTGGAGAAGCATGCTTGACCATAACGTCGGCCAAAATGCGCACTGAATTTTGAGCGGAAAGCTGTCTTCTGTACATATGAAGATCGTGAGCTTCACCTTCGATTAGACCCTGGTCTGTAACCATAGCACCACTGAGTACGTTGACGCGGATGAACTGTGCTCCTGCTGTGGCAGCGATAGCCAGGGCTGTAAGGCCGTCATTGCGTAAGACGTTGACGCCAATTGGTAGGTCGCAAATAGTGGAGATGCGCTTGATGGCCAAGGTCATGGCACAGGCAGTAGCCGTATCAACTCGGTTTTTTGTAAAAGGGGCATCAAAGAAATTTTCAATAATGATACCGTTGGCGCCACCGCTAGAAAGAGCTGTTGCTTCTTGTTCAGCTCTCAAAAGAACGGTCTCTAGGTCGCCAGAGTAACGGGGGGAACCAGGTAGAGGCATTAAGTGCACGACGCCTATTACCGGTTTGTCTGTGCCGAATAGTTCTTTGAGCATTTTGCCTCTTCCCTCTTTCTTTTCGCACGTGCTAAAGGTGCATGTTAGCTGCGCTACTAGTTGCGCTGTCAACCAATCTGGTTTGAGAGCAACTGAGCGCTTGACAGCCTGGGCTCTCGTTTCTACTGCTGTTAATTTAGCAGTAAAGCTGAGTAAATCAGGTCTTGGTGTAGCGAATGTGACTGGCTCTTATCCAAGCAAACGAAGCGAAAACGTAGTGTGGTGCATGATGGACGCGAAATCTAGTGGTTTGATGTCAAGTTGATTGGGCTCTGCTATATGCTTCGTTGCAAGCTTCGCCCTAATGACAACACGAGAAGAAGTCAGCCCTGTGTCAAGGTTATGCCAGTTTCAGCCTCGCGCGCGCGACTCTTTAATTGAACTTATCCAGTTAATCTTGAACTAGTAACTGTTTCTTATTATGTTCTTGAATACTCTTCCTCCCCCTTAATCTCTCTGGTCTCCCAAAGCTCTAAATTTCAGCACCTACGCCAAATATATCTCTGGGAATGTTTCCAAGTGAGAAGCCAGGGTTATTGCAGCCATCCAGCATCCAGAACCATGCGAAGAGGCTTAGGCCTTGAAGCTTTCCTCCTGACACCATTAATGCTTTCTGTTCAGCGTCGACCGTGCAATTTGTGCCCGGATTGAACGCCAAACGTGAAACGCGAGTTCTCATCTGAGAGCTCAGTGTCGCTGCGCAGCCAGATGGTATGACCGCAATTGCGCTCAGCCTTGAAACGATGAGAGAAGAGGTCGTTTCTCAAAATCTAACCACGCTTCCGCCGGTCTTGTTAGCCAGCGGTAGACGCGTTCAATCAATCCAACACCAAACAGAACAGGACACAACATGAACAGTGCACACACAAACTCCGGTAACCATTCTGGCAACCAGAGCCGCGGCAATCACGTCGACGCCGAGAAAGCCTTGAAGAAGGAAAAGGGCTTCATGGTCTTCGGCCTGAAGTCGTACATCAAGGCACTCGAGATGGCCAATGGTCATCGCAAGAGCGCTGGCGAATATCGCTACACGGTGGACGCCGACGCTGGCTATGCCCGCATCGTGCTGGCATCCGACGGCAGCGTTGTTGCCGGTACCGAACGCACTCGTCAGCAGTGGGCCGCCATCGGCAAGCCCGCTCGACTGGCCTCCATCGCCCTGCGCGCCACCAAGGACGAACTCGAGTCGCTCACCAGCGACCGCATCGAGTACACCTTCAACGTGATCACCGGCGAAGCCTACCTCACCGCCAAGGGCGTTCGCCTCAGCGGTGACATCGACAAGCCCTATGGCTCGACCATCGCCGATTGGGCGAAGGTGGGTCAGCCCATCGAGCAGTCGCTTTTCCAGCAGCTCACCGCCGCGCGCGAGTGGGGCAACAAGTCCGCTGAAGAAGTGACCCGCAACAAGATGATCAAGTTCGGCGTCATTCGCAAGCCCAAGGCTGACGAAGCCGCTTAAGGCACCATCATTTCCTTTCTTTCCAGAGAGCTACTGGTGCGAGTCTCGACCGAGATTCCACCTGTTCTTTCTGTTAAGTCCTGGAGAGTCATTCTCCTAACCTCTAACAAGAGAATAACAATATGAAATACAAGCATCTGATGGTGATTTTCCTTATCGCCGTCGTAGCCGCGATGTTCTGGGGGCCGATTTCCGGTTTCCAGAATGCATCCAATCCCATCCCCGCAACTCAGGTTGGCACCAATGGTGCGCCAGGTGCAGCCACGCCTGACGGCAACACCGTCGTCACAGCCGACCCCGACGCCAAGCCTGTGCGGATGAGTTATGACACTCTTTACCGCGACCTCAGTTCCAATCCCAGTGCTGTCACCAAGCTGCAGTTCGTCAAGGACGAAGCTGGCAACGTGCAGTACGTCAACGCTGACTACAAGGACGGTCGCAAGGTGCGCGTTGAGATTCCTGGGCAGGCCGGTGCCTCCCAGTTGCTCGATGCTGCCACCAAGGGCAATGTTCCCAATGACACCAAGAACAGGGCTGATGACCGTACCTTCCTGGACAGTCTGATCGGCTGGCTGCCGATGTTGCTCATCTTGGCCTTCTTCATCTGGATGTTCCGCGCTCAGCGCAACGCTGGTAACGCTCAGCGTACCCAGCTGAGTCAGATCAAGGAGCAGCAGAAGTCAACTCAGCGCGTCACTTTCGCTGACGTTGCTGGTGCTGATGAGGCCAAGCAGGAGCTGATGGAAGTCGTCAGCTATCTCCGCAATCCCGGTCGCCTCAAGCGACTTGGTGGTAAGGCGCCGTCCGGCGTACTGTTGATCGGTGATCCCGGCAACGGTAAAACCCTTATCGCCAAGGCTGTTGCGGGCGAGGCCGATGCGGAATTCCACATGGTTTCCGGCTCCGACTTCGTTGAAATGTTCGTCGGCGTGGGTGCTGCCCGCGTTCGTGAACTCTTCGCCAAGGCTCGTGCCAAGCGTCCCGCGGTGGTCTTCATCGACGAAATCGACGCCGTCGGTCGCCAGCGTGGCACCGGTGTTGGTGGCGGTAACGACGAGCGCGAACAGACCCTCAACCAGATCCTGGTTGAGATGGACGGTTTCAACGACAATGAAGGCATCATCTTCATGGCCGCCACCAACCGCCCTGACATTCTCGATCCGGCGCTGACGCGTCCTGGTCGTTTCGGTCTGCACGTGTTGGTTGACTCCCCCGACAAGTTCGGCCGCGAAGGCATTCTCAAGGTGCATGCTAAGGGCAAGAAGCTTGCTCCCGGCGTATCTCTTGATATGATTGCCAGTAATACCCCCGGCTTCAGCGGCGCCCAGCTGGCTGAGCTGATGAACGAAGCAACTCGTGTGGCTGACCGCCGCATTGAGAAGGAAATTCTCGCTCTGATGGAAGCGAAGAAGATCAGCAAGTCGGAAGCTACCAGGCTCGTGCCTGAGCTGGTAACCCTGCATGACCTGGATGAAGCGGCTGACCGCGTTCAGATGGGCCCTGCCAAGGAAGGTCGTGCCAAGCGCATGTCGCGTCTCGACATGCTCAATACTGCAGTGCACGAACTGGGCCACGCCTGGGTTTCTCAGGACCAGTACGAGCGTGAGCTCGGCGGTTACCCTGTCACCAAGATCACCATCGTTCCGCGTGCCCGCGCCCTCGGCTACACCATGGCTATGCCTGTCGGCGACAGCTATGGCATGACCGAGCAGAACCTGCGTGCTCGCATCCGCATGGCCATGGGTGGTCGTGCCGCTCAGGAAGTCTTCCTCAATACCATCGACACCGGTGCCTCCAACGACTTCAAGCAGTCCTGGGGCATCGCTCTGCGCATGGTGACCGAATTCGGAATGTCGAAGCTTGGCCCGATCTCGATCGGCGAAGGCGGCGGCAACCCTTTCCTTGGCCGCTCCATGGCCAATGGACACCAGCTCAGCCCCGACCTGGCCAACGCTATCGACGTGGAAGTGAAGCGCATTGTTACCGAGTGCCTGGATGAGGTGAAAGCCCTCCTGCTGCGGGACAAGGAATGCTTCATGAAGATCGTCGACGTGCTCATGGTCAAGGAAACGCTGCTGGGCTTCGAATTTGTCGCCCTGCGCAATGAGACCGTCTGCGCCGTTGCCCCGGAAACCGTGGTGCTGCCGATTGTTACGCCTACGATTGCCAATATCGTTCCTCACGCTGTCGAAGCCGGCAGCGAGGGTGACTCTGGCGTCGATAACGGCGAAGCAGTTCCGGCCCCGGTTTCGGCGGTCAAACCTGATTCGGACTCGGGTCAGGCCTAAAATCTAGCCTTAGGCAGTTCTAAAACAACAAAAAATGTAAAGAGAGCGTGGCGCTCAGGTAGGCGAGCAATTGCTCAAGTGCCTGGGCCTGCGCTCCCTTTTACTACAGGAACAACTATGATCACATCAACTCTTTCTGATGCGGTTTCTCCGGTTCTCGGCGATGCTGCAATGTTTCTCTCCTCACTCTCCAGCGTCACTTCGATTGCTGTGATGGTGCTGGGGCTCTGCTTTCTGATCACCATCCACGAGCTCGGCCATTGGTTCGTTGCCCGCCTTTTCGGTTTCAAGACCCCGGTTTTCTCCATTGGCTTTGGACCGCGCAAGTGGTCGATTGTCTTGGGCAAGTTTTGGGACACCGAATTTCGCCTGTCGCCGATTCTGGCTGGCGGCTATGTTTCCATTCCTGAGTTGCAGGATGAAACCACTGCTCAGGAGCTCCTCAAGGACGACCCCAATGCCGCCAAGGACCTCAAGGTCTTTCCGGTCTGGCAGCGCATTTGCGTTGCTGCCGCTGGTGTGGTCTTCAACGTCATCTCTGCGGTGATCATGCTCTTTGCCCTCTTTGTCTTCATTGGCGAGCCGGGCTACAACGTGCACAACACCTACATCAAGGATGTCGCTACCACTCAGGTCACCATCGCTCGCGATGCTGGCTTGCAGGCTAACGACCAGCTGGTCTCTGTCGGTGGTGCCAAGATCGTCACTCCGGAAGACCTGACCAAGGCTATTCAGGCCAACAAGGGCGTTCCGGTGGAAGTTGTGGTTACCCGCGGCCCCAACAATGACAAGGTGGCCGTCGCCGTTACCCCTGATGCTTCGGGCAAGATTGGTATCGCAATTGGTGTCAATGGCGAGCAGGTCTTCAATCCCGTTTCAGTGGGCAAAGCCGCTGGCGACGCTACCAAGACCACTGGCAACATGATCGCGATGACCTTCAAGGGCTTCGGCATGATGCTGGGAATCGTCGACAAGCCCGCTGGCGTGTCGGACAAAGACATGGAAGTGCGCGGCATCGTCGGCATTGTCCAGATGGGCGCTGATGCCGTCAATCAAGGCGTCTTCAACTTCGTCTGGTTCCTGGTGGTAATTTCCATCAACCTGGCGGTCATGAACATTCTGCCCCTGCCGATTCTGGACGGTGGTCACATCGTCTTCTTCTTGATTGAGAAGGTTCGCGGTGGCAAGCCGGTGGACGCTAAGCTCAAGGGCAAGCTCTACGGCATCTTTGGCGCATTGCTCATCAGTCTGATGCTCTACGGTCTGTTCAACGACATGGTGCACATTTTCGTGCGCTAAATTAAAAGAGCTTGCCTGAAAACAAGCAATCTTTATGAATCGCGAAAGGCCCTCCAGGTCTCTCGCGATTCTTTTTTTACCAGATCTAGTCAGCCATATAGTATAAACTGAATTTTTTTGCCATCAAGGAGGATGTCAAAAGATTAGTTGAAATAAGTGATGAACCTGACTGTGGGCTGCGACTGGTATCGTTCTAGTTGCTTAATCCACAAACAATAAAAGCGCTTAGCGGCGCAGGAGGTTCATCATGCCTAGATCTTCGACCAAGAAGCCTGGATCCGTCAAGCTCAGTAAGGTTAGAAAAGATCATTTAACTGAGGTTCTTGATTTCGATTTGAAATGCATCTTGGAGCACGGCATCCGGCAGACCATGCATGAATACCTGCAGTTGCTTGCAGAGTTGTTGATCAACAGTGAAGTGATTGAACTCGTGGGAAAACGCAGTGAAAGAAGCAAAGAACGCTCAGCAAACCGCTGGGGCAGCCAAGACGGCTCTGTAGCGCTGCTTGAACAGCGAGTAGCAATCGAGAAGCCGCGAGTGAGAACTGCTGGCAGAAACGGCACAGAGGTTCAGCTTGAGACTTACCAGGCCTTGAATGATCCAACGTTTCTAAATGAGCAGGCCGGAGCAAAACTGCTGGCAGGATTGTCGACTAGAAATGTACCAAAGGTTCTAGAGAAGCTCTTGGATGGCCGCGGAATCGGAAGACAGACGATTAGCAACAGGGCGGTTCAAGAGATGTCCAAACAGCTAGAAACGTTCAAGAGTAGAACGTTTGGGCGGTTGGAGTTCCCTGTGATTTTCATTGATGGCGTTGGCCTGGGCGACAATCTCTTTGTCACTGCAATCGGAGTCGACAAGTCCGGCGCTAAGCACGTTCTAGACTTCGAGCTTGGCTCAACAGAGAATTCAGGTACGTGCAAAAGGCTGCTCAGCAACTTGATCGAACGTGGTGTTCTGGATGCTGACGGTGGTCATCTCTTCGCAATTGACGGCGGCAAAGCCCTGCGAAAAGCCATTGCCGACACGTTTGGGAATACGGTCCATGTCCAGCGATGCCTACAACACAAGAAGAGAAACGTTGAAGACAAGCTACCAGACTACAAACGTCAGAATTTTTGCCAGAGATTTTCAGCCGCATATTCAAAGAAAACCCTGAGGGGAGCAGAAGCAGCGTTCCGAACGCTCATGCGAGATCTAGAGCGCGACGGCTACAAAGCAGCTGCCAAAAGCCTTCTAGAGGGCAATTCGGAGTTACTAACGTTGCACAGGCTGAAGATCGAAGGCACACTGAAAAAAAGCTTGTGCACAACAAATATCATCGAGTCATTGTTTTCAAATGCCCGATACCAGCTCCGAAACGTCAAACGTTGGCGAAAAGAAGAACAGATGGAAAGATGGCTAGCAGCCAGCCTACTCAAGGCAGAACAGTCACTCAGACGCGTTCCAGGCTACACCCAAATGCCGAAACTGATCGCAGCTCTGAAGTCCCAAAAGCTCTAAAAAGAATGTATGAAGGGCGACGGAGCTGGAGATTTTTCTTTCCACCGTGTCGCTTGTAGCGAAAATTAAAATGTTGGAACTAGCTCGGGCCTGTTGTCGCTACTAAGCTCCGCGGCGGTCAA
>JBIPOV010000155.1:0-5480 GCA_044378815.1 Obscuribacteraceae bacterium (SeqCode) | reverse complement strand
CCAAAGTCGGCAACTCGTGCTCTTTTCGCAGTCCAAACTGCGCGCTGATACTCTCAAATTAAAGCACGCCGGATCTCCTGAAACTAGTCCACCAACTGCATATACCTGTGCTTGCCGAATGCTTACAAAAAATCACCATTCAACTATACAACTTCGTAGGTACGGAGACAGAAAAATAGTGAGGGTTTGCGAAACATTGGATCCAGCCATATTGGTGAAAGAGAAAAAAGAAAATGGCTACCACAGTTGATAACCATTCTCAATAAATACAGTAGGCACCAAGATCTAGTCTTTTAGATAGGCGACCTGCAAGTCATCTTCGTAAACCGCGCCTTCTCGATAGGGAATTTGAACGACCTCAAAACTACCTTTCGCGCAAATTGCGGCAGCGAGACCTTCGATGTGTATCATCGAAGCAAGATACAAATCGCGTCCCTTAGGGGTGAAGTAAAACAAGTACTCACCATCAGGCAAATCAGGATAAGACAAATGCCAATCTTCAGAGTCGTCGATTGCTTGTTCATAATCTTCGACTGAAAGACCCGATTGTTCACAGGCAGCTGCCAATGAAGTCTCATCATAGGTAATTCCGCTATAAGCTCCTTGGGTTGGACGTCCAGCGATCTGGATTTCATAGCGAAAAAGCATGGTACCCAATTGGCTGTTACTTGGATTTTTGTCTAACATGTTGACTAATTGACTAAAATGCTAAGGTAATTTCGGCCTCAAGTAAATCGGGTAAGTCGTCTTCTAGAGCCATTAGATCTGAATCAAAAGTTGTTTGACGACTTTTCTTGCCTGTGGCAAATTCAACTCTGATTATTTGGTCTGGCCGAATAGAGACAGGAACAATGATCTCCATCCAGCGGTAGTTATAGGAAGACTCAGTTTCATCTTCCATCAGAATTGCCACTTCTCGCTGCTCTGGTGTGAGCGGTACAGCGTTGTAGCGACCAATAGCGAACGTGCGCGCTTCAGCCTCTCTTGCTGTAACCAATTCGCATGCACCGAGAGCAGTGCGACTCCAGTCTTTGGCGAAATAGACTTCTTGATCATCGGCAATATCAAAGACAATCGCTCCCAAGCGCACACGGCGATCATTGGTTAATTGACGCTTCCAGTTCTGTGTCACTGTGCGACAAAAATCAAGCAGTGGAGCGGCGAATACACCATGCAACCGACCGGTCTTGCGCTGCATTGGTATACCATTATTGACGCAGTCTTGAATCTGAGAGATTTTGCGATAGTGAACTAGTTTCATTGATTCTATATTTACAGAGAGTTATTAGAATTGTTCTGCAAGGCTATTTCAGCGGCAAACAGTTGGCTCGTCAACTGCTTCTTGCCAATTTCGGTATCAACCTCAATAGGGTCGCCGACAACAACTTTGCAGCCATAGACTACCTTGCCACAGAACGAGCGAGATATACCAAATTTTGCCAGTGCTCGCTGCCAGAGACGAGCCTGTTCCGGCAATCTGTCGTAGGCGATGAATACCGGCAACAAAGCTAATTTTTCGCCGGTCGCTTGACTGACTCTTTGAGCGATAACTGCAGCGCCCGTATTCCAGTCTTCTGGCAAGAGAACATTGGAGTCCACCAGTTTTCCCTGAGGAAATATGACAAAGCTAGACTGAGACTCTCGCCGCAAAACATCAACCACAGGGGCAATCACTGCTACCTGAAGGCGGAGATTATGGGTGTTAACTGGAATAACTCCCAACCAAGCCATCCAAAAAGCCCGTCGACCAGTGAGCTGGTCTATGGCGGCAAGGAAACGCCAACGGCGAGCGCCAATCATATAGCCCATGACGATAGCATCATGTTCAACCTGATGGTTGGGGCAAATAATCAGCCTTGTCTGACTGGTGTATATTTTCTCAGCCCCGACAATTTCTAGGTCGCCCAGAAAAAACCAGGCAGCCATGCGAGTTACAAAGCAAAGCAAGAGCCGAGATGAACGGGGCACGTAAGGGGTTACGTAACCACTCTCGGTACTGACTTTTTCTGCCTCAGTCAGCCAATAATTGAGGCGAGAACGACCGTAATAAAAAAGCGTGCCTAAAGCGACAATAGCTTCAGGCAGCAAAGCGATGCTGCCAATGGCAGCGTATGAGATGCTCATAGGAATGACCTTAAAGAATATATAGTGCCCTGAGGCCGATCAGAACAGGGGCCCAGAGAGTGCCGGTATAGCCAAGGAAATGCGCAAAGGTCTCGGCACCGATTATCGTTTCATCCTCAAAAGCGCCAGAGGGCAGAAGGCGAAGTGGGTATTGCTGTGAAATAGCCTGAACATTCGACAAGATGCTGCGATGGCTCAATTCAGCACCCTTTGGTTTGCCGGTCGAGCCTGATGTGTAAAGCACTGTGGCAATGTCACTCAAATCAGCCGAAAACCCAGCAAACTCATATTCAAATCTTGAGATAACTGGGTTAGCCATCAAACTCTGCACCCGCTGTTGCACAGTAGAATCTTCCCAAGAGCGCATTCGACGCATATCGAGCAATTCAGCTGACAATTCAAGGTTTACTTGCTCAAGGAAAGAGCTACAGGTCACCACTTGTTCAATGCCCGCATCGGCGATTGTGTAATTGACTATCTCATTGGCGGTGCCGTAATTGACATTGACGACTGCCTTGCCAATTAGAGTGAGGGCGAGATTAGCCGTGACGGCCAAGATTGATGGAGGAAGCAAAACTGCTACTCGGTCATTTGCCTTTAGTCTTGGTTGCAAAACTATGACGAAAGTAAGCACGCGATCGAGTAATTGCCGGTAAGTAAGCGTACCGCTTTCATCAGAAACAGCCGATTTGTCTAAATTACTGAGCGCCTTTTTGAGAAAGGCTGTAGCAAGATTTGGCTGCTCTGGGCTGAAGTCAAATAGCGGCATGAGGGCAGGTTGGGTACAGCCTAGAGGCTCATCCACAAAAGCAGGTGAAGACGAGTTAGAAACTTGAGTCATGATTTTAAGGGGTGTATTGACGAGATGAATGGACGAGATAAGTAGACGACATGAACGGCAATAGCCCAGAATTCAGCACTAAAAATGCTGAGTGAATTAGCCAGAATAGTAAATTAGCTATTGTGTGAGGTAATTTCCTGGGCGAAATTGAATTAGTTAGTGAAAATATTTCCTCATACTGTCAGAAAATTAGTAAGAAAAGCAATTGGCTTCACTATCAAAAAAATTCTTGTGATTTACTCTGTCGGTCAAAAGACAGGTCGCAAGTTGCGCTAGCCTGTCAGACTACCCACGTTCTGCTGGCTCTTCCAACCTACTAAGCTCAGGCTAAGACTTATATCTGCGTAAATTACGTATTGAAACCTGCGCTAGCAATCGAAGCCAGGCTAAAACCAGGCACTTTAATTCTCTTATGCCTTGGCGCCCCATTGATTTCGAGATAGAACCAAAGCCGCATTTTCACAAAAATTAGGCAAGATCAGAAAATAGATAAAATTAGGATCTCTCAAACCTCTCAGTCAAGGTAGAGACATATTCATTCCATTCAACCCATGAGAAATTTCACTTCAACAAAGCCAACACGCTTACATTTACAGCAGCATAGCTTCCCAACTTGGGTACGAGATGTTGCCACAAATTCTATAAAAATCGAATTGCCTTTTATCTACAACCGGTGATCACTATGTCTAAGTATCGAATGAAATTCAATCTTGCAGCAAGTGATAAACCCGTTCTTGTCGTTATCGACATGCAGCCAAATCACACATCAGACCTGCTTTTGCTAAAAGTCATCAAGCGCGAAATCGCCCAGGCAGTTGCCAACCAGCTACCTGTTGTATTGGTGCAATACCTTCAATGCGGCGAAATCTATTCAGAATTACTTGACGCTGCTCAACTTGAACCAGGCAGTCAGCTGCGTTTTATCATAGGCAAGTCAAATGACAATGGTGCCGCTGAAGTTCTCGGAAGCTGCCGTAAAAACGGACTTGACCTAAAGCACATTAAAATCTGCGGGGTAAACACAAATGCCTGCGTCGAAGAAACGACACTAGCACTAGCCAAACAGCTACCAAATAGTCTAATCGAAGTACTCGGCTACGCCTGCCGCAACAAGAATTCAACAAATGATTTCAAGCCCTTCAGGCAACGAAATATTGTTATCACTGAACGCAACACCTTCGTTCAAGACCTGGCAGCCTAGTGCTTAGCAATTACTTTCACCGCTAGCGAGAGGTGCACCAATAGCATTTCTCACTTAAAGCTCATTCTCAGCAAGCATGCTGTAACAACTAGCTAGCCAAGAGCGATTCTGGCCATCGCACTGCGCTAATTAGAAACAATCCAACCATGAACACAAAAAAGACAAACCTCAATAGAAAAGCCGGAGCAGCAAAACAATCAGACCTAGACAAAAAGATAAGCCCTATTGTCGAAACTTGAATTTTAATTAGTCGCGAGACTAACTTTGCTTACTCGGTTTTTCAAAAGTGGTTTGTATGTCAAATGGATGGAGAGTCCATACTCAAACAAAACAAATCAGGTAATCATGGCTACTCTGCTAGGTGTAGACGTATCAACGTATCAAGGCCGAATCGACTGGCGCAAAGCAAAACAAGCTGGAATCAAATTTGCCTTCATCAAGGCCACTGAAGGTTCCACAATCATAGACAATCGCTTAGTTGCAAACCGGCGCAATGCCCGTGCCAATGGTATCCCTTGCGGTTACTACCACTTCTTCCGCCCCCGCTCATCAGTGCAAGGTCAAATAGACAACTTCGTCAAAGTTATAGGACAACTCTACCCAGGCGACCTTCCCCCAGTAATTGATATTGAAGTACCGGACCAGTGGCTAGAATTTACAGTCGCCCAACGAATTGTTCTTATCAAAACCTTCATTGACGGTGTCAAGTCGGCTCTGGGTGTAGATCCAATCATCTACTGCAGTGCTTACTTTCCAGATGATGTACTGGGCAATGCAAAAGTACTAGCGAACTACCCACTCTGAGTGGCACACTACACCAGTGCTCCAAGCCCGCGTGTTCCTGCACCATGGCAGTTTTGGACATTTTGGCAATACACAGACAATGGCCGGATAGCTGGTATTGCTGGACCAGTTGATCTCAACCGCTTTAACGGCTCACCTGAACAGTTAGCAAAGTTTCAGAAGCCCGGCCAATTTCCGCCTAAAAATATAGTGCAACGGACTATTGGTGCGGTCACAGGACGACTGCCGGGGAGCGGAGCCACAAAGTAAACCCAAAGTCTAATTAAGCCAACTTAGAGACCCTAGAGCCACCTCTGGGTTGATAATTTCAGCAGCTTGGAACCTTATTGTCAGCGAGTATGCTGTCCACAAGGTTCCTTTTTTTTGTTTACTTTTTTTGATTACGATCTGCCTATCACCTTAGCTAAGCCGAAGTTTGGATTTTATATTAATGGGGTAGGTTAACTATAGAATACAGTGTCTTGATGAAAAAGCTTAGGAGGTAGGTATGAAGAGACGTATAGCACCAGC
>JBIPOV010000107.1:0-18627 GCA_044378815.1 Obscuribacteraceae bacterium (SeqCode) | reverse complement strand
TAAAGATAGAAAAGTCCCAGAAACTAAAAAAGTGCCGGAAGGCGCTAATCGCACTTCGGAGGTCCTCTTTTAAACCACCTGTGCTCGCCGGGCTCTTACAAAAAAAATCAAAATACGAAAAAGAAACCAGAAGAATCAGCCGTGGCCAATTCTTCTGGTTCGAGTCAACGATTAAGACTTAGTTCTTATTTCCTTCAGGCTTGCTACCCGCTCCAGCTCAGTCGATCAGACCCAGGTACTGCGGCAGCCGCACGCCATCTACTTCTGCGAAGAAAGCCAGACCGACCGCCAGGGCGATACCACCACCCCAATAGACGGCCTTGAGCAGCGGGTGCATCTTATTGTTCTTACGATACTCACGCTCCCGACGCTTGACCGACTCGAAGAAGAGCTGCTGCTCGGTCTTGCCGAAGTTGCGAGCATCCTCTTCGGCCTTGATGGCATCCTCGGCTCGCTTGATCGCTGCACGCTCTTCTGCCTGGCGCTGCAATTCGCCAATGAAGGCGTCACAGCTAGCAGCAGCCTGAGCGCTGATTTCGTCCATGCGAGCATTGAAGTCGGCCATGGAAGCCGTATTGAACACCGCCATTTCAGAACGCAGCTGCTCACGAGCGGCAGTACCAGCCTCACGGATCATGGCACAAGCAGCCTGGAAACGCGGATTCTCGTCAAGAAGACGGTGGCACAGGTGGTGCATGACGTGTCCGCTGAGGTTCTCAGGAGTCATCTCGAACAGGTGGCGCTGCTTGAGGAAGTCGAAAAGCGTCTCTTCGCTCAACCCGGCAATGATGAGAACCTCATCGGGCCGGGCCTCACTCAGGCGCTCGCAGGTGGCACGCACGATGAAGTCGGTCAAGGCTTCGAAGTACGGCTGCATGGCAAGACGCTCAGCATCCACCGGCAGGGTGTGATACACGTAGGCCGACGGACGCGGAGCCTTGAGCTGGCGAATGAGGCGCCGGCGATAGACCACATCATCGAGCTGAGCGGCGTCAAAGGTGATTTCCTTAGGCTTGAAGTTCGACTTCTCCCGCACCGTGAGAAGGCTGAACTTCTTCAGGTACTCGCGCAGGGTGACCAGGAAGCTATCATCCGACCGAGCCTTGCTGAGAAGACCGGTGTAGAGGCGGTGGAAGACAGGCCCAAGCTTCTTCTCGATGGCGCTGATATCGACAGAGTTGTTGTTGGTGGTGACGGCGGAATTGATGGTGTTGTTGGTCGCGGTCATGGGAATCCTCATGGAGTTCGCTGTTGCATTAGCTCTAGTCGCTCCTATGTCGACTAGAGGAGATGGCTGCAGTAAAGCAGTTAGTGGATAGGAGAACGCGCAGTGTCCTGCGAGGTCTAGTTAGTGACGTATTACGGTTAGACCGCCTTGAAGCAGTCTAACCAGCGACTAAGCGGTAGTTAGTCAGTGCTGATTGGCCCCTTGTTGAAAGGCGTATCGATTGACCCAGGCCACAGCAACCGTCGAGACTACAATCACCAAGTGAACTGCAATCAGCTTGGTGAGGTAGTCAAAACTCGCGCTGTCGGCCTTAACGAATGCCTCAAGCAAGTGAATGCTCGAAACACCAAGCATCGACATGCTCATTTTCACTTTCAGCTTACCGGGGTCGATATGCCCAAGCCAAGCCAGTCGCGGCAAGCGACTCGGCTCGGGGTGGTCGACATCGCCAGCAGACTTACTGAAGTCACCGATGAACAAGACATAGCCGCCGATCATGATCATTACGATCAGATGGCTAACCATGACTATATCGAGAAGGTGTAGCACTGAGATCAACACCTCAGTGTTGCTGTAAGAGACAGAGTTCCAAGCAAGGTCAACGGTCTGCACGATGAAACGCACTGCGTACACGAGCAAGGCCACGCTCAGCCCTAGGTACATCGGCAGCAGCAAGAACCTGCCACCGAAGACGGTCTGTTCGAGAATTCGACTATGTTTCATTTGTTGCCCATGCTAGTGACGACCGATTGCGTCGATAACTTGCTCGACCCGCAACCAGGCGTCACGGTTACTTTCTTTAATCGCCTCTCGCAAGACGATATCAACGACTGCCGGAGCAGTCAGTTCGTTGACCCAGAGCGTGCTGATGCAGGTGAAGAGCTGCTCAGCAGTAAGCGCGTTCAAAACCACCTCATGGCCGACCTTAAGGTCACGACGCATCAGGTAGTAAAGATTGGCTGCCACCACATCGACAACCTGTTGACGCAAATTGGCGTCAGCCAGCAATGCCTCGCGGTCAAGCGACATGGCCGTGCGCACAAAGGGAAACTTGCTCCAGAGCACGGGCGTCACCAGAGTGGCAAGATCGAGCCGCCGCAGGTGCTTACTAAGACTTTCGAAAGCTGCTGGGTGGGAAAGTCTCAAATCAAATAACTGAGAGACCAATTGTTTGATGACAGCAGGAAATTTATGTGTTGCAAAATCGTTCATTATTTAGTCCTCGAAAATGAGGTTAGCGAAAGCAGCGCTTAGCTTGAATGCGTTTGATGCGCTGCTCCAGATGGAAAGCGACTGTAGCGTCAGCGCCAGCAGCTCGTTCTTTGAGCCAATCGGCCACATAGGCCAAATCGTGCTCGATACCAGGATAATCAGGACCACCGAAGCGGCCAAGAAGTTCAAGTGCGCGGGCTCGCTTGCGCAGCTCGTAGGCAAACTCGGGCCGGCCGAACTTGCCGTAAAAATCGGCCAAGGCGCGGAGGTCTCGCGACAAATATGGGCTATCTGCACCCAGACCTTCCTTGCCAATAACTACAGCCAACACGAGCTCAGCGTGCCTCTGGTGACGCTCAACGGCAACTTGGTTTTTTGCAAGCTTGGCGACAGCAACGAGCTTACTGAGCTCGGTATAAAGCTCATCACTAGCACTGGCGGTTGAACTCACACTCGAACCTTCACTAGAGCGAACATCAAGCAAGAGCGTCAAGCGTTTCTCCAAACTTGCAAGACTCTCCGCGTAGCGATGTTCAGACTCAAGAATGGCAGCCTGGAGGGCAAGATGAGAGAGCCTGAGTGCGGCAGTGTCAGGCGACTTCTCAAGAATCTCAAGGACCCTTTTCAGGCCTTCCAGGGCTTCGACAGACTTGCCGTTCTTATAATGAAGACCAACCAATCCAGCGAGTACTTCCGCGTAGCGGCGGTCTTCCTCTGAATAGTTGTGTTTTACCAAGCGCATAGCGTAGCGATACCAATGCTCGGCCTCGGTGTAGTTCCTCTTTTCGGTCAAAAGTTCAGCCAGGCAGACGACGTTGCGCACACGGTTGAATGAATCTGCACCGTAGATGTCGCGGTCACTCTTTATAAAGGAACGAAGGAAAAATTCACTTCTCTCTTCCGGCCCCATCGATTTTGGATCCTTATAAGAGAAAGCTGACTTGAACACGGTGAACACCACTGAGCTGGTCGGTTCATACCAAGGGTCGCGCCACTTTTTATACAGCTCGATAACGACAAGAATTGCAATGCCATAAGAAGACATATTGTCTACTCCAGTATAAATGCAAGGTTGATGAAAGACTCCCGCCACTCAAGCAAGCCGCACTTGAAAGGATAGCGAAAGATTGAGCACCAGTAGGGTTCTCCAGGCTCAACGCCAGGAATAATAAGCACTAGGAATAAACCGTATTTGGTACTAAAAGAATTTTTGCCTCCGAGGCGATGCGAAATGGAAAAGAATATGTTTTCAGTTCTACGCCTATCACCAGATCACAGTCAAATTGCAGAAAAACATGGCACTCCCCCAAATATCAAATCAATTAGCGCCATAGTAAAAAGCCGCAAATAGCCCAAGATAGAGCAAAGCTGGACAAAAAAAGAAAGACGATTTCGCCCCCAAATGCGGTGGCATACGCTGCGCATCAATTTCCAAGAGCATTAATTGCTCCAAAATTCAGCTGGCGCACCCTGCGCTCACACTTTCATCAAACCGTCAAAGCAGCTACTGGCAACCGTATGCAGTCCAAGACCATATACACGCCTGCGCTAAATTGAAAGCGCCGCGAAAGAATTAGCGCTACCATATACGCCACCAAAAACGCTATCACATACGCCACCAAAACAACATGCCAAGACCAAGAGCGAAGGCGCGGCGCCCCGGCCGAAAGCCCTCAAACGCTGACACAGCAGTCGTTCCGAAGAAGAGATCTCGTACAATATGCCTTTTCAAAGCATATTGAGTGCACTACACGAACAGCCGCGTTTTAATAAAAACGCGGCAAACAATGACCACCACCGATAGTACCAGGTGAAGAAGGCACTTCAGTAAAGCATCAAAAAGAGAGCGAAATAGGCACCACCAGTGGTGCCAAACTGCGCTTGACTATCAGATGGAGCAATTAGTTACGGCGATAATACTAAGTGGCCGTTAAAGCCGTAATTATGCTTTGGCAAGTGAAAACATCACTGCTTTGATTCTTTTTTTCGGGAACTAGAAACTAGAGCATTTGAGTTTCCGGTTCATTTGTTTCGACAGGCAAGCCCTTTGTATGGGATTCCGGACTAAAGGGTAGATTGCCTTATCTCGTAACATAGTAAGGAGATTAGACCCATTTTCCTTCAAATACCTTGCTAAGTAAAAAACGCTGGCCAAGGCATACCAGTGCCGCCTTCTAAGCGATCGCCACGACTAGCTCGCGCGACCACTCGACAAGCCCAAAATGGCCAGTAAAGGCTCTTCTGGGGCGATTACAAAGATACGAAAAAGGCATATACCAGCAAAAAGCTTTGTAATAGCCGCGTAACATTAACCACTCTTCTAGACAGGCCCTGACAAATTGCGCCCTAACGCTTGAATCCGAAAGCCTTGTTTTATAGTGTCAGATATTCTTTCATCATTCCTTCAGCAAAGCAGTTTCCCAGCCAAATACCCGCTCCAGCAACCAGCAGCCGCCACGACCTTCTCAATCCAGAGAAGTTCATGTTTGTGGTGGTCACTTGTCACGGCAGCAAAGTACGGGAAACAGCTCTGGATAATCCTCTTAGGCCAACAAAGGCATCAAAGGAATCAAAGGAACTCGTATGCTCTGGCTCATTGCCATCGCCGTTGTCGCCATCATTGTCGCAGCGGTACTCCTCGACCCTCGTCACAAGCAACGTCGTAACGCCAACACCGCCGACAGCCTGATTGCCCAGGCTGGCTCTGAATATCTCCGCGGCCTCAACGACGAAGCTTTCATGCACTACAGACAGGCCCGCGATATCGCTCGTGCCAACTCTGTATACATGCTCGAAGCTGAAGGCAACTACGGCATGGCTCAGATCTATGAGCGCCGTCGCGACTACAACTCCGCAGCTCGATGCCTGCGCAGCATTCTCGCCACCCGCGCCCACTGGGAGCAGTATCACCCCAACTATGCTGCACTGGTGGAGAGATATCTCAGCGAAATCGAAGCGAAACTCGCTCCTTGAGCGAGTTTCTTATCATCTGAAAACTTAGAAAGGAAACCACCATGGAAGCTATTTTTGCAGCGGGACTCTTGGCCACGCTGGCCTATTTCCTCCTCATCATCGTCCTCCTGGTCGCCTGGGTTCAGGGTCTGATTCTGGCCTTTCGCGCCAACATCTTTCTCGGCATCCTCTGCTTGCTCTTGCAGGTACCGCTGGTGCCGATTGGCTTGATCTACTGGATCTTCGACTGCGACATTCCCGCAGCAGTGGTGCGCGCGCTGCGTAACTGACGCTGTCAGCATCGGCAAAGGGCAAACCTCCTCTTCTCAGAACACTTAGCAGCAAGGAGATAACATGGACGATAAAACTGCTTCTTTGGCAGAGGAAAAATATTTCTACCACGTCATCGACTTTACTGCTGTCAGCCGCTCTTTCTCGCGGTCGGAGACGGCAATGCTGCCTATGTCACTGGTTACCAAAATCAGTGGCGCGTACACCTAGGTGGCACCATGAGCGATGGCAAATATGTATCGAAGAAGCGCAAAGCGGGAGAATTTCCCAACTTTGTTCTCTTCGCCTTTCGCCAATCGGAACTCCAGGGCTGCTTCACTGACTATCAGTGGTGGAACATCGTACTTACCGACCTTCTCTGTGAGCGGCCAATTGGCCAGGCCTTGTACCGCTATCTCTTTAAGAAATCTTGGTCACGCAGCAAATGGTTGCGCACAGCCAATGGCGACGGCAGCGCAGTGCAATTACTCGTTCCAGAACTTGATTTGAGCAAAGCTGCTTTTGCCTGGGCTCGCAACGAAAAGAGCGCTGCCGTGCTGCGAGATATGGGCTTTGATAACGTCTCAGTAAAGCGTCTCAAGGTCGAACGCTGAATGCAGCGGTGCAACATGCACTAATGCACTGCCACATGCACTCCTGCAAGAGCCAGAAAGCTCTTGCAGGAGGCTTTTCTCCATGTCATTCGAAAAACTGATGTTACACTACCTTGCATAGTACCAACACGGCTTTAGCCTGGCCCTGACAAAGACTAGACTGCGAAAGCGGCGCTACAACTTTCTCAGACAAACAAGCTGTAGGGTCTTGCTAAGTCCAGGTATGGCGATTATCGAAGTAGGTTGCTTGACGCTTGGGATATTGTTCTCGAAATTCGGCATAACGCTTGCGTAGCTGCTCATAGCGCCGATCCGATGACTTTATTGGTTTATGCGGATAGTAAACAAGGAAGTTTTCTACCTTCGATAACTTGGTCTTCGCAAAACGCCAATCATAATTGCCCAGCTCTCTTAGATCTGCCACAGCAAATCCAGTAATGCGGCCAGTGTAGTCGATGTAGGGCTCGACATAGCTGAGGGCAAGGTCGCGCGCGCTGCGAAAGATTGGCTTGCGTCCATGCAAACCAGCATCGCGGGAGCGCCCAACTGAACCCCAGCCGTTTTCGTCTTTGTACACGCAAATAACATGGTCGAGATTATCTATCGATTCAAAGCTCATTAACAAAGGTGGATAACCGAGCTGTTCGAGCATAACAGCGGCAACCATGGCCGTCTCTAGACAATGCCCTTTCTTACGCCGCACCACTTGGCGGAAGGAGAGAACGGTCTCACCCTCTTCTTCAAAATTATAAGAGATGGTGCGCAAGTATTTTTGCACCTGGCGCGGTGTTTGATGTTTCTCAATAATGTCCCATTCGGTCTTGGTAAATTGCGTGCGGTCTGGCTTCATTTCGTGGTTCCAAAGACGAGTCTGTCAGAGCTAGCTGCTAGGACAGAGTTGTTCGTGACTACTTTATACCAGCTATAAACGAGAAACTAACTTAGCGACTAAAACAAAGCACTGACCAGCTCTGAAAGTAGCTGGTAAAACTGACTACCCCTATACAGAAACTCGGAAATGCACGCCAGCATGTACAGGCAACGACCATTAGGTCTAGCCCACAAGACCTTGCAGCTTGCGCTCGCGTTCTCGTTCTCTGTCATTTCTGCGCTTACGCGAACGCTTCAGTTCTTCGACGGGCAACCCCATTTGAATCGACATCGCTTCTAAAATGACGTTCTGAGAGCGGGCCATTGAGCCAGCTCCAGCCAAGGCGTCAGCCCAAGCGTAGCGCACTTTAACACGATGAGTTGAACAATGATTGAGTGATTGCTCGAGATCATCAATCTGAAGCAACACTGGTTCAGCTGCTATAACAGCTGCTCTATGCTCCTTCAAGGCAGCAATCAGTTGCGGATAAGCGACCAGTTGTTTTTCAATAATCGCAAGCTCATCGCCACCGGCATTAAGTTCAGCGTAACGCTTACCCAGGGCCGGCAAGTTCATGTTTTCCGCACCGCCCGCACCAGCCAATATCTCTAGTTCTTCCAATAGTTTCTCAACATTGCGCTCAGCTTTTCTGGCATCAATCAATCGTTTAGACAAAGTATTTTGCAGACTCGTCATCTCTTCTTGCACAATCAGTGAAACCTGTTCATGTTCAGCATCGACAGCAGCAATTAGCTTCTCGTAGGCCGGTTTGAGCTCAGTTAAAACACTCTTCTTATTAGCAGCTGCAGCAAAGCGTTCCACCAGGTCTTGCAGCCTTCCAATAGCGGCCACAGAACTGGCTGCCAAATTCTCTTGCAGTGTAATATTTTGTTGCACTGGTATTGATACCAGATTTGTTGCATCCATATTTGTTGCGTACAAGTTGCTCATGTTTCGCCATCCTTCGCCTTAGATGAATTACTCGCCATGGCAATAAGCATCGCGGCGATCATGTGAAAAACCCGTGATAAAACAGCCTTGACAACCACGTAAGACTACTAAGAAAGGCGTAATGAAGCAGAAAAATCATGGGGAAATTCCCACTGCAAAGCAATTTTTTTCAATTTGACCCAAACCGGTCAAGGTCAACTCTAGGTAACCAAAATGCTTCAAATCACTAGCACCACTATCGGCTTGGCCTAGCAGATTCGCTCCATAATAACTACTGCAATGACCTTACTAGTAACAACTCTAAACGGCTGTCACAGCTTTGTTAGCAGTAACACGATAGATTAGACGCTCTCTAATTTATAAGCCTTCATGAAAGCAGGAATTAGAGGCTCTAGCTTAATAGTGTTTCTAGGTCTTTCTTTCACCCTCCCTCGCTCCCTCGCAAAATACCTCCAAAACAAAAGCCTTTGAACTTAAACCCCGATTTTTTTTCACATCTTGTGATCGGGATGTTTACGGCTTAGTAGCAGAGGTGAAGGAAAACGCGAGGGGTTCATCGACGTCAAAATACGGAGCATGCCATGCATAAGCCCCCAATCAAAGCTGCACCCGCTGTCACTTCTTCCGCTACAACCACCTTCAACCCCAAAGCTGCCGTCTTCCTATTCCCCGAAGCCTATCAAGCCTTCGCTGGCTCGGCCCATGGCGACCTCGACTCCAGTAAACGCGAAGCCATGCGTGCCCTTCTCGGCGGCAAAGGCGCAGGCTTGGCTGAGATGACCGCCAGCGGCGTCAGCGTTCCTCCCGGCCTCACCATCACCACCGAGACCTGCCGGGCCTACTACAACCAGGTAGGCGGCTCCAAGCTGCCCGAAGGTCTTTTCGAGCAGGTATTGGTCAAACTGGCAGACGTAGAAACCGCCCTCGACCGCCGCCTCGGTGATGTCAAAAAGCCGCTCCTGCTCTCTGTTCGCTCCGGTGCCAAGTTCTCCATGCCGGGCATGATGGACACCATCCTCAACCTTGGCCTCAATGACACCACAGTCAAGGCCCTGGCCAAGGCCACAGACAACCCGCGCTTCGCCTACGACAGCTACCGCCGCTTCATCCAGATGTACGGCAATGTCGTGCTCGATATTGCCAAAGAGAGCTTCGAACACCTGCTGCAAGACCTCAAGGCCAGCAGCGGCGTTACCCAAGATAACGAGCTCACCGCTACCAACCTGAAAGAACTGGTGCGGCGCTATAAAGAGCTGGTGCTCAAGGAAACGGGCAAGCCCTTCCCCTCCGACACCAGCGACCAGCTCTACGGTGCCGTAGAAGCGGTGTTCCGCTCATGGAACAATCCCCGCGCCATCTACTACCGCAACCTCCACAAGATTGACCACAATCTGGGCACCGCGGTAACTGTGCAGTCGATGGTGTTCGGCAACCTCGACGATCAGTCGGCCACTGGCGTTTGCTTCACCCGCAACCCCAGCACCGGCGAGGCGACCCTATACGGCGAATACCTGGTGCGCGCTCAAGGCGAGGATGTCGTCGCCGGCATCCGCACCCCCAAGAAGATTGCCGAGATGGCTGTCGAGCTGCCCGCGGTTCACGCCGAGCTGGTAGCCACTGTCGCCCGACTGGAAGACCACTACGGCGACATGCAAGACATCGAGTTCACCGTCGAAAGCGGCAAGCTCTACATCTTGCAGACCAGGACCGGCAAGCGCACGGCAGAAGCTGCTGTTCGCGTCGCTGTCGAGCTGGCAGAAGAAGGCATCTTGAGCCGCAGTGCCGCCCTCATGCGTGTCGACCCGATCCAGCTCAACCAGCTGCTGCTGCCGAGCTTCCATGGCGAAGAGAAAGATGCAGCCAAAAAGGCCGGTCGCTTGCTCGCCACTGGTCTCAACGCTTCGCCTGGCGCAGCCATCGGCGAAATCGTCTTCGACCCCAACGAGGCCGAAAAGCGCGGCAGCGCCGGTGAGAAGGTCATTCTCGTGCGGGTCGAGACCTGCCCCGATGACATTCACGGCATCGTTCCGGCCCAGGGCATCATCACCAGCCGCGGTGGCATGACCAGTCACGCTGCCGTGGTGGCACGTGGCATGGGCAAGCCCTGTGTCGCGGGCTGCGAGTCGTTCCGCATCGACCTCGACAAAGAGTTGGTGCAGGTGGCCGGACAAACCCTGAAGAAGGGCGATGTCATTTCCATCGACGGCTCCACCGGTGAAATCTATGTCGGCGCCATCGCCACTCGTCAGGTTGGCCTATCTGAGCAGTTCCAAAAACTGCTTGCATGGGCAGATCTGGAGCGCAAACTCGATGTGCGCGCCAACGCCGATACCCCGCAAGATGCTCGTGTTGCCCGCCAATTCGGCGCTCAGGGCATCGGCCTGTGCCGCACTGAGCACATGTTCATGAGCCAAGATCGTCTGCCGGTGGTGCAAGAAATGATTCTGGCAACCACTCTGGCCGACCGGCAAACGGCTCTCAACAAGCTCTTGCCCATGCAGCGCGAAGACTTCGCGGGCCTCTTCACCGCCATGAACGGCCTGCCTGTCACCATCCGCCTGCTCGATCCCCCGCTCCATGAGTTTCTGCCCAAGCTGGAGGAGCTGGTGGCCCAAGTGGCAACTCTCAAGGCCAACGCCAAGAACCGTGCCCATTCGGATCGTTTCAAGGCCACCAAGACACGCGATGCCAAGGTTCTGGCAGCCCAAGAAAGCCTCTTGGCCAAGGTGCACGAACTGCACGAGACCAACCCCATGATGGGCCTGCGCGGCTGCCGCCTCGGCCTGGTTTACCCTGAAATCAATGTGATGCAGGTGCGGGCCATTTTCGAAGCAGCGATATCAGTGCAGGCGGAAGGGGTGATCGTCGAACCGGAGATCATGATTCCGCTGATTGGTCATGTGGAAGAACTGAAGGCAGCTCGTGAAGTGCTGGAACGGGTTGCCCGCGAAGTGATGGCTGAAGCTGGCGAGACCGTCAACTACAAATTCGGCACCATGATCGAGATCCCCCGCGCCGCCCTCACGGCCGAGGAAATCGCGCAGTACGCTGAGTTCTTCAGCTTTGGCACCAATGACCTCACCCAGATGACGTTCGGCTACAGCCGTGACGACGCTGAAGGCAAGTTCCTGCAGCACTATCTCGGTGGCGTCGAAGTCAACGGCGAAAAGCGCAAGATTCTCGAAGACAATCCGTTTGCCATTCTCGACCGCAAGGGCGTGGGCAAGCTGATGCGCATGGCCGTCGAAGATGGTCGTAGCCAACGCCCCGATATCAAGCTGGGCATCTGCGGCGAACACGGTGGTGACCCGAGCTCCATTGCTTTTGCCCACTCGCTCGGCCTCACCTATGTCAGCTGCTCGCCCTATCGCGTTCCCGTGGCGCGATTGGCTGCGGCCCAGGCGACCATCGTCGAGATGGCCGAGAAAGCCGGAGCAAGTGCCGCTCAGCGGGACAGGTAAGCGTGGCGAATAAACGCAATATTCTAAAATAAGGCTTAGCCAACTCTATAGCGAAAGTTCGATGGCCTGAAATCCGTGTAAATTTACACATGATTTCAGGCCATCTTTTTTTTTGCTTGACACCACCAGCGATATCTAAGCTTTTTCAAAATTGCACTCATACTATTTTGCATAGTATGAGTGCAAATAGAGAAACAAACGGGAGGATGTTAGTTAAGCAATGAATTGAACAGCTCTTTAGCATTCTCATTCTGCGCCTTTGACACGAAAAAGCTTTCGCTAAACGGTACCTTCCTGTATCCCTGCGGAATATCAAAAGCGGCAAGTGAAACTGGTCTACCGTGCACTTCATCGGTTTTCAGAGTGCCTTCCTTCTTACCATTTGCCCGAATTCGCTTTGCCAGCAAAGGTATACCTGGAACAGCGGGCATACCAAAAAGCCGAGCAAAAACAGAACCACTACTTTTTCCGGATGGCAGGTCAAGGCAAACAACGATGGCAGTATTTGGATCATCGATATTGTCTTTGTGGTTCAAAGTTCCAACAGAAGATTGCATATAAAGACCAACAACCTCAGTTGCTGGAAAGACGCATTTAAGAGCTGGAACACCTTTGAACCACTCTTCTTTGACCGATAGTGGCTTTGTCAATTCAGAGGCCCAGTGCATCTTGTTCATATGATACTTGTGACACCAATCGCCATTGCTGACATTCATAACAGTGCGATCTTTACTGTTCCAAGCCACCACATTCCAGTCAGGGGCACGACTAACAAGAGTACACTTAGCATTGCTAAAATCAACACGCAAGGCGGTCTTGGTCACCTGCACTATATATTTTTCGGGACGATTAGAAACTAGAGTAATGACATAGCCTTGCTCTGTTTGATTATTTTTTCCGCAAACCAAGTGCGGAGAAATCAAAGCTAAGGCCGCTGCAACTCCAACCGATGCGAAAAGAGAAAATATAGAGCGTCGATTCAAGCAGATAAGCCCCGTGAGACCAAAATCACTATTTTCAAATAGGTTTTACCCAGCCACTCTGCAATCAAGACTGCAAACTCAAGGGCTTTAATAAATATCGAGAAGTAAGGCCATAGATTACCACCCCTAAAGTAACAATCACGCCGACTTCGTACCATGGATGCCCTTCAACACAAACAAAAATCGAATTTGTTGTGAGCACAGAACGCACATCGTTGACAATTAAAGCATCGAAAAGATTATTGGCGATATGTATACCAATGGCCACTTCTAAGCCATTTGTGCGCAAAGTGACAAGGGCCAAGATAAAGCCAATGGCAAAATAACAGATAGCCATGGGTAGCAGTCCGTATGATACTTCAGGATTAAGCAAGTGTGGCAGCATAAAGATCAGGCCATTCAAAATCGACGCCAGCCAAATATTGTGCACCCACTTACCCATTGCCTGCAGCAGATAGGCTCTAAAAAAGAGTTCTTCAGCTAGACACTGCAATGGAGTAAATAGCAACACCACAGGCAGATAGAGAAGAAAAGCAGCACCCGGTGCTTCATACCGGTATGAATTGGGAAAGACAATCGAACCAACAATACCAGCCAGCCCAGCCAAAGCGAACCAAGCACTAGCACCAAATGCAATGCGTCGCCAATTGATATGACTGCTAGTGGTAATGAGCGAAAGCAGCGGCCGACAGTGGAGGAAGCGCACAACCAACAAAGTAAAAATACACAGGTAAATGCTTGGAATATTGACAGCAATGTAGTTGGCCATGGGATGAACGCCTGGTATCTGACCACTAGTCGGGTCAATGTCCGGCAGTACTCCATGGGTTGAAACTAGCACAATAAGAAGATACCAAAAGAAACTAGCAACAACGAAAATCGCAAAGATGACAACGGTGCCAACTAAATAGCGCCACCAGGCACTTCGGCCCAGGTCGCCCAAGGCTAAGTAGGATGGAATGATTACACCCTTGCCAGTTGGAGAATCAATAGCTCCACTATCTTCTGTCAAAATACTCTCTCATTACTTCCGAACTTCTCCCAAGTGAGTTTCACCTGGTCCTAGATGCCAGTAATGAGGATCAAAAACTGGCTCAAACTCATAACCGGGTATTACTTTAGCAAACTCTAGTTTCTCTGCATCAGTCCAACTACGATCGAGACGTAGACGTGATAGCGCAGGCATCCGCTTAAAATAGGCCAGCGAGGCGGGTGACAAATGACTGCGTGTGATGCGCAACGACTTGAGGTTTTTCATACGAGTTAATGGCTCAAGCTCATTATCTTCAAGTTTAAGCGACATCAGCCATAATTCCTCAATATTATCAAGCGCTGGCAGTGCAGCGATAAGAGAATTAGCGTCCCTAATACCCTTGATTTTCAAAGTCTTCACACGCCGCAGAAGAGTCATTTTGGCTATTGCGCTGCCACTCAATTCTTTGCCGCCAAGACCAAGAGAGCGCAAATTTTGAAATTTGTCCACACTTGCCAACATGTCGTTGTGCAACAGTGTATTCTCAATCTTATCTTCAAATGTGGGCAGCGACTTGGTCATTGCATTGAAGAAGGAAAGGTCTTTCAGTTTATGCCACTTTTTTAGACGCTCAATAGCTGATCTCGGATCATCAATTTTCATGTCTATGCCTGTCAAATCATCTGGTCCAAATCTATCTAAGATTTCCGGGTAGTCTTTAGTCAGAGCACCTAGATAATAATGAACCTCCGGCTCCTGACGGCCGACGCCAGAGGCGATAGGGGGAATTGGCATGGCGCCAGAAGTATGTTGTATCGGACCATTGTTAAACTGAATGCCGCCAAGATAGACATCAGAGGGAAAATAGAAGA
Source organism: Obscuribacteraceae bacterium (SeqCode) (assembly GCA_044378815.1). GTDB lineage: Bacteria > Cyanobacteriota > Vampirovibrionia > Obscuribacterales > Obscuribacteraceae. The sequence continues at coordinate 4,240 of JBIPOV010000107.1, read as the reverse complement.
CATCCCCCTTTTTAAACATATTTGCCGAGGTACCCAAAGGTGCAGTGCGTTTAATGAAAGCCTCTGCCTTGTTTTCGAAAACTTCTTCGCACTTCAGTTCAGTCTCCCAATCAAATTTGCGAAAATACTCTTTCTCCGCGTCACTGGCACCAACCTCTTTCAGAACATACGGAGCAGACAAACCATCGCCCAACAAAGAGGATAAACCCTCTATCCGGCTATCGACTTTTGCCAGTTTTGTCGGTTGCCAAACCACTATCGTAAGAGTGCCCACAACTGCCGCTGTAAGCAAAGCAACCAGACCAACCCAGACAAGAGGACGATTGAATAAACCTTCTTCTCCGGCTACCGAATCACCATCTTCTTCGTAATCATTATCATCTTCGAATTTACTTTCACCAGCGCGTGCTTGCCAGCCGCTAGAAGTCAAATCTCTCTGACCTGAACTAAAAAGCTCCTGGGTTGGCGCAATCGTGCTGCGCAAACCTCTGCTTGTAACGTCCTTTCCTTGCTTGACTCGCTCAAGATCATGCTTCAACTGTTCCATCGATTGATAGCGATCGGCAGCATTTTTCTGCAAAGTCTTAGCCACCACGGCTTCCAAACCATCAGGAAATTCCTCAGCACTTGCCCCTTCGGCTCGGCGACTTTCCAGACTAGGAACGTCATCTCCCTGGTGCATCATAAAAGTCTGAAAGGCATTCTTACCCTTAAAAGGGGGTTCACCGGTGAGAGCCTCAAACAGTGTGCACCCAAAAGAATATATATCAGCGCGGTGATCCACGCGCTCGCCGCGACACTGCTCAGGGCTCATGTAAAATGGCGTGCCGAAAACCAGGCCTGTTGCCGTCTGGCTCTGGCTTCCGTGGCCACTGCGATTAACCCGGGCGATACCGAAATCAACAACTTTGATTTGAGAAATTTGTTCATTTTTATCGCGCAATAGCATCAAGTTAGACGGCTTAATATCGCGGTGCACAATACCTTGTGCATGAGCGAAATGCAGGGCATCAGCCACTTGGATAAAATAATCGAGAGCCTGCCTCAAGGTCAGTGGTCCGGATTTTCTCAGCAAATCATCCAGATTTTCACCGGAGAGCAAGTCCATAACATAGTAAGGCGTGTCACACTCAATATCGCCCCCCTGCGCTCTGCTATGATGCACACCCATATTATGAATGCCAACGATTCCCCGATGATTCAGTCTCGCTAAAGCTTTCGCCTCAATTTGAAAGCGACTCCAAGACTCACTGCTAAGGTCACTATCCAATAGCAACTTTAGAGCATAGTCTTTTTGCAGAACCAGGTGGGTGCAAGAGAAGACCACCCCCATCGCACCTTGGCCAATCACCTTATTTAATCGATAGCTCTGGTCAACCACCACTCCCGGACGGAAAGCCGTAAGCCTCTTCCCTTTGTCCACGCCTGAGGAAAAAGTGCTATCAGTCTCGTGAAAGCTGTCAAACGGACCATCTGTTGGAGCGGCCACAATTACCTTGCTCTGGGCTAAAGTTTCATTCTAACAGTCAGCTGTGGCATTTGCCTGACACTGAAAACTTTATCCTTTTGCCCAGCGCTTACTGCTCTGAAGGCGCTTTTCCTGGAGCAAGCTTCCAGAAGTGGAAATCAAAAACCGGTTCAAATTCAAAACCTGGGAAGGCTTGCTTAAACCGCTCAGTATCTTCTTTCGACCAGCTGCGATCGAGCTTGAGCTTCTTCAGTGCGGGCATACGCTTAAAATATTCAAGTGAAGCTGGAGTCAACTGACTGCGAGTAATGCGCAGACTCTGAAGATTCTTCATGCGCGTTAAGGGCTCTAAATCACTATCTTTCAAATAGAGCGACATCAGCCACAGCTCTTCGATGTTATCGAACCGAGGCAGAGCTTCTAGCAGTGGCTGGACATTCTTAATTCGTTTGATTTTAAGTGTTTTAAGTGTCTTTAAAAGCGGCATCTTCGCCACAGCTGGACCACTGATATCATCACCAGCAACCCCCAGAGAGCGCAGATTGCTGAATGAATTGAGCGACGGCAGCATGGCATCAGTGAGCGGAGAGTCTTCAATTTTGTGCTCAAAGGTAGGTAGACACTTAGTGATGCTATTGAAGAAAGATAGGTCTCTTAGTCTTCGCCACTTGCGCATACACGCAATCGCCGCTTTCGTATCATTGAGCTTCAAGTCAATACCCGTGAGATCATCAGGACCAAAGCGCTCTAATAGTTGCGGATAATCTTGAGACAATACGCTCGAATAGTAATGCACCTCGTGCTCATGCTCAAGGGCAGATGGATAGCTCAACGGCATGAAACCAGTAGCATGCTCGATCGGCCCATTATCAAATTGAATAGCACCTAGGTAAAAGTCAGATGGGAACTGAAAAGCACCAGCTACCTTATAAGAAATCGGTTGGACGTTAGGCTGCGATGTTTTCTCCATGTATGACTCAACTTTTTTGCGATAAGTTGACTCATACGCTCCCTCCACCCCCCAGTTGAACTTGCTGAAAAAGGCAATCTCGGCCTCGCTAGCGCCGACCTTCTTCATGACGGCTGGAGGGGTGAGGCTAGATTGCTCCAACTCAGCGAAAGGATCCGCTTGCTCCTTGTGCACTTCTAACTGAGGGCTTGGCTCGTTCCATAAAGTGTTAGCCAGAACGCTTACCACCACAAGTGCAATCACAAGGGAACCACCAAGAAGCAAGCGCGGATGGGCTAAGATGCCGCTCTCGGCAGGAAGATCGTCATCAAATTCTTCGTCGTCATCCCCCAGGTCGTCGGGGCCATTGCTAAGACGCTTGTATCCAGAGCGATCTCTAGGCTTCAGTACGCTAGTATCAAAGAGTGCTATATCAGGAACAGTAGTTCGCCTTAGGCCTCGGCTGGTTACACCTTTGCCTTGCATAACCCGCTCCAGGTCATGCTTCAGCTGAGCCATTGACTGATAACGCTCAGACACATTTTTATGCAATGTTTTTTCTATGACAGCTTCTAATCCTTCAGGAAACTCTTCAGCAGGAAATTCTTCAGCAGAAACCTGGCTGTTCCGCTTGCTCGCTAAAGTAGGAGCTGGATCATTTTGGTGCATCATGAAAGTATGAAAGGCATTACCACCCTTAAACGGCGGTTGACCGGTGAGAGCTTCAAACAATGTGCAACCAAACGAGTAGATATCTGAGCGCTCGTCCACGCGCTCGCCACGACACTGTTCCGGGCTCATATAAAATGGTGTACCAATTATTACACCGGTGGCGGTCTGACTTTGAGAGCTATGGCCACTTTGATTCACTCTAGCAATACCAAAATCAACAATCTTGATTTGAGCAACACGCTCCGACTGGTCACGCACAAGCATCAAATTGGAAGGCTTAATATCACGATGGATCACACCTTGTGCATGAGCCGACTGCAAGGCATCAGCCACGTGAATGAAGTAATCTAAGGCCTGATTGACTGCTAGCGGACCCGATTTCTTGATCAAATCGTCAAGGTTTTCACCCGAGAGCAAATCCATAACGTAATAGGGAGTATTGTCATCAAGACCATGGTGCACGCCCATGTTATGAATGCCGACAATGCCAGGATGATTGAGCTTGGCCAAGGCCTTTGCTTCAACTTGAAAACGATTCCAAGCCTCTTTGCTCAATTCATTCGCCATCAAAAGCTTGAGAGCATAGTTTTTTTGCAAGACCAAATGGGTGCAAGAAAAGACTACGCCCATGGCGCCCTGACCAATCTCTTCAATCAACTGATAAGTTTGATCGACCATCAGGCCAGCTCGAAAAACAGTTACAGTTTTTCCTTTAGAGCCGATCGAAAATATCGTCTTATCGGCGTCACTGGCGGTGTCAAATTGTTCACTAGGGGGGAACACGAAATACCTGATCTAATCTGAGTTTCAATTCTATCAGCCATCTGTGGCAAATTTCGGGCGTTCTCCTCTACCTCGATACACTAGGGCTTTCCGAAAGCCTTGGCTACTCAACAAGATAGACCGCAATCACCTTATGGGGTCCTCGTTCACAACAATCAAAATGCCGGCTTGTAGACCAGCTTTAGCATCGGCAATTTTTCGGCATTGAAGCAAAAAGTAGACCGGTCGTCTACATAAGTTTCAAAAATGGTATGGGGGCGGTTCAGCGAGCCTGGTGCTCAGACCCTTCCCCTGGTAGGCAGTTATTGTACTGCTTGCAGCCCACCGCCAAGCCACGCTTCGCTGTTCCGGCTTGGCTGCGGGACCCC
>JBIPOV010000154.1:0-5545 GCA_044378815.1 Obscuribacteraceae bacterium (SeqCode) | reverse complement strand
CATTTGATTCCGTTAGCGGAACTTTGTTCATTACTTAGAGCTCTTGAGCAGATCTGTGAAGTTGATATCTTAGGCCACTTCGGCGAGCGTTCGTTTGCCTTGCTTATGCCCGGTGTAGATTTAGCTCAAGCGACTGTTCTTGTGGATCGAATCAATCAAAATTTGCACGATGTCAATTCAAATTTTCCTAAACCTAAGCTCTCAATTTATTTCGGTTTAGCCAGTGCACCAGCAGATGCAATGTCACTATCTGCCTTGTGCGATGTTGCTAGAAATTCCCTGCAAGAAGCTGTTGGTCAAAGAAAATACCGTATTTAAGTGTCTAATCTCTGGCGGCATAATTTGTCAGATTAAGTGTGCTGATAAAATGTTAAAATGGCGCTTCGAGGCTTTTTCTATCGGTGGAGCGTCTTCTAATAGTTCCTATCTCTTGGCGGAATTTCAAGCAGCTAAGGTCAAGCCTACTTTTTATAGGCCTGAGCGGCTTTGCTTTGTTTTTGCTAGTTGAGTTCTTGGCTCTTATGGTCTCCTTTAATCTGGTTGCTGTCACTGAAGAGAAGGCTCAGAAGCTAGAAGAGGCTCGGGAAGCCAATCAGCTCACCACCGACTTGTTAGATACGGCTATTGCTCTTGAAAAATTGGTTGGACGTTACTTCCGCGATCCTTCTGCCGAAAGCCGAGCGAAGGCTTTCGATCGATTGGCCCATTTTGACAACCTGGTCGAGAGGCTGAAGGCCCACTATGCGAACAATCCAGAGTCACTAGAAACTCTGAGGTTCTTGCGTGGATTGCGTGAAACTCTTGTGTTTCGGCTGGTGGAGCTTGAAAAGACAAGTGGACGGGGCGGTCTGCTTACAAAGGAGTCCAAGCTTGATGTCAATGATGCTCGATTCCTCCGTTTGGGAACAGAGATGCAAGATCGCTTGCAGACTTTTGTCGTCAGGCAGGCCAAAGAGCAAGAACTTTTGAAGCTCGATGCCAGTAGATCTAGAGATATGATCAAGCCGGCAATATTGACTGTTTCCGTTGGCAATATTCTTTTGGCTCTTGCCTTAACAGCCTTATTTGTGCGCGGTGTGACACGACGGCTATCGAGAATACTTTCAAATATTGATCGTTTCGAGAAGCAGTTGCCTGTTCATGAAGCGCTTACAGGGCAAGATGAGCTGGCTATACTGGATAAGAAATTTCATGAGATGACTGAGACTATTTCAGCCTCTCGTCATCGTGAAAAAGTTGTTTTAGAGTACGCGACAGACATAATTTTATCCTTTGATTCAAGCGGCAATATTTCTGCAGTTAATAGAGCGGCAGAAGTTAATTGGGGCTATACGATTGAAGATTTGCTTGGGCGACCAGTAGTTGAATTGATTACGGAGGCTGACCAAAAGCTCTTTGTCGAAACTGTTCGGCTTGCCAGGCAAGAGAGAGCGCCGAAAGTTTTTGAAGGTAGAACAGAAACGAAAGCGAAGGTATTGCTCGATACCCTGTGGTCACTAAACTGGGGCGAAGATGAAGACTCAATGTTTTGTGTTGCTCACGATATCTCAGAGCGAAAAGCTAATGAGAGGCTGGTGCAAGAAAGTGAACGCAGAATTCGGGAAATTCTAGAAGCTATTCCGATTGGTTTAGCCGTTGTAGAAAGTAGTGGCAGAATTCTTTTTCTCAATGAGAAGCTTCTTGCTCTTCTCGGCAGTGATATTGAGAGCCTCGATAACTCTACCTTCTTTGACTTAGTTGATGGTCAGTTTGAACTTTCAAGCACTCTTAGCGGTGCGAGTTTTAGCACGCCAGTTGAGACCTTTTTGCGAGTCCAAGGTCGTTCAAGCTTGCCTGTTGAGATCACATCTGATCTAACACTTTTGAATTCGGGAGAGGCTTTCCTATGTACGGTTATTGATATTAGCGAAAGAGCTAAAGTGCAGGAGTTGCGGCATCAGTTTTTGCAAATGGTTACTCACGATTTGCGCACACCGCTTACGTCAGTAAAAGGATATTTTCAACTGCTTGACGCCGGTGCTTATGGCGTACAGTCAGATAATTCAAAGAAAGCTTCTGCTAGGGCCGTGCGTAATTTGACAGAAGTTATCGATCTTATATCTGATTTACTCGACGTCGATAAGATTGATTCCGGCGCCTTAATATTGACCCGTTCTGTCACTAGTATCGAGTTTCTCTTTAATGAGGTCCAAGAAAAAATATCTGCTCTTGCCAGCAGCAAGAACATAACTATGCGTTATGACGTCGCCGCTGTTAGCCTTGAAGTTGATGTTAGTCTCATATTAAGGGTGCTAGTAAACTTGGTATCCAACGCCATTAAATTTTCCGCTGCGGGGAATACTGTTACTCTTTGCTCAGGCGTTTTTGACAATCTTGTCAAGATAGAGGTGGTAGATCAAGGCTGCGGCATTCCCTTGTTAGAGCAAGAGCACGTTTTTGAGCTCTTTCATCAGGTGAGAAATGCAGAAACAATTGGTCTCAAGGGCTCTGGGCTTGGCTTGGCTATCTGCAAAAGGGTAGTTGAGGCTCACAACGGCTCAATAGGTGTACAATCGGAAGCTGGTAAGGGAAGCACTTTCTGGTTTACGGTTCCACTGACAAAGGCTAAAGAGTCTAAATAATGGCAAAATTACTAATAGTGGAAGACAACATTGACCTCTGCCTCAACTTGAAAGAGTGGTTGAGCCTTGAGAACCATCAGGTTGAAGTTGTTAACAATGGTCGAGAGGCTTTAGAACTGCTTGCCTATTCAAAATATGACGTAATTATTCTTGACATCAGTATGCCTGAAGTCAATGGATATACAGTTTGTCGAAGATTCAGAGCTGACGGCGGTCAGACACCTATTATGTTCTTGACGGGCAAGAATTCGATTGAAGAAAAGGAAGAAGGCTTCGAACGTGGTGGAGACGACTACTTAACTAAGCCCTTTGACTTTAGAGAGTTGTCGGCTCGTATTAAGGCTCTTCTCAGGAGATTTCCTTCTGTGGAAAGTGGATTGCTTGGCTATCTTGACCTCCAACTTGATCCTAAAACTAAACAGTTGCGGAGAGCCGGTGAGTTACTGAAGCTCTCGCCTAAAGAGTTTCAGCTATTAGAATTTCTCTTTCGCCACCCCAATGAGATTTATTCTGCAACCTCTTTGCTAATGCACGTTTGGTCATCAGACAGCACTGCTACCGAGCAAACTATTCGTGCTTGTGTCAAGAGATTGCGCGAAGTTATAGACAGAAACGACGGGCAGAGCTACATTGTCAATATGCGTGGCCACGGGTATGGCTTGAATAAGGACATGACTTTGCCCAGTGGAGAGAGTTAGCAGATTTTCTTAGTAGCCTTGGTTCTTGCCACCAGATTTAGTGCGACGTACAACCTCTTCTACAGAACCATACCGTTTTGTGGAATATCTGATACCAGCAATAAGATTTGATAATGGATCGGTAATGTCTTTGTCATATCCAGGTAGTGCATTCTCTTTGAATGTTGGTGGAATTGTTTGCATTAGACCTTGAGATGGGATGCCATTTTTGGCGTTAATGTCCCAATCATTTCGGGCTTTGGGGTTCCAGCTGCTTTCTTTCTCTACGATCGTATTCACCGCGGCTAGTGCGCTGTCGGTCACCGGCTGGCCTGCTAATTGCAAGGCCTTAGCAATTAGCTCTCGGCGCTCACCCTCTGGAACATTACCCATGTTAGCTTCAGAGCTGCCAGGATTTCTTTGAGCTGATTCTTGTTCCACTCTTTTTGTGGCAATTTCATAGAGCTTTTGTCCAGCATTTGCAGTTTCTTGAGCTGCTGGTGAGGCCAGATCTTGTGGGCTTAAGCTTTCACTGCTTTTGCCGGAGAGAACAGCTGCAGCAATTGCTCCTGGTTGGTCTCCAACTTTGCCCTTCATTTTTTCTACGAGATCACCAGCAATGGTCTCTTGAACTTCTTTTGGCAGCAACTGACCAAGAGCTTCAGAAGTTACTTTGCCTGATTGAATATCGTTAACCAGTTCCTTGAGCTGATTAAAGAATTTTGGATCTTTGAGCTTTTCGCCATAATCTTTGGGTAGCTTGCCAGCGCGAATCAGTTCATCAATTTTTGCAGGGTCTGGCGGCTCGCCTAGGCCTTTAAGAAAGTCTGCTAGCTGCTCAGCTGAGAGGCCATAGCGACCGACATGGGTGATTCCATCTGCAGTCTTGCGGATGGTCTCATAAGGGGCTTTTTCATCGGGCTGAAATAGACCGGCTAACACTTCTTTCATAGCCGCTTGCTTATCTGTTTCGTTAAGTTGCCTTGGAACCTGCCTGGTCTCAAATGAGCCCGTTCCTTCACTTGAAGACATGGGCATGTCGACACCACCGCTGCCATTGAAGCGATTCAATTTGCCGATTTGTTCTCTTGTCTGTGGAGAAAGGTTTTCCTGTTCCTTCGGTGGTCGGAGATTATTAGCTTGTTCTATAACACGTGAGACAATATCGATTTTGTCTTTTAGAATGACACCTTCGGCTGGTTTGCCATCTTTACCTGTGGTCATCCTCCTGCTCAAATAACTCACTAGCTCGTTGGCAGCTTCGATTTGTTCTTTAGTCGGATCTAGCTGACCGGCTTGGCGTTCAAGGACAATTTTTACTTCTTTGTTGCTCTGCTTTTCCGGGTCACCATACATTTCTACTTGGCCATCTGCTCTGACGGTAAAGTTAGGTTTAGTCGTCTTGCTGCTATCGCTGGCGGTGGCATCTTTGTTTTCTAGCTCGACAGCAATAGTCTTTGGTGTGGTTTTCTCAGGTGCGTTTGTCCTTTCACTTGCCTCTTTGGTAGTAGCGATTTGATCACTTGGATTTTTAGAATTTGTATTGTTCTCTGGTTTACTTTCAGGTTTTTGCTCGGTTGTTACTTTAGGGGCGAGCGGTGTTGACTCAACCTTATCGTTAGATTTGTTTGTTTTGTCTACAATCAGACCAGCTTTTGCTAGGCTCTCAGGGGCATGGTTGCTGTCTAAGGAGCCTTTCTTAATCGGTTTTGTAGCTGGGGATGAGTTGTCTTGAATCGTGAGGTCAGTGCTTGCAGACTTCTCAGGCGCTTTGAAGGCCTGAGCGTATTCTTTGCCCGGACGGCTGGAGAGATGATGGGTTGATTCGGCTTGTAAGGCTTTGTTCTCCACCTGAGCGGCACCTGGCTTCGCTGTGGCGTCGGTTGCTCTGGATGTAGGTTGGGCTTCGCCTTTAGCGATGGCATTTTCTTTTGACATGGTGCTATCAGTCTCTTTCCTAAGTGGCGTGATTATTTGCGGCGTATCTACAATTGTTGTTGTATTGGTGTGACAACTACATAAGTAAGAAAGCGTGAAATACGGGTGACTAGCTAGCGCTAGGTCTTGCTTTGTGTGTTCTATTTAGCCGCGAAAGAGCCCTAGCAGGAGATCTACTAGGGCTTTTCTTGTGTGCCGGGCATGTTCAACAACTGGAGGTGAAAGTCCTTACACAGCCTGATGACGGTGAAGTGTAGTGAAGCGCAACGGTTAATCCGCGAGGAGAAGTCGGAAAGAAGCGTGAATCAA
>JBIPOV010000005.1:0-179506 GCA_044378815.1 Obscuribacteraceae bacterium (SeqCode) | reverse complement strand
CTAGGCCCCGTTGTTAGGGGCCCTTCTATTATCGGCGTGAATCTAAAACTGCTCAATTTTGGAAGGCCATTTGCCAAATATCTGCTCAGTTTTAGATTGCCATAATCAATGGTTAAACAAGGCAGAAAAACATTGACTTAAAACAGTACGATAATCGACCTTAACTCGGTAGTAATACCAAACAGCAGAAATAAGCAAATATCTACTTTCCACCAAAGGAATATCACGTCGCAAAACATCTCCTAAAGACCTCCAATCTTGCAGAATTTCAAACGGCGGCGTTCGGCCGATTGGCTGAATAAGGTTGTCGACGAAGTCTCTGGGAGCTATGCACAATATTGCCGAATCAGGCTTTTTGCCGGCTTCTAGACTCTTCTCTAAAATGATGTACATATCGGATGCCATACAGGCCATGATAGATAAATTCACTGCTCTAACCGGCCGATTCAACTTTTTGCTCAACTGCTGTTCTAGAAATTTAGCGCCAAGATATCTGCGTAGCTGCGTGGCATCGCTACAGCGAGGAGCACCATAAAGCTTTTCGTCATACTCCGCAACGGCACACATCGGTAAAGAGGAACCGAGTAATAGAATATTGGCCTCATCACTCGACTCCATGTAAACTAGCAATTTTGACACGATCGGATGTTGATCAAGCGGAATAAATCTCAGATCAGTTATGTATTGAAGAGGCCGTAGTTTTATTAACGACGCGTCAAAAATAGCAAGAAGAAGCAGAGTTAACAAAAACGTACTAGAAACCAGCCTTCTTAGTACTCTTGTCACGAATAAAATCACCGCCAGGCCCCACGCAATTTACTCATTAACCAGCCCACAGCCTGATGGCTACGTGAATTCATCTGCCGACGAAGATCGTCCAACTCAACTATTCCGCGCTTAGCATTATCAAGCTCAGCAATCAGTGGAGTAATCTGCGAAAGTGCAATGTAAAGCAATTCAGCAAAGTCATCATCAGTATGAACACCTTGACTTGGGCCCGGTTCTGGACCGCGCCTGCGAACCATAGACTCATTGCCACCTGTTTCTGACTCTAGGTGACTCACTGTTAGGGCCGAATACTCAATTAGCCTCGTGTACAGGTGCTCTTTTGATTCTCCTATTTGCTCGAGAAAAGCATAGTATTGTCTTGAGAGACGCAAAGCATCAACTAAATCAAACAAGTAGCGATGATTAGCAGAAGTGGTGCCGCCTTCATGGCGGCGGAAAGCACACAAGACATCGGTATTGAAGAACAACTGGCCATCGAATAAAAGCCTGAACCATAGCTCTAAATCACCATAGTGAAAATATCTCGTGTCATAACCATAAGTGAGATCGGCGGCTCTAAAAATACCTGTTACAGGCTCACCAAGTTTATTGGTAAGAAAAATCAAACTCCAAGTAATTAAGTCTTTGCCTGCATACTCTTGCGGGCCAGGAAGAGGGGAAACAGTTTCTATAACCTCACCATCAGCACCAATCAAATTACGAGCTGTCAGCACTAGCTTGACCTGTGGACGCTCTTGAAGAATCTCCTGTCCGAGCTTAAGGAAGTCAGGATACAAAATGTCGTCCTGAGCAAATGGCTTGATCAGCTCGCCCTGGGCTTTTTCCCAACATTTATTGTAATTGGCAAACAACCCCTGTTGAGTTGAATTAGCAAAGGTCTTCACACGCTCGTCGCGCGCTGAATACTCTTGCAAAATCGTCAGTGAATCATCAGTGGAACAGTCATCGCAAACAATCAGTTCAAGATTTTCATAGCTCTGAGCCAAGACACTTTCTATAGCTGGCCTAAGATACTTCTCACCATTGTATACAGGTAGCAAAACTGAAATTAAATCTGCCATTGCGAGTTCACGCCGACTGCGGTTCAGTAAATCGCTTTGCCGTAACCATCTCGTGATGCTCCATCAACTCGTGAAAAACGGGCACAACTTCGTTCACCGGGCCCTGCTTAACTATCTGCCCACCGTTGAGTAGGACAGCATGTTGACACCAATCACTAACAGCATGCATATCATGGGTGCAAAAAATAATTGTCTTGCCTGCTTCTTTCATTTTCCAAATATGGTCTTTACATTTTTTCTGGAAGTAGATATCACCGACAGCAAGCGCCTCATCAACTATCAATATCTCCGGGTCAACGCTCACAGCAGTCGCGAAAGCTAAGCGAACAACCATACCGCTTGAATATGTTTTGATAGGCTGGTCAAAGAAATCACCAAGCTCAGCAAACGCGGCTATAGTTTCCAATCGCCCGACTATTTCATCTTGGCTGATACCTAAAATCATCCCGTTTAAAATTACATTTTCACGGCCAGTAAAATCAGCCTGAAAACCGGCACCTAACTCTAAGATGGCTGTTATTCGTCCATTTCTTTTGATTGTGCCCTCGGATGGCTCCAGAACACCAGCAATGATCTGAAGCAGTGTTGACTTGCCAGAACCATTAGGACCAATTAACGCAGTAACGCCAGCCGGAAACTCAATATTAATGTCCTTTAAGGCCCAGTACTCACGATGATAACAGCGCCGATTGCGCCACAGTATCTCACGAAGCCTATCTACAGGCTTTTCGTATATATTGTATCGCTTAGATAAGCCAGCTACTTCTACTCGAAAAGACACGTGAAGCCTTAGTCTGCGCAAGGAATGAGTCTCTCAAATGCTACCACGGTACTTCGGTTTGACCATGAGAGCGTTGAAAGAAATCTAGACCAGAGAGTATCGAACGAGTGTAATGCGATACCTGAAACTCGCTATAAAAAATCCATCACAGCTAATTTCGACATTGCATATGTATGGAATCTTTCCGGAACGTACTGCAAACCAACAAGTGCTATTTCATTGCTAAAATCCACATTCATTTGGACAATTTTTTCTACTTGTAGTCGAACTTACAGCTCGATTATCGGTACCGCCTGCGGCGAAAAACATTGTAGATAGCTCGACAAGAATAGAGGCCTTTAAAAAGTTTTACAGGGCTAAGCACGACGCTGACATCGCCATTCTTGGATCGTCATTGGCTCTGGCTACCACCTTCGAGCGTGGCGGAGAGAGTAACTGTAAGTTCGCATTCGAGGAGTGGAACAAGTCAATTTCTCAAACAATTGGGCGCATCGTAAAGGTCGTTAAACTAGCCTGGCATGCCGGGATGTTTTCCGACTGCAATAAAACTCTTAAGGCCTACCTGCACTCACAGAAAACACCGCAGATTGTCTTGCTGATGACGGCCCGTCGCGAGCTCAGCGATAACCTTACAGCTCAAACCGGCGATCTAGCAGGTTATTCGGTAGAACCAGACAGCTTCACAACACTCGCTCGGCTTCAAAACGCTGAGTCTCTATACTCTCAGGCTCTTGTTCTTGCAGAAATTGTTCTACCTGGCAAACTACTGAATCAATTAATCTCAAACGATGACGGCACCTGCAGCAAGGCCTTAAATACTGTTATCGCCTACTATTCAGAAACATTTAGGGAGCACAAAATCGCTCACGATAAGATAGTCGAATTTTGCGTCAAGCATTTACAGAGGGCTGAGACTTTGGCCGGTGCAATGAATTACCGGGGCAAATCTACATCAGCAATTACTGTTAAGACTCAGGAATTCAGTCCATTCGAGCGAGATATTGCCATGTACAGGCAACGCTATAACCCAACCAATGCTCAGAACGTCAAACAAGCTGAAATTGCCCTCAAGGAACTTCAAGAAACTTGCACAGCCAAGGGAATTTACTTGATCATTTTGAACATGCCATTGACGCGAGAAAATCGCGCCCTAATTGCGCCAGAAACATACACTAACTTTATAGAGAAGCTTAATTCAGCGGCCTTGGCGCCTAACTGCTTACATGTAGATGCCGGCAAAAACTCAAACTTCTCTAGTTCCGATTTTCACGATTCAGTGCACTTGAACCGCTCTGGCAAGCAGAAACTTAGAGACCTAATTTTTCCTGTACTAGCTGAAAAATTGACCGACCAGAAAAGCGAACTTACAGTCGGTACTAAATCAGGCACCGTCCACGATACTAGCCCATAGGCGCAAAGTTTCACAGGCCTAATGAATTAGAGAAATCGAATATCTGAATTGCCCAGAGCCCACTAACAAACCAGTTAATAACCGCCAGGCGACAGATAATAAGACCTTAGAAATAAAGTGACGGTTCCTGAAGCATATTGACTACGATTGATGTTAACGCTGTCGTGGTACCTTAAACTAGTAGGCTTAACTTACTAATGAAGAATCCCATATGTTTCGTCCAGGCAGAAGCTCAGACCAGTCTAAAATCAGATTACCGAAGCAAACTACCGCTCCTGGCGTTAGGGAGCTGACGGCAATCTACGAACAAGCTCGGGAAAACCGAGCCCGCGAGGTTGAGCTTGTCTGGCAAGTGCCCCAGTCAAGCATGAGCTACAGCATACATGTCAAGTTTGACAGGGTAACACCTCACCCTGTCTGGAACATCTGGGAGAACAATGGGCGCGAGTCAAAAATGGTCTGGCGCTTTGAGACCTCCGACGTGCACATGATTTATGACGTCGTAGCAATGCTCGATGTGGCCCATCAAAAAACTACCGGAACAGTTCAGGCCGTCAATTCTACTGGTGGCTTTAACCCAGTAGCAAGCGGACAATTTGGCACAAGGCAGGGCATGCCAGCCATGTCTCCGCCAGGAACTTCGATTTCAGGCAACTCAACTACTTCAGGCAGCTTCTCAACTTCCCAACACAATGCGCCGTCGGGCCAATTGAGTGGGCAGAATTTTCCACAACAACCGCTGCAAGGCGGGTTTAGTCAACCAGCTCCGGCAGTGTCAAACGGCTGGAGAACGGTGGAAGAGACCGCTGGAAGCCAGAACAACAGTAATTCTTTCCAGAACAATGGCTTCCAAAGTCCGCAGACTGGGGGCTTCCAACAACAGTCACAAGTTGGCATGCAGAGCACCGGCATGGCCCAGGCAATTCAGCAGGCACAGGCTGCTAACCCAAACCCCGGCAATTTTCCCCAGCCAAGCAGCCAGATGACCGGGGGCTTTAACCCCGGACAGAAACCAGTATCACCGGTCGGACAGTCCGGCTCTCAGAGCATGCCAGAGGGCACACTTCCGGCTGATTTCTTCTCCGAAGCACCGGCAACCATTGCTGCGGCTCCAGTAAAAGCTAATTCGATAGAAGGCACTATCGAACAGAACCCGATGAACAACGTTCTCACCACCATTGGCATGCAACAAGTCACGGGCAAGCTTGAAGTTGTAGGGCCAGCAGCTGTTGGACATGTCTATTTTGAAAACGGTATTCCCAAAGATGCCCAAACCTCAAATAATAGAGGTGATGAAGCAATAAAAGAACTGGTCACCTGGAGATCAGGTACTTTCTTATTTAAACCTGGCGTGCGCACAGAAATGCAGTCAGTCGAAAAAAGCTTGCAGTCTTCTGTGATGGAAGGCATCGCCTTGCTGGACCAACTAAAGCACCTTGAAAAAGCTGGTCTGGTTTATGAATCTACCATTATTCAAAAACAAAAGAATCTGGGAGAACCAGAGCTTAAGTTGATGCTATCGAAAGGCGTGCCATTAGACTTTAACATCCAAAAAGAAGTGTACGAGTCTCTCAAACACAAGACCACCTTTACAGATCTGCTTAGAGACCGGCCCATGGAGCAGACTCAATGGGCTCCTTTGCTTTTCAACTTGCTTTACTGCGGCCTGATTGAAATTCGCCCACCTTCCGCCGCCCGTGGTGGCGCCCTAGATTTCTTGGGCGAATCAAAATCAATTATTCAAAATCTTGCCTACAATTTCATTCGCACAGACACTGGGCTAATGAGCTGCGAAGCCCTGCTCTATTTTATGGAGTATGAGTACTACCGCTACGAAGCCTACAACTGGCCCATGTCACTAGTAGTCTTTGAGCTGATGCTTAAGCGCACAGGCGGTAGCGGCATCATCGAAAAAGATCCTTTGCCTGTGCAAGCTTTGCAGACAGCGGCTATGAGAATCGGCTTGGTGAAGCGACCACTCGATACCCTGGCACACTTCTACGGACAAGACTTTGCCATTATGATGCCTAATACCAAGGCCTCCCAAGCGGCGTTTGTGGCAAATCGAGTGCTCGACGCGCTAACCGTAACGCCTCTTGCACCGGGAATTGACAAGGCAAATCTATCACTGGCCTTCGGTGTCGCCAACTTGCCATCAGACGGCGAAGATCTTGAGTCTCTCATTCAATCGGCAGTTAATGCCCATGATGAAGCCAAGAAAGGGACGTTCCCAATTGTTCTTGCTCGCACCAGTAAGAGAGATTGATGACTGAGGAAACAGCCAACGTAGCCATGCTGCAAATCGGGGTCCTCCTCGTTCGCAGTGGCATAATCGAGCCGAACCTTCTAGACGAAGTAAATCGTTTAGCAGTTAAAATGAGACTGCCAATTGGCCGCATTCTAACAATGCACGGGCACGTTGCCGACAATGTTCTAGCCACCGCCGTAGAAGTGCAATCTCGCATCAAAGACAAGGCCTTGCCCGTCGAACACGGGGTACGAGCCCTTGGTTTAGTGGCACAGGAAAAGATAAGCTTAGACGAGGCCTTGCTTAAACTTGCCCCAAAAGCCGCTCCAAAACCAGTGCCAACCAGTAACCGACTGGGCGAAATATTAATGCAAGCAGGCTTTGCCTCACCGAAACAAATTGAAGATGGTCTGATTGCCGCAACCGAGACAGGCCTGCCACTAGGAATGGTGCTATTGAGCAAGGGCATCATTTCACGCACTGGTCTCAATTCGGCATTAATGGCTCAGCAACTGATTAGACGCGGGGTGGCCGAACGCGACAAAATAATATACGCGCTCAAATCGGCCCGTCTACGATCAATTGCCTTGACCCAATCATTGAGGGAAAACAACATCGACCCCAGCCAAGCGGCTGAAGACTTCGGCCCAGGTGAGCTACTGGTTATGGCCGGTGCCATATCAGAGAGCCAATTAATGGGCGCACGTGAACTTGAAGCCACCGAGAACAAACCTTTAGAGCAAGTAATAGCCGAGAACGGCTTTGCCACGGCCACATGCATGCAGGCTATCAATCACATCTTGAAGATGATTCGCGACGGAATGCTCTTTGAAGATCAAGCAGCTCAGCTGGTCAAAAAAATTCAATTCGCCACCTCTCATGAAGAGCTTAATCTGGCCTTGTCGCAACTTAACGAGATGGAAGAAGAAGATCCAGATGAAAAACCCAAAATTGAAGTTACCGACATTCTCAAGAAAGCTGGCCTACTCTCAGACAAAGAGCTACAAATAGCTACAGCCCTGGCTTTAGCTAACCGTCAGCCCCTTCTCAAAACTTTGTTTGATGCCCACCTGATCGACCAGAGAGTGCTCGAACTAGCGGCTCAGTGCAAGACCTACCTCGATCACAATTTGATTCAGCTTGAGCAAGCTACCATTGCGGTTACCTACGCCATGGAAAACAATCTCAATATAGACGACACTTTAGATTGCTTTGGTTGGTCGGCGCCAGCAGCTTAGCGCCCAGCGGCAAGCCATAAGCTCAAAGCAATAACATAAACAGCAGAGAAAAAGACACCTGCTGTAAGACAAGACAATTCGAAACCACTGCAGGCAGAAAGAACTGGGGCCTGTAGCAAGGCAATAATCTCTAACATGGTCGCACTCTCCATTGCTCACATGTTTTTATAAACGCTCTAGCGCAGCTAAAAGTTCAAGAAAACCAGTATGGCAAAGATTAAAACTGGAAATATATGAACGGCTGGGATGTATCAGGCAAGAATGTCACGATTGCTAGAATCAAAACAGCACAGTAAGCCGCTTTTACAAATGCTGGCAAATTCTGAAAAACTTTCTTCTCATTCAAGGCTGAAATCGGTAAGTTTGTAAGCAGAAGAAGCGAAACCATAATCATCACAACCGGCACCACCACTGGCAAATCTGGCTTCATAACAATAAAGTGTTCCGGGGCAGGCATACTAAACATTGGTCTTAAGGTCAGCATACGTCGCACCATAACCCATGCCAAGCCAATATCTTGAATGCGGAAGAATACCCAACCTATACAAACAGCCTGAAAAGTCAAAAAGATTGAGAAGTAGCGCCACGCAAAAGCTACGACCTTTTGATCAAGAAAGTTCTTCAGAGCAACCGTAGATTCTTTCCACATAGAAAATTCGCGGTGCACAATCAAAGCCAGGCCGTGGAAGACGCCCCAGACAACAAAATTCCACGATGCACCGTGCCAGAGGCCACCAAGGGCCATGGTCAAGAACAAGTTGCGATTAACTTGTAGCCTGGTTCCTCGCGAACCGCCCAGCGGAATAAAGAGATAGTCGCGCAGCCAAGTAGAAAGAGAGACGTGCCAACGCCGCCAAAAGTCAGACATATTGCTAGCTATATAAGGCATGTTGAAGTTGATTGGAATGTGATAGCCAAACAACATGGCCGAACCTCGACCAATATCGGTGTAACCAGAAAAATCGAAGTAAATTTGGAAGGCAAAGGCATAGGCAAAAAGCCATAACTCTAAACCGCTATAGTTCGAAGGCCCACTCACGCCCATTTGCACAAATACAGCCAGGTTATCGGCAAGCAGAAGCTTCTTAGCCATGCCAATTATTATTAGAGGAACACCTTCGTCGAAATATGAGAGCTTGAGCTTGTTATCGGCCTGCATCTGCTCAACAAAATCAGGATAGCGCTTAATTGGGCCAGCAATTTGAGTGGGGAAGAAGGCGGCAAAGAGAGCGAAAAGAACAAAGGAATCAATCGGTTTTTTACCCCGATAAATCTCGAACAAGTAGTGAATAAATTCAAAAGTGAAGAACGATATGCCCAAAGGAAGAATGATATGCAAATCGAAATGCATCGCCTTGCCGGTTGCAACTTTCGCCACAGCGCCAAATGAATCGGCAAAGAAATTGGCATATTTAAAAACGCCAAGAATAAGAAGATTGACAACGATACCAATGCTCAACAATTTTTTATTGGTGTGATCTTTGACCATCAACTTGCCCCAAAGCCAATTGAACAATGTCATCGGTAAGATCAGCAAAATGAACTGTGGGATAAAGCTCATGTAAAAGTAATAGCTAGCCACGAGAAGCATGGGCAGCCGACAAACTTTAGGCAAGATCCAAAAAAGCAAAACTATGATCGGCAGGAAGAGAATGTATTCAGCGCTTGTGAAAATCATCTATGCTCTTCCTTCAAGTCGTTCCCTCACGGGCTCAATTCTAGCATCACACTCCTTGCAGAGCCTCGAGCCGCGCCTGAACAAGCCATCACACCACTAAGTAATTCGCATTCGCCACCGACCATAAAGTTTTTATCACTTCATCGACAACATTCAAAGCTGCTAACTCTTCAGGTCAATTAAACCAAACCATTTAACAGTCGAACCTGTGCAGAGCAAACCACCATGCGAGAGAGAAAAAATCAATCCTGATTGCTCACTCAAGAGACCATTGCCCGCAGCCGATAAGCGGCAATACGAACATAAGCCAGGGCCATCAAGCCACTATAGGCAATACCATCTAGCCACCAGCGATTACCACGATAGTGTTTGTGCCAAAAGCGATATAAGCCGCGATGAGAAGAGAGTATCATGCGCACTTTTACTTGCTTAATCGACTGACCATAATGGTGCACCACTTGCGCGCTAGGAGTAAACCAAATTTCCCAGCCGGCTTTCTTAGCGCGAAAACACCAATCCACTTCTTCAAAGAGCATGAAGAAACCTTCATCCAGAGTGCCAATTTCATCTAATAGCTGGCGCTTAATCATCAAGCAAGCGCCTTCCGGCTGATCGACCTGCCGTTCGTCGTCGTGATTCCAGTCAAGCATCTTATACTCGCGAAACTTTTGACCATAACTTGAACCGGCAGGAAACATACGACTGAGACCAATTAGCTCAAAAACCATACCTAAAAAAGTTGGAAAGGCACGGCAAGATCTTTGAATTGAGCCATCGGTATTCAATAGCTGCGGCGCTACAACACCGGCCTTAGGGTGACTATCAAAGAACTGCAAAAGGGTTTTGAGGGCTCCAGGAATGATTTCAGTATCAGGGTTGAGCAGCAGTACAAACTGACCGGTGGCGTCAGCTAAAGCTTGATTATTGCCGGCGGCAAAGCCACGATTGTCGGCGTTGGCGGTGAGCCTGACCCAGGGATGGGCCTCGGCCACCATCTCGGCAGACTGGTCAGCAGAGGCGTTGTCAACAACGAACACCTCAACGTCTTTCAGCTCAGAAGAGCCGGTCAAGCTAACTAGCTCTTGCTTGAGCGAGGTCAAACAGGCCCGTAAAAGCTCTCTTGTATTCCAACTAACAACAATGACAGATAAAAGCATGCGCTAATTTTATGTCATTCTGCCAGCTAACTGCACTAGCAACTGTTCACAATTCAAACATCGGGCTAATCTGCAATGTCGCCGAGCCTTTGTTCCAATTCTTCAATCGTAGGCAAATTACCCCTCAAGTCTTGAGGCAGTGCATCACTCAAACGAATCTCTGAAATTCCGATTGGCTTGTTGATATCACGAAGCGCATATTCTGCTACTAACTTGTTCTTTTTCCTACAGAGCAATAAGCCGATACTTGGCTTGTCATCGGCGTGCCGCAGTAAGTCATCGGCTGCCGAAAGATAGAAGTTGAGTTGACCAGCATACTCTGGTTTGAAGTCGCCGCCTTTCAGCTCAATTACCACGTAGCAGCGCAACTTCAAGTGATAGAAAAGCAAGTCGATGTAAAAGTCCTGATCACCAAGCTCTAGATGGAATTGCCGCCCAACAAAGGCAAAACCAACACCAAGCTCAATCAGGAATTGCTGAATGTGATCGACCAGCGACTTCTCAATATCGCGCTCATGAGCTTCAGAATCAAGGGTAAGGAAATCAAAATTGTATGGGTCTTTAAGAATCTGACGCGCCAAATCAGACTGAGGGGCGGGTAAGGTTTTGGTGAAATTAGTAACAGCGCTTCCTTGGCGATGGTACAAACCACTCTCTATTTGCAGCTCAAGAATATTTCTGGACCAACCATGCTCAACGGTTCGCAGCACATACCAGGCGCGTTCTGGAACGTCTTTGATCTTGTCCAGAATGATGATATTGTGACCCCATGGAATTTTTGCCACAGCTGTGGCAAAAATTCCCGGCTCCTGTCGATAGGCCATATAGAACGTTCTCATTCGATATAAATTGCGCTGAGAAAATCCTTTCATGTCTGGAAATGCTTCAATTAAATCTTTACTGATACGTTCAAGGACAGCATTGCCCCAGCCAGCTTCCTCTTGTCGCTCCACAATAGCCCTGCCAATATTGAAGTAGAACTCAATTAACTGGGCATTGAGCGTAACAGCCGCATTCACTTGAGCCATGCGAATTTGCTCTTTTAGTGCTTCAAAGAAATTCTCGTAGCCGTGCAACACGGCAGGTATAGTCTCTATTACCGGACTCGGCGGAAGCTGCTTATTTCTATTGGCTTTTGATTCCTTCTTTGCTGTCATTGAAATAATCTCACCCCCAATGTTAATGGGAACATAAACAAGTTTAATCGCAATATCAAGGCCTTTCAAAGTTAAAGAAGAGCTATCGCGAATCAATCAGAAATTCAATCTAGACCTAAATTTGCTGATGCAGCAAACTTGCCTAATTTCTTAGCCAGTTGTACAAACTGCAGCTTTTCCTCATAAGTCAAGCCCGCCGTTGCAGCTTCTATAACAGCGGCGTGTTCGGCAAAAATCGGCTCAATCAGAGCGCGACCTTTAGAAGTAAGAGAGACTATTTTCGCACGCCTGTCACTCTCGCTAGCGACTCGCTCAACCAATCCCTTAGCCTCAAGTCGATCTACTGCAGTAGTCATTGAACCGTTGGTAAGAAGAATTTTGCTGCCAATAGTGCTTATGGGCAAGCTACCTTTATGTAGCAACACTTCCAAAACGGCAAAATCACTTGGCCCCAGGTTAGCCTGCTGAATTTGCTGCCAGGCCGGACGCTGTACAGCAACATTGGAGCGGTGCAGCACTGTGAACAACTTTAGTGAAAGCTTGGCATTGCTTAGTTTATTGGGCATGGGCCTCTTTGACTCCTCGCTCTATTTTCTTCAAACTAGACTCCTATCTATATTTTGCACTATTGTTTTGCCCTAAAATAGCGAGCAACCAAATTACTAAAGATGATGATTGCCAAGAGACTAACTGATTTTGCCCTTTGTTCAGTCGCCCTTATACTGGGCGCCCCCGTTCTCTTGGCAATAGCCTTAGCGATTAAGCTAGATAGCCGCGGACCAATTATTTTCAAACAAAAGCGAGTGGGGCAAAACGGCCAATTGTTTGAAATTTATAAATTTCGCACTATGCGCACCGGAACGCCAGACCTTCCCACAGACCAGATGTTGCTTTTACCGAGCCCGGTGACAAAAGTAGGTGAACTTTTGCGTAAAACTAGCCTGGATGAACTTCCTCAGCTAGTTAACGTAGTGCTTGGACAGATGAGTTTAGTAGGGCCGCGGCCAGCTCTGTATAATCAGACCGACCTAACCACTAAACGTGAAGCAAGTGGTGTGTTGAAGTTTATGCCGGGAATCACAGGCTGGGCCCAAGTTAACGGACGCGATGAACTTCCTGATGATGTCAAAGTTGCAGCCGATAAGTGGTATTGCGACAACTGGAACTACTGGCTCGATTGGCGCATTATCGCCATGACTTTTAAGGCAGTTCTCAGCAAACGCGGAGTCAATTAAAACAGAGGGGACGTATGAAAGGTTTAATTCTGAGTGGCGGCAAAGGCACACGCATGCGCCCAATCACACACACAGCGGCGAAACAATTATTACCAGTCGCCAACAAACCCATTCTCTTCTATGGCGTAGAAGCTCTAATTGATGCGGGCATCAGAGAAATAGGCATTATCGTTAGCCCCGAAACCGGCAAAGACGTTCAAGAATGCGTTGGCGATGGCAGCCGCTGGGGAATTCGCATCGAATATATCTTGCAAGACCAGCCAATGGGCCTGGCCCACGCAGTAAAAACAGGCCGTCCCTTCCTGGGCGATTCACCTTTTGTTATGTACCTGGGCGACAACCTCATAAAAGACGGTGTCGGGCCATTAGTAAAACGCTTCGAAGAAGAAGGCCCTGACGCCTTTATCTTGCTCAAAGAAGTGGCCAACCCTAGCTCATTTGGCGTGGCTGTATTAGACAAAGATGGCCGTATTAATGGCCTAGAGGAAAAACCAGCCAAACCGAAATCGAACCTGGCTCTAGTCGGGGTCTACTTATTCACTCCCAAAATTCACACCGCCATAGACCAAATCAAACCCAGCAAGCGCGGGGAGCTTGAAATAACCGATGCCATTCAACAACTGATCACCACTGGCAACCGGGTTGACAGCCATATTTTACAAAGCTGGTGGCTAGACACCGGTAAGAAAGACGACATGCTAGAAGCCAACCGAGTGGTCTTAGATGAGATGACTGACGTCTCTATGCTTGGCACAATTGATGACGATTCAAGAGTCTCCGGGCGCGTGCACATTGGCAAAGGCAGCAAATTAATCAACTGCACAGTGCGCGGACCAGCGGTCATTGGCGAAGACTGTGTCCTCGAACACACCTATGTCGGGCCCTTTACCTCTATCGGTGATGGCGCCAGAGTGAGCCATGCCGAAATCGAACACAGCATTCTTAGAGAGAAAGCTCAAATATTAGATTTTCACGGCCGCATCGCTGACAGTTTGATTGGCGTTGGAGTTGAGCTGACAAGATCGACCGGTAAGCCTCAAGCATTCCGCCTCATGCTGGGCGATGATTCGAAGATCGAAGTTGTTTAGGGCAAAGGTTGCCTAGCGCACACTTTGCAGTCTAGATAAAACAATATTCATACACCCAGCCCCTAATATGAAAGAGGTTGGGTTGATCCAAAGTGGCCAAGAGAGGGAAAATCTAGGCATAGTCATGTTTTGAGGAAATTGTCCATGAGACTTCTGATCACCGGCGGCTTGGGATTCATTGGTAGCAACCTGGTACGCCACTTGCTCACGACCTATCCTGATTACGAAATCATCAACCTTGATGCTGAAACCTACGCTGGTCACAGAGAAAATCTCGAAGATGTGGCCAAAAATCCAAAATACAAATTGGTTGTAGGCCGTGTTGAAGATGCCGCACTGGTAGACGAAATTGTCTCAGGCAAGAAGTTTGGACCGATCGATGGCATTATCAACCTGGCAGCCGAAAGCCATGTTGACCGCTCAATTGAAGACTCTTCTGTATTCGTTAAATCGAACACACTCGGAACACAAGTTTTATTAGAAGCCACACTCAAATATGGCCGCAAAGATGGCGCTCAAATGCCATTCAAGCCCGAAGACTATAAGATTCGCTATACCCAAGTTTCAACTGATGAAGTCTATGGATCTCTGGGACCAACCGGTCTCTTCACTGAAGAAACGCCACTGGCACCGAACAGCCCATATTCATCAAGTAAAGCCAGCGCCGATTTGTTCTGCCGCGCTTACTTCCATACCTTCGGCATGCCCGTAGTTATCACCCGTTGTTCCAATAACTACGGTCCCTACCAGCATCCAGAAAAACTGATACCTCTATTCATCACCAACCTTCTAAACGGCATCAAAGTGCCAGTCTACGGTGACGGCCTCAATGTGCGCGACTGGTTGCACGTCGAAGATCACTGCAGCGCTATTGACCTGGCTTTCCATAAAGGTCAACCGGGCGAAGTCTATAACGTTGGCGGCAACAACGAACGCACCAATATGCAAATCACCAAATTAGTTCTAAAAGAGCTAGGAAAAGGTGAAGAGATGATCAACTACGTGGCCGATCGCCTTGGCCACGATCGCCGCTATGCCATTGATTCTTCAAAGATTCAAAAAGAATTGGGCTGGAAACCAAAACATACTTTCGAAACCGGTATTCACGAAACGCTAAAATGGTACACCTCAAATACAGACTGGGTAAAGGCTGTAACCAAACCACATAGCTCTGACGTAGCCGCAAAAAAAGAATTGGTAGCAAACAAATGAAGCTGCTTGTCACCGGGGCTGGTGGCATGCTTGGGCAAACACTCAGCCCGTGCTTAGCAAAGCGCGGCCACGACGTGGCCGCCTTCGCCAAAGACGAATTAGACATTACTGACGCAGACTTAGTGCAAAGAGTGGTCGCCGAGCAGCGCCCAGATCTTATTTTGCACTGTGCTGCTTACACTCAAGTTGATCAGGCCGAGACCGACCAAGAAATGGCCTTTGCTATTAACGAGCGCGGCACTGAGAACGTGGCAGTAGCCGCTAGCAAACTCAATATTCCCATGCTCTTCGTTAGTACCGACTATGTCTTTGATGGCAGCAATAACGAACCGTACAAAACTGACGCCCCCACAGCCCCAATTTCAGTTTATGGAAAATCGAAATTGGCTGGCGAATTAGCCGTACAACGGCACTGCCAGAACTACTACATCGTTCGCACCAGCTGGCTCTATGGCCCCTATGGGCGTAATTTTGTTGACACAATCTACAAGTTAGCTCAGGAACGCGATCAAATTAAGGTTGTAGCTGATCAGGTAGGGTCGCCAACCAGCACGGCCACGCTCTCCGAAATGCTTGCCGACCTTATTGCCAGCGGTCGCTACGGTATCTACCACGCCACCGACGAAGGCGTAACTAGTTGGTTTGACTTTGCCCGCGAGATAGTCAAGTACCTCGAAGCCAAAGGTAAGAAAGTCGAAGTAGTGCCGATAGAAACAAAAGACATGCCAAGACCAGCGCCGAGACCGGCTTATTCAGCCCTCGATAAAAGCGATTTGATTAAGGCATTAGGAAGGCCCCTGACGCCGTGGCAAGAAGCCTTGCATCAATACATGCAGACACAAAGCGTTAAGGCCCCAGCCTGAGACTGGGCCATTTTGGGCTCGAATCTGTTATTCTAAAGGCCATTCAGTACTAGTAACTACAGCTCCACAATAGAAACACCTCAAAAACGTGCCTCAATCAATGACAATTTTGAAACCACTATCAGCCGAAGCAATCGGTCAAGAATACAAAAAAGAATTGTCTGTTCAAGACTATTCAAAGAAAACCGTTATTGACGGTGTGCAAATTATCAATTTGCCCATGTTCTACGACGATGGCGGCTCGCTGGCTGAAATAGTGCGTTTAGACGAAAATGGTTGCTTGCAAATTTTGCCTGAGTTTAAAGTGCGACAAACCACTTACTCTCAAATGCTACCTGGCACAATCAAAGCTTTTCACCTGCACTACAACCAAGAAGACGTTTGGTTCGTAATGCCTTACGACAGACTTCTAATCGGCCTATTTGACGCTCGCAAAGAGTCACCAACCTACAACAAAAGCATGCGTTTCATTCTTGGTTCTGGCCGGGCTCAAGCACTTTACATTCCGCGTGGCGTTGCTCATGGCCTTGCTAACGTTTTCCAAAACCCAGCCAACATGATCTACTTCGTCAATCAGTGCTTTGATGCCAATGAGCCTGACGAAAGAAGATTGCCATGGGATATTCTTGGCGAAGATTTCTGGACAATCAAAAAAGGCTAAAGCCTTTGCAAATATGATTGCCAAAACATGAATACGAACTGGAGGGAAGCATGAGAATTTGTTTCATCTCTCGAGAGTACCCACCAGACACGGGCTGGGGCGGCATTGGTGCATACACCTATCAACTATGCCGCGAACTAGCCCGGCAAGGTCATGACGTACACGTAGTGTGCCTCACTAAAAAAACTGTTAGCGGCGCCAATCCGCCAATGTCAAAAGACGATCAAGTGCATGTCCATCGAGTTGTTTGGGCCGATTCATTGCGCCTAGCGGCCCTCCTCAACGTCACCCAACCAAACACCCACCACCTATTGCGTGCAGCCTTGCCCATGTGGAAGAAGTTTTTGGAATTGCACAGGGCGCAACCTTTCGATGCTGTCGAGGCACCAGATCACCTTGCCGAGGGTATCTTCTTAGCAATTACTCGCATCGCGCCTTTAGTAATTCGTCTACACACTCCTTATTCAAAATTTGTTGCGGAAGGCTATCACAACATTAAGAACGATTTTGATAGCTTTATCGTATCGACTCTCGAGCGCCTGGCCATGTCTGAAGCAGACTTACTTTCTTCACCTAGCGTCAATCTCGCTGAATATGTCGCTAATGACACCGGAGTGGCACTGGAACAGATTCAAATTGTGCGAAATCCGGTTGACACGGAGAAGTTTTCGCCAGAAGGTAAAACTGCTGGTTTACAAAGCCCATTTAATGCCCAATCAGGAAGCAAACTCGTTTACTTTGCCGGACGACTAGAAGAACGCAAAGGCATTAAGTATCTCATTGAAGCAGTGCCGCAAGTAGTAAAAGCAGTGCCAGAGGCACGTTTTATAGTCGTAGGCGCCGACACCAATACTGGTGCCGGCAAAACTTCGGTTTTAAAATCGCTGAAAGAATTTCTAGCTAAAAATTCTTGCTTAGACAAAGTGCATTTTGTCAGCCATGTCGCCCTCGCTCAAATGCCTGAATATTACCGCTTAGCCGATGTTTGCACAGTGCCGTCTCTATTTGACAATGCACCATATACAGTACTGGAAGCGCTGGCCAGCGGCAAACCAGTTATAGGCAGCACTGCTGGTGGCACGCCAGAGTATATCGAGCCCAATGTCACCGGCCTACACGTACCAAAAGCTGATTCTCCCGCTCTGGCCGAGGCTATTATCGCCATGCTATCAGACGATAATAAGCGAATAGAAGCCGGCACGGCCGCCAGACAAGCCGCCCTAAACCAATACGCCTGCGGCGTCATTGCCAAAGAAGCATTGCGAACATACGCTCTAGCTCAAGAACGACACGCTCTGCGCAAAAGTGATGCCATTTACAAGAAAGCACCAGAACAATTGGCCCACGACGTGGTGCAATTCGTAAAAGGCTACCACGGTCATATGCATACCTTTGGCGAGAACCTATCGATGCGCTACCGCACAGGGCTTGGCTTGAAACTTCTATTCACCAGGCCAAAACTATCAGCGGTAAAAGTAGCCCTGGCCTCGGGCAAAATCATGAACAAAATTTCCAATCAACCAGCAGGCTTGAACAACTTCGTCTCTCGCCTTGAAAAGACAGTTGAACACAAAAGTCAGGAAGAGTGGGAGTAAGCATTCTCATTCTTGCTCTCACTTTTTGCAGCTACCAAATCGCGCTGAACAGTTGCTGCGGTATAACTTCAATCTTCGGGGAGCGCGTCAAGGTCTCTCACCGAAAGGTGAGGGGAAGCAAGCGAAAGTCGCTTTATGCTCGCAGGAGAAAGGCCTGAAACGGTAAGGGTTTTAAGCTTAGGAAACTTTAGCAGCGAGTCAACACAATTTTCGTCAACACCATTGAACGAGATGCTAAGAACTCGCAAATTACTGAGAGCAGTAAGCGCCTTTAAGTCACTATTATCAACGTTACTAGCTCGGAGATCGAGCGACTTAAGTGAACCTATTGAAGCAAGAGCCTTTATATCAGAGTGAGTCAAATGCGCGTCTAACAGCGTGAGATCAGTCAGGTGCGAGTTATGACTTAGAGCCTCGAGCAACTGCGAACAAAGGCTCACAGAACAACGAATCGCGGTTACGTCACTTAACCGAGCCAATAGAGAAAGTTTCGATAGTGAATTGGGAGAGCATGAACAACTGCGTAGAGATAAAGTAGTTAGGCTCTTGAGACCATTCAGTTTTCTCAGATCTTCTTCACCTAGCGTCATTTCAGAGAGAGAAAGCGATTCTAAAGAAGTCTGGCGAGAAATTAAAGTCAACAATCGGTCGGATTTTGTTTTTAAATGCGACCTTTAGGATGCCTAAGGAAAAATTCGCAGGAAAATCGAAACCTTTAAGAGTGCGGCCATCGGTCTTCAAAACCACAGAATACGGTTTGACTGCCTTTGAAAGATACTCTTCAACAGGCGATTTCTTTTCCCCTTCATAGCTGCTAGACGCCAATTCAGCTCTAGACTGGGCAGTCAGTTCACCCTGCAGTGACGGAAGCTTTTTCCGACGAAGATAATCAGTTATCCTTGCATCTGGACCAACCATTACTGAGCCGTTTATCCAGATTGAGAGTCCGGCGGCTAGAAATAAGCATACCGAAACCACAAGAAATAACTGTTTGCGGCTCAAAACCTGCGTTCCATCAACCGAGTCAACTTTGCTCGGCCTTGCCCCACCAGCATAAGCCTCTAGATTTTTCCCTTCCTTGATGCGAGTCAAATCGATGGCCATCTCTTTGGCTGACTGATAGCGGTCTTGGGGCATCTTTGCCAGACACTTCGCAATCACGACATCTAGCGAAGCTGGGAAGGCAATATCACAGACATCAGACAACTGCGGAATCTTGCCCTCTTCATGCAGCATGGCAATTTCTAAAGAATTGCCACTCTCAAAAGGCACATAGCCAGTCAATGCCTCAAACAGCGTACAGCCCACTGAATAGATGTCCGAGCGGAAGTCTATCTGTTCACCCCGACACTGCTCTGGGCTCATGTAATAGGGGCTGCCAAAGACCTCTCCGATGGCTGTAAGCTCTTGATTGCGCTGGCTATTTCTAGCGCCGACAAGTTTGGAAATTCCGAAATCGAGAATCTTAATTTCTTGATTGCGACAAATAAATATATTGGCTGGCTTGATGTCGCGATGAACAACATTGTTGCGGTGTGCATAGGCCAGGGCATCCAATACAGCAATAAAAATTGAAATAGCATATTCAAGTTCTTGTGGCCCCTTGCGCACCAGTAAGTCTTCTAAAGTTTCTCCCTCCAGATAGTCCATTGAGTAGTAAGGCACTGTGTTTTCCTGAATGCCAAGATCATACACGCGAACGAGCCCAGGGTGATTTAGCGCCGCCAGAGTCTTTGCCTCTGCCTTGAAACGCAACCAGCTTTGCTCGCTGACAATACTGGGAGACAAAACCTTCAAGGCGTACAGTCGATTCAAACTGAGGTGCTGAGCAAGATAGACAATACCCATACCACCTTCACCAATGAGTGAATCGATCTTAAAGACGCCACCAATCACAGTGCCTGATAAGAAGTCAGCCTGCGGTAGTTTTCTAGCAGACTCGGCATTGGCCTTAAAATTAGCTGTATAGCCGCGCTTCTCGGCCAGGGCCTGACGTCGCACTTGGGTATTTGTGCGCGCCAAACGCTCTCTCTTTGGCAGCACTGGCTGAGCACAATGACAGCGCAATTCTTGGAAGAGAAATGAAGTGAATGAGCCAGCTCGTTTCTTAGCTACCGACTTGCAGCACTTAGCGCAGACTTGGCTGACCGTCGGCGCCTGTCCACCGGAAGAAGAAGAAGAAGAACTCTTATTGCACTGACAATAATTCTGCTGAAACAAATACGACGTAAACGAGCCAGCACGGGTGTTGACTAGAGACTTTCCGCATTTTTTGCATTGACT
This sequence comes from Obscuribacteraceae bacterium (SeqCode), assembly GCA_044378815.1. Classification (GTDB taxonomy): domain Bacteria; phylum Cyanobacteriota; class Vampirovibrionia; order Obscuribacterales; family Obscuribacteraceae. The sequence continues at coordinate 159,049 of JBIPOV010000005.1, read as the reverse complement.
AGTCAATAACCATCCTCTACTTAAAATGCTTTAGATGGGGCAATCTCGGAGCCAAGAATTTCTCCGTACCTTCGGTAAGCAAATCATCGGGGAGAATTAACACTTCCAAATCCTTAAACTTTGCCACTGACTCAAGGCAGCCTTGATCTAGTTTGCCACACTGATCTAAATTTAGTCTTTTGAGTTTTTGCAAAACAGTTAACTGCGCCAATTCATCATTAGTGAGCGAACTGTTATTCAAAGACAAATCCAACAACTGCGGCATGGCAACTAGGTTAGCAATATCAGCAGAAGTCAATGAACTATCCGTTAGCGAAAGAATAGTAACATTCTTGTTTTTTCTCAAAACTTCCAAAACACCAGAAATATCTTTGACACCATCAGCCCTAAATGACTGCAGTTGCTGAAGCAATTTTTGCTTAGCTAACAACTCACCAGAAATGTGACAATGGCGCAAATCGATGCCAATCAGCTGAGGTAAGCCGTTTAGAGCAACAATATCTTCAGGGAGAAGACTGGCTCGGTTAAAAGCAATATGCTTAAGTGCTGCTAGTTGAAGAACATTGGGAAGCAGTTGGCGACTAACAGGCGAAACATCGTCTAAATAGAGGGTGTGCAAATCATCTGGGCGAAAATACTTGAACAAAGCGGGATAGGCCTTGACGGCCTCTCCCGCACTCAATCGCAAAGCTGTGCCAGCAAATATCATCACATCGCCCTGAGCGGGTAGGGCAATATTCTGCCCTCGCTTATCAACGAATGTAAGCACACCAAGCGAAAAAGTCTTTGGAAAGGAGAATAGACGCCCCCGGCCTGCAGGTGTAAATACAACATTAGAGTAGAACCCTGGTTTAGCGGCTAAGAAAGTCTCTATCGCTTTCTTCTTTCCATCGCTAAACTCGTCGTCTAGCTGACTAGCGCCGACATATAACGATGCCAACGATTTCTCGTCATTTAGATTGAATTTTTCTTGGGGTTTAGCTGCCGATGAAGGCAGACCAGAAGTTGATGACGCAGACGAAGATTGCAGCGGCGATTGCACAGAAGATTGCAAGGCTTTGTATCTAGAATCGAGCAAGACATATAGTCCGTAGCAGCCGATAAGCACGACCGCCAGAGAGAGGACTAACATGACGGGCAAATGATAGGCCTTCTTGCCTCGACGCTCCAGCGAAGCTGACACTACAAATGGTGCAACGGGTGGTGCAACAGGTGGTGCAATAGATTTACCAGCGCGCACGCGCTCTAAGTCTATCGCCATTTGCTCGGCCGATTGATAGCGGTCTTGCGGTTGTTTCGCCAGACATTTTGCTATTACTGTATCAATAGAGTCAGGCAAATTAGCCGCTATCGATTGATTGACTTCACTTAGCAGCGGAGGCTCAGCCTCTTCGTGAAGCAGAGTTATATCAAGAGATGTCTTTCCTTCAAACGGCACAAAGCCTGTCAGAGCCTCAAACAAGGAGCAACCGACAGAATAAATATCAGAGCGGCCGTCAACTTTGTCACCACGACACTGCTCAGGGCTCATGTAGAAAGGGCTACCAAAGATTTCACCAACAGCAGTTAGTTGCTGGGTTTTAGCGCTCGTATCTACTAGTTTTGAAATGCCAAAATCAAGAATCTTCACCTGCAATTTCTTGCTCTTCGCTCTTTCAGATAAGCTACCGTCGCTGCAAACGAAAATATTGGCTGGTTTGATATCGCGGTGAATGATGTTATGGCTATGGGCATAGGAAAGCCCACCCAGAACTGCCAGGAATACCTCTATTGCAAAAGAGAGAGGCAATGAACCTTTTTCTACCAACAGCTCTTCTAAGGTAGAGCCAACGAGATAGTCCATCGAATAAAAGGGAATAGCCTTTTCGTGCAGGCCCAAGTCGTAAACTTGAACTAAAGTTGGATGCTGTAGGCGAGCCAAAATTTTCGCTTCCGCTTGAAAGCGCAACCAATTTTGTTCATTGACAGCATCTGGCGACAGTACCTTTAGAGCATACTGCTGCCCCAGTGACTGATGCTGCGCCAAATAAACGACGCCCATGCCGCCCTCGCCAATAGGACGAACAATCTTGAAGACCCCGCCGACCAGATAACCAGCGGGCAACTCGTGCATTGCCTGGCTTCCATCGCCCCAGATTTTATTGGCGCTACCAGTTAGCTGTTTGCGCTGAGCAAGACGAACCGAGGTTTTCGAGCGCGTAGCGGTCATTCACTAGCCCTGGCAAAAGTGAAGCTAATTTTGACCTAAATACACCGCTTTAGCAACCGCATTTGAAACACTTTCATGCACTTCGCGATCAAGAATACTGGGAACAATATTATCCATTTTTGTCTGGCCACAAATGGCATGAGCGGCAGCCAATTTCATAGCATCGGTGAAATGAGTGGCCTGAGCTCGCAGAGCGCCCCGGAATAGGCCTGGGAATGAAAGAGCATTATTGATTGTGCGTCCATCGGCAGCAAACAAGGCCCCGCGCTTCATTGCTTCTTCGGGCTTAATTTCAGGGTCTGGGTTAGAAAGAGCCAAAATAACTTGACCGGGACGAACCATCTCAGGGGTGATTAAACCAGGCTTACCAGTGGTGGCGACCACCACATCGCAATCACTCATGATTTGCGCTAGAGGCACAGGAATGCCACCGAGACTCGCTAAGCGATTCATGGCATTCTCGCGAATATCGGTACCAAGTACCTGCTTAACACCATAGCAAAGTAAAAGTTGGGCAATTCCAGAACCGGCGGCACCAAGGCCGATGATACCGACTTTACTGGCAGTTAGATCGACACCATTGCGCTGAGTGATGGTCATCAGAGCGGCCAATACAACCACCGCTGTTGCATGCTGATCGTCATGCAGAACAGGGATACTCAGCTCTTCTTGCAACCGTCGCTCAATTTCAAAACATTCAGGGGCGGCAATATCTTCTAAGTGTATGGCACCAAATGTAGGGGCAATTGCTTTCACCGTAGCAACAACACTTTCAACATCAGTGTTATCCATCAAGATAGGAATGGCGCTGATACCAACCAATTGCTCATACAAAACCGATTTGCCTTCCATCACAGGCATACCAGCAACAGCGCCAATATTGCCCAGACCCAGCACCGCTGTACCATTGGTGACAACTGCTACAGAGTTACCAATGCAAGTGTAGGTGCGGCTGGTGGTGATATCTTTATGGATTAGCTTACAGATTTGAGCAACACCGGGAGTATAGATTTTGCCCATCTCGGCAATGCTTGTCAGCGGCGCCTTGCTCTTGATACCAATTTTGCCACCTTCGTGAGCCTGTTCTACTGGGTCGATTACCCCTTCTAGGCTGGCATTTGAAAGAGTTTTAAAACCTTCTACCACTGCCTGTAAATGCTTCTCGTCATCAAGATAGAGAGTGATGTCGCGCACTAGAAAATCGGGGCCTTGCGCCACAATATGAATTTCACCGATATTGGCACCAAGCTCACCCAGCCGTGTTGCTATCTTGCCTAAATAGCCAGGTTTATCCATAACTCGCACACGAAAAGTGCGCAGAATCTTAGCTTCGGGACGGACTAAAGATGTCATAACTATTTCTATTGCCTAGGGTACCTGCAGATAGAAGAAGTCTAACTGCTCAAGCAAAGCCAGTTCACTCTATTTGGTATTTCGTAACAGTGATAGTTACTCACCTTTATGTTCGTCGATTTCGGTCCAGGTACCAAACCAGCGAACGACCTCGCCCTGGGAGTCTTTAAGCGGTACCGCCCGACAAAGGTGCCAGAGGTAGTCACGTCGACCTTCTTTTGCTGTGGCAGCCTCAGGCTTGCCAAGCGGCCCAGTGCGCCGTAGCTTTAGCCCAAGGGCGCGCTTGAGGCGAAAACGCACTTCAAATGGCTCGGCGTTAGACACCGCTTGTCGCCATTTCTGATCATAGGCCCCAAGATCTTCAGTGTGAATCAAAAGGCGCCAACCACCATGCAAGCTCTGCTGTGCAGTCAAACCAGTGTATTCAAACCAGCGATAATTCCAAAAATCAATGGTTCCCGCACTGTTGGCAGTCCAGACTATTTGCGGCATGGCATCAGCTATGATGCGCAGCTGTTCTTCGCTAGCAAGTAGTGCTTCAGTGACACGCCGCTGGTCATTAACATCAGTGGCAATCACTAGCCAGCTCATTGAGGCTTGCCCGGGATTAAAGAAAGGCACCACTTTTAGAAGATGCCAGCGGTAGAGACTCTCATCATAAAGATCAACTGAATTTAGGGCTTTAAGTGCAGAAGACTTGCCACGCAAGCGCACTTCACACTGAAAATCGGCATAAAGTTCGCCCACCGAAAAACCACTAACATCGAAATTTAGCTTATCAGTTGGATGCAGCAGCGATGTCCAGTTTAGAGGGGTGTCCAGATTCAAACCAGTAAAGTCGAAGAATCCGCCATTGCCATAAGTTACCAGACCATCTGCACCACAAACCCAGAGCAGTTGTGGAATTGCTTCAGCCAAAGCATGAAGGTTCGACTCTCTTATAGCTAACTCTTTTTGCAACTGTCGTCTCGCACTCAAATCAAAGAAGAATAATAGCCAGTCATGGTCTCCCTGCCCATTTTTAGTCAAACCGGCAATCACGGGTCTGCTTTCACCATTCTTAGCTAAGACTTCGGTCTCCCAGGGCTCAATGGTGCCGGCTGAAGAAAGATGTTGTTTGGCCTTCTCTAAATGCTTATGCGCCGATTTAGGGAAGAAGAAACGCATATCAGCGCCCATATTGAGCTCAGCAAGAGAGTAACCGCTCAGCGCAGCAAAAGAAGGATTTGCCTCTAACAATTTGAGATCACTATCCAGCAGTACCACTGGTACCGGGTCGCTAGCAAATGTAGTGGGAATAGCCAGATAGCTTGGATCTTCAGCGATCTCGCGCAGATGAGCAATGCGTTTTCGGGTAGCAGCGATTTCGCGCTTAAGGTAGTTATTCTCGACAGCCTGGGCCGAATCTGCCGCCTTCAATCGATCGACGTCCATGTTCCTACCCACTGCGCTATTCCGCCACGATAATTTCTCAAAGCTACAGCCCGAGCCAAGAATTTCACATAGACATCGGGATCTGACAATTCATTTTTGCGCGCTTTCAAGCGCACATCGGCCTCAAAAGCCTCTCCGGTTTTCACACAATGGCGCCAGCGGCTCATATATTCTTTGCGATCATCAGGATGCATAAACAGAGCAAAATCTAGGCCCACTCTATGTTCCCGCGTCAATCCACTAAAGTCAAACCAGCGATTACTAAAGAAATCAACACGACCATCAGGCCCAGCAGTCCAGACAATCTGAGGTATTTGATCGGCCAGTGACTGGAAGGCATGAGCACTTTCTAGCACTTCTTCCATTAGCCGTTTGCGGCGGTCAATATCAGTGGCAGTGCCAACCCAGAGACCAGAGCCAACACTAGCTTCGTCATCGAGAGCATCGCTTGTGACGGCGTTCTCAATTGTAATTTTGAGTAGGCCATCCACCTGTCCGGCCAGTGGATTAACCAGGGGCAGAGCTCTAACTATGTGCCAGTAGTATTCACCATCATTAGCATTGATTCTAAATTCTCCACTAAAGGAAGAGTTACTAGCTACAGCCTTATGCCAGAGTTTGTCCCATTTTTCAAGATCTGCCTCATGAATAGCATCGCGCCAGGCAAAACCATTATCGGCCGATGGAACCACGCCAGTTAGTTCATAAAACCGTTTATTAAATTGACGCATGCAGCCTTTGCTATTGCTCACAAAAACAATATGCGGCATCTCTTGCACCAGGGCAGAAAATAGGGTCTGCCGCTGCTTCAGGTCATCTTCAAGCTGGCGAATCTCTTGCAGATCGAGCAAGAAGACTACGCGATCAGCGCTATCCTCATCGAGACGGCGTAGGGTTACACCCACAGCCATCTTTTTACCATTTGCAGTAATTCTTTCACTTTCCCAAACGCGGGAAATCAAATTGCTTGACAGGTCTTTAACATGGTCAGCGTCAATTAAATAGCAGCTACGTGGCGTAATTTGTTCTTCAGTGAGCCCACCGGCTAGCAGTTCTTCACGACTGTAGCCGAGATAGCCAGATAGAGCTCTATTGCCATAGGTAATTCGGCCGCTCTTATCGACTTTGTAACTTGGCACAACTGTGCCTTCAATGAAAGATTCGAAGCGCGATTCAGCTTCAAGTAGGACTCTTTTGCGATCCTCAGACTTGCTCATATCAAGAAATGAAAAGTCAGCGGGATGAGATTTGCGATAAACGAGCTTCGCCAGGGAGTGAGCGACCGATAATTTTCGCTCCTCCTCATGCAACTGAGCCAGTTCACTGGCCAACAGCTGACGCTCATTTTCCAGAGCCTGTTCGGCTAAGGAAAATTCTTTGTCAGAATCTTCAGTATTGAGACGGGAGCTATCAGACATTCATTACCGAAACGAAAAACAAGCAGTAAGACGGGAATCCAAGACTTACCTATGCAAATAAAACCAGCCTGCGGTGCGGACCTTCTAAGGAGTTTGTAAAGCTCATATGTGTAGAACCAAACATAGCAGCACTTTCCGTCAATCGCTTTTGGAGCATAGCATAACTAACATCTCCCTCTTAGCAACCTTTATCTATTCTAAAGACCTTACTTTTACACAAACAAGGGGGGACCTTTGAGCAAAATGGCAAAATGACTTACAGGCTGAATTGTCTATAGAGTAGAGCGGCGTGCGGCAGTGCGTGGCATCAAGTTGCAAGTTGTGGTACAAATAATATGTCGTAAGACTTGATCGCCTGTGTTGCGGTATAGCGATACCCTCAGGGAACCTAGGATGAACTGTTGAGAGGGCGATCTAAGCAGACAAATTTCGAGGCCGCTGCTATGCGCCGGTCTTTTTAGTTGATATCTATGTAGTCTTCAAGCCTTATCTGGTGTTGGATTTGGTTATACGGACAGGATAAATTTGCTGTTAGTCCGTCCAGCGAATCTAGATGCATTTTCCGCACAGAACCAGCGTAAAAATCAGCTAGTTGCAGGCCTCTATTCGTCTGAGCCGATTTAAGGCAGAACTCTACTGCCCTGTATGACTTTTCGCGCTTGTGGAAGGACTCAACTACTTTGAAAAGATCATCCAAAAAGGCTCTTTCATAGGTTTCAAAACCACCTTGCTGAGCGATTGTCACAGACAGCGGTCCAATTGTCTGCTCTAGGGCCCGATATATGAGCAGTTGCACCATTTTCGTGTAGCGACCGAAAACTATCTCATGATTCTCCGCTGTGCCAGTGTGCCAATGTGAGTTAATGATTCCTTGTATTTTCTCACCAGCTAAATGACTAGCGATGAGGCTTTGAGTTGCATAAGACATATCAACAAAATGCAATTTCTTTTGCGCCATAGCTCTTGGGATGTTGGCGATGTCTGGATATAAGACTCTTAGTATACGCTCGGTTATGCGGTCGGCGGAACGACGTCCATCCAGTAAAACCGCGCTCACGGTCATTACTTTATGTTCGGCAAGTGTTCCGGATTCGTCTATGTAAAGGTTGCGCATGTGAATTGGAACAAAGTACTCCGTGTTCGTGTCACTGCATCTGATTATCACAAACTTTCTAACAAAAAAAGGAGTGACCATGAGAGGTCTAATGTTTTTCGGGCTGCTCAGCTTTCTAGCTGGAGTATTGCTGGCGCCAAAGAAAGGTTCTGAACTACGCACGCAAATGCGCGAGTCGTGGGATCTCCTTAAGTATTCTACGGAAGAGAAAGGCAAAGAAGTCTGGCAAGCAATTGTTCCAGCCGCTGAGCAAGTCAAAGAAGAAAGCAACAATTTGAAATCAGAAGGCAAAGCTCTTCTCAAAGATGCCGGTGAATATCTCGATAAAGCCGTAGGCAGCGGCAAACAGACTCTTGAAGAATCTCAAGGGAGAGTCAGTGAGAAGTTTGCACCAGTCGTCTCGATCATCAAAGAAGACGTCCAAGAAATCGGCGAAGGCGCCACTGGTGCACTTAACAAAGTGACTGAAAAATTTGACGAATTGAAGAAGAAGGGCGTTAATGCCATCGATAATTTGCAGAAGAAAGAGGCTTAAAGAAACTAAAATAGAGTTTCTATCTACAGTAAGCAAAATCTCTTGCTAACGAACGACGCCACTAAGTATTGCTTTGCTCCACCAGGAGCCATTCTCGCCGTACTTTACTTTGGCAACCTCAACGCCGAGTTGAAACGGTTTATCTTTTGTAAAACGATAAACCGTTTCTTCAAAAGTTTTACTCTGCTTCCCTGACTTGCGGTCCGTCAGCAGAATAGCCACCACCAGATCTTGTTCAACGATTGTTGGCGAAAGAACTCGCACATCGTTCTTTAGCAACGTATGTTTGACACTATTGTTGTCACCAAGGCTTGAATAGCGCTCAGAATCAAGGTCGGGGGCCGATAGATAAATATTGTTTATGGTCTTGCGCGTTGAATCTACATGGGTCACTTTAATTTCGGGTGGCGCCATAGTGACAAAACCGGCACGGGGCATATAGAAGCGAAAATAAGCATCTGCCAGACATCCTTCATGAATCAGTTCTTGAGCCCGCGCAGCATCAGCTGGCTGGGCACTGCTAAAAGCATCGCTATAATCGCAACTGGTAATCTCAAGCTGACCTTTCCATGTCCCTCGCAGAGTTGCCGGGAACGACTTCAATTCGGCCTGCAGAGTATGAACAACTGGTGTGAGATCTCGCAGCTCTAGCGCGGCGGCATGCAGCTCGACTGGCAACTTAACGTCAGAGCTACTACTGATTTGTTCAATTCGCCCCTGCAAGGGAGGCAAAGCCAGCGCTGGCAAACCTGAATGAAGCAGGTAGAAGAAAGAAACCAGCAGGAAAGTTAAGAAGCGAAGACCCCTGTATAAATCGAATTGCAAGCCAAATTCTAAGTGCAATTCTTTAAGATTCATTTTGACTCTATTTGTAAGCTTATGCATTATCAGCTATTTGCCTGTTTGGAACTCACCTCTATTCTGACAGACTAGAGCCCTAAACAACTTCGCGGCTCAGGAGAAAGCAGCAAGGAAAGTTTAGGGCTCTATAGAACTGTAAGTACAATTACAAGTGCAAGCACAAGAGACAAGAAGCCACAATGGCCCGATCACTTGCTAAAGCAAGCAATAACCAGCCTATTTTTAGATACGGAAGAAGGGAGTTTCAACCACTTTGTCAGACCAGAAAACTTGAATTTGATATTGTCCTGGGCCAACCTTTACAGCTGGAGCAACCATGGCACCATCCTGGTTAGTCATGCGAGAGAAAACAACACCGCGTTCGTTTTCGGTAATGCGCACTTCTACTTGAGGAATAGCGTTATCTTCATTATCTTTTGCTTGCAAAAGCACGCGCAAATTATTGTCGTCGATTAGCCAGCCAAGATTGACTTGAATGCGCACATCATCAACTGTACGCTCAAAAGTACCAAGACTAACGAGCTGAGCGCCGACACCACGGGTAGCACCAGCTGGCACCATCTGTTGCCACTGCTGAGCACTGAGCATATCTTGCCAGAGCGATGCTGCGCTATCGCGGGCTTGGCCCACTAACTCGCGCAGAACAAAGACAGATTTTTCTGAAGCTGCTGCTGCTGTAGCCACAGCATTGGCAACACCAACAGAAACAGGATTAATTGCTTCAAGCATATTACCTGTCACTTTCTTGACGATAGCTTGATCGCCTTTAGAAAGCGGAGCAAATTGACTGGCATTCCACATGGCCTGGTCAAAAAGTTTATTTTCGCCAGGCAAAGGCAACTCCTGGAAGTTTTCTTGGCAGAATTTTTCAAACGATTGTGCACACGCACTCTCATCTTCATTCGCCATAGCCTTGGCTAATTGCGTCAGTTTGTCATTAAGGGTAGTCATTGCCGTCTCCTGGAATTAACTAATGAGCTTCTTGTTGGTCCATCTTGTCTTTGAACGCTTTGAGTGTTCGGACAATTCTCTTGTCGATGGTATCTATACTCTTCGCATCCATTTTTAGACATGCAATCAAATCTTCGCGCTTATATCCTTCAACATATTTCAAAACGAAGCAGGTACGGTGGATACCGGCCGGTAGCTCGGCCAAAACTCGCTCCACCAGATCATTAATTAATGCTCGGGCGGCAGGGTCACGGAAGAAGGAGCTGCCGGAAGCCAATACATTGTCGGCCCCGAGAACGTCATCGGCCGAGCGACTGTCGTCTTCATCGAACATAGAGTCGAGAGAAGTTGTACGGTACTGGCTGGTGGTGGAGGCCGCTTCATCAAAGCTCTTACCAGGGGCAAGGGTTTTGACCATCATTACACTGCCGTCTAATTCAGCAGTAGTAGCCGCAGCATTGGCTTGCAAGAGCGCCGCTGCATTGGCCATGCGGGCACTGGCCGCCGCAGCAGCGGCCTTCTTGGCCGCTTCCGGCACATCTTTTTGGTCGTCGTCGACCTCAAAATCTGTATCTATATGATCATCGGCCTTAGCCTCGCGCTTTTTCAACGCCATTTTGTGATAGCGCTCTAAGTTTTGTGCAATAGCTTTGTTACAAGCGCCTAGGCAGTAGGGTGCCAGTTTTGCCTCTGGATGGCTGGGATCGAAATGTTTAGTTACCAAAACCAAAGCGTTCTGAAGGATATCTTCGATATCCTCATCTGTGGCGATACGCGCGCGCGAACGAATGTAGCGCATCATTCTCTGAGGAGTGAAATCCATCTCCCCTTTTAGAAATGCTCGACTTTCCTTATTGTTCATGCGCTGATGATCTTTCTACGTTCCCAGGGAGAGTTACAAAAATATCTATGATGTGCACTTCAACGATGGCCACACGCAGTGCTCACAATGTTAGCAGATTATAAGAGGAAGCCGCTGTTGAGGAAATCGCTATTGCGTAAGACGCTATTGAGTAAGACTGTATACTTAAACCGCTAATGAATAACCCCATGAAAGTCTTACCATTGCGGAATCCCAAATATTTGACACTAATCGCCCTCAGTGTCTCGCTGTCGGTGTGTCCGGCCTTGGCCCAAGCAAAAGACCAAGAAGCCCCGGCCAGGGCACTTATGGCCTCGGCTTCGGCCCTCCCGCCCAATACCACCCCGGCACGCAGCAGCGCCATCCCTGCTCCCATCAACAACCCCCCGCCCGCAAGCTCTTCGTCTAGTCCTTCGTCTCCAGGTATATCCGCAACTGATATAAATTCCGACATGCCAGCCCTGCGGCCCATGCAGCTTCCCAATGGTCAGACACAAGCAGCGGACAGCCCAATTGTTTCAGGCACAATTCAGTTTTCAGAACCGCCCAAAACCCTCGGTTCTGGTATGACAATTTTGCAATCCCTTGACGAAGCTCTGGTGAAAAGCCCCCGGGCTGCAGCCATTCGCTCTCAGCTGCAAATTACTACGGCGGCCTATGCCGAGGCCGCTGCCGCCCCCAACCCGGCCTTCCTCTTTGACCGCGCCCCACTTGGTGAACAGGTGAGGAGAGTCGGCCCAACCTTTACGATTGAGGGCCCTTGGAAACTAGTATTTAGGCTGCTAGCCACAAAACGGTTAGTGGAGCAGACAAAAACTGATTTAATGACGGCAATTTGGGCCTTAAGAGCAGACGTACGCCGGGCCTATACCGAGGTGGTAGTCGCCCAAGAAACAGTTGAGACTTTGAATTCGCTCTACGACCTGGCCAGTCGCTTGCTAGAAGTATCAAATAAGCGCTTTCAGGCAGGGGACGTACCCGAACTCGATGTGTTGAAGGCGCGACTGGCGACGTCACAGTCTGATGTTGAGCGCCAGGTAGGGACGCGCCGGGTTATCCGCGCCAAGCAGCAGCTCAATGTCATTATGGGCAGAAAGCCTGAAGATATAGTCAACATTCCTAGACTGCCTGCCTTTCTCGGCGGCGGCGTAAACAAGCTAGACAAATCACAAAAAGCACAGCTACTGCCTGACTTTGCCGTAGAGCCAGCTCCCCTGGCATCATATATACAGAAGGCTATGGAGCAGAGACTGGAGCTTAAAAGCGTCGAGCAGCGTATCAAGCTCAACAAAGCTCAAATGAAAACAGCCATCTCTAATGTTGTGCCTAATCCATCGGTAAGCTTCGGCAACTCAGTATCAGGAAACGCACCAACTGGCCCCAAAGTCAGTTCGGTATTTTTTACAGTGATTGCCGAGTCGCCTATAACAAATTGGAACCAGGGCGAGATTTATCGCTTAAAGGCCACAGCCACGCAGCTGAAATATGAGCTAGGCTCCCAAAAGAACATAATTACGGCCCAAGTCTCATCTGCATACAACAACGTACTGGCGGCCAGACAGAAGCTCAAGGTCTACCAGGAGCACATTCTGGCTGATTCTTACGAAGTAGCAAGATTATCTAGACGCAGTTATGAAGTAGGTCAATCAGACATTACTGCCACATTACAGGTGCAACAAGCCAACGTTGCTGTGCGCAGTCAGTATTTAGATGCAGTTCGGGCTTACCAAGAAGCTTATACAGACCTAGAGCAATCCTGCGGTCGCCCGCTAGAAATTTAGCCTTTCGCTGGGCCGCGAAAATAGCAGTCAGCTGCACGCGGTAAACTTCAAGCAGCAAGCTTCAAATAGCAGACTATACCTAGAACTTAGCTGTGGGCGAAGTTACAAGAGGAATTTTCAAGAAGAAGTCGTTGAGTAGGTTGGCGTTGGTGTAGCCGTTCAAGGTGTTTTCGGCCCTTCCTTGACCGAGAGCCATAGTTAGTGGCAAGGCAATCATCGGCGCTAAGGTATTAGCAGCATCGACTGTAATCATAGCCGTAATTGCTTTTTTGCTGATACCACCCTCGGTGCCAGCCAAGGTTGACTTAGGTAGAGTGAAAACCGGTTTGCTGGCAACGCCAAACATACGGGGACGAGACTGCGTCGCTACTGCCGATTGAGGCTGCCCTAGAGGTCTGGCCAGAGCAAAGGTAGCAGTGGCAGCATCACAGGTAGTCATGCCATTTTCTGGTGAAAGCTTGACGTCACTGGCTTGGGCGCTAAAGCGATAACTGAAAGGTGAAACAATATTTCTCACATTGGCTAAAGCCAATGTTCTAGTCTGACCGGGCAGTGTGTCGATAGAGAGATTATCGGCTGTGACTGCTGAGATACGACCAACATAAGTGTTGCCATCGGCTGCCTCTACCGTTTCGCTAATGCGACTAGTGCGTAAATTCTTCAACCAATCTCCGCCAGTAAAGTAGACCAGACCGTCTAATCGGCTGGATGGAACACCTGGAGCACTGCCTTGAGGCGGAGCGTTCACGCCGTTGCTAGGAGTTGTCGCGGCTGACGCTGCTGTTGCGGCCGGGCTAGCGCCTAGGTCTAATCGAATGAGGGTGCCGGTCAAGATGGTGTGTCTGTCGAAGAGCCATTCAGGTACAGCACCAACTTCGACCAACTGCCCGCTCACTGAAATTTGCCCATCGGGCAGAAGATAATTGCCAATGTTAGCCACCGGCAGAGCCAATGAAGCCTGAACCGGCTTGCCTTCAGCCTGTTTCATTTCAACAGGCGCCGCCAGAGCAGGCAGACTGGAGAACTGTAGAGTAAGAGCTAGACTTAGAGCTAGACTGCGGACAATACTATGAGAAATTTTCTGCATTTGTGACGATTTTCTAGCAGCAACCATTTATTTCTAAGCCTCAACAGAATCGGCCGCAGCCTTTAGCTGCCAATATTTTAGAGCAAAAGCCTCTGAATTGTGCGTTTTGAGGCAATTCTTAAACGAACCACTCTGGGGAACTCGGCTCTCCTAATTTCGTCTCATCTTTTAGTCAGTAACAACAAGGCAAGAGTAAAGACAGTCTAAGGCCTGGTTGACTATACCTAACGGGTTTATGGGTTCTATCTGGGGGCCAATATTGTTATGAACTTGCAATGTTTTTCTAAACTATTTTCAAGGTGCAGTTTTTTCAAATTGATTTTTGCCCAGCAACAAAACTCTAAACAAATTGATATTGCAAGCGACGCCGACGAGCAAAAAGAAATGGCCGACGCTGGAGAGTGCCAAGACGGGGCCTGCAGCCTCGATAGTTGGCGGCCAAGCAAATCAGCCTAGCCGGCACCACCCCGCCACCACCACCGATACCAGCACCCCTAGCAGCACTTACACTGCCATCTATTTTGAAAGGGCCGAAATGTTCATGAGAGTTTCAAATGACCTTCCCGCAGCGGAATAACATTCGCACGAAGCACTCTCTAAACTGGCACGATCAAGAATAGTCACTTTCCCCCGCACATAACTAATCAATTTAGACTTAAGCAGGGCCCCGGCGGCGATGTTCACAGCGGTGCGCGAGACGCCCAGCATGCTGGCAAGAAAACCCTGGGTAGCAATAAAATTATCACTGTCGCAGCGGTCATGAGTCAGCAAAAGCCAACGGGCATAGCGTTTATCTATTGGATGACTGCGGTTGCAACCAATAGTTATGGCCACCTGTTCAAACATGGCCACGGCATAACGCTGACAAATCTCACCCAGCTCAGGATGGCGCTTAGCCAGGTCAAGAAAATCTTGCCCCTTCAAGCGCCAAACAGTGGCGTCGACCTGGCAGGCGAGCTTATGGCCAACCGACTCAACGCCAAGAAGCAGTGGCAGGCCGGCCATGCCTTCACGGCCGATCAGAGCCAGCTCAATTTGTGAGCCATCGGCCGTCACTGAAATCAGCGAGAGCACACCAGACTCAATAAAATCGACAAAACTAATTGGTGTGTTAGGCTCAATTAAGTTTTCACGCATATCAAAATGCACCAGTTCCGCGACTGCTAAAACATCTTCAATAATGAGCTGCGACAGACTGCTCAACAGCAGATTGCGCGGTTGATTGGTATCCATATTCTTCCGATGTAGTCTAAGGAGGTGGCTGTGGCGAAATCAAAAAGGCATGAACTCGGCTCCTGAATAAACCATAATCATGGCAGGTTTACCAAGTAGTTGGCACCTCGAAATTATGGATTTAACAAGACAAGTTTGCTACCCGCGGGAACCCGCCATTTCTGAGTTGCCATTAAGCAATTTGTGTTCAATAGCAAACACATGAAATTCACATTTATTCAGAGCAAGCTGGGGGAAACCATAGCCTGAGAATCGCTAATGGAGGTTTTTGTCGTCGTAGGCATTGCGATTGATCAAGGTGTAAATAGTCGGCAAAACTATGAGAGTCAAAATTGTCGACGTCACTAAACCACCAAGCACCACGGTCGCCAGAGGGCGCTGTACTTCAGCACCGGTACCGTGAGAGAAGATGAGTGGCAAGAAGCCAACCATGGCCACAAGTGCAGTCATCAAAACCGGTCGGAGCCGCACTTTTACTCCTTCCACCACAGCGTCTTCGACGTTCATGCCTTGCTTTTGCATCTGACTCATGTAGCTCACCATGATCACACCATTTTGCACAGCCACACCAAACAGGGCAATGAAACCAATGATGGCTGGAACAGAAATAGGCTGATTCGAAATGAGCAAGGAGAAGATACCGCCAATGATGGCAAATGGTACGTTGAGCATAATCAAAGCAGCATTGCGCAGCGAATTAAATGAGGCGAAAAGCAAAATGAAGATAAGGAGCAAAACCACCGGCACAACAATAGCGAGGCGGGCCATGGCTCTTTGTTGGTTCTCAAATTGCCCACCCCAGACAATTTGGTAGCCCTTAGGTAACTTTACTTGAGCGTTGACAGCCTTTTGAGCCTCTTCAACAAAGCTACCGAGATCTCGTCCGCGCACATTAGCAAGAACAGCAGTACGCCGTTGGCCATCCTCACGATTGATCATAACAGTACCGCGAGTATTCCGAATGTCAGCCAACTGCTTGAGCGGAATTTTGCCACCACCTGGAGTATCAACCAAGATCGACTCAATGTCTTCTTGAGTATCACGGAATTGCAAGGGGAAGCGCACCAACAGGCCGAAGCGCTTGGTACCCTCAAGCACCTCAGTTACTTCTTTGCCAGCCAAAGCAGTTTGAATGATTTCTTGAACGTCATCAACGTTCAAGCCATAGCGAGCAATAACGTCGCGCTTCATTTTTATATTTAGCTGGGGCAAACCAAGAATGTGCTCACGCTGCAAGTCGGCAGAACCACGTACTTTGCTAACAATTCCCTCTATCTGTCCGGCAATTGCGTCAATGGTGACAAGATCATCACCGAAAACCTTAATACCAAGATCGGCCTTAATACCAGCGATCAAGTCATCGATCATATCGGCGATTGGCTGAGAGAAGCTATAGACAAGACCAGGGATACCATCAAGACGAGCAGCCATAGCATTTACCAAAGCTTCTTTGTCGTGAGTTGTCTTCCACTCGCTCTTAGGCTTCAAACCCACATAGACGTCAGCATTGTCGATGCCTTCAAGGTCTCCACCCATACCAGAGCGGCCAATACGAGAGACTACGACATTTACTTCAGGAAACTCTCTGATAGTCTTCTCTACAGTGGTAGCAATGCGACGCGATTCAGTGTGAGAAACACTAGGCGAAAGCTTTGTACGCAACAGAATTGAGCCTTCATCGAGGCTCGGGATAAACTCAGAACCAAGGAAAGGGAAAATAGAGAAGCCGGCACAGAGAACAGCAAGCGAAACAACAATAGTCATTTTGGGCTTGACGATCGAACGCTTAAGAGCTGGCTCTACCAACCCTTTGGCCCATTCAATAAAGGGATTGTGTCGCTCTTTAATATCGCCACGCAGGAACCAATAACACAATACCGGTATCACTGTCAGCGAGACCATCAAGGCGCCAGTCAGAGCATAGATATAATTGAGGGCCAACGGCGTAAACATGCGCCCCTCAACCCCTTCAAGAGTAAATAGGG
Organism: Obscuribacteraceae bacterium (SeqCode); assembly: GCA_044378815.1. Classification (GTDB taxonomy): domain Bacteria; phylum Cyanobacteriota; class Vampirovibrionia; order Obscuribacterales; family Obscuribacteraceae. The sequence continues at coordinate 142,226 of JBIPOV010000005.1, read as the reverse complement.
GAAGATAAACAGCAATGATAATAACGATGGCAAAGAAAATAGGATTGCCGACTTCTTTGGCAGCGTTGTAGACAATTTTTAGGCGATTCTTCTCTAATTCTTCTTTAGTTGATTCGCCTTTTTCTACCTTCTCTTGTTCTTCAGCCAGGTGGCGGAAAATATTCTCGACCATGACCACGCCAGCATCAACAATGACACCAAAGTCAACGGCTCCCAGAGTCATCAAATTAGCCGTCAGGCCAGTGAACTTCATCATGATGAAGCTGAACAACAAAGACAAAGGAATTACGACAGCAACAATAATGGCGCAAGGAATATGCAGCAGGATGCAGCCCAAAACTAGTATTACGAGCGAGCCACCCAGCATCAACACTTCTTTTACTGTCTCAATGGTCTTATCAACCAAAGCGCTCTGGTCGTAATAAGTGATGAGAGTCACACCAGCTGGCAAGTCATTTTTGATCTCTTCTAAGCGAACGCGAACACGATCAACTACGGCTTTAGTATTGACTCCTTTACGGGTCATCACCATACCGGTAACTGTCTCGCCCTTGCCATCCATTGAAGACGATCCACGTCTAAAGGCTGGACCAATCTCAACCTCAGCAATTTGACCAACTTTTACGGGAGTGCCACCGACCGACTTCAGTACAATATTTTTGATATCGGCAATAGTATCGATTCTTCCCAGGCCGCGAATAATGATCTCTTCACCGCCACGCTCAATGAAGTTCCCCCCTGCATTAACGTTGTTATTTGCCAGTGCGTGAATCACATCCCGCAGAGTCAAGTTGAAGCTTTTGAGAACGTGGGGAGATACCAGAACCTGGTATTGCTTGACGTAACCACCATAGCTCACCACATTACCAACGCCAGGAACGGCTCGCAGTTTGCGGGCCACTTGCCAGTCTTGAATAGTGCGCAACTCAGTCAAATCATGTCGGTCGCTCAACAAATAATAGTTAAGTACGTTCGAAAATGTAGAGACCACAGGCCCGAGCAACGGCCTGGGAGAACCGGCAGGCAGCTCAATTTGACTCAACCTTTGCTGAACAATATTGCGGGCCCAGTAGACATCGACATCGTCTTCAAAAATTGCGGTGACTACAGAAAGGCCAAAGCTAGAGTTACTGCGGATCTTGGTTACCTTAGGCAAACCGTTTAAGCCATTCTCTATCGGAAATGTAATCAGTGATTCCACTTCTTCAGTAGCCATGCTTTCAGGCTCAGTAATGATTTGCACCTGGACGTTAGAAACATCGGGAAAAGAGTCAATAGAAATATTGGCAGCACTCCAGATGCCAAACATGGCAATTCCCAGAGCGCATGCAACTGTCATCAGCCGTTGTTTGAGAGCAAAGCGAATCAGAAGCGATATCATTTCAAAATTACTTCTTTAACGCTCATAATTTTAGTTCTCTGCCGGCTTTAGCTATTTTCTCTCAGGGTCTTCAGTGCTGATAGTTCAGTTCGGTCTTAAGCATTAGACTACCCTGAGTAGCAACGGTCTCACCGTCAGAGAGGCCCGACAGAACTTCGCAATACAGTTCGCCTTCCTTGCCCAACTTGACGGGACGCACTTGAAACCCATCTGTTTTTTTGACAAAGACAATTTTACCGCCGTCGTGTTCTTGAATGGCAGACTTTGGACAGGCTAAGAATTTCCGCGAAGCCCCTTCTAAGTCTATTTCGGCGTACATATTGGTTTTCAACTTGCCATCGGCATTAGCTAGACGGGCGCGAATTGGCACAGTGCGCGTGTCTTCATGGACGTTGACACTGATATAGCTAATCACACCAGCAAAAGCAAAATCAGGATAGCTGGCGATTTTGATTGAGACCTTGTCTCCCAGCTTTACTCTAGGCAAATCAACTTCCGGCAAATCGGCCGATACCTGAACGAATTTCAGATCTGTGAGCTTGAACATCGATTTTTCTGGTTGCACCACTTCACCCACAGCACAGTCATACCGACTGAGTGCGGCCGTAATCGGCGCTATAATCTGCACCAGACCGTTGATGTTACCGGTAGAGAGCACTTTCTGGGTCATTTTTTTATCGGCGCCAAGAAAATCAAGACGCTTAACTATCGTTGCCAAATGTTGTTTGTCACGAGCGACTTCAGCCAAGGTAAGCTGATAATCGCGCTTCATCAAACCGCGGTTCTTATATAACTGTTCTTCACGGGCGAGAGCAGTCTTGGCCTGCTCAAAAGCAACCTTGGCTTTAGCATAATTTGCTTTGGCTATTAGATAGTCTTTTGTAGCAGCTATTTTTTCACGATAGAGGTCTTCTTGCCTCTTCAATTCTTGCTCTGATAGCTCAGCTTGAACCTGTGTATTCTGCAAAGTCGCTTGCGCTTCGAGCAAAGCTTTCGGTCTATGCAATTGCTCTTCATAAATCTGACGCTCACGCTCAGCGTGGGCCTCCGCAATGGCTAATTTGGATTTGGCTTCGACGGCCTCACCCTGCAAGTCACTAACTTGCGGGCTGTCAATAAGAGCAAGAATCTGCCCCTGTTTGACCGTTTCACCAGGTCTTACAAGAATATTTGAAACCCGACCGGAAATACGGGCGCTGACGTCGACTTCTCGGCCGTAGTCAGGCTCAATTCGACCAGTTAAGTGCAACGGGACAACAACATCGCGGCGAGTAACGACCTCAGTCTTAAGGTCAATTCGCTTGGCGACCTCAGGAGTGACTGTAATTACGCGCGGCCCAGATTGTGCAGCCGGATGACCAGACTTTCCCGCATGACTGCCGTCCGCAGCAGATTGTGCAGCCTCGTGACCGCCACAGGCGCCCAGTGCAAAACTGAGAGGTATTGATAGGGCAAGAAGAAAAAGAGATTCTTTGTTTAGCATTTCAACAAGAGCATACAGCAACTAAATCATTTCCCCAAATAAATCGGTCGGTCTGCAGAAAACTGTGCAATGCTCGGTAACACAAGCGAAAGCCTGATGAAAGACTAAACCAGTAAGCGCCGCAAAACTAACCCTAGCGGCCTCAATCTTGGGGAGCTTCACCCATTGCCGGAGTCCAGCGAATGTGGCCCCCGGCATTCATAGGCACTGGGCCGTTGGGGACAGGGGTATGGCCATCCGCCATGAATCCACCATACAGATAGAGTTTATTGCCAGGAACAACACCTTGAAAGGTATTGGTAACGTCATAGTAACCACCGGCCAAACTCATGTTCCAAATATAGACATGTTTTTTCTTCGGCTTGACGACATCACTGTTAGCAAAACCGTTTAAGGCTGGCGGGGGATTGAATGTGTCTTTAGAGGGAAACAGGGCCTGCAAACCCGAGTCAGCCAGGCCACCACTCTGAGAACCCGATGCTGGCCCTCCGACGCTGTTACCAATTTCTCCCTTTTGCTCAGAGGCACCCTGGCCAGCAACACCTTGCCCAGCAATTGGGCCCGGACCTTGCCCTGAGCTGGGGCTGGCTGAAAAGGGATTGCTTTCGAGCCGCCGCAGACGAGTGGCAGGCTTGGAAAGTTGATCTATCACCCTGACACTGCCAGACAATGGGCTTTTGAGCCGAGCCGCCGGAGCAGATGCTGCCGGGCTAAAGGAGCCAGCCTGTTCAGTGGAGCCAGCGGCATGGCTAGTGCCAATAGTGCTGGACGCACCAGGAAAGGCCGTCTCTATCGATTGAGCCGAGGCTGACTCTGAAGAAGCCGAGGTAATGCCCAATGCAAGAAACAGGGAAACTGCCGCCGCAAGAGATAGGCGGAAAGAGCCACTAGAACTTAATACAAAACATCTGCTCTTGATCTTGATCATGGACCCGCCGCTCGTCAGACTAACTAATTGAATGTTCCCTGCCAGAGGCAACTAGTCTAGTAGAAGCGGCGGATCTAACTAAAGTTCCACGAATACCAGCTATGACATAAGTGTTTGGGGTAAATTATGATTTCGGCACAACAGCAATGCGCCCGGGGGAAGAGGGCTAAGAAGGGCTAAAAAGACGCGAACAGATAAGGCCCCAACAAAAAAGGCCTGAAGGTTTAAAGAGGTTTGGATGCGTTTAGACAAATGGTTAAAAGTGTCAAGGCTGATTAAACGCCGTACCATCGCCCAGATGGCCTGTGAACAAGGTCGGGTTTATGTTAACGACCGCCCCGGCAAATCATCAACCGAGCTAAAACTAAACGACAAAGTACACCTTGAATTGGGCTCCAAGGCTCTGACTGTGATAGTGCTGCTGCTACCGTTGAAAAACGTTGCCGCCCAAGACGCCTCAAGCTTGTACGAGATCGTAGAAGAAATAAGAAGACCACCCGAAGTACTCGAGTGGCTTTCTGAAGAGGATCATTACTAGTCTATATATTCCCGCGACTAGTCTATATATTCCCGCAAGCGGCGGCTGCGATTGGGGTGGCGTAGCTTGCGCAGAGCCTTGGCTTCAATTTGACGAATCCGCTCACGTGTAACACCAAACAGTTGACCAACTTCTTCTAGGGTACGCTGGCGGCCATCGTCTAGACCAAAACGCAGTCTTAAAACATCCCGTTCGCGCGGAGAAAGACCGGCCATTACTTCAATAATGTCTTCACGCAACAATTCTTGGGTAACTGACGAAGCTGGTGTTTCTGCTTCTCTGTCTTCAATGAAGTCGCCGAGCTTGCTGTCTTCTTCTTTACCAATAGGGGTTTCGAGAGAGACCGGCTCTTGAGCGACTTTGACTATCTCGCGCAGCTTAGTGATGCTGATTTCCATGGTAGTGGCAATTTCTTCTTCAGTAGGCTTGCGACCTTTGTCTTGGGCCAGCTGACGAGTAATTTTCTTGAGCTTGTTGATGGTCTCAACCATGTGCACAGGTATGCGAATGGTTCTAGCCTGGTCAGCAATAGCTCTGGTTATTGCTTGGCGGATCCACCAGGTAGCATAGGTCGAAAACTTGTAGCCGCGCTCGTGGTCGAACTTTTCAGCAGCACGAATAAGACCCATATTGCCTTCTTGAATCAGATCAAGAAAGAGCATGCCGCGGCCCACGTATTTTTTGGCAATGGAAACAACCAGCCTGAGGTTGGCTTGCACCAACTTGCGCTTGGCAATAGCGCCTTCTGAGCCACCCATTTCAATTTTACGGGCCAGTTCAATTTCTTCGCTGGCCGTAAGCAGTGGAATGCGCCCGATCTCACGCAAGTACATGCGCACCGGATCATCAGAAGAAAGGCCTTTTGAAACTTCTTCTACAAACTCTTCAGGATCGCCTTCGACTTTATCATCGAAGCCTTCCAGCATGAAATCACCGCGATTTTGAGCCCCAGCAGGAAGAGGTAATTCTTCATCGGCGTCACCGCCATCGGGCACAAGCAAGTCTTCCAAGCCAGCGCGATCGCGTTCTTTTCCAACTTCTTCCATTTTGTCTAGCTTCGATATGAAACTGTCTTCTTTTTCCTTGCCCTTACTCACGCGGGTCTCCATCACTGGTATTACTTATATTTTCGGCTCTATTGCTATTTTTCGAATAATTGTGCTTCAAATAGCTAACTTCGACTGGAGATTCTGTTGTCAGGAGAGAAAGCATCAATCTTGCTCTTGAATTCCTCGATTTGCTCGAGAGACTCTAATTTTGGCAGTTCATGCTCCAGTCTAGTCAACTCCATCATTCTACTCTGCAATGCACTCTGGTCGCTGCCATTTTCATCAGCACTTGTCATTTCCCTTCGAACGGCAGCTGACAAGAGGTCAAGCCTCTCCTTCAGTATTCTTGCCCGGGATTCTTTTAAAACAACCTGAACCGGAGGTTTTTGTTTTCTAAAATCCTCGGCCTTATAGATAATGTCGACCAAAGCCCTGGCTGTGACCGGCACTGGAGCGACTCGATCCATCAACTTGGTTTGTAAATCTTCCATAGTATTGAAGTTCGATCCAATTCCCTCAAGAGCCTCTTTAATCTCCTGGTGGGGAGCGTTTAGAAGCGTTTCCTCAGTAAGACGGCCAAAAACCACATCGTAGTCTTCGCGAGAAGTAAGATAAAGAGCCAACAAACTGCGCTCCGCGTCTAAAGACCCCTGCACCGGGGCGCTTCGAGATATTCCGTGTCCACGCGCTCCAGGCGGCATGGGCAGACCTTCCTCGTCAGCAATATCTTTCTTCTCTTTGTTTTTCTTCCAATCGCCTTTCTTAAAAGGAGGCTTTTTGAAACCACCCTGACCGCCGCCTCCAAAGCCCTGACCCGGGAAGCCGCCACCCTGTCCTTGGTTAAATCCGCCTTGGTTAAAACCGCCTTGGCCATAACCCTGAGGCTGGTCAAGGCGATTCTTGCGCCGGTATTCTCCGACATCAGCCAAAATCTCTTCCTCGCGCAGACCAAGTCGCGGAGACCACTGCCGCACATATTCACCCCGTGCCACAGCATTCTTAATCGAGGCAAGAATTGGAACAACAGCCTTAGAAGCGTCGATGCGACCCATGCGCGAACTAAAATCGATAGCCGAAACAGCTGATTCGAGGCGATAGTCGATCATGGTGGCCGCTTTCTCAATCGCTTGGGCAAAAGCTTTGACCCCTTCAACACCAGATCTTAGACATTCATCGGGATCTTTGCCGCCAGGAATTTTCAAGACTTTCAAGTCAATTCCAATACCCTCAGCAATTTGATTGAGAGTTTCTCCGCCGCGCTCAATTGCACGAGCACCAGCCGCATCAGCGTCGAAAGAAAGATAGACACGCTTGCTGTCGGTGTAGCGCACTAAAAGCTTGGCCTGCTGCTCAGTCAAGGCCGTGCCCAATGTCGCCACCACATTAGTAAAGCCGCACTGGTGTGGCGTAATGGCATCAAAATAGCCTTCTACCACAATCACAGCATCGCGCTCTTTAATAGACTCTTTCGCTAAATTAAAGCCAAACAGATTCAAACCCTTAGTATAGATGGGCGATTCTGGTGAATTCAAATATTTGATTTGATCTTCACCCAGAGTCCTGCCACCAAATGCGATGACACGACCTTCGCTATCGCAAATAGGTATCATTAGACGGTTGCGAAATAGATCATAGTGTCCACTGCTCTCAGCCCGTTTTTTCACCAGACCAGCTTCTTCTAAAGTACTAGCAGAAGCGCCAGCATTAAGACTCAAATAGTTGAGCAAGCCATCCCAAGCATCAGGAGCATAGCCAAGCTTGAACTTCTCAATAGTCTCATCACTGAGTCCACGGTCAGCCAAGTACTTGCGCGGCACAGCGCCTTCTTGCGGATCTTTCAACAAGCGAATGTAGTATTCGCTCGCTTGTTGATAAAGCATGAGAATCTGCGAACGGCGATCATATTCTTTGCGCTCGACCTCAGTCTCGACAAGCTTGACACCATATTTTCGGGCGAGCTCGCGCACAGTTTCAATGAAATCAAGGCCCTTTTGCTTTTGCACAAAAGCAAAAACATCGCCGCCTTCATTGCAACCAAAGCACTTAAAAATTCCTTTGTCCGGATTGACGTTGAATGACGGACTTTTCTCATTGTGAAATGGGCACAGCCCTCTATATTCCTTGCCGGCGCGCTTGAGCACTACGGTTTCAGAAATAACTTCAAGAATGCTTGCTCGCATCCTTACTTCAGCAATGACTTCCTGTGTCACGCCCTTCAAGCGATATATCCTCTAGCAATATGGACTGCCAACCCTGCATTTAGCAATTCGATTTTGACGCGGAAAAAGTTCAAAATTTTATTGCTCATTGTTTATAACACGCTGAGGGCCTGAGATTAGCGATAGTTGCATGAAAATTGACCGTCTATTTTCAATTCTTGTGCCGCGGGCTACCATCGCTTATATTGGGTATTCAAGAAGTAAAGTAACAAAGAGTATTAGAGACATGGTTACAGAGAAAGATGTCTACGCTTTTTTTGGCCGAACTTATGCCAATCGCGGCAGTGCCTATCAGAGGCAGGGGGCCGTGCGCGCGGCCACCTTTGATAGTGCCCAGCAAAAAATCTTCGGTCAAGTTAAAGGCACTCAATCAGACCCTTACGAAGTAGCAGTAGCGCTAAACGACTCAGCAGCCGACCTATTTGAGGCCCATTGCAGCTGCCCCATGGGCGGATTGTGCAAACACTCTGCCGCCCTGGTCTTGCACCTTATTAGAACTACCGATGTTGCAGGGGGAAGAGAAGCTGATGAAGCAATGGGGTCAGAAGCTCAAGGAAGCGAACAAAAACAAACTATTAGCAAGAGCTTTGAAACTTGGCTTAGTGATTTACAAAGCGCTGCGGGAGAAAAGAAGCATAAATATACAAGTGCAACCAATTCAGATGCACAGTCAAAGACAAGAGTAAAAGTTATCTATCTGCTTGATGCATCATCCGCTAACGCCTTAAACGTTCGCACGAGAATGGTTGAATTGTTAGAAAATGATGCCTGGGGAAATACAAGCGCTGTCAGCCTAGAGAAGCTTGCCTACAAAGCGCACAGTTATCTCATCGACAACGCCGGGGCCGATGCTGACGCTAATATCGGCCAATTGTTAATGACTAGCAATGCTGACAATTTCAGCTCTACACACATTTTCCCGGCCATCAAAGAATTAGGCAAACTATTACTGGAAATGATAGTCGCAACCGGTCGCTGCTACTGGAAAACCCCTTTATCTGGTCCGCTGCAAATGACTGCAAAAAGAGAGGCTCACTTGCACTGGCTGGCGCTAAGAGACGGCAAACATCAACTGCGCATTGCAACCGACAACCACGACGACATAATCGCTCAGGCCGGCATCGCCTGGTACGTCAATCAATTCGATTCAACTATCGGAGCCGTCGCTCTGCCTCTTCCAGATAGCGTAATCAGCAGTATTTTAGACTGCCCTCCGCTAACAGCGCCAGAAGTTGAGCTAGCAGTGCAGGAGTTCAAAAGACTAGCAAATCTCAAATCAAATTCTACGGTAATACCAAATACGATATCGCAATACACAATTGAGACCAAATTAGTAAAACCGCTACCTCGACTGAAGTTGACTATGGCAGGCAATACCCAAACAGCCTTAGCTTTTTCCGGCCTTCAACAGCGCGACTTACAAGCATTTTTTGGCGTCGACTATGGCGATGCCGAGTTAAATCAGGTCAATACTGCGGAAGTAAAAATTATTGAGGGAAAGAAGATCACCATCCTGCAAAAAGACCGTTCGATGGAAGAACTTTATCTCACTCAATTAGAACAGTTCGGGCTTGTTAGCACCGGCCGCACCCAGGGCGATTGGCGCGCACAATTACACTTTCGCGGCAAGACCATTAGTGACTGGTTCGACTTCATCGCCGCGGGCCTTCCATCATTGAAATCGGCAGGTTGGCAAATTGAAATTGATAAAAACGCCTGCCTTGAAGCAGTGATACCGCAAGAATGGCTATTCGAATGCAGGGCAAACTCCACCTTCTGGTTCGACCTCGAATTAGGAATTATGATCGACGGTAAGAGAGTTGCCCTCCTGCCGATCATTCAAGAAGCCTTCATGAGGCTGCCCGACTTGAGCTCGAGTAAATTCCTGGATCCTCCACCGACACGAAAAAAGCCATGGGATCCACTTCTAGAAATAGACACTTTAGAAAAACACGGCATCGTCTACGCACCACTTGAAGATGGCCGTTTTGCTGCACTGCCAGCAGAGCGCGTCCGAGCGATTGTGGGCTCAATGATCGAGCTCTTCAACAAGAAGGGCAAGCTTGGCATTGGCCCAGACGTTTCTCTTCCGCAACTAATGGACTTATCGAAATCTCTTTTCGTTGATGGAAGCAACGATCTCTGGGTTTTTGGCGAGGAGATGCAACGCCTAACGGAGCAGATAAAGGCCTTTGAAAAAATACAAATAGTCGAGCCGCCACGAGATTTTCAAGCGACTCTTCGACCGTATCAAATCGAGGGTTTGTGTTGGCTCAATTTTCTTAGGGAGTTTAAATTAGGCGGAATTCTTGCCGACGATATGGGCTTGGGCAAAACAGTGCAGACGCTGGCACACATTCTTTTAGAGAAGCAAGAGAATCGCCTAAACAAGCCCTACCTGATTGTTTGCCCAACTTCAGTACTGCCAAACTGGCTAAGCGAAATTGCAAAATTCACCCCAAGCCTGGTGGCAACTCCGCTCTATGGTCCAGACCGCAAACAATACTTCTTTAGAATTCCCAGTTCGGACATTGTTATTACAACCTATCCACTGGTCAAGCGCGACCTAAATAGCCTGCAGAATCAACACTGGAAAGCCATCATTTTAGACGAAGCTCAGTTCATCAAGAATGCCAATACCATGGTAGCCAAAGCGGTGACAGCACTGAAAGCCGACTTCAGAGTCTGTCTTACTGGCACTCCAGTAGAAAACAACCTGGGCGAAATTTGGTCTCAGTTCAACTTTCTCATGCCTGGTTTTCTCGGTGATCGACAACACTTTAGAGACACTTACCGCACACCAATTGAGAAAAGAGGCGATGAAAGCGTCCAGAAGAAACTAGCGGAGCGAATCAGGCCATTTCTTTTGCGACGGAAGAAAGAAACTGTTGCAAAAGACCTTCCAGCTAAAACAACTATCGTCAAAAAATTCGAGATCACCGGAGCCCAAAGGGATCTCTACGAAACCATGCGCGTGGCGATGTATTACAAAGTAAAAGAAGCACTAGAGACAAAAGGCTTAGCCCGAAGCCAAATGGTCATTTTGGAGGCCATGCTCAAGCTCAGACAGACCTGTTGCGATCCGCGCTTACTGCCACTAAATTCAGGCCAAAGAATTGAGGAATCAGCAAAACTTGAACTGCTGTTGCTGATGCTCGAACAGCTCGTTGCTGAGGGAAGAAAAATTTTGCTGTTTTCGCAATTCACAAGTATGTTAGACATTATCATTCCAGAACTAGCCAAACGCAAAATTGCTTACGTCCAAATCAGAGGCAGCACAAAAGATCGTGCAACCCCAGTAAAGCAATTTCAAGAAGGTGATATTCCGCTATTCTTACTCAGCCTAAAAGCAGGAGGCACCGGCTTAAATTTAACAGCCGCAGACACTGTGATTCACTACGATCCCTGGTGGAACCCAGCGGTGGAAAACCAAGCCACCGATCGAGCCCATCGCATAGGCCAACAGAAGCCAGTTTTCGTCTTCAAATTAATCGCCTCAGATACAATCGAAGAGCGGATTTTGATTTTGCAAGACATAAAAAAAGACCTGGCCGAAAATCTCTACAGCGAAGATAATTCGCTGCCGACAGAGATTACACAGGCAGATATCGAGCAACTCTTTGCACCACCAACAGCTTGAACTAATCGAATCGGTGGTCTAGACCTAAAGGCCTTCAACCTTCAAAAACATAGGAGAAGAAAATTCAGATAACTGTGTATAGCTGATTGGCGGATGCTCTAAACAAGCGCGCAATATGCTGTTCTTCTCCCACCTACTATTGGCTCGATGGCAACAGAAAGCAACAACATAAAGTTGCAAATACTTCCGACTGACACCATGAAAAAACTGACGAAGAAAGTAAAGGATTTGATAGGCTAGTGGCTCGGAGACAGACAGCGGTAGAACTTGAGTATCACCGTCTGGAACTGTGGCACCACCATCAAGAGCTGTAGTATCAACGTCAATAGTTGCAGTACCAGCCGCCTTTGTCAGTTCCACTTCCGCACGTGGATGGCAAGACGCAGGACTATCCTTGCTTCTCTTGATGATTGCAGCCACAAGCCGCGCGACGGAAAAAACAGGAGCATCGTCATCCATTTGTCGATAGATAACAAGACTTACTTTCTTCTGAATATTCAAAGCGGTACTCTGAGCAATATCAAGTAGAACCGCAAGAGCAGAAGAGCTAATGGCGACACCTCGCTCCTTAAACCATACAGCGGCCAACCACGCGCGCAGGCGGTGAGCACCTTCAAACAAAGTGCCAGAAGTAAACCAATACTTACTCTTACAACCTAAACAAACATAAAAGCGTGTTCCGCGCTTTCTCTTGATCTTTGGCTTAGAACAAGAACACTTAATTCGACCGTCAGCGCGCAGTGAGCGATAAATCATATCAGCCGCAGCACTATCGCTTCTTACGGCCTTGCGAAAGGCCTTCCAGACTCTACTAAATATTGCATCTTGATCTTCGGTGTTGTTCATGACGAGCACTCCACAGCAGTACTTGTATAAACGTCGGCAAGTGGAATTTGGTTCAATGCTGGAAAGAAATTTATTGAGTCCGGAAGAAATTTGTTGAAATTGTCAAAGCGATATCGTTCCAACTTTATTCGATATGAACTCATAACGATATCGGTCTAGCTCTTTTCGACACGAACTCATACCGATATCGGTCCAGCTTTGTTCAGCACGAACTCACACCGGTATCGGTCCAGCTCTATTCATCACGAACTCATACCGATATCGGTCCAGCTCTATTCATCACGAACTCATACCGATATCGGTCCAGCTTTATTGATCACGAACTCACACCGGTATCGGTCCAGCTTTATTGATCACGAACTCATACCGATATCGGTCCAGCTTTATTGATCACGAACTCATACCGATATCGGTCCAGCTTTATTGATCACGAACTCACACCGGTATCGGTCCAGCTCTATTCATCACGAACTCATACCGATATCGGTCCAGCTCTATTCATCACGAACTCATACCGATATCGGTCCAGCTTTATTGATCAGGAACTCATACCGATATCGGTCTAGCTTTATTCATCACGAACTCATACCGATATCGGTCCAGCTTTATTGATCAGGAACTCATACCGATATCGGTCCAGCTTTATTGATCAGGAACTCATACCGATATCGGTCTAGCTTTATTCATCACGAACTCATACCGATATCGGTCTAGCTTTATTCATCACGAACTCATACCGATATCGCTCCAGCTTTACTAAAGAGCGCAACCCGCAGCCCACATCTATGCATCCGCTTACCAACCTTGCTATTACTAGAACTGGCAAGGGGCATTTGCCTAGAACCTTACGAACGACTTCTGGGCAATGATCCCATTCGACGGAACCAAGTACCCGAGTGTAATAGCCAATTACTTAATTCTGCGCCAGAACGACATAGGTCTTGGCACCATCTCTATCCTGCGTCTGCCTGGCAAACTTCTTGAGATAGTAGTTGAGCAGAGGCTCACCACAGTCAAAGGAAGACCGATCGTGACCCCTGCCCAACGGACACGGAGAATCCATCAAACATTCTTCTCAAAGACGCTGGGAGTATTCATTAGCTTTCTCAGCACTTCAGCAGGCAGAGTCTGGGCGTCCAAAGCATCAGAAAATTGCTTCCAGCTTTCCTCATTCCAAGAAAAGTGATAGCGATCCTGCTCGTGCAAAATTTGCTGAGCCGCTTTACAGGCATGATCAAGGATGAAGGCAGATAACGACTTTTGCTTCAATTCAGCAGCCCGGCGAATGGCCTGCTCTTGCTCCGAACGAAGCCAGCGTAAATTGAATTTTTCCTGACTAGACGACATGGCAAACCTTATTGCTCCAGAGTTGTCATTACTGCCTTTTACTCACAACCTGTCCATACGCTTACATCCAATTCACCTCTTTCTCAAATCGCCCCTCTAATTCTAAACACTAGTAGCACCAATACAAATTGCCACCAGATAAGGTGCTGTCACTCAAACAAAAAATCGGGGATTGCTTCAGGGGAAACCAAAGGCAAATTCCATCCACCGTTGTCAAATGCTTAAATCGCAGCTTGAAAACTCCAATTCCACGACCTTGGAAAGCCTCGACTATATATAATCCGGCTAAACCGGTGAACGCCAAATAGAGGATCCGAAATCCATGAAGACACTGATTAAGAATGGTCGCGTCATCACTGCTGTCGATGACTACTACGCCGACGTTCTAGTCGAAGACGAACGGATTGTTCTCATCGGTGAGTCGCTGGCCCATCTTGAGCCCAATGTCGACAAAATTATCGATGCCAAAGACCGCTATGTCATCCCCGGGGGCATCGATGCTCACACCCACATGGACATGCCCTTTGGCGGAACAACCTCAGCTGATGACTTTGAAACCGGCACATTTGCTGCGGCCCACGGCGGAACCACAACAATTATCGACTTTGCCATCCAAGCCAAAGGTCAATCACTTTACACAGCCCTCGACACCTGGCACGAAAAAGCAGCCGGCAAAGCAGCGATAGACTATGGCTTCCACATGATTACAACTGACTTGCCACGCGAACGCATCAGCGAAATGAAAAAGCTGATTCACGACGAAGGAGTCACTAGCTTCAAAATGTTCATGGCCTATCCAGGGGTTCTACTGGTTGACGATGCCACGATATTCCGGGGCATGACTGCCGCAGGCGAAGAAGGCGGCCTAATTTGTATGCATGCTGAAAACGGTATCGTTATTGATGAAATTGTTCGCTATGCCATCGAAAAAGGCCATACAGCACCAAAGTATCACGCCCTGACCAGACCGACCCAGGCCGAAGCTGAAGGGGTCAATCGCGCTATCAGACTAGCCGAAATGGCTGGCTCTCCTGTCTATATTGTGCACTTGAGCTGCCATGACGCCCTCAAGCGCGTCAAAGAAGCGCGAGATGAAGGCATTCCAGCCTTTGCCGAAACCTGCCCCCAATATCTTTTCCTTGACTATACAGCCTACGAAAAAGCTGGCTTTGAGGGCTCTAAATATGTAATGACACCGGCTCTGCGCGAAAAGTGGAATCAAGACGAACTCTGGACAGGGCTGCGCATGAATGACCTTCAGGTAGTGTCCACAGACCACTGCCCATTCTGCTTCAAAGACCAAAAGCAATTGGGCAAAGACGACTTCAGCAAGATTCCTAACGGCGGACCAGGCGTTGAGCATCGCATGAACCTGATTTTCAATGGCGGCGTAGTGGGCAATCGCATCACTTTAAATAGATTTGTTGAGATCACGTCCACAGCAGCGGCAAAAATCTTTGGACTTTTCCCCAGAAAGGGTACTATTGCCGTTGGCTCAGATGCTGACATCGTCATTTTCGACCCTAACAAGAAAGTGACTATTAGCGCGGAGACTCATCATATGCGGGTTGATTACAGCTGCTATGAAGGTATGGAAGTCCAGGGAGTAGCAGAAACAGTGCTTTCGCGAGGCAAAGTAGTAATCGAAAATTGCAAATATGTCGGCCGCAAGGGCGATGGCAAATTCCAGAAACGCTCAAGAGTGCAACATCACATCAAAGAATCAGCATATGCAAAGTTGAATCACTAATCAGCAAAATTAGGTTACATAGGCACAGCAAGCTTGATAGAATCTAAAATCTATAGAACAAAAATCTATGAACAACGGGGACAAGACACTGGAAACTAAGATTGGGCAACTAAGCAAGACTAGGACGGACGACATGGGTTACGCCAAAGAATTCACGAAGATGGTGACTGAAGAGAGAAACTCTCGCACCAATGACCTAGATATTCTCGATACAAAAGATTTGGTCAATCGTGTACAGAAGGAAGACTTTGAAGTTGCCCAGGCAGTAGAAAAGGTCAATCCAGAAATCGCTCAAGCCGTTGACTTAATTGTCGACAAGCTCAAAGCCGGTGGTCGCCTGATTTATTTCGGAGCCGGCACCAGCGGTCGCCTGGGTGTGTTAGACGCCACCGAATGCCACCCTACTTTCGGTGTTGATCGGCAGATGGTTCAAGCCTGTATCGCTGGCGGCAAAGAGGCAATGTTTGTCTCCTTTGAAAACGCTGAAGATTCAAGAGAGCTAGGCGAACAAGACGCTATTAATGTCAAAATCACAGCCAAAGACGCCGTAGTGGGCATCACAGCCAGTGGTCGCACTCCTTATGTTATCGCCGCTCTTGAGATGGCGAAGAAAGAAGGAGCAGCGACAATCGGGCTCGTCAATAACTTTGAGTCTCCCCTGAACAAGGTTTGTGATGTAGTTATTGCCCCAGTCGTGGGCCCAGAAGCACTAACTGGCTCCACCAGAATGAAAGCAGGTACGGCCCAGAAAATGGTACTCAACTTGCTTTCAACATGCACTATGGTAAGACTGGGCAAAGTCTACGAAAACTTGATGGTTGATCTAAAGCCAACCAACGAGAAGTTAAGAGAGCGCGCCGTATCAATTATTGCTCTCATTTGCGATGTGCAAAGACCAATAGCAGAAGGCGCTTTGGTGGCCTCTAACGGTCAAGCTAAAACAGCAATCTTGATGCTCAAACGTAAAATTGGCAGAGTGCAAGCTGAAGAACTAATCTCAAAATCCGGCAGCTCATTGCGCAAGTCACTAGTAGCCGAAGTAGAGCACTCGTAGAAGTTGCAAGAAGATTAGCAATCGCAGGCACTTTTGCTGCGCTTGACTATACGACTGAACAATTTGCGTAAAATTTGAGAGTGGGCCAGCATTTCATCATGAAGTAAATGCTGGCCCTTTTCTATTGCGGCTTCACAACTGAGGTAATAGAGAGCCTCATTTTCGCGGACTGTAATAGCAAACTTTGCACCGCCACCAAAACTGAAAGAATTGCCCTTCTCTTCATTGGCCGCAGAGTCGACAAAGCAATGGCGCGAGACAGTGGCAGCCACTCTCGGGTCAAGCCAAACTATGCCATTGAAAACATGATGAATTACGGCCCCAAGCTTTTCGCCGGATATATCTTTATGAGAGAAAGCATCGGCACCTACAGCCAGAGCCTCAAAAATTGTTTGTTCACTAGTCTGGCTGGTAAAGAACAGTATGCGACACCCTGGCTCAGCAGCCTTGATTAGAGCCGCAGCCTCTATGCCATCAATTCCAGAAAGACCAATGTCCATCAGGATTACCTCCGGCCGAAGCTCTTGCGCTTTCGCTACCGCAGTCAACCCATCGGCAGCATAATCACAAAGCACCAGGTCAGGAATATTCTTTATAGTCAGTTCCTGAGCCAATCTAACAATCTCATTGTCTTCGACAAGCAGAATTCTAATGGCTTCCTTAGGCACGTCGACATCCTTCGAACTCGGTCTGCTTATCCAATTTACTAACACTGTCTCAAAGCATCATAAGTTCAAGGGATTGGCAAATTCGTGGCTGGCAAAAGCAAAAGAGGAGCCTTGCGGTGAAGGCTCCTCTTTGCTTGACGAAGAAAGAAAGAAAGAAAGAAAGTCTCTAAATAACTGAGAGCCTACCTTGATGGCAGACTCTCAGTCAGCTTCACACTTGGCCAGCTCTATACTGCAGCAGCGCTTTCGGCCTTAGCAGCTTCGGCTTTATGAGCAGTCAAAGCTTCTTGCAATTTAGTTTCATCTGATTTGGACAAGTTTGTCTTGAGAACTTTTCCGCCAGTACCTTGCAAATCTTCTAGTACTTTATCTGTAGTCATTTGGCGAATCAGCACACAAAGAGCTGAAGTACCAGGCTTAATGGTTTGACCTAGCTCAATCATAAAATCGTCTTTGATGCCAAGATCTTCAAGAGCCCCTGTGATCATGCCAGTTGCAGCACCCAAGGCCATACCAAAAATTGGCACTAAGAACAAACAACCAATCAATGTGCCCCAGAATCCACCCTCAAGAGCTCCAGCAGCAGTAGTGTTGACAATCTGATGCAGCTTAACTTTACCCTTCAAATCACGCACCACAACTACGGCATCTTCCAAATCGACCAAGTACTCTCTTTCAAGCCTTGCCAACTTCACTCTCATTTCTTGAGCTTTGTACATGTCGTCATAGCCGATTATTACTAACGTTTCCATATCTCTCTCCTTAGCTGATTTGTTTACTGCCCAATGTCGCGTGCTGGCTACAAGCCAATAAAGCATTCCTTGTCTTATCACGACCAAAGAACGCGTACATTAGATTGAGTGGAAGAGTTGATTAAGAATAGACCAAGCCCTAATGTTGCAGGCGAGAGGCGCTGGTCTCAGCCGTCCGCATGATTGCTTCGCAACGATCCTCAGCTTCTTTAGTGATGGCGTCTTTTTCTTCAGTACGCAAATCGACATAGCGAGTACCATCGGGCTTCCGGTACCACTGATTGCCGGTTAATTTACCATTTGCTATTCGCTCTTTGGCCTCAGCGCGAATAGCTTTGCACTCCTCATTGGCCTGCTTTAAAATTTCCTCTGCGCGAGCCCTGTCTGCCGCTATTATGGCTTGAGTAGCAGCCTCCTTTGCATTCGTTTTAGCCTCGGGCGCAGGCGACTTTTCACCCTCAGCGAGCGCTGCTGGCGCAGCTGACGAATCTAGCGCGAGGGGAGCAACCCCTGTGAGCTTAAACAGAGTATCCCGGCAATACTTAGTGGTGGCGGCGTCGGGCTTACATTTCAAACAAGCCTCATACTCTCTTGTGGCCTTAGCAGACTGACCAGAGAGCAAATAGGTATTGGCCAAATAGTAATGCACAAGCCAATTCTGAGGATAAGTCTTGACGGCCTTCTCAAAGCTTATTCGAGCCTTACCGTAGCTCTTTACTTTGTAAAATTCACAGCCTTGCTCAAAGTCTGCAGCCAGGGCCGGCCAGACGCACAATCCTGACACAGTAATCAGCGCAGTACCTTTCAGCGCAGCCAGCGCCGCCCAGCCCCACAAAATTGCACTATTCTTCTTGAGCATTTAAACCTTACAGAAGACTTGAGACTTAGCTCTTACTATCTTACGAAAAAAAATGTACTTTGGTGGCTCAAATTGCTATGTAATCGCCACATCACTTTCAAGCCAATGATCTTGAAATTCTCTATACCAGGCGAGTATTCCACCGCTGAGATTGAGCACCTGCTCATAACCTTTACCGCGCAACAATTGCGCGGCACGACGACTACGAATACCAGAGCGGCAATAAACCACTAGCGGCAGCTCGCTTGAAATTTCGCCAAAGCGGCTCTCTAGCTCGTCCACAGCAATCAGCCTACTACCACAAAAACGCATAGCTCGATTTTCTTGCAAGGTTCGCACATCAAGCAATAGCAGTTTTTCCGCTGACTCAAGTCTTTGCCGCAACTGAGCCGGAGATATTGATGCAGAGGAAGCAGCAGAGGCACTTTGACAAGTTTCGACAGGCTCTCTTTCTTCTTCCCTCACGCGCGAAGCGAGCGCAGCAGCAATGTCACGAGACCGATCTGAGCCACTTGAGCAAAAAAGACTGCAACTGGCCGTTAACTTGAGCAGTCGAAAATCAAGAGCCAGAGCGTCATAAAGCAGAAGACGGCCCGCCAAACTCTCACCAATTCCCAGCAAAAGCTTGAGCGCTTCTGTCGCCTGCAAGCTACCAATCACTCCAGCTAGAACACCTACCACGCCGGCTTCAGCACAATTAGCTACGGCTGCATTTTCTTCAGGGAAGAGGCAGCGGTAACAGGGTCCACCAGGCTGGCAAAAAACGCTGACCTGGCCCTCAAAGCGATAGATAGAGCCATAAACGAAAGGCCGTCCCAGTAACAGGCAAGCATCGTTAATGGCATAGCGAGTGGCAAAATTGTCGCTACAGTCGACAACCAGGTCATAGGCAGAAATGAGCTCCTCAGCACCAGCTGCGCCAAGGCGCTCGTGATGAGTTTCCACTACAGTGCCAGAGTTACAAGCCTTGACTCTGCGCGAGGCAGCCTCAACCTTTGCCAAACCCAAGTCGCCTTCGCTAAACAATATTTGTCTCTGCAAATTTGACAACTCAACAGCATCGTCATCAACAATACCAATGGTGCCCACACCCGCAGCAGCAAGATAAGCAGCCACAGGTGAGCCCAGCCCCCCTGCACCGACTATCAAAACACGAGCCGCCTTTAGGGCCAACTGACCAGCTTCGCCAACCTCCTCAAGGAGAATATGGCGACTATATCGCTCATGTTCGGAAGTACTGAGCATGAGATCTCTAAAGCACCCTATGTCGACAGTCAGCGCAAAAGACTCTCAATCCATGGGGGCGAAAAAATCGAATCTCATTCCATTGACGCGAATAGCTTAAATACATGCGATCGTCGGCAATGCCGCGATAGGCTATGTGTACTATGCCTTTGCAACAAACTAGCTCTTCTTCGACAGTACTATCTGTGGCCAAGTCAGCTTTGGCAGCGCTATTCTCTGCCTGAGCGGGCTTTGCCGCCTTCTTTCGAGCTAAGGCACGGGCACTGGCAACAAAATCTCTCAGCGCTTTTTTATCATCAGTCATAGACAAATTCTAACTGATCTCAGGCATTGTCTGGCCTAAGGGGCAGAAGAATAACAAAGGTTGAACCCTTTCCCACCACTGATTCAACTTCAACCGTGCCATGATGCCGGGCCACAATCTCACGCACAATAGCCAAGCCCAGACCGGTACCGCCAGGATTGCCACTCTCTCTAGTGCGGGCTTTGTCAGCACGATAAAAGCGCTCGAAAATTCGCGGTAAATCAGCGGGATCAATACCGCCACCACTATCTTGGATGCGAATCTCTAGCCGTTCCCCCCCCATACTGCGCACATTTATGTTAATAAAACCATTGGCTGGAGTGTATTTCACCGCATTAGTAAGAATGTTGAGCAAGGCTCTTTGCAATTGATTGCCATTGCCTACAAGCACCAAGTCTTGACCACCACTCTCAAGGGTTATCTGAGTTGAAATAGCCAACTCTTTCTTTTCGGCCTGTGGCCTGACTTGATCAACAGCATCGCTGATCACTTGCGAAATATTGACCTCGCTCTGCCAGTTAGTCTCACTGCCGCTATCGAGCTTGGAAATATCAAGCAAGTCTTGAATTAAATTAGTTTGCCGATCTACTAACCGCTCCAATGAACCAAGAAACTGCTCTCGTAGCTTCGGATCTTCAGCCGCACCGGCCTGCAATGCTTCCACCACTGAGCCAATAGCCATAGTTGGAGTCTTTAGTTCGTGAGAGGCATTAGAAATAAACTCTTGACGCACTCGCTCTTGCTCACGTAAACGGCCAATCATCTGGTTAAACGACAAACAAAGCTCACCAATTTCATCACGGCGACGTACCGGCAAGAAGGCCGAAAAGTCGCCAGAGATAGAAATCTGCTTCGCCAGAGCACTCATTTCACGCACTGGTCTATTTACTCGGCGAGCCAGCCAGAGACTGATGAGTACAGTAACTACACCGGTAGCCAAAATAATCTCAAGAAAGACGAAAAGATCTTTCTTCAATCTTCTCTCAATCTCGGTCAAAGGCACGCCTACCCGAATTACTCCAGTGGTAGTGCCAGAAGAACGCACAGGACAGGCTACATACATCCAGTTTTTCAGACTATCAGGATCGCTTCTGGTTGTCTTAGAAATAACACCAGCCAGAGCTTCATTGATTTCTTGTTCTTTAGACAAGTTCTCGACCGGCCCTGGTTCTGATGAGTCAGCTAATAGCCTGCCATCTTTATCGACAACTACGATTGCGACACCAAGTCTGGTGGCACGTCGATCGACAGCCGATTGAATACGTTTGCGCGCCTTAGGCGAATCTAACTCCAGGTCATTGTCAATCTCCAAACCCAAGTTAACGGCTTCGACCTCAAGGGTATTCTGCAGGTCAGTCAAAGACTCTTTGCGAATCGCCACCAGGGCCCAGAAACTAACAGCCGCCAGGGCGATAGTAATCACCAAGAGGTAAGTTATCAGCAGTTGGTTAGCCAAACTGCGAAAAAGCCACCTATATAAGATGCGGTCGAGAAGATTCAAAATGGTCCCCAGAAACTCAAAGAAAACAAAACCGAGCTTGGTTTGCTCTTAAGTGTAAAGTCTAACCTCGTTTTTACAAGAGCGAATAACAATCCTGAGATGCCGAATTTGCTTAAGGTTAACGGTCTTACACAGACCCTTTTAAGGGCTCTTGACTAGCCGGGGGTGGGCTAGGCATTCTCGCAATATGTGGGAAACTACTTCACAGTCACTATAATCTTTTTGATGGCTCACCAGCTTCAAAAATCTATTTAGTGCTCTGATTCAGAGGAGGTCCTGTTTAGAAATGTCCGTTGCAAACGTTACCGATTCCACCTTCGAACAGGAAGTGTTGAAAGCTGATATTCCAGTTCTCGTCGACTTCTGGGCTCCTTGGTGTGGACCATGCAAGGCCGTAGCCCCTGTAGTTGAGGACCTTTCTAAGGAGTACGAGGGAAGACTCAAAGTAGTCAAACTGAATACAGACGAAAACCCCAAAACCGCCCATGCATATAAGATTCGTGGCATTCCAAGCCTTTTCCTGTTCAAAGCTGGACAGGTATGTGAAGAGGTCGTTGGCGCAGTGCCAAAATCTACACTTGCCAAGGCAATTGAACAACACGTATAGAGCAATGGGCACGATTTAGAGCCCATTATTCCGTTTTTGAACATACATCAGCCGGATATAGTCGGCGGATTTGAAAGGAGAAGCCAATGGAATTTTACTCATGGAGTCGCCGTAGCAAGGCTAGCGTGGCTCTTTCAGCAGCGCTATTGCTCGGAATCGGCCTGGTTGGCACAACCACCGAGGCTTCCGCTCACCAAAGCAAACGTCATCACAAACATCATTACTACAGACATGATGCGGCTAACGTTGCCATGAAAACCCCTGAATGCTCAACCACAGTTACTGCTTTGAAAAAAGCTGGCGCTGTTGGCTTGCTTCGCATTCACGGACCAATCACAGTATTTGCTCCATCAAATGCTGGTTGGGCAAGAATGACCAAAGAAAACCGCGAAGGTCTAATGAATGACCCTAAGCGTTTGGCTGAAGTACTTAAGTATCACGTAGTCAAAGGCAAGTACTCTGCTGCTGACTTAGCTGATAGAAGATCGCTCAAAACTGTTCAAGGCGAAGACTTGATGATTGACAACAAGTCTGGCACCGTAGTGGTCGATGGCTGTATCGTCACCACCGCTGACGTTCCTTGCGACAATGGCGTTATCCACATCATTGACGCTGTGGCTATCCCAGAACGCGGTAAATGATCTTAGGGCCCAAGGCCTGACAGACCAAATTTGAAAACATTAGGACAGGGTGGGCATTGCTCACCCTGTTTCGCTTTAGGCCAAGTCAATAATCGAGGCAGAAGAGCAAGATCCGGGTAATCACTTATTGTGATTCCGTAATGGGAATGTGTAAAACTTCTAAGGCTATGCCAATATATATGTATTGCGGTCTAGAGGCCCAACAACGAACTAACGAGGTTGGAGATGAAAGAAGCGGTTATAGGATTTGTCATTGCCCTGTTGGTGAGCTGCACGCTCGCCGGCTTCGACAATCCGCTTTCGCCGACAGGTTGGACCTTTGCCAACGCTCCGGTGGCTGATGTGGTCACTGATGTTAACGCCGGCACCTTTCAAGGCGAGGTACTAGATTCGCAGCTACCAGTGCTCGTTCAGTTCTATAAGCAAAACGACCCCCACTGCCTGACCATGAGCCCAATACTCAATAAGCTGGCCACTGACTCTCAAGGCTATGTCCGGGTAGTCAAAGTAGATGCGGATAGCAACACAACCCTAGCTGAGCGCTACGATGTAGAAGGAGTGCCCGGATTTGTCTTATTCAAAGAAGGCAAAGCCATCAACGGTATCAAAGGCGAAATGACCCAGCCCGAGCTAACCAAGTGGGTCAAGCAAGAATTAGATATGCCAACGGATTAATAATTATGGTCAAGTACGCTGTCGCCTTCTTTGTGGCGATGATTCTCTCTTCTAGCTTCGTTAACTACAAGTTTCCGCCGGGTCGAATGCCGGCCGGTGTGGCTGATGTAATCAGCTCTAGCCTTGGAGTTTGGAAGCGCAGAGAAGGCTTGATACCGGAAGTAAAAATTGTCGATTCATATCGCAAACTGCGCTATATCGGCGACGTCAACAACAAAAATGAGAACAGAGATGCTGATGCGCCTGGCATGGGCAACAATTAGGAGAAGCGGAGAATCATGAAAACCTGGGCTCGTTGGACACTGCTTATACTCTGGACTGTGGGACTGATTCTCACCGCCCAGTACTGGAACCCGTTTGCATCACTGCCAGCCTTCCTCAAATACTCAGTGATAACCCTTGTGGTGGCCGTTCTTTACGGTGCCTTCTTCATTATCATTCAGTTCTACATTATGCTTTCGGTGATCTTCCCGCTCCCTCCTAGAGCTGACAGCAAAGCGCCAAAAAGCATTGGCAAGCGCTGGTTTAAGTGGCTCTATAAAGATTCACCCATCAGCCCTAATGCCCCCAAGACTCTCGAAGAAATGACTGGCAACGACAAAGCCAAGCAAGAAATTCGCGAAGTAATCGATATCATTCAAAAAGCAAAGCACTACGAAGACTCTGGCGCCCAAGTACCAAAAGGAATGCTCTTTGTAGGTCCCCCTGGTGTTGGTAAAACACTGTTTGCCAGAGCCATTGCTAACGAAGCCGGTGTACCATTTTATGTCATTGATGGTGGTGGCGTCGCTGGTATCTTCATGGGCCTTGGCGTGCTCAAGCTGAAAACACTCTTCCGTAAACTAAAAGCACACGATCGCGCCATATTGTTCATCGACGAAATTGAATCAATGGGTTCAAAACGCTCCCAAGATCAGGGTTTTGGTGGCATAGCCGACATGAACATGACTCTTAATTGTTTGCTCACCGAAATGGACGGATTCTCTGGCTCTAAAATCATGGTTATTGGTGCCACCAATAATGATGCCATGCTTGACCCAGCCCTCATGCGCGCAGGCCGCATGGATAGACGCATCTACTTCCAGATGCCAACACCAGAAGAAAGATCAGGCCTGTTCAAATATTATTTGGCAAAAGTCGCCTGTGACCAAGAAATTGACTACGAGCAAGTGACAATGCTCACAGCCAACTACTCGCCAGCCGAAATATCAAACGTAGTCAATGAAGCAGCGTTGATTTCACGCCGCCCAGGCAACCCTAACAAAGTCACCACCGACATGATATTGCAGGCGTTAGACAGAGTATCTGTCGGCCTTGAGCGGTCATTGACTAACTCTGGTGTTGAACTGGTCAATCACGACCCGTCAATTAGATTCTCTGATGTAATCGGCATTGATGACATCAAGCAAGAGTTGGTTGAAATCGTAGACTTCCTCAAGCGCGGCGACGAACTGCGCAAAATCGGGGCGAAGATACCTAAGGGCGTCTTGCTTGTCGGCCCACCCGGTGTCGGTAAATCGATGCTAGCCAAAGCCATAGCCAACGAAGCCGGAGTGCCGTTCTATGGCTTGTCAGCCAGTCATCTAAACAATTTCGGAATGGGCGCCCAGCGTATAAAAGCTCTATACACACAAGCTAGACAAAGCCCAGCAGCGATCGTATTTATCGACGAAATTGACGCCATAAACGCTAGTCCTTTTGGTGGCCCAGAGCCTACCGGAGCCAGCCGGACTGGCTCTCTCAATCAATTACTGGTTGAATTGGATGGTCTTGGTCGCAGTAATGTAATCACCATTGGCGCCACCAATATGCAAGATGATTTTGATCCTGCATTCTATCGCTCTGGTCGCTTTGATCGCAAAGTATTCATTGGCGTTCCAGATGCCGAATCGAGAAGCTTGATCTTCGAAAAGTATCTCAAGCAAATAACTCTGGCATCTTTACCGGACCTGAAAAAGCTAGGCAAACTTTCATTCAATTTCTCTGGCGCAGATATTGCTGCCACCTGCAACGAAGCGGCTATCTTGGCTGTGCGCAAGGGCAAGAGCCAGGTGACGGAAGAAGAACTCGAGGAAGCAATCGACAAAGTAATGATCACCGCCGGTCATAAGCTCAACGTAGCAGGAATGAATCTCTCTCGTGTGCCAGATCTTGACGTCAAGCTCGATGACCTTAAGGGGGTAGAAGAAGCCAAAGCGGAAGCTGCCGAAGTTATCGCTATGCTCAAAAACATCAAGCTGGTTGAGAAATTTGGCCTTAAGCCAAGCAAAGGTATTTTGCTAGTCGGCCCGCCTGGCACAGGCAAAACTATGTTAGCCAAGGCCATAGCAAATGAAGCTGGAATCGCCTTCTATTCACTTTCTGGCGGAGACTTCCAGTCGATGTGGGCAGGAGTTGGCTCAAATCGAGTTAAAGCCGTTTACGAACGAGCCAGACGCAGTGGCAAACCAGCCATTGTATTCATCGACGAGATTGATGCAATCGGCGGCAAACGAGGCGAAGACTTGGGTGGAGGAGCTATTCAAGACGCCAACAAGACACTAAACTCGCTTCTTGTTGAAATGGACGGCTTTGGCAAAACCAACATTCTCACCATCGGCGCCACTAACAGCATGCATATGCTTGATAGCGCCCTGCTCAGGCCAGGTAGATTCGACAGACATATTGATGTTCCGCTGCCTAACCTTGAGGGTCGAGAAGCAATTCTCAACAAGTATTTGGAAAAATTCAAGGTTTCTCCAAACGTGCAAGTGATGGAAATTGCTCGTATGACTTTCTTGCAGGCCGGAGCTGATTTAGCCAATATGGTAAACGAGGCAGGCCTAATGGCAATTCGTGAAGGGCGTGTAGAAATCACGCACTCTGATATGGTTCGTGCTATTCAGCGAGTAAGCTTCGGCATGAGCAGAAGTCAGCACATCGGCGTTAAAGAGCTCTTCGAAACAGCCTATCACGAAGCTGGTCACACAATTGTTTCTTACTTCCGCAACAGAAAGGAGCGCATCCAGGTAGTGACTATTGTCCCAACTGGCCGAGCACTGGGTTACATGTGGTCGGTAGAGAAAGAAGACCGCTTTGTCTCTGGCGCGAACAAGCAAGACTACCTGGTAGACATCGAAGTCTCACTGGGTGGTTATGTGGCCGAATCGCTCTACATGGATACCACTACCAGCGGTGTCTCTCAAGACTTGATCAATGTCGGCAACACTGCTCGTCGAATGATCAAGAATTGGGGCATGGGCTCTTTCCCATACAACACCTTGCACGCCCATGGTGATGCCCGAGGCCACGGGCAATACGACGGTTGGGGAGTTGCTTCGCCAGAGACAGAACGGGAAATTGAGCTAGAAATCAAAAAAACTGTAGAGGACTGCTTACAAAATGTCCGCAACCTGCTCAGAGATAAACGCAAAGAATTAGATCAAATCGCCCATGCTCTGGTGGAAAAAGAGACTCTCTTCTATAAAGACCTGGTCAACATTCTAGAACCGGGCAAGAGCGAAGCTGATATCAACAAGGAAATCGACACGTTATCAGAACGAAAACTCGTTGGTACTCCACCAATCGTCAATCTTGAATTTCTTCCCGGACTAACTCAAGTTGGCCCAGGCAGTGGCCCTAGTAATGCTGAAAACAACAGATTGACAGATCTGGCTCAGCCAGAAAACAAAGATCCCGAAAACTTCAGACCAGAAAACTAGAGAGAACAATATTGTCCGCAAAACTAAGTAGACGAATTGCAAGAAAGGCAGCCCTCGTGGCTGTCTTTCTTGTTAGCCAAACTGGCCTTATAGCAGTAGGGCCTCCCACTGGCATAAAGCCGCAACCAGCCGAAGGCAAAGACTTCTCTTTCACCGATATCGCCAATCATCCGGCCAATCCCTACAAGGTCACTTCAGCCACAGCCTATCTAGCTCTAACCAAGAGCTTTGTTAACGACACCACGAGCAAAGCAGACTGGGTAGGTGGAGATGCCGCCTACAGCATTCCACTGAGCCCTAAACGCACCCTATGGCTCTTTGGCGACAGTTTTATTGGTCAAGTAAAGAACAACAAACGCACGAATTGCTCGATGGTGCACAACGCCGTGGCAATTGAAGACGCTAGTCAAGGCCGCCCAAGAAAATTCACTTATTACTCAGGCCAGAAGCCAATCAATCAAAAGCCAGAAAATAGCGGCTTTTTCAAGTGCCTCGATAAAGGCGATTACTACTGGCCTGCTGACGGCTACATCAGCAATGGCAAGCTCAACATTTTCTTGCATACGGTGCGCACTGACTATAAATTACCAGCACCATTTCAGTTTGAACTGCGAACAGATCATTTAGCGACCGTAGACAATCCCCAAGATACACCAGACAAATGGCGCTATAAAATCAAAGCGCTCAACACTAGCGCCAAGCGCACATTGTACGGAGTGGCTTGCCGTGCTGATAACAAGCATATTTATTTCTTTTGCTCTAATGGCAGTGTCGCCCTCGATCTTTTCAAACATCCAGCTGTAGTGGCTCGTCTACCCCTGGCAAAGGCCGAACCATTCAACTTAAACAAACTTGAATGGTGGTCACAAAAATGGGAGCCATCCTACGAACTACCCGAAACACTATTCGACGATGGCGCCTCAGAAATGACAGTAACAAAGGTTCCAGGCCTGGCTGGATATTTCGCTTTCTATATTCCACCAGACAAAAAAGCCATCGTCATGCGCCATGCAAACGAGATGCAAGGCCCCTGGAGCGAAAGAGCTGTAGTCTATCAATTTCCAGCACCTACACCTAGTACAGCAGATTTGCTTTACTACAGCGCCAAAGCTCACCCTCAATATTTAACTGATGCGGCAAAAAACAAAGGCCAAATAATTTTGACCTACTGCACCAATAGCAGCAAATTCGCCAAACTTACTAGCAATGCCAAACTCTACGTTCCTCAAGCTCTAAAAGTATCACTCGCCAAAGCTAGTTTGCATAAATAGCTTTGATTGAATTTTTATCGCGCTCAGACAAGATTGCGGCATAGGGCGGATGGGCCAGGGGGAACATAATATCGTGCGGATTGCTGGAATGGTTGAGACCCAGGGCATGGCCAACTTCGTGCAAGACACAGGCCTCAAGCTTAACTAAGTTGTAGCGGTCATCCCAAAATATTTCGATACGCGACCATTTAACAATATCGTCGCTACTGTCATCCCACTGCAAGGCGGTCTCGCCAGCCTTATCGCCTATTGCACCATGCTTTGAGCCACGCATTACGCGCACCAATTTGCAAACTATGTCGGCCGAGCGTTGATCTGAGACTATATTAAAAGTAGTTTTGCCACCAGAAGCTACCTGCCATCTTTCAAAGGCCCGCACCACATCTTGACGAAAGGGCTCTTTCAATTCTTTCAACTCCGGATCTGACCAAATCGCTACCCTCAGAGGAAAGGCGCTTTTCTTCCAGCCGTGTTTGTCCGAAAAATCGTTAGAGAAGACATACTGGGGAGAATTAGCATCACCCAGCGAATGATAGTAGCTAAGCCTCTCCATGGCCAATTGCACGCGATATTGATCAATCTCAGAGACCGGTTGGCGGCTGAGTATTTGTTTGTAAACCAAGATAGCATCTGCAAATTTACCAGTATGCTCGTAGACTTCGGCCATGCCAAAACGTCCCGAATTACTTTTTGGATTAAGCAAAGTACAAGCCAAGAAATTCTCCTCAGCCTTACGAAAGCGCCCAGCATCCATCATTGCTCGACCTAATTTAAAGCGTGCAGAAAAACTATGGGGATCTTCTCGCACAGCTTGTTCTAATTCTTCAGTTGTTTGGCTAGGCGCCGCTTGAGCCGGAAGAGCAGTACAAGCCGAGAGTGCAAAAAGAGCTAAAGCGAGAAAGGAAAATTTTGCTTTTGCTGCATTGATAACTTGGTTGATCATATTTCACATCTTAGCGGCAGCCAATAAAAAAGGGACGCTGAGCGCCCCTTTTAATTTCCACTTGTTATTCAAGCAAAGCTTTTGCCACGACTATGAAAGTTTAGGCGGTTCAAAAGTTTCCAATGGATTGTTTCCTTGAACTAAGCGACGTTCACTGGCAGCTCTCTGTTTAGCTTGATAGTCAGCATCAGCCTTGGCTTGAGCAGAAACAGCCGTTACAGCGAAGTCATCACCAGGAGAAGGAACATCACTACCAGCTACAACCGCAGGGGCAGCGGAGTCAGTAGATGCCTTGAGGTTAGGATCACGGCCGGCCGGTTGAGCTGCAGGCTCAACCTTGCCCTTAGTGGCATCAACTGGGGCTGCGGCTGGGGCTGGCTCAACCTTACCCTGAGTGGCGTCAACTGGGGCTGGAGCGCCGGCTTTAACTGGATTTCCGCTGCTATCTTTGACTACATTGCCATTACTGTCTCGGAGCAAACCATCAGCAGGCGGCGGTTTAACCTCACCTTCGCCAGTTCGCGTTCCATTAAACAAAGCCGGATCGCCTGTGGCATCAGGAGCTGCTGCTTTAGGGTCTTTTGCCTGATCGGTTGCCGGTGCAACATCACCTTCGCCATTGCGATTACCGCCAAACAAAGCGGGGTCGCCATTCTCGGTAGGTTTAGCAGCCGCTCTTTTCATTTCTTCAACTTTGGCGTCAAATTGCTTGAGCATTTCTTCGGTACGAGCTTTGACAGCTTCATCTGTCATCACCCGCACTTGGTCACCAGGGTGAAGCATCTTGGCAGGGTCAAGACGACCTTCCCAACCATTGCCCTTAGCCACATGGTCAGACAGTGCCACCACCAAACTTTCATTGGCGTGGCTACCGTCTTTCTCTTGGCGAAGTACATCACGAGCAATGCGATCCCAACCTTGACCAGGGCGTACGGTATAAATAGCCCGAGCTTGGAAGTGCTCAGCTGCGCTCTTAGCAAAAGCTTCCCTAGTTTTAGCGAGGTCGCCGTCAAGCTTGATCTCAGGCATGACTAACTCTGGAATCGGCTTAGGCGCTTCGAATGGCTTAGCAGTAGGAGCTACTTCTCTTGCTTGCTCTCTTTCGGTTCGACGGCCAGCAGGTTGGTCTACAGGCTGCCTATCTCTAGGCGCGCGCTCCGCAGGCGCTCTGCCGTTGTCAGGCCGGGCAGTGGCCTCGCCTCTATTGTCTAGCAAGCTTGGATCACTAACCGTCTCTCCGCTGGCACCTTGGCGCTGACCAACAGTACGATCGGCTGGACGTCTAACTGGTCTTTCATCTCCAGGATATTCAACCTCAGGTCTTTGATCGCCAGCAGAAACAGGTCTGACAGCACCTCTATCGGTGACTCCAGCTTGTCTGCGTCCAGACACATCACCAGTGGCATGGGCAGCATACATCTGGTCGAGAGTGGTGCCTTGCAACTCCGCCATGCGCTTCAAGTTGAGGTACTGATGAGTCTGTTTTTCTCTGTCGCCATGACCAGCGTTTCGCTCAAACTCGCCACGCAGAGACACACCAAGCGGTCTATCCCACTGAGTATCTAAGAGTTTGGCAGCATCTAAATTGCGCTGGGTGTAGCCTAGATCGCCACGGGCTTGGCCTTGGTCAAAGTTCTCAATAAACTTACGCACGTCACGACGGGAAATGTCGCCATCGGGATTGACACCCCGCTGAATATCGAGCACAGCACCTAGCGAAGTTCGTGGATCACCGTTGTTTTGCATGAGAGCATCGATCACAAAGCCCTTCTGGTCAGCTTGGCGCTGAGCCAATTCTTGAGCTTCGGTCTGCTGAACATCACGACGCACGGGCTGTCTATCAGCAGGAGCGTTATCTTGGATTTGATCATCAGCAGAAACGGCTCTGACAGCGCTACCATCGCGAACAGGTTGGCCAGAGGCAACTCTTCTACCGGTGTTCATATCAGGGCTGACGTTAGCAGCGTATAACTGGTCAAGAGTCGTACCCTGCAATTCGGCCATGCGCTTAAGATCAATGCGATCGTGGGTGACCATATCGCGGCTGCCACCATGACCACCGCCATTGTTACGCTCAAACTGACCACGAAGTGAAACTCCCAGAGGATCATTCCACTGCGAATCTAAAAGCTTGGCCGCATCTAAATTGGCTTGAGTATAGCCAAGATCTCCGCGGGCTTTGCCCACTTCGAAGTTTTCTACAAACTTGCGAATGTCACGGCGAGAAATCTCGCCATCTGGATTCACGCCTCTTTGAACATCGAGCACGGCAGCCAGTGAGGTGCGAGGATCACCGTCATTTTTCATCAAGGCGCTTACGACATTGTTTTTCTGATCAAGCTGACGCTGAGCCAACTCTTGTCTTTGCTGGGCTTCGTGACTCTCTGTAATAGGCTTTTCACGGGCCTCTACCAGCTTTCTGAAATTCTTTTGCGAAAATGAATCATCAGCATCTCGGCTGCCAATGAGAGGTTGAATGCTGTCAGACTTATTCAGAGCTTCGTACTGATTCTGCAAGCGTTGCATCATCGCCCGCTCAAACCCTGACACAGCAGTGGGGTTGCGAGGATTCATCTCTTGTTTATCGACTTCGCCATCACCAGACGTATCGAAGCGACCCATGTTGTCGCGACTCCAGCGCAGCATGTGGTCATCAATATGGCCAGTCTTTTCTAAACCAGCCGCCACTTTCTTGCCCAGTTCATCAAACTTGGCTGGATCGTATTTTCTCTGATCTTGAGCAAGCTCAGTCATCAGTGCTTTATAAGCGTGCTCTCCACCCTGGGAGAAATCGCTGCCAGCTTTTACTGCCTTTTCAACATCTTTGTTGAATGTATCATCGCCTTTTTGGGCCATTGGAATGATCCTCTGATTCTCAGAAACTGATAAAGATGAACTAGATTATGAACGCGGGGGGCGCTGTCAACTTATTTATTCCCAGCAGCTAGGCGTTTAGAACCGCCCTAGTGAAGACTTTCATAGATTGACAACATCAGTCTGACAGGCCATAGGCAATGTGTCATGGGGAAAAACACGTAGTTTAGGGCTGAAATTTATTAAAATGGATGGATGGAAGAGCCAATTTCGCAATCAAATCTATTAACTGAGCTGGAACCTTACCAACCGAGCGACGAACGGGACGGCTGGGAACGTGCTGTTTTTCTCTCAACCTCGATGGCAGCTCTATCTTCTAATATTTTGGCTTCTTATGTGCGCTACTGCCTCGATGGCGCCAAAGCAAATTCAGTGGCCGAGCCATTTGCCGTGGTCGACGCCGACTACACCCGCACAACCAAAGAGATACTTACTCTTGGCCTCTGGCTAATGATTTGCGAAGAATGTGGTCCTAAAGTTCCTGAGTGGTTTCAAAGCTATCTATATACAGCTTTTCAGGTGGCCGACGAATTATGCCAAGAGCCAACTGTAACTGCCATTTTTGAGACCTATCCCATGGATAACGGCCCCATAGCCGTAGCCCAGACCCTTTCAATGATTGTTTGCCACAGGCTCGGCCTTGGGGCAACTAAAGCTGAAGCAGCCCTGGCCCTAGGCGACTTTATTCTCAATTGCCGCGAACGGCGAGAAGATTTGCTCAAATTCTCTCTAACCGAGTCAGTTATGGCCCTAGATGCCTGGGTGGCAGACATGAAGCCCCAAGCAATTTAGATTGCTAGCTACGGATTAAAAGCAAACAAGAAGGTGGTAACGAAGTTAAAGCCTGCGTGACCAATTATTGTGGTTGTCGTATTGGTAAAGCGTTTAACGATTCCCATGCAGCATGACCACAGCGAAACTTGCAAAATAAGCATCGGTGCATTGGCAAATTGAGCATGCAGGATGCCATGCAAGAAAGCCGCTGGCAATATTCCAAGCACCGGTTGAATGGCTCCTCTAATCAGTGTCTCTTCACCTATGCCAGCACAAATAGCTGTGGCCAGGGCGAGAAAGACTGAGGCGCCAAATCCAGCAGGGCCGCCCCCGGCAACGCCAGCCGAAAACGTATTGGCGTTGTAAGCCGAAATTTTAGTGGCCATATCGCCCGACTGGTGAGTATATAAGGCCCAAACCAGGTCATAAAGGAAGCTAAAGACCACCAAACTCAAGCCAATGCCAACTTGAACACCAGTGGGCTTGACCCAGGCCATGCGCTCAAACATGGCTTTCCATTTGCGCGTAATCATTATGCCGGTGCCGCAAATCGAGACTACGACAAGACCGATGAAGTTGTACCAGAAGAGCTGATCTAAAGGCACGGGAAGAAAAGGAAGGGGAATCTGGGGGAATTGAAAGCCGCTAGCCAAATTGGTGTTAGCGAGATACATGCCAAAAGTAGCGATATAGCAAAAAGCCCCCACCATATGAGGAACAGACTGGGGTTGGAATATTTGAATATTGACCATGGCGGCCATCATTGTCATTTTATGGCGAGCCGGCCCGGTGATGAATCGCAGGGAGACAATCCCGTCTAATAAGGTAAGAATGCGCGACAAGACTTTTCGCGCTGGTAAAAATAGCAGTAGCAGGCAGGCAACGCCCATTGAACCGCTAACCTGGTAACCCCAAGAAGGTGAATCAGCGGTGCTTCCTACAACGTAGGCCAGACCGGCAGAGAAGAAGAAACAACCTATAAATATACGCAGCAGCCATTCTAGCCACTTCTTTGTTCTTGCTCCGTGAGCCATTAGACCGAGCATCGAACACATGAAGATTGTGATTACGTCAGACAACTCCACACCCTCTTGAAACTCAAATAATCTGTCGGTATCTCTTTAATGGATACTAACCCCTTTTAACCACTTCTAATATTTCCAGGACATGATAGTATATTGTCAAGGTCCGAAAGTGTGGGTATCTTCTATCATAGGGGTAAATATCCGAATAAGCCTGCAATCTGGGTACATCATATTAAGGATGTCGGTTACTGGCTGGAATTATAAAATCAAATTTTTGAGCAGCTTTCCTAAAGCTGTGGTCCAATAAGTAATAGACACAAGTGCAATATCGACTTGTAAACCTGTTCTGAAGTTCGCCTGTTTTAAAGTTCGGAGGAATAAACACTAAAGATGAAGAAGCGTCTACTATCAGCGGCTGTTCTGGCCACCACTCTAGGATTCGGACTTTTAACTACGGCCAGCTTTGCTAATGGCCCGCTCATGATTGGCCCTGCACCAGTGCCTGTAACCCCAGGTGTACATGCAGTCGTCAACACCGTACCTGTGCAAACCAAAGTGCTCAGCACTTACAGACAGGTAAGAGCGTTCTGGCTATCACGCGCACTAGTTAGATAAATAACTAAGCGTTTAGCTCTGCTTCTGTAGGCTAGTTCCAACCTTTAGAAAGTCGCCCAGAAGGGCGACTTTCTTGGTTTAAGGTCGAAGATAACATAGGCACTTGGCTGCAAAACAGCGCTGCCTTAAGCCCGCAAGAGAGATAAGCGCCGTATTCTATTTGCCTATGCGGATAACAATTTCGTCGGGACCAGCCAGATTGAGACGCTCACGAGCCAGTCTCTCAATGCCTGTTGAAGAGCGATAACTGGAAAGCCCGTCGCGCAACTCTTTGTTGATTTCTTCGGCCTGACGCCGTCCATCTTTTAGGGCATTAGCCTGCTGATGGAGGTAAACCTGCCGCTGGCAGGAACCCACGATTGAACGACCAGCCTGATAAATAGCAACCGAAGTGATCAGCATAATTACTAACTGGCGGCCAAGCTGCCCTGAAATACTGAAGCGGGAAAGAATGCCGGGTTTACCTGCAGGTTTATGTGCCGGCACAACAGGCGCCTGGCTAACAGGCGTAGAAACTGCTTTGAGACTTGGCCTACTGTCGTTCACGTTCTAGATTACTTCCGCCGTGTGCTTAGATTTTGCCGGTGGCATGGCGTCAACTTTGAACCCCTTTAGAATTTCGTCGATTTGGCTCTTGAAGTCAACCATTAATGAATCAATTAATTGTTCAGATCTACCCTCACCAGATACACGAATGACTGGCTCAGTTCCACTTGGACGAATCAAAAGCCAATTGTCAGCGTCATGATAGAGCTTCAAACCATCGGCCCTGTCAACTTTGTACAGCGGTTCACCAATTAGTTTAGAAATTGGATGATCAGCCAAATGAGCGAGCAAGAGTTTCTGAGTTTGATTGGTTAAATGCAAATCACCACGTCTCTGGAAAAACTTGACACCAATTTCGTTTTCTAAATCTTGCCAGATTTGCGCCAGTGGTTTCTTCTCATAGGCCAGCATCTCAATCACTAGCAAATTAGCAAGAATGCCGTCTTTTTCAGGTATATGTCCCTTAATAGAGACACCACCAGACTCTTCTCCACCAATCAAAACGTCTTCAGTGCGCATCTTTTCGCCAATATACTTGAAGCCCACTGGTGTTTCAATCAATGGCAATTTGTAATGTTCTGCCACATGGTTGAGCATATGACTGGTAGCTACAGTACGTACGATGGCACCACTCATGCCGTGATTTTTGACAAGATGCCGGGTCAGTAAGCAAAGCAGTTGATTAGGCGAAAAGAAAGTGCCCTGCCCGTCTATGATGGCAAAGCGATCGGCGTCACCATCTGTTGCTATACCAATATCAAAAGTACCGGCTTTGATCTTGGCCACAAGCTCTTTCAAGTATGGTGGGGTGGGCTCAGGCATGCCCCCACCAAAAAGTGGATCGCGAAAATCATGCAGGGCCTCTAGTTCGATGCCAGCTTCAACTAAAATTTTATCGATATAACCACGACTAGTACTATAAAGCGCATCAAAAGCTACTTTCAAGCCGGAGGCAGAGATTTTCTTTAGATTTACAAGCTTCTTCACCGCCTCCATATATGGTGCGCTAGCATCAAACTTTTGCAGACTGTCGCTGGAGCGAGCAATTTGCTCGGGGCAATGTTTGAGATTGTCGACTATCTTGGCGGTAATGTCGTTAGTGGCAGGGCCTGCATATGGTGGAATGTACTTGACGCCGCAGTATTCAGGAGGGTTGTGACTAGCAGTGAATTGCAGGGCACCGCAGGTGATCTCAGCTTGAGTGGCCCAGGCAATACAAGGTGTGGGAATATCGCGACTGGCGACTCTGACATTGAGGCCCATGGCCATAAGCACACGAGCAGCGCGCTCAGCAAACTGATCAGCCATAAAACGAGTATCAAAACCAATTAAGACTGGAATATCTTGGTTCGCAGAGCCGTCGAGATAAGTCTCAGTGAGATAATGTCCAATTGCATAGCTGACTTTCTCGACATTGGCGAAAGTAAACTTGTCTGCGATTATTGCTCGCCAACCATCAGTACCAAATTTTATATCGCTGGTTGCCGTCATTGCTTCCTCTAGTCACCACACAAAATATTTTTTGCCAATTACAGGGCGGCAAGATAGTTAAAAACATACTCGCGCAGAGCTTCCCAGGCGGTTCCAGCTTGACGTTTTCCGCGATGAGCGGGTGGCACAGGCTTGCTACCGGGGGGTAAAACATTCTTGGGCTTGAGCTGCTCCAATTCACTATCTGAATTGAAATCAATGATTGAACCATCCCTGCCATAGAAGCGGTAGGTGCCTGAATCTTCAGCACGACTAAAGTCTGATTCAACAAAATTGCTGGCCCTAGTAGTGCGAGAAGAAGTGGTAGCAGAAGTTGAAGAAGTGACAGAATTTGCTCCGGCATCGGCTTTTTGAGTTGACGCCGTAGCATGATTGAGAGCCGCTGATTCTAAGGCTTGAACTTTACGAAACCTTGTGGTCATGCGGAATCCATCAGAACAGAAAAGAGCTGTCATGGCAATCCAATCACCATTGGCATCAGGCAAAAGTCTGCGCTCAGTATGAACCGAGCGAATTAAATCGATACTCCAGAACTGACCATCTTCGCGGGTAATGCTGACACAACCACGGGCGTCCACTTGCATTGACTCGCCCTGAGCTTTGACTCTGCCACGACCATCACGCACCAAAACCCCAGCTCCATCTACTTCGCCCTGGGAGTGCACCACTCCGCTGGGATCATGTCGAACAAACGAGCAGAGATGACCTTTCTCGTCGTAGCCGAGGACAACACAAACTCCGCGGTCAGAGACAATCTCTTGCACTCGACCAATATCGTCTTTGACAACTTTGGCACCACTAGGAAAAGTTTCAACGCTACCGCGGCCGCTACTTCTTTCTTTGATTTCCACCCGGGGACGCATTTTGATCGATGCCGTGATACCAGATTCAGGGCTATCAGCAACTCTCTTATTACCTAATGAGCGGCTATTGCGAATACCACGCAAGAAGGCACCAGGTCCGCCGGCACCATGTTGACCAGCAACCTCACGCCGACCGCGCTCAAAGTGAAGACTATCGTCATCAGCTTCAAAGTCGGTCTTGGGCCAATAGCCTTCGAGGGAAGTCTGCTCTAAGCCGTCGACGTCTTCTGGGTCGGGAAAATTACCAGAGTTGAGCCAAGCCTCAAGCATTTGCGCACCAGTAGAACTAGAGCCAACTGCTGCCATTGAGCCTTGATCTAGTAGCTGCCTCTCCCCTTGCGACGCAGTCTTAGACAAATAATTTAATAGGCGACCGTACTTGAGATTCTCGCTAGCAAACAAGTCATCCTTAGCCAAAGTAGAGTTTTGATCTAGCGGCCGATAGAACATCGAACCGCTATTTGTAGTCGAAGCAAAGCGCGCGTTGCCCTGTGCTCTAACTGTATGGCGGGGGTGATTGTTCTCTAGCATGATCGTTAACACACACTAATCTAGCTATGATTGAGCCACAATATTTAGGGCTATCTCTCAAGCGCCAGCAATTGTAGCACTTTTGGCACAAATCAAGGGGTAAATTACGCAAGCGACAAAGACGTTACATGCCGCCCTCAAGAGCTGTCGGGGACTCAGTTTCGCCCTAAAGCTATTTGTCGTAACGGGGAACTTGAGTATCTAACCAACCCCGAACCTGCAAAGACTCAGCCATACGTATGCCCGACATGCGCTCGTCATACATAGCCACACAGAACTGACCGATGTCGATTTTTCCTTGACTTAGTAGAAACTCAGCAAGATGCAAGGACTTCATTTCGTTTTCATTGACATAGCCAGCGCTGAGAACCAAATCAGATACAGGCACTTCAGGGAAGCTGCGCATTTGATTAGTCAAGGCTTGAACTTCAGCTGATCCAATAATTTGAGCGGCCTTAAGCAACTCAATTAGCATCGGTAATGGCTGCTGTACGATTGGCTGAGTAGTCACCATCATTGGCTGTGGTGGACGCTCTTCGGTTAGCTCCATAAGCTCGAAAGTGCCATCATCGGAGATGTGCTTCTTGTCTACTAACTGAGCCCGACCGACGATCAAATCATGACTTAGACGCAAACGGGGTTTGCGCAGGATAAAACCAGCATCAAGAATGCGGTAGTACTCAAGACGCTGCTCTTTGGGAAGAGACTCACGCAAGAACTTTTTAGCAACGCGGAAATAAGCCGCCACCACCACCGACGGGGTAACGTCTCGATCGATGTTTAGCAAAGTGTACAGATCGCGAGGCATCTCGGTCTGATTCGGTCTTAAATCAGGTACCAAGTCAGGGAAAAGCTGATAGAGCTCGCTACAAGATTTGACTTGTCCCTTGAAATCATTTTCAGCCCAACTCGTGCGCAAAGCTGAGCAGAGAATTTGACTCTCTAACTCAATACGATTGGCGCCACCTGCATCAGCCATCCCTAAGCCCTAACCTTTAGTTTCAGTTCTTCTCAACTTCAAATGTAAGTTCTGTGTGTCCGACTCTCACTTTATCGCCGGCAGAAAGTACCTGTCTTTTGACCACAGGATGTCCGTTGAGCAAAGTACCATTGGTAGAACCAAGATCTTCAATCCAGAAATCACCTTCTTCAAAAGTGATCCAGGCATGATGCCTAGAGGTGAATGTGTCATCTGGAATAACTACCTGATTGGAAGGATCACGACCAATTTTCACTTTGGCAGTGCGCAAGGTATATTTCTGACCGGTTTTAACGACAACTATCACGACCGACAGGCCCAGGGGCTCTTCAGGAGGCTTGGCATCACTCTGCTTGAGATAATCTATCTGGAGACTCTTCAAGTCAAGGTCTGTGACCGTGGCGCAATAGACGCAGCGAGTCCCCACTGGCGTAGGACGCCCGCAGCTGGGACAAGGCTCTGTATTATCTGGCATGCGGCTCCTAATTTCGCTCTGAAAGCGCTTGGCTACTCAATCAAAATCGCTTTCACTAACACTCGATTATTATACGCACCCACTTTCACATAGAACATATGGATTCATGGAAGCTTTGCTTCAGGGTTTACTTGACTTGCCCAGCTTAACTAGCCAAATAACAAGCTAATTTTTTAAAAGCCTGAAAATATGGGCAATTGCGCCCAAAAAAGTTCAAAACAAAATCCAACTCTTTACAGCAACATAGCAAAAATCAATTTTAAATTCTATCGGAATGCTAAGCGCTTGCGGCTTGAGCGACGTCAGTATCGTCTTTTTGATCGTCTTCGCCATCAGCCTTACGGGTGCGGAAGCAATAAGTGCAATAGACCGGCTTATAACCTTTAGGTTGAAAAGGAACTCTAGTAGGAGAACCACACTCGGCACACGCGACTTCAGCTGTACGGCCAGGATCATCGCCATTTCGCTGCACACGCATCAAGATCCGACAGTTAGGACATCGTTTGGGCTCATTTACCAAGCCTTTAGCACTGAAGAACTCTTGCTCTCCAGCTGAGAAGACAAAAGCCTTGTTGCAATCCCGACAGTTTATGTCCTTATCCTGGAAAACCATAGCGTGCCACCTGTGATATAGGGGTTTCCTTAGCAGAGCCTCAAAAAAAGCACTGCATATACAGTGCATCACCCGATAGGGGTCAATATAGCCATGCTATCACGACTAATCAAACGAGGGCTATCACAATAGGCCAATCTGTGGGAATCACCATAGAAATATGGCATTACCCTTTGTTACCAAAACGAATAAAATCAAGACAAGAAGCGCAAAAGCTAACGTTGTCGCGAGTATGCGCTGACCGAAAGGGGCACGGGCTCGCCGCTATAAAAGGCTGCGGCAGCGACCATAACAGCATTGTCAGTGCACAGAGCAGGCGCCGGACGGAAAAACTCAATGTCAGCAAGGGTCTCGAAGCGCTTACGCAAATCGCTATTGGCAGCCACACCGCCGGCTAAGACAATCTTAGAAACCCCTTTCGAGCGAGCAACAGCAACGGTCTTGCGAAACAGCACTCGATTAACAGCATCCTGGAAAGAGGCAGCTAGATCCTCTACTGGCAGCTCAGCCCCCTTAAGGTTTTCCACAGTGCGCAACACCGCCGTCTTCAGACCGCTGAAGCTGAAATCGCTGCCAGACACAACACCCTCCGGGAAGTGAAAGGCCCTGGGGTTTCCCTTAGCTGCTGCTTTGTCTACCGCCGGTCCGCCGGGGTAACCCAAACCCAACAGTCTAGCTACCTTGTCGTAGGCCTCGCCAGAAGCATCATCAAGGGTTTGCCCGATAATGTTAGCCCGTCGATACGACTCAAAATACATAATTTGAGTGTGCCCTCCGCTAACAACTAAGGCAACAAACGGAGGTTCTAGAGTTGTGTCTATATAGTTGGCGCAGACATGGGCAAAAATGTGGTCGACCGACAAGAGTGGCACATTGTAAGACCAAGACAGAGCCTTGGCGCAAGACAGACCAACTAGCAAAGTGCCAATCAGCCCGGGGCCCGTGGTGCAAGCAATACCAGCCAAACTGCGGGGATCAACGTTAGCTTCGTCAAACACTTCTTGAACTAAGTCGTTAATTACTTCCAAATGTCGACGAGCAGCAACTTCTGGCACGACACCGCCAAACTTACTGTGTACTTCGTTTTGAGAGACTAGCCGCTGAGAAATAACTTTGCGGCCGTCTTCAACGATTGCTACGGCTGTTTCATCACAGCTTGATTCCAGACCAAGATAAAGCATGGATCTCCTATTGCTGACCTATTTTGCCCTATTGACAAGAGGGTCAGCCAGGCTTAGTATCTTTCTATCTCAAAGCCCGATTTATTGCTCGCCTTAGCGGGCATAACTTAAATGAAGTAAATCGGGTAGAAGGGCCACTACGGTTGGAATCGACAGCTGAAATCGAAAGCAAGTACGATTCAATCGCCTAAGCCTCTCTCTTTACCACGATGCAATTACAGAGAACCGTCGTTACCTTCGCAGGTGGCAATATGCCAAATATCTACAACTTGATTTCGCGCAAGGCCGCTGGCCTCGCTTTAGCTGCACTGAGCACGGGCTTGGTCAGCATGCTTCCTGCATCAGCTCAGAGTTTCGACACCAGTCAAGTGGGCGGTGTCACCATGGGCGCCAATGGCCCGCAAGGGTTTCTTTCGATGCCCAATGTGCCTCAAGTTATTAACGTCCCCCAGGGTGGCGGACCAGGTTTCTCCATCGTCGGCGGCAGTCAAGCTGAACGCTCCATGGCCGCTACTGGCGAGCAATATCACGACAGTGAGATCACTGGCCCTCAAGCACTTCGAGCAGACGGTGATTACAGCAGCAACAGAACTAGTCGCAGCAATCCAGTCAGAGGTATGGGCTCAAACTTTGGCTTGAGCAGAACCGAAACTGGTTTACTTTCAAACAGCTCGGTTGACAACAGCCCTTTACCTGTCAGTGCTAGACACTTTGACTTTGGCTTCTCAAACAGAGGCGGTGGCTACTATCAAGGTATTTACGGGACAGATAATTTCGTCAACAACTTAATTGATAGATACGGCGGCGGCATCTTCACTTCAGGCCGAGTCAGCCTACCAACAGTATCGCAAGGGTCCGTAGACATAAGTATCAACGACAACCACGGTAGATAAGCCATGAGTAAAAGTAATTTTGCTAAATTTGCTAGTCAACTTGCCCTGCTCGGCCTAATCGCTTATCTTGCCCCAGCGGCTCAGGCACAGAGTTTTGACATGAGCACGATGAACCTCACCAATGTCAACGGTGGAGGCAATGGTATGGAGTCAATGGGAGCCAGCGGCAATTATGGCCGCCGTGGCTTTAAAACCGGGCAAGCACCAGGTGAATCAAGGCTATACGGTCACGAAACCGGCTTCACAAAAAAAGGCTTAGGCTCTATGACTACCGGTCTCGGGCATTTGACCTTACCCTACGCAGCCTCCGCTGGACTTTCACCAGTCTTTGGCTACGGTCGCCAAGTAATTATGCCGCCAACCTTCACCTCCCCTCTTGACGATGCCATTACAACCATCGGAAACAATAGTAGTTTTTCTGTAATTCCTTCCACAGGCCAAGTCTACTCACGCATAGGCAACGTTAGAACAGGCATTGGTTTCGATGGCAACGGCAATGCTTCAGTAAAAATAGACAACGGCAATGGCATTGGCACCACGGTCAGCAATGGTCAAGTTAACGTCAACAGCGGCCTCTTAGGTGGCGTTGCCGGTGGCTCCGGTGGCAGCAACAGCGGCTTTTAGCTAGCCCTTCACTTGGCAAGAGCACTTCTTTTTGGCAGCTATTGCGGCCGAACCAGTTAGAATATTCCCAATATTCTATTGGCTTCAAAAGGAGAGGGACGTGCCCGAGGTAATTAGCCCAGAAGTTGTAGCAACAAACAACGCCCCCCAGGCAATCGGACCATATTCACAGGCCATCAAGCACAATGGCTTGGTTTTTGTTTCTGGCCAAATACCGCTCAACCCAGCAACGATGACCCTGGTTGAAGGCAGCACTGGCGAACAAACCAAACAAGTGATGAATAATCTCAGGGCAATTCTTGAGGCGGCTGGCTCAAGCTTTAGCAATGTTTTGAAAACAACTGTATTTTTGCGTGACATGAACGATTTTGACGAGATGAATAAAGTCTACGGGGAATATTTCAGTAGTCACAAGCCGGCAAGAGCAACAGTACAAGTTGCTCGGTTGCCTAAAGATGTGGCAGTTGAAATCGAACTGGTCGCCTCTTACTAATCTAGAAACATATTTACACTTGCTCAACTTAACACTACCCGAAATAGCGGCCATCACTGCCACCATAATTGGTGCGGCCACAGATCTCAAAACTCGCAAAATCTATAACTGGCTAACTTTTCCATCGGCCTTTATAGGCATAGGGTTAAACGCCTATCTCAGCGGCCTTCAAGGCTTTATAGATGCAAGCTTAGGTTGGGCCCTGGCAACGCTTGTGATGATTTTCCCCAATCCCGGAAAACGCATGCACTTCGGAGACGTAAAAATGATGGCCGCAGTTGGCGCTTTCTTAGGGCCAATCAAATTTCTTATGGTGATGTTCTACTTTAGCCTGCTTTACGGTATCGTGGCAGTAGCCTTTATGGTGAGAGCCATTCCCCCTGACCAATACAGAGCCTTTTGGCTAGCTTTCGCCTCGATGGGTGCTGGTGTTGATCTCTCTGCCACTGTCGATATGACCGACGTAAAAGCTGCAGGCAAACGTTTGATTCCACTAGGACCGATCATCGCCATTGGTACTATATTAGGAATCTTGTTAGCTAAACCAACAATGCATATCATGGGCTTTAGTTGGTACCAATAGCAGGCTCGGTAATAAAAGGAACATAAGGCCATGAGTGACAGCTCAAAACTACCAGACATTCATATTCCAGAAGACATTCGTTACAGCTGTCAGGGTTGCGGCCGCTGTTGCTCAGGCTGGTCGGTTGGCCTAACTGAAGAAGACTACGACCGAGTCAAAAACACAGACTGGAAATCATTGCACCCTGAACTCGCTAAGAAAGAACTTTTCTTCCACCGGGAGAAAGAGTTTGCCGAAGGGATAGCCGGTTACCCTCATTACACCGCGCCCAAAGATGATGGCAGCTGCCCCT
The DNA here is from genome assembly GCA_044378815.1 of Obscuribacteraceae bacterium (SeqCode). Taxonomy (GTDB): domain Bacteria; phylum Cyanobacteriota; class Vampirovibrionia; order Obscuribacterales; family Obscuribacteraceae. The sequence continues at coordinate 97,972 of JBIPOV010000005.1, read as the reverse complement.
TTCTCATCGACAATCTTTGTTTCATTCACGGCCATTTAGGCGAAAACGAAAAACCGATTACTTGCAGAATCTTTCCTTACACTTTTGCCGAAACTCCTACCGGCATCTATACCGGCGTTGTCTTCAACAGCATGGCCTCAGTTCGAGATATCGGTGACCCACTAACTGAACAAAGAGAAAAACTAGAAAATTATTTCAAGCTCGCCATTCAACACAAAAATGCTTCATTGCGGCCAGAAGCAAAGGCTGCTAGAGAAAAGACCCTGGCTGAAATAGCCACTGGTGCCTCAGCAAGCTACACCAACCCATTTGAAACAGTTTCATTGACCCCCGCCTGTACGATTAGCTGGGCTGAATACTTACTAATTGAAGCCCGCATGATTGATATTGTTCTAGAGCACCTTCGCAATGCCGACGAGCACCCGGAAGACTGCAATATCTTAAAAACACTATTGCAGTGTTCTGAGGTTCTCACACAAGGACGCAAACTGAAGCTAGCAAATGCGGACATGAACCAAATTAGCGATTTCACGCCCGAATTAAAACAGCCAACAGACATTACCCCTAGTGGCATAGAACTTATGACGCTGCGCATGCTTTTTTATCGCTTCTTTGTCTATCCGACGATACGAACCAGCGATAGCAGACTTTGGCAGATGCAAAAAGATAGAGCCTTAAAAGGCGGCAACGCTATGGTCGTTGCAAAAATGTTTAAAGGCTATGCTGGCAGCGGTATTCAAACAATTTTCTTCGGTAAAACAAAGCTTCCTATGCTTGGTGATAGCAACTTAGACAAAGCACTAGTGGCAAAGTTTAAGAACCTTGACGCTGAGAGCAACAAGCTTTTCCACCGTTGGATTTACCTCAAACTCTTCTCTAAATCATACTTCGGCCCAGCAGCGGCAGGTTTTTCGGTACTATCAGGTTTTAACTGCTTAATAGCTGGCTTACTTTCTATACTTCTGTTTAGCAAAGCCTCAGCCATGAACAAGAAGCAAGACGAAATTGTTATAGCTGACAATTACGAAGCCTTTTGGCGACTAGACCGTGAGCTTTTGACTATTGGTCAAATTCCTGAGCAAGAAAGCCGCATGTACAATGCTGGCCTCTCAGCACCAAGAGTATTCAACAAAGCAATCTGGGCTTTAAGCTTAGCCTTCGGCGAGAAGCTCTAAAGAACTAACTAATTAGCTTTACCCACCGGTCCTGCTTCAGCCAAAATAGCATAGGCCCGCATGCGCAGTTGCATGGCCTTAGTAATCTCCAGGTCAATCTCTCTCGCTTCAGTGGCAACAATAATATTGCTAGGGTCACTAGAATTAATTTGCTCAGCCAAAACATCGAGATGTCGATTAATGCCCGTGATTGCTTCGCGCCATTTAGCATAGACGTGCTCAAACTGCTTTTTCTTGCCATGCACGACTTTTACTTCAGACAAATGCGCTTCAACCTCATGGACGTCATGTACAAGCAGTTGCACAAGGGGTTCCATGGTGCCAACAAAGAAGACGAGCCAGGCCTTACGCAGTGGTTGGTAATGACTTTCGGCTTGTAATTTTTCATGGGGAATTACTAAACACTTAGAAATTACCTTCGATTCTCTGCGCTTACGCGTTGCTTCAACATACAAATCAATTGCTTGCTGTTGAACACGCTGCAAAGTGTAGCCAATGTCTTCAAGATTATCCAAAGGCAAGGCCAATTGCTTTTCCATCTCCGCCTGAGAGGCAATATCTGCTTTTGAACCGGCCACATCAGAATCGCTCTTTTCTTCGAGTGAAAAAGCAGGCAATGGCGGCAAGATCGCTGCCAAAAGCGACAAGCTTATGGCCATCAACTTAGATAGCAACTGGTTTGAGATCGTTCGAGATAACATACTTTCTATACCTGACTATCTAACGAGGGAGTTTCTAAAGTTGAAAAATTGATTCATCGACTTGGGGTAATAGCTCTAAATTTCTAAATTTGGTAGAAGAGAGTAAGGCACCCTCTTTAAAGAGAATCCACTCGATAGGCAGCATGCGGCTGGGATCAACCAAGACCCGCTGTGCCACCGAAGTGCTAAATGGACCGCTGTCTCGCAACTCAACAACGATAACATTAGAGAGTTCATCAATTTTCAGCGGCATCGCCGATACCGATACATCGGCACCAGATTTAGCTTGCAACTTAAGCCAGCGCACAAGGGAGGCAAAATCACAGCCGGTTACTAATAAGCCATTGGGCAGACGCAGAAGGCGAGAGCCTTTCTCTAGATTCATTTTTAGGCCAAACAAGGCCGGACCACCTTTGGCACAGATTCCCCCATCGGCACGAACAGCCACAGCCGCTCCAGTATTCATACCGCCGCTCAAGACATCCACACGCAGCAGGCTGGGAGCTTTAAAGGTAAATTGAGCCACTGTCTTGCTAAGCTTGCCCTTCTTTTGCATGGCCAGATCAGCAGTCACTCTATAGGCACCAATGGTAGTGGCGCTACGCAAAAGCTTGTCGACAAACTCAGTACCGTTTTGGACCACTGCCGCCGATGGCTCCGCAGTAAAACGCTGACCACCTTCAGCCGATGCCGGCAAGACCGCAGCCAACAGAAATAGGAAAAACGCAAGAGTATTCAAGCCCTTGTCAGCTGTCAGTTTCAAAATTATCCATTTGCAGCAATTGAGTAACGCCGCCCTTATCTTACACTTAACCAAGTTCTATTTGGTAAATAGATAGCCATTAAGGGGCAAAGCCCGGCTCTTTCTGCCACTTCTCTCGTGAAATAATGGCAGCGTCTTTATCCGAATAGAGTACTTTCCACCCGGGCTGCCCAGAGAGCTCACGCACAAGAGCACTGGAAGCCGGCAGAAAAACCCAAGAAATTTTGTACTTATCAAGTAAAACTTCAGGCTTATTGCGGTAGAGCAGCATATCCCAATAGTCATTCATAAGTTGAACGTTGTAGAGAAAATATCGGGGATCAACAAAGAGCTTAGGCGAATCTGTCATTTGCCACATCATTACCGCCCCATAGTGGGAATCATTCAACAGATTTCCCTGAGGTAAATTCGAGGGCTGCTGCAAAAACTTAATTGCGTCAAAAGGTGGATGGAAAGCGGCACTTCCTTCGGGGATGGTCGGTGGAATTATTTTTGCTGCCAGCAAATAAGCACCAAAGCCAGAAAAAGTTGAAATAGAAAGCAAGTACATTAAGCCTACGGGCGCAATTACAGCTTGACACTCGCTTCCGAGCCGGGCAAGTTTACCGGCAGGCAGTCTCAACACCGGCGAGAAAGCCAGAGCGCTCGACATCATCAAAGCAGCAAGGGGAAAAGTGCGTACGGCCAGAAAAGACATAAGCAGTGCAGCAGGAGTCAATAATTGAAAATACAACTGCTCGCCTGACGTTATCTTTTTGCGCAGCGAGAGCAGGAAAATAACGGTCGCCAAAATTGCCAACAAGAACCAGGGGTAATTGAGAACATTACTAAAAACAGCCAGGGACATTGGTTTAAGCTCGTTGATCGTCTTATTAATTGGATCGCTAAGCATAAGAAAAGTGAAGGGCCAGATAGAAGAACCATAGGGGTTAACGAGAGTCGCCAGTGCACCAGCAGCAAAGGCAACAAGGGCAGTTATGACGCGACCATCAAACTTCTCCTTCTTGCTCAAAGAATAGCTTCCCAGGCAGAAAATAAAGAAGCCAACCAGAATGAAGTAGAAGATAAAGAGACAGTGCAAATTAGTCCAAAGAATTTGCAAAATGAAAGCGACTGAAACAAAAAACCAATCAATAGTTTGACCAGGACCGCGCTTTGAAAGACGCGCCAACAGCTCTAAAAGCACAGCCGTCATCAAAAAGGAGAAGATCTCGGGCCGGACACTTGGATGCGATAGCGAGGCCAAAGAGACAAGGGCGACCAAGAAAGAGCTAAGCAAGAGATTGCTTCCACCAAGACAAAACAACCTAAGAGGAATGACAATGAAGGTAATTGCTTGAATAATCGCCGTAAAAACCAATAAGGCAATGGCACCAGCTAAGGCCTGCACTGCGTAAAGTATGACTTCAGAAAGCCACTGGTAGACAACATAAGCATTACCGTTAGGGAAAGCCGCATAGGTATAAGAAAAAGGATCAACCCCGGGTATCTGCCCGTGTTGAACCATCCAGCGCCCCATAGCTAAAAGGAAACAGACATCTGGTTCACGAAAAACTATGCCAGCTATGAAGCCACCATAGAGAACGCTAAGAAGCAGAGCTGAAGCCAATATTAGCATTGCTATTAAGCGCATTTCTTCCTACAGTATGTTGGCACTATTGACTAAGTTCAAGAACACAGATAGACGAGCCAATCATTCCAGCTGCATAGTAATTATTCAAGCATGCAACAATGGTTTACAAGCCTCTCCTCAAAAAACAGCACCCCCACAACTGCTTTGAGCCACTAGTCTCGAAACCAAAGCGGCTTTGAATGCCATACTCAAACAAAGCCCGAAACGCAGTGGCAACAATATTTTTAGCGAACCAATAGAGCTTTATGCAGCAGCGACAGCAATACCGCCGGCGGTATTGCCTTTATGAACAATGGCGCGGCTACTACTTGACTAAGGTTAGACCAGTAAAATATATCGAGAGCGGCCGATCGGATATGCTCAACAACGGCTGACCCAACAGTCTAGCTCTCGGCCAATCCAAACAAAATTTCAATGACCAGGAGACCAAGAACATGAGAGGCGTTACCTTAGATACTCTAGCTCAAGCCCTGATGTCCACAGCCTATGACCGAAATGGTCAACTGCCGGTGGTGCACCCGGCAATTTCTAACCGTCTGAGCCAGTCTGAGCGAAGCCTATTGAACAGTTCAGAAGAGCTTCTGCTCAGCAATAACTGGATAGAAAAATCAAGCGACGGCATATGCATGCTGACAGACCTAGGCCGGGCCGAAGTCGAGCGTAGACGCCAAACCCAAACTGTCTAATTAAAAGGGCAGTGGCAGCCCTTAGTTGATCAAAAATCTCTACGATCATTTTATACTAGGTCAGACAGTAGCAAGACCAAAAACAAAAAGTAGCGTAGCCAGGTTTCCCTGACTACGCTACTAGATTAAAGAGCGAACGCTCCTATTCGATTTCGACCTCCACACGAGAGCCGGGCTTGGCAATCACCAAATCGGCACTCTCAGTGGCACACAATAGGCCGCAGGCACCTTTGCAGAGGTTCCCGTCGGTAAGCTGGGTTCGCTTGGCGAACAAGCGCTAAGGGGGCTCAGTGTAGCCAGGCCCAAAGTGGCCATGGCAATGATTTTGAGCAGTTTCATCTATTCTGTTTTTCTATTTCTTGCATTTCCGCCAATCGGAAACGCCTTTTGAATCTACATCAGCGCTACACCCGCAAGATGCGCGAGAGGACGCTGATGAACTTGCGACGAATGCGGCCACCCTTGGCGGGCACAAGCAAGCGCTGCAGGTCGGCATTGGTGCCAGCAAAGCGGTTCATGTCGCAGCTCTGGGAAGGCACGCCGTCGACAACGCCGAGTTCGCTGTACTGCCAGAATGTCCAGCCAGCCCAGGGAGCGGGTACACGTGGTGCCGGACGGTCGGTGTAGTGCGCCAGCCAGAGCTTGTAGTTACCCAGCGCGGCAGCTGAGGCCAGCTCATCGCGTGCCATGGGATTGTTGATATAAATCAGCGGCTTGACGCCCAGTTTCTTCTCAACGGCGCTAAGCCAGTCGAGAATCATCTGCACCCGCACTTTGATGGCGATGTCTTTCCAATCCGCTGGCACTTCGATGTCGAGCACCGGTGGCAAATCGCCAGGCTGAAGCTTGCCCACAGTCTTGACGAAATTGTCAATCTGGGCTGTCAGCGAGGCCTTGGGACGAAAGAAGTGATAGGCGCCACAAGGAATACCCACAGCTTTGGCGCCGGCACGGTTGCTGGCATAGAGATTATCGACATAGGTCTCGCCTTCAGTCGCCTTCAAGAAGACGAACTGAACACCAGCAGCTTTGACTTTCTTCCAGTCAATGGTGCCCTGGTGGTGCGAGACGTCAATGCCAAAGAGGGTGCTGACGTTTTGTGCAGTGGTCGGCCTGAGTGGCCGAGTTTGGCAAGGCAGACAGACGGCACAGCCATCAGCCTCGTCTTCGAATCCGCGGTAATTGTCTTGTCTCATTGGTTCATACCTGTTGTTTTGTCGAGTCATTTCTTCGCCAGTCACTTCTTCGGAGGAATAGTAGGCAGTTGGCGAGTGAAGAAACGCTCAAACAGCGGCAGCAGCAAAGTCGTCAAAATCAGCACGACTGTGCCGTAGAGAGGTCTGTACCAGGAGAACGTCAGAGCGAAAGGTCCGCCGAGGGCGAAGATAAAGACAACAAAAGCCAGAGTTGACGCCATCCAGTGAAAAGTCTTGGTGGGGCGAAAGCCGGGCGGGTCGGTCTTCATGTAGACGACATAGAGCGGGGTGAGGCAGGTGAGAAAAGCGAAAACAGACCACACCAGCCAGAGCGGATTGGTTGCCTGCTCCTTGAGGATGCCATCAATGGCAAGCCAGGCAGCGACGATGTCAGCCGGAATGTATTTGATCAGCTTTTCGAAATAAGAATCTGTGTCTTTGGAATCGGCGGGCAAATCCTGTTTGACAAAGAAAAATCTGAAGGGATTCCACATGATGGGTCTCCTGTGGTTAGCGACTAGCTGCAGGCGCAGCCAATACTTTGTTATCTCGACTAAATCCAAACGAACACTTAGCTCAGCATCTCAAGCCATCAACAACACAGACACTGTGTAAGTTGGCTAAAGGTGAAAGCTAAATATTTTTACTGTTTGCTTGATTCGAGTGTTTATAGAGAAGAAAAGAAATACGCTTTTTTCTAACAACTTCAGACAGTTAAAAACAGGGTAAATAGGCGATGTCCTGATTTTTCTAGGTAAGCTTTCGATTATTTTGCTGTCAAGCGATAGTGCTAACCTGGGAGAAGCTTTCATCGCAGAGGAAGCCAAGCGCCAGCCGGCCCACTTGCCATCGCTGCAAAAAACCGCCCAATCCACACTTCTTATAGCGGCGCCAAGAGTAAAGAACAGTTGCAAAGACGGCACTCGAAAGCGGTTTCCAAGCTGATGCAGCTAACTCATCTGTGTGCGATTGAGCTTACTCCGGAAGGACGGCAAAGACTCGGAAAACGATATACTTTTGGGGTAGTAACTGTTTGAATTTCAGGAAGGACTGTCATTACGCTCTCTACAATGTTCGCCCGCACCTCGAAATTGTTGGCCTGTTGGGCCACTCTTAGCCTGGCGCAGACAGCAATTGCAGCGCAGAACAGCGCGCCAAATGGTGTTCTTGGCACAGCAGAAGATGTCGCCTCCGTAGCGGCGCCAAGCCCAGCAGCCATAACACCTATGGATGGTGCACTAAACAGCGCTCAGCAAGCCTTAGACAGCGAGAGCTGGAGCAAGGCTGTAGAACTATACGATCTCATTCTCGAAGAAACTCCTGCCAACTTTGAAGCCCTACACAATAGAGGCTACGCCTTGCAGCAATTGCGCCAATACAAGCGCGCCCTTGCTGACTTCAACCGAGCCATCGAACTCAATCCCAACTACGCCATCGCCTTCAACAATCGCGGCCGCACATGGAGTCAACTAGGAAACGAGCAAAAGGCCATTGAAGATTTTAGTCAATCACTCAAAGTTAACCCCAAAAGCGCTGCAGCCCTCAACAACAGAGGCTGTGCCTACAGCAATATCGGCGCCAGCAAAGAGGCTATTCGCGACTTTGATCGAGCGATTAAGCTAGACAGCAAGAACAGCAGTTTTTATTGGAACCGCGCGCAGGCATTCAAAATGCTAGGAAACAAACGAGCCTATAACAAAGACATCGAGCGCTCTAAGCACTAAAGACCGCCCTGACATCACTGGGGAGCGCCACCACCGCCTTGACGTTGCATTCTTTGCTGGCGTCGCTGCTGCCGGAAGGCCTCCAGGGCAGCTTTTTCGTTAGAGTCAAGCTGACCATCACCATTAGTGTCAAAGCGAGCCATCATTTTTTGCTTTCTGGCAGCCTTGGCAGCGGGATCCTGACTACCATGCTTACCTTTACCGCCAGAAGCACCGCCGCTAGCTTTACGCTGCGCCCGTTTGGCCTGAGCCGCAGCTTTCTCACCATCATCAATCATGCCATCGCCATTGGTATCAAGCCGAGCCATCATCTGTTGCCGTTTTTGCGGATTGCCGCCCTGGCCTTTACCCTTGTGCCCTTTACCTTTATGACCTTTGCCTTTATGACCTTTACCTTGGCCACCGACAGGCGAGCTACCTGTGCTGGCAGCCTCAAGCCCTGGAGGCGGCAGCGAAGCCGGTGTTTCCTGCGGCACTGAGCTGCTTGGCGCGTAGTCATTATTACCTTGTGCTATGGCACCAGGTGGAGCGAAACAAGTTAGAAGCAAACTAAGGGCAAGCAGTGTCTTTTGAAATTTCATTCTTATTCTCCATTACCCTTGAATAAAGGGATTGCCAGTAAATTGATAACCAGGAAAAACCACTGCCATCTGTTTAGCGGAAAGGCCCAGACGGCTGCTTACAACAGAACTAATAACCGCTCGAAAATCAGTTGAGGTAGGCAAGTCGCGTGCTTCGTTGAGCTGATTGTCGGCTAGTCCACCAAAGCGTCCGTAAACCTTACCACCAGGCACACTGCCCCCCATCAACCACATGGCATTACCGTGGCCATGATCTGTGCCGCCATTGCCATTCTCTCTAGCCGTTCGACCAAACTCAGACATAACCACAATTGTAGTGTTGTTATAAACCGCTCCAAGACCGCGTACTAGATCAGCTAGCCCGCCTGCCAACGGCTGCAAAAGATTAGCCAACTGCCCCTGCTCTGCCCCTTCACGCACGTGTGTATCCCAGCCACCAAAATCAATAAAAGCCACTTGCACTGTCGGGTCTTTCGTAAAGAGGGTGGCCAACTGCTTGCCAAATTCAGGGGAAGACTTTGGCGTTAAAGCGCCGCGATTAGCAATAATCTGCTCCTTCGTCATTGCTGCCATTTCTTCTTGTGGCTCAGCGGCCGCCTCGGTCATGATGGCATCGACCTTACTGCGAGCAGACTTTCCTGAAGCAAAAGCTTTAGACATATCATCATTGCGACCGCCATACATAGCGGTGAAAACGCTAGGAACAGTGCCACTTGCTTGACTTTGCAAGTGCCGCCCCATTCTCCTTCCCGCTTTACCACCTCCTTTGCCACCAGAGTTACCAGACTTGGCAATAGTAGCAATGCTACTGGGTCCGGCAAAGATGCGCGGCAAGACCGGCCCTATGCTAATTGCTTGCAAGGCTGAATTCTTTGAAGGCAACTGCCCCACCAGCCGGTTCATCCAACCTGTACTTGTTGCTTTCTGACCGGGCACACCCGACTCCATATAGTCTTGAGCATCAAAGTGGCTGCGAGTCTTATCAGGTGAACCACAAGCATGAACAAATGCCAACGAATGATTAGCCCAAAGCGGACTAAGCGGTGCCAGGGAGGGGTGCATGCCCCAATAGCCATCAAGGTCAATCAAACCGGAGGAGCGCGACATGCCTATGGTAGGTCTGATTTGCTTATAGCGATTATCTCCGTATGGTGCCACAACATTTAAGCCATCGATGCCCCCGCGCAGAAGTACGACAATAAGCTTTTGCGCCCCAAAGTCTTCATTGGCATTTCTATAGGCCCAGCCTTGTTGGCCGAGCAAAGGGAAAACTAATGGAGAGAGCAGAGCTGCTTTGAGAAAGTCGCGACGATTCATTTTATACTCCTCAATAATTCATAAATTCAGGGCTACCAATTAATGCAGCAACTCGTTGGTCAGGCGGAGCTTTGTCGATCGCTTGTCTGGTTTGGGGCGAAAGCTTGCCACCATTTACAGTGCCTAGAACAGATTGATAATCGGCAGCGCCAGCAGACCCAGCAAGGCGCAGGGCAAAATCCATACGCTTAAGTAGACCATCTGGGTTCAACCAGGCCTCTTTCGTATTTTTATAACCATCAGGCGTCAAACAGGCATAGAGCGGCTGCCCTTGCGTCTTAAGGAAAGCTGCCAGCTGCTTAGGCTGACGAACGGTAGCACCAGTAGAGCGCAAAGAAGAGACTAGATAGTGAAACGGGCTCTTGAACTTACTATTCTGATATTTGGTGTCCCAGAATTCTTGACTAGAAAACAAAGTATTGAGAACACTTTTGATGTTGCCGCCAGATTGCAGGTAGCTGCTTGATAATTTCTCTACCAGCGCAGCAGGCGGATTATCATCAACGAAATACTGAGCCAGCTTGAAGCTCAGATGATGAGCCGTAGAGTTATGGCGGGCGAGCATGTCTAGTACTTCTTCAATTTCTTTGGGCCCACTGCCCTTGATTGTTTGGCCAAGAACTACTTTGTCACCGAAGTCATGGCGCTGCTCGTCAAACGAGGCCCAGTAAGCACCGCCAGCGGAAATTTTACGGCCACCAGGCATACCCCAACCGGTGAGCACCCGCGCCAACTCCATCACATCTTTTTGTGTGTAACCGCCATCAACGCCCAGCGTATGCAGCTCAAGAAGCTCACGGGCATAGTTTTCATTGAGGCCGTTCTTCTTATTCTTAGGGTTTCTCGATTGGTAGCCCGCTTTAGTATTCTGAGCATTATCGAGATAAAACATCATGGCCGGATGGTGCATGGTGGCGCCCAAAATATCGCGAAAATTACCAAGCAAATAGGGGCGGATGGCCTGCTCTTCGTAGGGTCCAATCAAAACCTTATCTACACCCTTACCAATCGAAATATTGAAATGATTAAACCAAAAATCAGCCATCATTTCGTTAAGCTGCCTGGGGCTTTCTACGGCCCGTACTATTTTGGTTTCAATTACTCCTGATTCAATTTCGTTGCGCAGATTAACGTCGCCATTGAGAGTTTTCCCCCTCTTCTTGCCAAATTCCTTTATTACAGCTCCACCATTTGCAGCTGCAAGCTTAGTGCCCTTAGCAGCCCCTTTTCCTCCACCGTTCTGATTCTTAGCTGCCTTGCGCTCTTGCTTCGCCGCCTGAAACTGCTGCAAAAGCTGACTAGATGGAACGGTTCTAACAGAAGCAGAGCGCTCAAGCTGAGCAATAACCTTGGGCGACTCAGCAATACTTGTTGGGTTCAGCTGGGCCTGTATAAACCGCTGCACGCCAAGGCTGCGTACTTTCTCAAAGTCACCAGGACGGGGGCCGTAGGTAAGCCGATTGAGCACATGGCTGATCTGGTCACTGTTATCGCTCTCTGCGGCATCAGCGGCCAAGACGAGGGGCCTGCTAGCCCCTGCGCCGTCAACAAGCAGAGAGAAAGGCAACAGAGCCGGCAGAGCCAAGCTTGTGGCAGCAGTTATAGCAGTGACCATAGTAAGCGAAGAAAAAACTTTCATCGAAACCTCAAAGCAGCAAAAGAACCTGATTGACTACTAATACGCTAGCTCTTTCAAAAAAGTTCAATTGCAAAAATTATTTTTTTAGAGACCTGGGCTTTCTTCGCTATGCCCTTTAGCCCCAAGCTCAACCCCCCCATGGGTATGCGCATCAGCCGGAGGTCCACTGGCCACAGGTCCCTTATCCTCAGACCTATCTTTGCGACCCACCATTTTCTCCCGTATGGCTCCGACCGTAAGATAAATCACGGGCACAATATACAAGCTCAAAACTGTCGAGAAAATCATACCGCCGCAGACCGCGGTACCCAGCGAATGCCTGCTGGCGGCCCCTGCGCCTGTAGCAAAGACTAGGGGAAGAATGCCCGAAACAAAGGCCAGGGAGGTCATTAGAATAGGTCGAAAGCGAGTTTCGCAAGCACCTTTAACTGCTTCTTCAGGGCTCAAACCCGATAGCTTCAGATGATTGGCAAACTCAACAATAAGAATGGCGTTCTTGCTGGCGAGGCCAACCAGCATCACTAGTCCTATTTGACAGAAAACATCATTATCTAGATGGCGCAAATACTGAGCTAAAAGCGCCCCCATCATCGCTAGGGGCACAGACAACAGAATAATGACAGGGTCGACAAAGCTCTCATACTGAGCCGCCAGTACCAAGAACACTACAATGATGCCGAGCACAAACAAAATAGTACCCTGAGGGCCGCTTTCTTTTTCTTCTAGTGAAATACCAGACCACTCATAGCTCATGCCTTGTGGCAAAACGCGCTTGGCCAGGCTCTCCATCGCCGCAATCGCCTGACCAGAGCTAACTCCAGGCGCGGTTGAACCATTAACTTCGGCCGAACGGAAGAGATTGTAGTGATTAATAGTCTGTGCTGCTGTTGTGCGCTCGATTTTGACAAGGTTACTCATGCGCACCATCTGGCCAGTCTGAGAACGCACATAAAACTCGTCGATGTTGCGTGGATTCGCTCTAAATAGGGCATCGGCCTGCACATAAACACGGTAGATGCGATTGCCCAAATCAAAGTCGTTGACGTACTGTGAGCCAAGAAATATCTGCAAAGTGCTGAAAATATCGCCAATCAAAATGTTCATGGCCCTGGCTTTGTCCCGCAGCACTTCGGCAATGAGCTGAGGGCTGCTGGCGGTAAAGGTAGAGAAGACACCACGCAACTGTTTGTCTTGATTGCCCTGCATCATCACTTGCATAGTAGTCTGGGCTAAGCGACTGATATCAGTACCATAAAGGTCTTGCAATTCAAAAGCAAAGCCACCAAAGTTGCCCAGGCCCTGAATAGCAGGCGGATTGACTGGTATAACCATAGCCTCAGTGATAGCGCCAAAAGGACCACGCAGGCGGTTTATGATGCCACCGAGACTGTGTTCCTCGCCGTGGCGGTCATGCCAGGGTTTAAGACTGCAGAAAACAATGCCATTGTTGGGGTTTGTGCCGGAGAAGCTAAAGCCCGCAATACCAAAGGACGAGACAATCTCCGGGCAGTGATCAAGCTCTTTCTCTAGTTTCTTCAAAACATTCAAGGTGTAGTTAACTGAAACGCCCTCAGGGGCTTGCAAAATAACAATGAAATAGCCCACATCTTCATTAGGGATGAAAGCCGTTGGTACTTCCTTTGAAAGCCAATAGGTGCCACCAATCAAGAGTGTAAAGACAATCAGCACAAGGGGCTTAACTTTGAGTACCAGAGCCAAAGTTGCTGTGTAAAAATTACGGGTTGAGTCAATCACCCAGTTGATCGGCCTAAAGAATTTACCTCCCCCATGAGCACCTTCTTTCAGCCATAAAGCTGACAGGGCCGGGGTTAAGGTGAGGGCATTGAAAGTAGAAATAGCAACCGAAATGGCAATGGTTAAAGCAAACTGTTTATAGAGTTGCCCGGTGGTACCAGGGAAGAACGCCACTGGCACGAACACAGCGCCGAGCACCAGTGATATGGCAATTACAGCACCAGTCACTTCAGCCATAGCAGCAGAAGCGGCCTCCCGGGCCGGCATGTGCTTCTCATTGATGAAACGCGTGATATTTTCGATGACGACAATGGCATCGTCAACCACTAATCCGGTAGCAAGGGTGATACCAAACAAGGTCAGAGTATTAATAGAAAAGTCGAGCACCTTCATCACGGCGAAAGTACCAATCAGTGAAACTGGAATGGTGATCACAGGAATGAGAGTCGAGCGCCAGCTCTGCAAGAAGACGAATATAACTAGCACCACTAGGCCAATAGCTTGAGCTAAGGTTATCAATACTTCTTTGATTGACTCACGAACCGACAGGGTAGTATCAAAAGCAAACTCATGCTTCATCCCTGGAGGGAAACGCTTAGCCAAGCGATCCATCTCAGCCCGAACACCACTAGCTATCTCAAGAGCATTAGAGCCAGGTCTTTGGAATACACCGATACCGACAGCTTCCTTACCTCTAAAGCGCACCACATTGCCATAATCTTCAGCACCAAGCTCGGCCCGCCCAACGTCTTTGAGCCGCACAAGCTGGCCATCTGAGCCGTTGCGAATAATTATATTCTCGAACTCTTCCGCATTCTTGAGGCGACCTTGAGCCCTGATGCTCATTTGGAAAAGCTGACCAGGAGGCAGTGGGGCCTGGCCAATTTGACCGGCCGCTACTTGGACGTTCTGCTCGGCTATGGCAGCTACTACGTCTTGCGGGGTGACACCTTTATTTACCAACTTTGTCGGGTCTAGCCAGATGCGCATTGAGTATTTGCGTTCGCCAAAGATACGCACATCGCCCACGCCTTTTACGCGTTTAAGGGCATCTTTGATGTAGACATCGGCATAGTTGCTTAGAAACTGGCTAGAGTAGCGGTCATCGGGCGTAAGAATACCGATAGCAAGAACAAACGAGTTAGAGACTTTGGCAACAGTGACACCGGTTCGCTTCACCTCTTCTGGCAAGCGGCCCTGAGCCGATGAGATACGGCTCTGCACGTCAACAGCAGCAAGGTCAACATCGCGGCCCAGATCGAAATTGATATTGATTGTGGAAGTACCGTCATTACCACTGGTAGAAGTAATATATTTGATGCTCTGAGCACCGTTAATGGCTTGCTCAAGCGGCGTCGTTACGGCCGATTCCACAACTTCGGCAGAAGCACCAGTATATGTAGAGGTGACCGAAACTTTTGGCGGTGAAATGTCTGGATACTCAGCCAAAGGCAAAGTCGGAATGCTGACGACCCCAGCCAGAATAATAATCAGGGCACAAACTGTGGCGAAGATTGGCCGACGAATGAAGAAATCAACAAACATTACTTACCTGCAGCCAGGGCAGCCCCTTCGTAGAGATTCTGCACATTAGAAACAACGATCTGCTCAGAACCTTTCAGCCCGCCTTGCACAACATAGTTGTTCTCGTAAATGTCGCCAAGCTGCACCGGTCTTTGTTTAGCAACATAGAAACCACTGCCCGGCTTTTCTTCGGCTGCCAAAAAGACAAAATCTTGACCGCTAATATGCGTGACTGAATTAGTTGGTACCATCAACCGTTGTTTAGTTTCCCAAACAATTTTGGTTGTCACTTGTTGGTTAGAACGCAGTTGTTCGGCCTCATTGGCGAACAAAGCCTTAACTAGCACTGACTGATTGCGATCATCGACCTGAGGGGAGATGAAGAAAATAGAGCAGTCACCCAAAGATTTACCGTCGCTATCGATCATGTTCATCGACATGCCTTTGCGTAAGCGCGAGGCTTGTTCTGCTGGCACATAGACATAGACTTCTAAGGGGCGGCTTTGATCAATAGTAGTAAGGTCGCTGGACGGTTCGACATATTGACCCAGCTTAACTGGAATGTCACCGACAACACCAGCGAATGGAGACAGCACATGGTGATAGGCTAACTGCAACCGTTCTTGTTTCGTCTGCGATGCACTCTGCTGCAGCAGTCTGCTTGACTTATTAATGACTGCTTCTTGCGAGCGAATCTGAGCATCGATCGAATTTAAATCGGCCTCGGCGGCCTTAAGCTGATTAGAGTACTGATCAACGCTTTCCTGAGCAACAGCCCCTTCTTTGCTCAAGTCGGAATAGCGCTGATGTTGGCTGCGAGCAAATTCTAAATTAGCTACTTTGGCTGTGCGATCGGCTTTCAGAGAACGCAATTTCTCTTCAGCACTGGTTTTCTCAGCCTTGTTTGATTCTAGCGAAGCTAACTGAGTATTGAGTGCTTCTTGCTCTTTAGCTGGATCAACTTCTAATAAAAGCGAGCCGGCCTTAACAATATCGCCGGAGCGTACATAAATTTGAGTGAGATAGCCAGACACCCGAGGCCGAATAGTCACTGATTTACGGCATTTCAGTGTGCCAACATAGGTCGAAGTTTCACTAATTGGCTTAGACATAACCACTGCAATCTTCACTGGAGTAGCCCGTGGCGGTTCTTCCCCCTGCGACTCCTCACGCTGACAGCCAGAGAGCGTCAATGGCATCAGGGCAAAACCAATAACTGAAGCTAAACAGCTGGAATATTGCAAAAGTTGAGAGGTTTGAATTCTCACAGTGGGTTTCCTTTGACATTAGTCAGCTCAAAGAGCCAACCTTAGTTTAGTTGATATCGACAAGTTGCTAACTAAATGGAAAGCTATGTTATGAAAATTTCCAGACCCTGACCCGGTGTCAGTTGACCGGAACTAACAACATGTCGAATAAAATTGCATAAGATATGCTTCGCCAGCCTGATACATGAGCAATTAGAAATTTCTTTACCGCAGTAAAGAAATGTACCATAGTAAGATAACCTTCAGGGTTAAAATGTCCTCAGTGGGAGATTCAAAGTGCCTGGTCTGCGCGAGAAGAAGAAAGCCAGTACAAAAGAGAGCTTGCTCAATGCCGCCGAAAAACTATTTCGTGAGCGCGGCTATGGAGAAACCACAGTCGATCAAATAGCAGACTTCGCCCAAGTTTCAAAAGTCACTTTCTACGGCTATTTCAAAGCCAAAGAAGATCTTCTAACCGGTCTGCACAACCGTGTGCTAGAAAGCGCTTTAGCGCGTATTAATCAACCAGAACACAAAAATGCCGGGGCTGTCGCCACTCTCAAGAATTTAGCAAGCGACCTAGGCCGCTGGACTGAAGAAAACAGTGACTTATTCAAAGTACTTCTCACAGAGAAGACCTTACCACTTGGCACCTGCTCGCCTGCCGATGGAGAAAACGAATGCCCCGCAACCCAAGCCATGATCGACATTTTGGAACGGGGCATTGAGAGCGGAGAACTACGGGCCGACATCGATGCCAAACGTATTGGCCGTTATCTTGCGCTAATGAGCTTCAGCGAAAAAATGTCATGGTTACAACTAGGCTGCGAAGACTCTCTCGTCGAACGACTACAGACCTGTGTCGATATCCTTGTTAGCGGCATCAAAGCTAGCTAACTAAGAGTATCTCGCAATATTTCGTACGACAAAGCAAGCCCTTAACCAGAGCTTAACCTGACGGCCCCATGCTGATATCTATCAACAAACGACTAGAACAACAGGTTTCCTCAATGAGTGCTGCTACCGGAATTGTCCTCTTTGACATGCTAATTCGTCCGTTCTTCAAAGTGGCAATGAAATTTCCACTGATTGGATTTCTCATTCTCTTTGCCATCTACGGCGTTATCGCCTACGTAGCGCTCAAAAGCGCTTATTTAGCCGAAAATCACTAGTTGAAATTTGCTATAGAGCGAGAGCTACAAGAACAGTCTCTATTGCCCTGCACCTTAATAGTTGCTAGAACTAAAGCGACTAGAACTATCGCAGTAGTAATTGCAGGAAGACGACTGTGCAGGAAAACACTTTTATGCGGCTGCCTCAAATCGCGCCAAGCGGCCTTAAACTGGCTCTCTGTCTGGCCCTTCTAGGCGCCACTAACAATCTTTCACAACAACCAGCCCTGGCTAAGCCAACAAGAAGCGACTCTACACAGGCCGATTTGATCATCACCAATGCCAAGATCTATACCAGCGCGCAACCTCAGTGGCAAAGCGCGCTTGCAATTCGCAACGGCCAAATTGCTCAAATCGGTAGCAACGAAGAGGCCCTGAAATTAGCCGGCCCGGCAACCAAAATTTTTGATGCCAATACAAAGCTGATCATGCCCGGCTTTCACGACAGTCATGTGCATCTGGCCGAAGGTGGCGCCGAACTATTGCAGTGCCGCTTGAACTCAGCCAAAAGTAGAGACGACGTGCTTGCTCTCTTGCAAAAATGGAAAGGCGAAAACCCCTCTGACAAATGGATATTAGCAGCCGGACTGCCTCTACCTGCCATAGCGAAAGAGCCACTTGACTGTCATATTCTAGATCAAGTTTCTGCCGAGCGGCCCATACTTGTCTACGCCGAAGACGGGCATTCAGCCTGGTTAAATAGCAAGGCTCTGCAAATGGCCAAAGTGACCAGTGAGACCAAAACCACCTGCGGTGGCATCATCGAGCTTGACTCGAAGGGAGCGCCAAGTGGCTGTCTACGCGAAGGCGCCCTGGCTTTAGCGCAAAAAGTGTTACCTGTTTTGTCTTTGCAAGACCGCAGCGACGCTCTAGCAAAGGCAATTAGTTTGGCCAACTCATTTGGTATCACTTCAGCCCAAGAGGCCCACGCTAACACTGAAGTAATCACGGCTTACTATGACCTGGCCAAGCACAACCGGCTCAATCTCAAAGTCGTAGCAGCCCTGCACACTGGCACAATGACACCAGTTGCTTATAAGAAGATCGATGCAGCAGCAAAGAAGTACTCGAAATACGGGCGACTCAGCGCTCACAGCGCCAAGATTTTTGCCGATGGCGTAATCGAATCACATACAGCCGCTTTACTAGAGCCTTACAGCGATCAAACAAAAAACAATAGCAAAAAACAGTCACTAAACTTTTCCCCTGAAGAACTAAAAGTCATGGTCAAAGAGTTAGCGAAGCGCGGTTTTCAAATACATATTCATGCCATTGGCGATGGTGCTGTTAGAGCTGCACTTGATGCCATTGAAGCGGCGCCAAAAGGACGCGATTTACGCCACCAAATCGCCCACTTGCAATTAGTGGCCCCGGTCGATCTAAAACGCTTTGCCGCGCTCAATGTAACAGCTAACTGTCAGGCGGCCTGGGCGTACCAAGACCCATACATCAAAGATCTGACGGCGCCACTGTTAGGCAGCGAGCGCATGGCCAGAGTCTATCCCTTCAACAGCCTGAAACAAGCTGGCGCCAGACTAGCAGCCGGCTCAGACTGGACAGTTTCGACTCTTAACCCTCTTGAGGCCATGCAAACAGCGGTGACAAGGCAGGCACCCAAACAAAACAGCGGCGGCACGATAGAAGCGCCTCTAAACGCCACAGAAGCGCTAGATCTCGACGATATCGCCAAAGCCTACACCACCGGCGGTGCCTACGTCAATCACTCAGAGAAGCTAACTGGCAGCCTAGAAGTCGGCAAATGCGCCGACCTGGTTATGCTAGACAAAAACATTTTCGAACTGCCCAAAAGTGAAATCGCCAGCGCCAAAGTTATCTTAACTCTGATAGACGGTAAAGCCGTATACAAAGACAGTAACCTCTCTTTTTAACCAGCATCGGCACATGCATTTTCTTCTTAGCCGGGAATAAGAGGCTGGGGGAAACAATCAATTTTGGATAACAGCGAACACAATAAGACTGTGCTCAGTGAGCGATTAGCCGGTGGCCAGCCGGCCAATGGCAGATATGCCCCTGGCGAAGTACTGGGTGGCACTTACAAAATCATCGATTTTCTTGGTCAGGGCGGCATGGGCTTTGTCTATCGCGTTGAGCATCTGCTCATGGCCAAAGAACTAGCCTTAAAGGTGTTAAGAACCGAGCACATCACTGAAATAATCTGGCGCCGTTTTCAAACCGAAGCTCAGGCCATTGCCAGGCTAGATCATGCCAATATAGTCAAAATTTACGACATGGGTAAAACCCAAGACGGCGTTCCCTACTACACGATGGACCTTTTACTGGGGCAATCACTGGCCGACTATCTTGACCAAGAAGATGTTCTCACCGTCGAGCAGGCCCTGCCAATATTCCGTCAAGTCTGCGCTGGCTTATCCTATGCCCACGATCGCGGCATTATTCACCGCGACATTAAGCCGGCCAACATAATGCTTATGGCTGAGCCGCCTGGGGCTATTAAAATTGTCGATTTTGGCATCGCCAAACTTAATAACAGCGGCGAGATCGGCCAGGGGCTGACCCGACCGGGAGAAGTTTTCGGCAGCCCTTTATATATGAGCCCAGAACAGTGCCAGGGCCTGGCTATTGATCACCGCACCGACATTTATTCAGTTGGCATAACTTTTTTCGAAGCTCTCACCGGCCGTGCCCCCTTCATCGGTCGCAGTGCCGTTGAAACTACTGCCATGCATCAAAGCGATACTCCGCCATTGTTAAAAGACATCGGAGAAACGGAGTATCCACAGAAGCTAGAGCGCATTGTCGCCAAAATGCTGGCTAAATCACCCGACCAGCGCTACCAAACCTTGGCCGATGCGGCCAGTCAGTTGTTGCTGCTGGAACGCAGCCTAGGCCAGCCATCTAACATACAACCACAAGCGGAAAGCGATAATGAAGACGACGTAGACGACAACGAAGTCATAGAGAAGGTCGAACCCGACCTAGCTGAGCGAATTAAAAGCGCCGCCAAGCCTTTGACCCTGGGCTTTGTTTTGCTTACATGTATTGCTCTTTTCGCCAGCCAAATTCCCAGTTCAGCGCCTAAGCGTAAAGCACCAGAAATAACGGCGCTGCCAGTTCCAGCGAAAAACTACGACGCCGTCACACGGAAAGACGCAGAGAAACGTGACCCGCTTTTTGAGCCCGAAATTGGCCCAAACAAACCATTCTTTAGCAAAGTAGTGGGCTCCGGAGCAAAGGCAGTAAGACACTTCAACCTGCCAGACAAATTAAATCTGGGCACAATAAGATACGGACCTGGAATGAAGCAGGGCCAGAAAGCCCAAGGCTCATTCGACCTGCCGGAGAACGGCATCCGCGAGCTAATAGCAAGTCAAGAAGCCGCTACTCACAGCAAAATCTTTAAACGTTTTCAAGACGGCGACTTTCAACTTTTCAGCTGCAAAACTACCGAAGGCGCACACGACGACTTGATTGAAAATATCAGCCATATCAACTCGATTGCAGCACTAAATATAAGAGGAAACGATCTCTCTAATGCCTGTGTTCCAGCCATAGCTAAACTCACAAATCTTGCTCGATTTAGCGCTGGCGAAACCGACGTAACAGGTGATGCCCTTGCCGCAACGGCAATACCAATGCGCCTTGTATATCTCAATTTTGAAAACAACAAGAATTGTTCGCCGCTTGTCCAGGCCATGAAAAATTCGCAAAAGGCACATCATCTTTGTCTAGCTGGCAGCGATCTCGTTGGCGCGGACATTGTCGCCTTGAGCACCATGCCTAGGCTGACCAAATTAGAAATTGGCCGCAACAAAAGTCTCGGCGATGAAGACCTCAAGCCCCTGACTAAGCTGAAGAACTTGCGCAACTTAGAAATTCAGGGATGTCCCAAATTGACAGCTGCAATAATTCCCACTTTGGCCAAAATGAAAAATCTGGTTGATCTTGAACTGAACATGCTCAAATGGTCTGAGCTAGACAAACAGCGGTTGCGCAAAGCTCTACCGCATTGCAAAATCGAGAATAGCAACACCAAAAGTTTCCTGCTAAACCAAGATAGAACTGACGAAGAAGACCTGAGTGGGCTCTAAATATGGTGAAATAGACGTAGAATAAGAGCAGTTGGCGGGCACGGCAGCAAGTAGCAAAGGTAGCAAATAGCAAAGGTAGTAAATAGCAAAGGTAGTAAATAGCAAAGGTAGTAAATTGCAAAGGTAGTAAATTGCAAAACCAGTTTCAGAGACCTAAAACAAATATCTCTATCAAAGAAGGTGACACCTTTGCTGGGTCCTATCGCATCATTTCGCAAATTGGACACGGCGGCATGGGGGCCGTTTACCGGGTTCATCATGCTTTTCTCAACCGCGAATTTGCACTAAAGACGATTCCACCAGACGAAGTAACCAAAGAGAGTTGGGCTCGCTTCCAGATGGAAGCTAAGTCGGTGGCAAAACTTGAACACAAAAACATGGTCAAGATCTACGATCTGGGTATCGCGGAGGGCAAGTTTCCTTACTATGTCATGGACCTTCTTGAAGGAGAGTCACTGGCTGAGCTGTTAAAGCGACAAGCCACTCTACCACTAGCAGAGGCCCTAGAAATATTCTGCCAAATAGCTGACGGCCTAAACTTCGCCCATGAGCGTGGCTTTGTTCATCGAGACATAAAGCCAGGAAATATCATGCTTACCTTCGACACCGGCGCCAACAAGCCGACCGTCAAAATTCTCGATTTTGGCATTGCTAAGCTCGCCACTCCCACTGGGCAAGATTGCGCGGCCACAACAAACACCGGCGCCATATTCGGCAGCCCTTTGTACATGAGTCCAGAGCAATGCCGCGGAGCGGAAGTGGACCCCCGCTCAGACATTTATTCTATTGGCTGCGCCCTTTATGAAACCCTTACTGGGGCACCGCCGTTCATGGGTGACAGCGCCCTAATTACCATGGTAAAGCACCAAAAAGAAGTACCACTGAAACTGCGGGAAGCCTCTCTAGGCAAAGATTTTCCCGAAGGCATTGAGATCATTGTCGCCCGACTTTTAGCAAAAGAAAAAGCCGACCGCTACCAATCATTAACTGACTTACACAACGACCTTCTTGCTGTCAAAAGCGGCAAGCCCCTAACCACTCCCTATTTCAACAAAAAGCGCGTCCAAGAAGCCTATGACGACGATGATGACTATGAAGACGAAGAGGAAGAGGACGAAGAATATAGTCAGTCATCGGGCATGCCTAAAATAGTCATTGTCGCCATCATCATTGCCACAGTGCTACTTTTGGCAGCCACAATCTTGCTAATATATGTACTTACTACCGGCCAGGGACTCGGCGGCTAACTGAAATAAAGTCGATGGCAAGCGACAAGCATAATTTTACTGGCGTTTTACTAGCAGCTGCCTCTGCAGCACTATTTGGCTTAAGCACGCCCTTCGCTAAATTACTAGAACGAGAAATAGCACCAATCATGCTAGCCAGTCTTTTTTATCTTGGCACCGGCATAGGCTTTGCCGTGCTCTCAGCATGCTCAGCCTCAAAAAAGAAGCAGGCCAAAGTTCTATTTCTGCGTCGCAGCGATTTAGCAGCACTGACTGTTGTGGTCACTACTGGTGGCATTTTCGCACCAATCTGCCTCATGCTAGGCTTAAGCCAAAGCACTGCCAGCACCGCTTCGCTCTTGCTCAACCTCGAAGCAGTTTTAACAGCACTAATAGCCTGGTTCTATTTTCACGAGAACTGTGACCGGCGCATTATAATTGGCATGCTTTCTATCACCGCTGGCGGTGCACTACTTAGCATCAACACCAACGTAGCTACAACAACTTTATCAAGCCTCTCCGGCCCAGCTTTAATTGCACTGGCTTGCCTGGGCTGGGCCATAGACAATAACTTCACCAGAAAAATCGCAGCGGCGGACCCCCAACAAATAGCAACGATAAAAGGCCTAGTAGCAGGGCTAGTAAACTTTGCTCTAGCACTCCTCCTGGGGCAAAAGCTACCGAGCCCAGAAACAGCCGTTGGAGCACTTATACTTGGCTTTATTGGCTATGGCCTCAGCCTCGTTTTTTATGTCAAAGCATTGAGAGATCTCGGAAACGCCCGCACTAGCGCTTACTTTGCAACAGCTCCGTTTCTTGGCGCCTTAACCTCGCTGCTCATCTTTCACGAACCACTTACCCTAACACTGGCTCTAGCAGCGCTATTGATGGGTTGTGGAGTCTACCTGCATCTCAGCGAAAATCATCAGCATTCTCACCATCACGAATTTATGGTGCACGTGCACGAACATGTGCACGATCTACATCACAACCACAAACATGCAGGCGACGAAGAACCAAGTAAACGTGAAGACGGCAGCGAAATACCACACACCCACAAACATCAACACCAAGCTCTCAGTCACAGCCATAAGCACTACCCCGACCTGCACCACCGACACAAGCACTAGTCATCTGTTTAAAACTTAACACAGCGCGATCACCCAAAAGGGTGAGACGCCAAGCCATTCAGACGTGGAATAATGACTAAGTAAGGCACTTGTGTGCGATTCCCAGGAGGTATTATGAGACTGACTGTGAACACGATCCGATTCGGCCCTAATGCCTGAGCAAAAGCCTACTACTATTTTGATCGCAGAAGATCAAGCAATCACTCGCTTTGGGCTAAAGTGCTCACTTGAGGCCTATGCAGACTTAAAAGTTGTGGCAGACTGCGGTGATGGCGTCAGCGCCATTTTGCAAGCCTTAGCAGTAAAGCCCAATGTCATTCTAATGGATATTGGTCTTCCTAAAATTGATGGTATTCGCGCCTCAAAAGAAATCAAACAAGCACTGCCCAACTGCCACATCATCATGTTTACGGCCAGTGCCGACCAAGAACATATCTACGAAGCTCTTGAGGCTGGCGCTGACGGCTACTGCTTAAAGACTGTAGCTGGAGAGCATCTCTATGCCGCCATCAAAGCAGTTACCGCTGGCGCCACCTGGCTAGACCCTGGTATTGCTCATAAGCTGCTAAAAGCTCAAGATAAGCAATCTAATGCTACATCTAATGCGGCATCGAGTGCCGTAATAACTAGCTCATTGCCGCAAAAATCATCACACAATTCGGCCCTCTCAGAAGAACAAGTAGCCGTTCTAAAGATGCTAAGCGCTGGCTGCAGCCTTGAAACTATTGCCAAACAAACCAGCACATCCCTCGATAATGTAGGCGGTTTAGTACAAGGAACACTCGATCTTCTGCTCAAAGCTGCCAAGCAAGAATTAAACGACAAAGGCGAAACACCAATAGAACCAGACAAAGCCGGAGGACCAAAACGGCAAGGAATTAAAAACTACCAAGATGGTAGAACACCTATTGGCGACCGCTATGAAATAGACGGTGTGCTTGGTCGAGGCGGCATGGGCATTGTCTATAAAGGCAAACACGTTCTAATGAATAGACCGGTAGCCATAAAAATGCTGCACCCAGAACACGCAGCTGACAACAACGTTGTTGCCAGATTTCAAACAGAGGCGCAGACCTTAAGCCAACTGTCACACCCAAATTTAGTATCAGTTTTCGATTTCGGCATCACTGCCAACAACGAACCATACATGATTATGGACTTCCACGCTGGACAAAGTCTAGATCACTACCTAGTTGCCCAAGGTCCGCTCGATAGCGAAATTGGATTGCAGATCTTCAAGCAGGTTCTTAGTGGTCTGAGTATCGTACACAAAGCCGGAATTGTTCACAGAGATATTAAACCAAGCAATATTATTGTTTCGCAGATTCCAAATCTTGAAGTTAAAATTGTAGACTTTGGCATCGCCAAAAACCCAAACACCGAAAAAGAACGCTTAAAAATAACCTGCACAGGAGAAGTCATTGGTACACCGCGCTACATGAGTCCAGAACAATGCACTGGCAAAGAACTCGATGCCAGAAGCGACATCTATGCTCTCGGCTGCGTCATGTATGAATGTTTTACGGGCAAGGCCACATTTGATGGCGGCAGCTTTTACGATATGGTCCGCCTTCATCTCAACGAAACGCCTTCAAGGTTGCCATTCTTCCAGCCTGGCGTCAGTCATCCCAAAGAACTAGTAGAAATAATATTCAAAGCACTGAACAAAAATCCAGACGATCGCTATCAGAGCGCTGAAGAAATGCTTGAGGCTCTGAACAAAGTATCGACAATTACAACAAAGGCAACGGTCGCTGACTAAACTAAAGACTGACCTAAGCAAAAGTGGTAGTAAGTTCATGGGCAATTTTCGAGAAAGACTACAAGCACTAATGGACGGACCAATCGGGTCAGTATTGAGTCAAATTGAAGATCCACAAAAGAAACTTGAAGCCCAACAAGCCATCGAGCAACTAATCAAGCTAGCAGAAGATGAGCATTGCCAGCAACACAATGGCGAGAATGAAAATAGATCATGCAACGATATCGAAGACCACCAGCGATTAATCGAAGAGTTGACACAGGCAAGAGACCAGGCCCAAGCAGTTTCAAAATTGAAATCAGAATTTGTGACTAATATGAGTCATGAAATTCGCACACCGATGAATGGCATTCTCGATATGGTCGAAATACTTTTGCGCACTGAGCTAAGTGCCACGGCCCGCGAATACACCCTTCTACTCAAAGAAGCAGGGAAATCACTATTAAGCATCTTGAACGATATCCTGGATTTCTCAAAAATTGAGGCCGGGCACCTAGAATTATCTAATTGCGAATTTGACCCCACAAGCCTGATTGAAGGAGTGGGTGAAATTCTCTCCCCCCAAGCCGATGGCAAAAATCTTCTGCTATCGACATTTATTGACCCGCGTATTCCAGCTCTAGTAAGCGGTGACCAGCTTCGGCTGCGGCAAGTTCTACTAAACCTCGGCGGCAACGCCATCAAATTCACCAAAGAGGGCAGCGTTACCATTCGAGCCGATCTTATCAATCATTTTGATGACAAAGCAGCCATTTGCTTTTCGGTAGTTGATACCGGTATTGGCATTCCGGAACTTAGCCTAAAGCGCCTATTTGAGCCATTCGTACAAGTTGATGGCTCCATTAGTAGCAGATACGGTGGCACCGGCTTAGGTCTAAGCATCTCCAAACGCTTAATTGAATTGCTTGGAGGCACAATAGGCGTAGAAAGCACGGTAAATCGCGGTTCTACTTTTACCTTCACCATCAATCTACAGTCACCAAAACGTTGCAGCTTAGGACCAATAACCAATAGCTTTCAGACAAACCTAGGTAGTTCAACAGTAATAATCTTGGATGACGACGCCCAGCTTAAAGACTGCATTTCGAACTATTGCAATTGCTTTGGACACGAGGCCGAATCTTGCACCACTGTTTCAGAAGCAATCATGTGCATAGGAAAAGCGAGAAAAAACGGCAACACCGTTATATTAATAGTAGATGGAGCTCGTCACTATCAGCTAGCCCTCGACCTATTTGAGCGCGAATTTTACGGTCAAGAGAATCAATCACAACGCATAATTTTATTAACCACCAAAGATCTTAGAGTTGAAACCGAGGCTCTTTTACCTAAGAGCTTAGCCAGAATACTAACCAGGCCAGTGCGACGCAACGCCCTGAAATACTATCTAAACGCCCCCAATCCGCACCAGTTTGCCGGCGAAGAACCGCAGCCCCAAAGACCGAAAAACTGCAAACCGGCAAATACACAAAAGCTCAGAGCACTCGTAGCTGACGACAATAAACTCAACCAACAAGTGGCCAAACTGCTTCTACAGGGCCTAAACTTAGAAGTAGAGGTTGTGGAAAACGGAATGGAAGCCGTCGCTACTTTCGATAGCGGCACCTTTGACATTGTCTTTCTCGATTGTCAGATGCCCGAGTTAGATGGCTATGCCGCTGCTAGAATCATAAGAAAACTGCAAGAGCAAAGAGACACTCACGTTCCGATAATCGCCATGACAGCCAATGCCCTGCAGGGAAGCAGAGAAGACTGTCTTGCTTCAGGAATGGACGATTTTTTAGCTAAGCCGATTGAGCCAGTAGAACTTGAGAAAGCACTGCGGGCCTGGTCCAAAGATCTAGAAAAAATCAGCACAATCACCCAACGTCTAATTACAGGTCAATTCGTGAGCCATTCACCAGAGCCAGTTATTGAAATCGAAACTCTAGCTTCACGCTTTAGTGAGAACAACTACAAACAACTACTAACAATGTTTGCCGATACCGCCATAGGCGAAATTACGACTCTACAGAATTACCTTGTTAAAGAAGACTATAAGGCCGTCCGCTCAGCAGCACATGCATTTAAGGGCGCCTGCGGTACAATTTGTGCCCCCAAAGTAGCGGGTACCTTGCAAGAGTTAGAAGCGGCAGCTATTTTGGCAGACGTCTCTCAGTGCAGGGCCTTGCTCTCTCGCTTAGACGCAGAAGTGAAAAAAGCACTGGTTGAGACCCAAGGACATTTGAAAGGGAAATAATTCCAGGCGAGACGCCGGAGGAGAACTTAAAAGCCGAGGTCACCGGCTGACATCTGTTTTCAGCTTAATGCGCTAAACATAACCTACAATACATAGCCTACAATAAATAGCCATTCGTTGGAAACTTCAGGCCAACCAAAGGCAAGCACCGTGATCACCGACAGCCGCGTTACAAAGAAATGCCTCTACGCAGCAGCAATAGCACTTTACTGCGGTTTTTCAGGCACTGCAGCTCTGGCACAAGAAAGCCTCAAACAAGCAATCGCCCTTTACAACAAGAACGACTTTGCATCTTGCACAGCAATACTTTCAAAAGACATCAACGGCTCACTGCGAAACAATGCCAGTGCCCACTATTACTTAGCCACCGCCTGTCTCAGGCAGGGTCAAAATAACGCCGCTGCTGAGCACTATCTTGCCACCAGTAGATTGGCGCCAGGAACCGTATACGACAGCTACAGCAAAAAGGCCTTGCAATCAATCATGGCAAGAGCAAGCACTGTGTCGGCCGCCATCAAAGAACAATATCAGCGCCAGAGCTCACAAGTTCAGACGGCCACCAGCAGCGGTGCCAGCTCTGTTTCTAGTACCAGCTCTAGTTCTAGCGCAGGCTTTAGCGAGGTCAGTGATCCCACCCTGCAACCAGCTAGCCTCAAAGATGTAGATACCACCTTCATCACCGTCCAACGCCGCACCGCCGACACCGACCTCACACTAATTCAGGTCTGCCGTGCCCTAAAATCGGTGCCCAAAGAAATAGTCGAAGACTTGAAGAGCGGCGGCATTACCGTAGTGGTAACTCCGACAGTGCTGGAAGCAATGCCTGGCTATGCCATGGAAAAGCCACGAGGCTACGCTCACGGCGGCGGTTACACGAACGCTGGAGCGCTTTTTCACTCTCCACGCATAGTCATTGGCGAAAGAGTCTCCTATCTATCAAGTGTACCGGAACCAAACAGCAGAATTGCCAGCAGCATGCTGCATGAAATGGGCCATGCCTATGACCATATAAAAGGCCATATCTCGCAAAAAGGCAAATTCAAAGAATGCTACCAAGAAGACTTTTCCCATATCACCAACACTCAGCGCACCAGGCATTCTTACTACACCCAAGAAAACGGCGCTGGTGCCAGCGAGCTTTTTGCCGAGCTGTTTAGCTACGGTATCTACAAATCACAATTAAGAAGCGAGCAAGGGGCAGCCGACCTTCAGTTGACCTTTCCTCGCTGCACAAAGTACATAGCCGACTTAATTAGAAGCAACCGCTAACTTTCTACAAATAAACCCACTATTAATTGAAAAAGCGGCGTAATAAAGTGGTCAAAACGGAAAGAAGAATAACAAAAATGATGAGACTATCCCTTCAACTAGCACTTTCAGGCCTACTTGCCCTGTCTTTTGCCACAGCAGCATTTGCCGAAGCAGCGATCTTTTCACAATACTCCTATGCCCAGGCCAAGCAAAAGGCTGAGCAAGATCACAAACTACTACTAATTGATTTCACCGCCTCCTGGTGCCCGCCCTGTAAGAGAATGGAATCTTCCACATGGCCTGACGAGGCGCTGCAAGCCTGGGTCAAAGAAAACGCCATTGCCATTCAAATTGATGTAGATCAAGACAAGAAGACCACCTCAGCCCTAAAAGTCAGCGCCATGCCTACGATTGTCTTATTCTCGACAGACGGTAGCACCACTGAAGTTGGCCGCCAGGTCGGCTTGATCAGCCCGGCGGAGCTGCTGCGATGGCTGAAAGAGGCAAAGAGCGGAAAGTCTGGCGAGGATCTTGAGAAAGCGCAAGCTGCTTCTGATGACAGCGCCACCTGGGAGCGCATTTCGGGCGCACGCCAATTGATGATGTCGCAAAAGCATGCCGAAGCCCTTGAAGAGTACTTGTGGCTGTGGAATAACCTCAAAAATGATGATGCAACGTTTGGCGAAATACGCTTAAAGATGATACCAGTGGAGATAAAGCAACTCTGTGCCTCGTATCCAGCAGCCAAAACTAAAATGAGCGAGCTGCGAGATGCCGCTGAGAAAGCCGACAATAGAGCAGATTGGATCATCTTAAACGGCATACTCGATGACAATGCCCGCACATTAACCTGGTTCCACAATGCTAAAAGCGATCCAAAGAAGCTTGATACCATCAGCAAAAACAGCGCACTACTTGAGCCCGTTTTATTCTCTAATTGCAGGTGGGCTGACGCGACAAAATATCTCTATCCGCAACCGCTAGTAAAAATCGCCGAATATCACAAGCGCGCTGAAGCTATGAAAAAGCCGCGTCCTGACACCGAAGTTGCCAAAGATTTTGACCCTTTTCCCAGCATGATTCTTCTGGTTTATGGTGCTTACATTGGTGCAAATAAAGAAGCTGAAGCCCAGAAAATTGCCGATGAATGCTTACGCCTAGATGACACGCCAGCAATGCATACTGCTTTAGAAAATATGGCAAAAAGCATGCGTGCCGCCCGGGGCAAATGAATCCTTGACAGCATTTCCCGACTACGAATTAAAACGCTTCAATATTCTCTCTATTCAAGCGCTTTCAATCAAAGGGAATCTAAGTTGAGCACACTGGGAAAGCTTCACAATTAAGGATTTCAGCCGATGGACGATCCTTCGTGGTTATACATAGCGGTTGCACTTTTGTCCTTCGCAGCCATGGCACTGCTGCCTGGCGCGCTTGTTGCATCCATAGTGTGCAGCTTCAAAGGATGGAGCAAGTCACGATACTGGAGCTCGTGCGCGAAAACTAACATTATAATGGCCTGGTTTCCAGCCACGCTGCTAATGTTAGCGCCAGAAGAGACAATGATCTTGCTTCCATTCATTTTAATCGGCGGAATTGTATGGGTTATGCTCAACCAAAGATTTTTGAAACTACTTAACGCAGAGAAGAACGAGATACCCACAACAAGGGCATTGAAAAAGTGATGCCTCTTTATTGTGGGTATTTTTTCTCGGCAAATTTGTTGGCAGTAGCCGCTACAACCCTCCCCCGAGGCCGCCGCAGCTATTGATCATAAAAGTGCCAATCAGATGCACAATTGCAGGCGCAAGAAAAACAATACCAACGGCCTTGGCATAAACTGCCCAGTTTCTGTTCTTCCTTCCTCTAACAAAGACGATTGCCACCACTATTGAAATCAGCAGTGAAATCGCTGTTAGCAGACGAGCAATGTCACGAGCAGCATCATAGCCATAATCAGCCAGCTGACCCACTTCATTTGATTGACCATAACGAGGATCAACTGGGGCACCAACTATACCGCCGGTCAAGCTTCCAACCCAATTAGCGGCACTGCCAAGAGCATCTTTGTAAGCACCCACAGCCAGCCCACTAGATTTGTACTGATCTGCATTCTCTAAAACCACAGCACCAGTTACCAGAGTGGCAAGACGATAGCTAGAAGCAAGCTGCTGAGCTTCCGGCTGATGGCCGCCAGCGATTAACTTCGCTACCTCGGCCTTGGCCCAGAGGCAAGATACCTGCGCCGAAACTAATCGATCTGAAACGATAGGACAGGCTGGCTTTTCAGTAGATAACGTTCTATCCACAGCAAGTCGCTTTGTACCTGCGCTCTTTGAACCATCCCAGATTAGCAGTAGCGACTTCAAGTCATCGACAATAGAGCCACAGCCAACAGGTTCACAAGCAATCAAACCCGAGACATCCTCCTGCTGCAATGCTGGCAATATGGCGTTGGCCCCAGGTTTAATTTGCAAATCATACAAACTCACATGATGAACCAGATCTAGAACTGCTGAATCGACCAACTTGGGAGCAATTGGCTGCGGGCCATGAATCCATACCACTGCACTGCCAGGTCGCTCAGCGGCAGTCTCAAGAGTTTCTCGCAAAGTCGGCCAATTGTCTTGTCCGCCTTCAAAGGCATCGGCGTTTACGAGAACCTGAGCCTGCTTTCCAGCAAACGAAACTATCGGATTAAAACGAGCAGGGATAAGTGCCAGTGCCTGCCTGATTTGGGAGGCATCACCCTTGAGAGAAGAAGATGGATCGATAACCACAAAAACACGCTTCGGAGCAGGTATCACAACCTCACGCAAACTTTCAACTATGTATCTAGGTTTTCTCGAAAACCAATCAAGAGTGGCTACCTCAGTAAACGGAGTCGCTCTCCGAATACTCAGCTTTGTATCGCTCAAGCGCACACTATTGGCTTTAACGATGCCAGTGAGGCTGTATCCATCAGGCCCTTTCCTCACAAGAATTCCCGGTAGATTTTGCAAAACTAAATCAGGCGAGCTGAAACTGAGACGATGACGCTTCAATTGAGCGAAGTTACTGGCCATCATTTGCGGTAGCTTCAAAGAACAGTCTTTACCGTCGACGGTCTCAAGAGGCAACTTAAAACCGATTCTAATTTTCAATTCTCCGCCACTTGCTGGAACAGGAAAGCACTGAATAAGAACACGATCCGGCGCAGACATTGTCACAAGCAAAGGGTCTCTCTGCTGGTTAACCACAGCGCGATACGCTCCCTGAACCTTCGCCGTAGAAGCAAAAGCTCCTTCACGTGGCACCCCATCAACCCACAGTGTCACCCGCGACACCACTGCTTCTTTCGGTATAGCTATCTCACAGCGAGCTTCCTGCGCAGAAGCCGATGAGTTGTGGAAAGTCAGCGTCCAATCGACAGAGCTAGATAAAGTAGCTGCATCAATGTTTCCCGAAATCTGAGACTTAGCCAACGAGAGTCCGGCTATTCTGCCACCAATCACAGGATTAGCCAAAGCCTGCTCTTCCTCAAGACTCTGATGTCCTTTACGGTCAGCAGCAAAATAGGACTTCCCTGTCACTTTGAAGTAGAGATCTCTATCGGTCTCGGTGCCATTCTCAAACCCTCGATTAGGAATCAATAGCTCCGCCAAGGCAAACCCGCTCAGTGGATATTTGGCTGGGCGCAGATCCTCATCGGTAGATACAGAGCGCAGAGTTGATACAGCCGCACCTTGCTCAGCCTCCGGCGCCTGCCTGACACCAGCGACAAGAGACTGCACAAAAAAAGCACGAGCCATGGGCGCAAATACAAATAACAGCGACAATAGAATTCCCAAAACCGAAAAAGTCGAAGTAATGCGCCGTATATTTGCTTCTGTTTTATGCCAGAGATCGAGACTGAGACAAAACGCAGAAAAGAGGAGAAATGGTGCGGTGCAGAGCAGAAGCATCCAGCCAAATTTGCAGGACGAGCTGCTGGACGCCAACACTACAGAACTGACCCAGATTGCTGACCACGACGCCGAAAGACCAAAAGCAAAGCCGTTCATTAAACCAATTAGGCGTGGCCGAACCAAGTATCGCTTTCGAACGGCAGACCAAACTACAAAATTGAAAAAAGGGACAACAAGAAGCAGAACGAGCTTGGCAAACTCCTCAACGAAGTTCTGCCATGGCATTGTCGACATCGAAGTTGAGAGAGAATAAAACCCATAGGCTAAAAGACTTAAACCGGGCAGAATAGCGCCAAGAGTCAATACGAATACGCCTTCAAATGGAGCGGCGAATGATTGATGCTCCTTCTTCGCACTAAAGAGAAAACGTTCAGCCATGATGTGAAACATCACAGCCACAGTCGTCATTGCAGCAAGTGACGACCAGAAAACTGTTGGGGTTTTGCTCAGACAAACAGATGTCGCAATCAAAACTATCGCGATTGACAGGTAGAGCGACGGCTCCCTATAAATAGGCCGAGTACCACCATCAAAGCCATTGATCGCTGGCTCGCTAACAATCGATTCAGAAGACGGGGCCTCGGCTGGAGCGGCATCCGCAGCGAGATCCGGCACAGGTTGTTCTATGGTGTTCATGGCAAATACCTCGGCAAAGAAAAGAAAGAACGGCAGCAAAATACTGCCGCAGCAAAAAAAGCGAATCAAATTGAATAAGACAGCGCAAAGCTGCTCATTGAGATCTGCACTGGTGGCAGATGAGCAAGAATCGGCAAATTTCGTTAAGGCATTATCATACTCCCCGAAAACCTTTGCAATAGTGCATTTTGGCTGCGGGGAGGGAGTTCCCCCATGAAATTGCTTTGCCAGCTATGGAGCAGAGGCAGCAGCACCAGGGGCATGGGCAGAAGGCGGATGAGCAGAAAGAGCATGAGCAGAAGGAGGATAGCCATTGAGGCCACGAGGGAAGCCCGCTGTGACACCAGGAATGGCAACAGCACTGGCATCCCAGCCCTTGCTACTTAGCTCATGCGACATCCAGAAGCCAATTGTGTTTGATAGCAATTCGGTATTGTTTCCCAGAGAATATTTCATACGCATCATAAAATCGTCTATGGCAGAGGCTTTAGAGTAGCCACCATCCCCAGGCAATGGCGGCCGGCCGGGCACCACAATATCACGCACAGCACTAAAGCTACCACTGACAGCCACCCGGGGACGGGCATAC
This sequence comes from Obscuribacteraceae bacterium (SeqCode), assembly GCA_044378815.1. Taxonomy (GTDB): domain Bacteria; phylum Cyanobacteriota; class Vampirovibrionia; order Obscuribacterales; family Obscuribacteraceae. The sequence goes on along the minus strand of JBIPOV010000005.1, from coordinate 64,009 downwards.
TGGTGATACCAGACCGCTCTGGTGTAATAGTCATAGTCTTCAACAGGAAGCTCTGACTTGCCCAGCGCCGGGCGAATTTGAGCATAAGGAGTGAAGAAAATACGGTCGGCTGGCAACTGGCCTTTAGACATAAGACGAAGCAACTGATAGAGATGATTGCTTTCCTTTGTTATACCGCCACCATAATTAGTGCCAGCATGAAACTGAATGAGCACTTTTGCTGATGACCAATCAATGCCCCTATTAGACAGCGCACTATAGGCGGTGCAAGCATCGCTAAGAGCGACCATAGCAAAAGTTCCGACCATGACATTTTTAAAGGGAATGGGGTGATTCGTTGATTTAGCATTGAAGAAGTCACGACTAACGGCAGCGGCTGTAAACGCCTTGCCATCAGATGCTAGCACCGAGCGAATGTAGGCAGAAGCTGAAGAACAAGCATAGTCGACCATATTGACCACTGCGGTTTTGTGCAATTTAAGCGCCTGCGAACTCGACTGATCAATCCAGTGATCATGGTCAGACGCTGATGCATTGACCTGGGCAACAGCATCGATATCACCGAGGAGCTTCTCTAAACCCTTGCGCCAGTATGGGTCACCAAGCTCCTTCAAATTAGCCAGGTAAGCAATTGCCGGACCCAGATGCGAAATCGCTGTCAGTTCATAGAAGCCGCTTTTGGCGTCGTCAGAACGCAGGCTAGTGCTGGCAATGAGTTTTCTAGTCTTGGGGTCGTAAACATAAATTCCAGGTTCGATAACAAGAACAAGCGGACCAGCGGCACCCATCTGTTCTTTCTTTTCGAGAGCATCAGCCAAATGCTGGGCAATTGTTTGCGAGCTGCCATCATGCACTCCAGTGAAGTCATGATAGAGGTCCATAAATGGCTGCGGAACGCAGTTTTGTTCTTGGGCATACAAACTTTGGTTGATCGTAAGCAAGGCCGCGACGACGTTGCAAGTTGCCATTTTTACCAACAAATGTTTCATACATTCCTTTTGTGTGCCGAACTCTTGCAGCTTTAAAGTATAGATGAAGGGCTGCTTCTCTGATCCGAGAACAAAACGAAAGCATTTTCGGAGAGCGCAAGCAGCTAAGACTTGACCTTATGATAACAAATTTGTTATCATAAGGTCATGAATTGGCAAATCTCCTATTTCAATGCCACTCTTCAGCAAGAACTCTTGGACTGGCCAACCGGACTACAAGCTCGCTACATTAGACTTACCGACATGATGCTGGCCTACGGACCAAACCTTGGAATGCCTCACACACGAGCCCTTGCCTCCGGCCTTTTCGAAATACGAGTCAAAGCCAGTGAAGGAATTGGTCGCGTGTTCTATTGCTGCCTTGCTGGACAGAAAATCATTATGCTCCATTGCTTCATCAAGAAAACTGAAAAAACACCGAAGCGTGAACTAGAAATAGCACTACAGCGATTAAAACAGGTAAAGAACGATGCTAACCCATGATCAACTGAAAGCGAAGATGCTGTCTAACAAAAGCATTAGGAATGAATACGATCGCTTAGCAGACGAATTCAGCATAGTTGAGGAACTTGTCAAAGCTCGCCTAAGTGCCGGGCTCTCCCAGGCCGAGGTCGCGGACAGGATGGGCACGAAAGCACCAGCAATTTCCCGCATTGAATCGTCTGATGCTAAACACTCGCCCTCTCTACGCACACTACAAAAATATGCAGCAGCGGTTGGATGCGAATTGGAAATTAGGCTAAAACAGACGCACCAACATTAGACAAGAAGCCAATCTACCTCGACCTATAATCTCGATCGAAACCGGTTTCAACAGGTAATACTTTAGTTGCCGGATGCTCTTTCACCCAGACCGCCCAAGTAGTTGCCACCACTGGCAATGCTTTCAACTGCGCACCTTGAAGAGTTTGATCATAAACAATCGGTCTTCCGCTGCGAGCAGACCAGAGCGAATGGGTCTGTTCATCTGCAATTAAATGCTCACCGCCGCAGAGAAAAGCGCTGTTGAAAAACCTCCGGTTCAAACCATTATCAACGCTTTCATAAGCCATCATCCCTTTCTTTTCTTCGTCATAAACTGCAGTTACAACTGCGCCACCTAGCTCTGTTTCTACAACGTTGTGCCAGTGCACAATGCGCAGAGGCAAAGCAATGGCTGCACCGTTTTTATCAACTATGCCAAAGACCAAGTCGTTAGGTGAGAGGTAAGAAGCTTGAGCAGCACTAAGTAGCTGCGGATGGCGCAAGGGAGCAGAAAAATACTTAGGACCAGCCCAGTAAATTTCATGGGGAACAGCACTACTAAGCTTGCCTATGGCGAAATGATGAACCAAGCGAGGGTCAAGGCGATGATATAACAAAGCCTTAAAAGCAAGATAGCTAGCAGCATCAGCTTTACTCGGAACAATTTTTTGCTTCTTAATCCAACTTTCCCAGTCGTTCAAGTTATCAGCAAATTCCTGCCCTGTTTGCTTAGAAAGAAGAGCAATTAGCCGCTCTCTAACTTCCACTGAATCGCTGCAAGCAAGAGCCTCAACAAGCCGCGCCGCATCAAGTGGCTGCCAATCTTGTTCTAAAAGAAGAGCGGAATTTTTCTGGACATTTGCATCACCAGATATGAAGTCTAAAACCGCAAGATTATGGCTATCGAGATGAGCATTCAACCATTTTGCCACAGGTATTGCGGCGGCCACACCAAGGCGTGCATCCTCAATTCGCTCCATTGCTTCGCGGTGGTGCAGCTGATCGCGCTCAGCCTGGCTGCGCCGCCACCCCAAGGCCACCATCATCACCACAAAGGCGACAATCATAAGTGCCACTTCCCAGCGAGCGGGCTTCTTCATTGACTCTACAATAGTCCAAATGAATCAGGAAGAGCAGCTAACAAATCATCAACCACGGTCATTTTTAGAATCACCCGTGGTATCTCATCCAAATATTTTTCCACGTGCATTTGCTTAGACTCTTCTTCAATAATGACATGACCACCCTGCCAACTTTCTTTATCGGGCCACTGGGCATAAGCAATCCAGACGCCCTCTTCGGTTGAGTGCAGTCTGGCTCCAAGGGAGCCATATTCTTGCACCATATTTTCAGTAACAGTGCGCCAAGCAGCACGAAAAGGCTCTTCTTGGCCAGCTTTTACTTTCAGTTCGTAGAGCACACAGAACATCGCATTCCTCAATTAAACTCGGGGGTGATAATCTTAACGCTTCTAACGTTGATAAACCTCCAGGGGCAGGTTATCGGGGTCACGGAAGAAAGTAAACTGCTTGCCAGTAATTTCATCAACGCGGATATCCTCGGCCTCGACATTGAGGCTGCGCAGGTAGTTAAGCACAGCCACCACATCTTCTACTTCGAAGGCAAGATGACGCAAACCACAGGCTTCAGGATTACTGACCCGGGATGGCGGATTGGGGAAGGAAAACAACTCTATTTGATTGGGGCCGACACGCAAATCAAGCTTGTATGAGTCGCGGGCCTCGCGATAGGTTTCTTCAATCACTTCAAAGCCCAGTATCTCAGTGTAAAAATGCTTCGACCTGGCATAGTCAGAACAAATTATGGCAACATGATGAATTTTCGCAGCGCCAAACATCGACTCCTCACCTCTCCAGCGTCTTCAAATCGCCTGATTATCTGATAAACTTTGCCAACTAATTTTGATTCAAAGAGAAAACATGATGTCTTTACCCAAACGCATAAAGACTGTGAGGATTATAACTGGCGCCATCGCTCTTGCAATCGGCCTAACAGCTACTGACATTTACCCGCAACGGTTTAGTGCAGCAGCAGAAGCCGCTGAGGCCGCAAAAACAACTTTGGCGAAACCAGACCAGGCAATAATTTTTGCCACACTTTTAGGCAAAGGGAAGTTCACCCAAGCCCATAAAATTATGGACGCTTCTATGCAAGCGGCACTACCACTGAACCAGTTGACCATGACTTGGCAAAGCTTGCTGGCTCAAACGGGGCCCCTCAAGAGCCTTAGCCCAAATGGTTGCGAAACTATTGGTGCCTTCAAGAAAAACCTCGTGGCAGCCCAATTTGAGCGGGCCACAGTGGACCTGCAGATTGCCACAAAAGACGGCAAAATTAGTGGCTTTTTTATTAAACCCCATCAGCCAAACTCAAATGAGCCTGCTTACGCAAACAAGGCAAACTTCCAAGATATCCCAGTTAAAATCGGCACTAATACTGGCAATGGCTCTTATCAATTAGACGGCATACTTTCTCTGCCTAAGGGCCAGGGGCCCTTCCCAGCTGTTGTCTTGGTACACGGCTCTGGCCCCTGCGACATTGACGAGACCATTGGTGCGGTCAAAGTTTTTCGCGATCTCGCCTGGGGCCTCGCCTCTAAAGAAATTGCCGTGTTGCGCTACGACAAGCGCACCCACCAACACGGCAAAGCAATGTTGGCTGCCGGTCAATTCGACAAGATTACTGTCAAAGAAGAGACCAGTGACGACGCACTGCAGGCAGTGGCACTTCTCGCTAGCGACAAGCGCATTGAAAAAAATCACATATTTATTTTAGGCCATAGCCTAGGCGCCATGGTCATTCCGCGACTAGCAAAAGCTGACGATACGGCGTCCGGCTTTATTATCATGGCCGGTCCGACCAGACCCCTTGAAGACACGCTATTAGAGCAAACCGAGTACCTACTTTCGACCTCAGAGAAAGATGGTAAAAGGCCCATCAACAGCGCAGGGCAAAAAGAGCTCGCTAACTTAAAAGAAAAAATCAAACTAGTAAAAGATCCAAACCTCAGCCTGAACACCGCGGCGACAAAACTGCCCCTTGGCCTACCGGCTTCATACTGGTTAGATTTGCGCGACTACAAACCAGCCGAAGCAGCAAAAGAAATCAAAAAACCACTCTTAGTTTTACAGGGTGGTAAAGATTATCAAATCACCATGGTAGATTTTCAAAACTGGTGGAATGCGCTAAACGACAAAGAAAACACTACTTTTAAGGTCTACAACTCTCTTAACCATGGCTTCGTCAAAGCCGGATCTTATTCAACTGCTCGAGACTATGACCAACCCCAAAACGTTTCAGTCGAAGTAATCATCGACATCAGTAAATGGATTAAGTGTCAAGACTAAGGCTATTTTAGTTCAAGCGTCAATTGCACGTAGTTGCCATCTTCACTCTCTCTTTCGCAATCGAGATTAGATAGCGACAAGCCCAAAAGGCGTGCATTTTTTTCAACAACTTCTGTTGTATCCAAAAGTTCCATAGCAATTTTAATTATTGGCGAAAAGTCTCGTACATCAACAGATTCGGCAAAAGTTCTACTGCGTGTCACTTGCTGGTAGTCGCCATATTTCACTTTCAATGTTAAGGTGCGCCCGCTGGTTTCGCTCTTCTCAACTCGGCGCTGAAGCGTAGCAGCGATCTCTTCGATGGCTGTAAGAAACGAATGACGATCACTGAGATCGTGGGCAAAACTTTCTTCAGCCCCGATTGATTTGCGAATACGATTAGGCATAACCGGCCTATCATCACAACCTCGAGCGATATTGAAATAGAAGTAACCAACCTTGCCAAATTTACGCACCAGATCAGCTTCTGACCAAGTCTTCAAATCGGCGCCATTAAAAACCCCAGCTTGCCTCATTTTTTCAGCAGTGACTTGACCAATACCATAAAATTTTTCAATAGGCAGTTTTTCAATAAAGGCCACGGCTTGATCTGGTGGAATTAAATACAAGCCATCAGGTTTATTAACAGCTGATGCGGTTTTAGCCAAAAACTTATTAATTGATACCCCTGCCGATGCCGTCAAATTCAATTCATCACGAATAGCTTTTTTGATCTCGCGAGCAATTAATGTGGCTGAGGGCATCTCCCGTTTATTCATCGTTACATCAAGATAAGCCTCATCCAGTGAAAGTGGCTCAACCAGGTCGGTATAGCGATAGAAGATCTCACGAATTTGCTCAGAAACATGGCGATAAACTTCAAATCTAGGTTTAGCAAAAATTAGTTGAGGACAGCGCTGAATAGCAGTACGAGCCGGCATGGCAGAGAATATGCCAAACTTTCGCGCTTCATAACTTGCGGCCGCTACTACTCCACGCTGATCAGGCGATCCGCCCACAACCAGGGGTTTACCCCGATAGCCAGGATTATCCCGTTGCTCCACTGAGGCAAAAAAAGCATCCATATCAATATGAATGATCTTTCTTATGCTAGGCATTTTTTCGCTAGTCATTTTCGCTAGCCCTGGTTAATGAAGAGGAGCAAACAGTTCAGCGGGCATACGCGGTCGATCTAACTCAAATTCTATAAGAGCGCGAGGAAATGCTTGTTGCAACCTCGCCTGTGTGCGGGGGTTCTTACATCGCGAGCTCAGTCGTATAAATCTTAAATCAAGACCTTTAAGAGCCAAAATTCCATCGGCAGTAACTGATGTATTAGCGACATTTAGTCGCTGCAGCCGTTTCAAGCCGACTAGTTTTTTAATACCAGCATCGGTGACCTGCACATTGTCAGCAATTGAGAGCAATTCTAGATTTGGAAGCTTGCTAACCGGAGTTAAGGCGGAATCACTAGCTGCAGAGTGGTTTAAATTGAGGCAACGTAATTCCTTGAAGTTAGCCAACCGAGAAAAGGCCGTTGCATCAAGACCGACACTGTTAATATCCAAAGTCTTCAGGGGAGAGCCCCGTAAACTGTCCAAGCTCAGCCCCTTAACAAGAGTAGAAGAAAGGCGCAAATACTCTAATTTATTGAGCTTGGTTAGCTGGGCCAAGCCAGCATCGCCAATATCAGTATCTTCTAATTCAAGCCATCGAAGACCAGTGAGGTGATTGACATAAACTAGGTCTTTGTCGGCAATAGAGCTACCACTGAGCACCAGACAAACCAGGGCATTGGGGGGAAGCGAAGCTAGGAAAGGCATGCACTCACTAATACAATCATTGGCCAGTAACATAATTTTCTGCCCAGCGAAAGTATTAACTGCACCTCTAGCAGCGGCTAAGGGCTTACCGAAGGCCGATTTCTGATCTGCCTGCCATTCGGGCTTGAGCAAGATAAGCCGACCTACTGTTTTATCTTTCGGAAACAACAGACTCAAATTGGTCGATGCCTGCCCCCAAGATTTAAGCAGCCCGGCAGAACAGCAACAAAGCAAAAGTAAGCCGATCTGAAATAACTTGCCTGTTCCCTTTCTCTTCAATCTGATTGTCAGTCCTTAAAAATTGTCCCTAACCGGGGCAAAAAAAACCTAGGAATAATTTTCAGCACGAATTCTGCCAATGTTAAGCCCCCGTCTAGTATTCATATCATTTCACCCAGGCTAAACGCCCGATTTTTTCGTTGCCAAATGATTTAGGCATATAGCCACATGAAATTATTCAGGTACCATAATAGTCAAAAGCGGACCGCAATCCAAAACTTACAGGCGACATGGCAAAAATATTGCTGGTAGAAGACGACATTGAGCTGGCTGAAAGGTTAGAAGACTGGTTTACGCTGGAAAATCATACCCTTGAAGTGGTCAATTCGGGCGAAGACGCCATACAGATGCTGGAAAGCTTCGAATTTGACGTGATTGTGCTTGATTGGGGCTTGCCAGGAGTTACAGGCGTAGATGTTTGCCGCCACTACCGCAAGAGTGGTGGGCAGTCGCCGATAATGTTTTTGACCGGTAAAGGCGATATTTCAAGCAGAGAGGAAGGTTTGGACTCTGGCGGCGATGACTACCTGGTCAAACCATTTGATGTGAGAGAGCTTTCTGCTCGGGTTAGAAGCCTTTTGCGCCGCCCGAAAGGCATATTACCTACCCAACTTAAAATTCAGGGCGTTGCTCTAGAACTTGAAAACCGCACGGTAATAGTGGGCGAGCAAACTGTGCACTTAATGCCCAAACAATGTTCTCTGCTTGAATATTTAATGCGCCACCCCAACCGCCCCTTTGGCGCCAAAGCCCTGCTTGATGCTGTCTGGCCATCTGAAAGCGAAGCGTCTGAAGATACAGTGCGCACCTGTATGAAGACCTTGAGAAGGCAACTAGCCACCGTGGGCAAAGAAGAGCTAATTAAAACAGTACTAGGTTCGGGCTACTTAATCGAAGACAAGTAGCACTAGAACTAAAAGTAGCACTAAAACTAAATATCGCTCCAGCGAATGGAAGCAACAGCCTTTTCAAACGATGGCATATATTGCTCCAACAAGGCCTGAGTAGGAGCCTGAAAGACTATTTCTTCAACAGAACAAGGCTGATTGCCCGGGGCGCTATCGAAAAGCAAACCATGATAGTAGCTAGTGGTGGGATGCCCCTCGAAGTCTTCTGCCGCCACACTGCTGCCATGATAAATTCCAGTCAAAGCTAGAACCTTGCGCTTGTTGACCATGGCCACAGCAATCTTTTGCATAAAGAACAAGGGGCCGCTCAAACCAGGTGGTTCATGGTTGAGTAACTGATTATCAGCGGCAGGGCCGAGGGCCTCACTTAGATTTTTCAGAATACTGGCAATCGGCCTGGTATTGGTGTCTTTGCTCTGCTCAAAAAGTGTGCCTGGTGATTGGGTCAAAAGTACGCGAAAAGCGTCACCGGCAGTCTTATACGGCGGTTTACCGCGATAATAAAGAATGATCTGGGCACCAGAATCAGTATCTTTAAATTTGCGCGGATGATAACTTAGGCGCCAATTATTGCCTTTGCCACCATATTCTTGTTCGCCTTGAACAAATTCAGGCGGCAAGAGCAGCTCTTTGATCACACCGATTTTCTTGAGCAACATTTAGGGCCTTACTTTCCGCTACTTATAGGCAATTGCTAGCACAAAGATAAACTATATCGCGTCTACGGCTCACGCACCGGGAATTTCTCGCCCCTAGCTTTGGCAGCCAGTATTTCTTGCATACGTGCAGCGTAAGCTTCGGCGTTCTGCCGTTCTTTGGTTTGCTTTTCATGCAGCTCTTTTTGCTTGGCTTCATCAGCCTTTTGCTGCTCGAGCAAGCGTTGATTGTATTGATCGACAGTTTCGTTGGGATTGCGCCCGGTGTCTGGCTTGATTTCGGTGCGATCGGTTGGACGATCGGGATGTCTTGGATCGATAGGTCCGTGCTCTGGACGAGGACGATCGCTTGGAATACGACTGCCTTCTGGATTTGTCGCACGAGCGACGACGGCAGCATCAACCGAACTCATATCGTAGTTAGAAGCCCAGTTGTTGTCCAGTTTGAACTTGCCGTTTTCTAAGGCTGTAATGTTCATAGCATGAAGACCATGGCCGCTTTGTCCACCACCGGGAAGGTAAGGGGCATCAACCAATATTTGAGCTGACTGCCCTGTTCGATTCTGGAAATCAGTTAACTTCGTGCGCAATTCGTTGGTATCAGCAAAACTCGTTACTCTCATACCTTCAGGATAGTTAGCACCTTTCGGAGGCACACCATCGCCAACCACAGTAGAACTAGCGAACATAGCTCCAGGCTCACCGCCCATGGCCATGCTCAAGTGTGCACTTTGCCAAATATCGACTCCAGGTGAGTTAGTGACAAAGTCGTAAGAGCCTTTGCTATTTTTCGCCATCAGAGCTTCATTAGTGCTGGTTTGACCTGGCTTAGCTCCAAGCTGATCAGCATGGGCAGCCATATAAACGTAGCTAGCTTTATCAAGTCCTTGGGCTGAACTTGGCTTACCTTCGCGCTCGGAGCGCAAATCAGCCACTGTTTGACCAGCGAGAGCATCGTAGACATGGCCAGCCATGCTGCGCTTGCCCTGGTCGCCGTGATAGTTTGTATTAAAATCTTGAGCCGACTCTTTGTCTGGCATAAAGCTGCGGGAATCAACGTTGACAGTACGTGTTGTGCCATCTTTCTGCACCACTTCGGCAGAACCTTTATTGACCACAGAAGCGATTTGCTCAGAAACTTTGGCTGGATCACCAGCTTCTAACCGTTGTTTCTGGTTAGACTGCAGCACACAGGTCATATGATCGCCCTGATTGACGAACTTCTCAGGGTTAGCCTGGCGTGCTGCCATGTCTTTGACTAAATTGGCACGATCGCGGTCACTTAAGTGATCTGTTTGGCCGTTTTCTAGGGTGCCGTCAGGGCGCTTACCAGTTTTGTCTAGAACATCGCTCATCGCCTTGTTCATGCGATTGAGCTGTTCTTCTGGCGTACCTGTTAGTTTGCCGCCATCAGCCGCTTTTTGTAAGCGATCAGCGGTAAGACGAGCAAACTCTTCAGCTTGCTTGGGCGACATATTGGCCCGTTCTAAAGTCTTCTGATAGGCTTCGGTTGCACTTCCTAAACCGCTGCGACTGGGATCGCTCTTATCGCTGCCATCTTTTGGCTTAGCGGTCTCATCAGTCGATCTAGTTCTAGTGCCATCGCCATTAATTCTGTTGCCAGCCTGCCAATACGCAGTCATGGTCGTGTCTGAAGCTGGAGGGGTGGTACCCATCAAGCCATCTTTAATAGGTGTCTCTACACCAGCTCCGAGAGGTGGGGTCGGTTTGTCTAATAAAGCTACAGCTTCCGCTCTGGCATGACTACCGTCGCCACCGTCATTAACTGGCGCGACCCTATCATTTGGCCTTGCTGTTTCTGCTGCTTTATTATCGTCTGCCACTATTAGTCACTTCTGATTGCGCTGGATGTTAACTTGAAAAAATAGGCTTAAAAACTAGAACTAAAGGTTGGTAAAAAGTGTCTGAGCTACTAACTATCCCAAATCACGAAAGTTTCGACACTCCACCCATCTTCATCATAGAGCACCCGGGTTCTCTATTGTGGGGGCAAACCCCCACCCTGTCTGTAAGCCAGCAAACATTTGAAAAAAAACATTGGCCTGGTTAAGCAGTAATGTAGTTGTAGCAGCGTGAAAATGCCGTGAAAATTGAAATTTCGAGAGCTCAATTAGCAGTTGGGGCGTTACAGAATAGCTCTAATGTTTCGCCGTAATAGCGGTCGGTTTGCCCCAGATGAATCATGCCTAAGCGCTCCACCACTTTACGGGAGGCTAAATTGGCACTATCAACCACTGCAAAAATCTGAGGCAATGCCAGGGTATTAAGGCCGAAATCGAGAGCTGCAGCTCCAGCTTCACTAGCGTAACCCGCCCCCCAAGCCGAGCGGCGCAGATGCCAGCCGACTTCCCATTCATTAGTTGGCAACAAATTTTGATCAGGCAAGCGCTTCAGCAAAATAGTGCCAAGCAAAACATCATCATCTTTACGAAGCAATGCCATGATTCCTCGCCCGCCCTCGCACGCAGCATAGCGAGCTAATCTCTGTTCAGTAACAACGACAGAACTATCAGCAGAACTAATTTCCGCTCTTTTACTGCTGCCCAAGAAACGAGTAACTTCTTCATCACCATACAGCAAGAATGCCGCTTCGGCATCTTGCTGTGGGATGAAGGTTCTTGCATATAAGCGAGAAGATTGAAAGATAATACTTGCAGTCATTCTCATACTATAAACGAAAGGCCAGCCAAACTAGGGCGTAGCTGGCACCGGCGTGACCACTGGCTTGGCACCCTTTTGCCAATCAACAGTATAGTCACCCTTATTCTGTGTATCAATCGTAGAAGTAGCACCAGAGCCCTTGCTGTAGCTAGTACTGCCATCATAACCATACGACTGACCCGATGCTGTATTGAAATCTTTGCCGCTATTACGTGTACCAGTGCCTGTTTGCGCGTTATAGACATTGTTGCTATAGCCCGATGCCGAACCGCCATTGGGGCCCTGACTAGAGAATTGACTTGCTCGTGCGCCCCCTACACCTTTCTTGTAAGCACCAGCATTGGCACCCTTGAAAGTTCCGCCATTGGGTCCAGCAAAGCTACCGGCGCGGAAGCCAGCGCCTCCACTGCCATAGCGCACAGCCCTACCACCAGCGCTGCTGCCATATTGCCCTTGCCTGGCAAAGCCGCCAACCGCCCCATTCGCCCCGCGAGCAAAGCCTCCGCGAGCCTGAGCTTGGGTAGTGGAAGCGGCAGTCAATGCCATCGCGGCCATAGCAATACAAGCCGCCTTCATTACTCGTTTCATAGTTGCACCTCAAAAGTCGTCTACGAAAACTAATACGCAGCCAAAACAAAAAAGTTTCACTGTCACTTTCACGAACTTTTCATGGCTGTCGCCATAAACTGCAAGCATCCTGTTGAGAGAAAGAGGACTTTACTAAATGTCGAACATAGAGAGCTTGCTACTAGCAATTGAAACCGGTGACGGGAAATCAGTACGTGACTATATGATTAGCTTCTCTTTTGAAACACAATTGAACATAGCTCGGCGCCTGCAATCACTCAACTCGCATCGTCGCAATCAAAAAGATGCAATTTGCAGCACCTTGCCACCGAGTATTTATGCTCAATTTGAAATGGTTGAATGTGGCGGCTGCACCCAAGAGCGCCTCACTGTAAGAGTGGTAAAAGCCGGGAGAGCCGAAGATATCTATACCATTCAAAAAAACAACAAAACCGGTCGTCTCCTCGTTCGCTTTCAATTCCCAGGATCGCCAATCAGATCACATGGCACTCTCACACTCTCAAAAGTAGAGACCCACCATAGCGAAAACTCAGATGGCACAGCGAATCTAGCTCAAAACCAGGCCTATATTGCCGCATACAACCCTGGCCCGGACGGCTTCAGCGCTCTCACGCCATTGAATATGGCTGGCTAAAATCCTGGCAAGCTTATTAAACTGCTTGTCTGTGAGGCTGGCGTGAATATAGACTGGGCCTAAATACTAGTTCTTTAATACAGTGAGAACATCGCCCATGGCTGTTGAGCTAGAGGCAATTACACCGGCAGGTAACTCCAGACATTGCTTGGCTTGGCCAAAGACTCGTGACATTTTTCCAGGCGCGATATTCTCAACCAAGCCGACCACTTTATATTGGTCGTCGAGAAAGACGCAATCAATGGGATACTTCATACCGAACATATGAATACTGTTGCAGGGCGCGATGAGCAGCCCCTCACCAGCAGGCAAAGATTTTGTTCCTAATAAGCCTTTCAATCGGCTCAAAAAAGTTTTGGCCACACGTGCATTCTCTGCCACCACTGTATCTCGGGCAGCATTAACAAATCGCAGAGAGGAAGCTTGTTTTAGACCAGCAGCCACTTTCGACTTTACTTCAAGCCAGACATGATTGGGCCGATAGCATTGAGAATGGTTACTACGGCTGGTCCAAGCATCGGACAAAGAATCAAAGGCATAACGAAGACCATGATTACGGGAACCATCTTAACTGGCACCTTACCAGCTTCTTCTTCTTTCTTACGCTTCAATCTGTCTCTCAAAGCTGATGCTTGTTGACGCAATGGATACGACATGTCAGCACCCTTTGCTTCCGCAGCAATCAGAGCAGATGCCATGTTAATCAGTTCGTCCACGCCGCATCTTTCACCCATTTCGCGCATGGCGTAGGGCACAGACTTAGCGAACACCTTAACGTCTGAAATCAACTGCTGCATCTCAATACTGAGAATTGGGCACGACAGTACAACTTCTTTAGATACTTTATCGATGGCGAGCATCATACCGAGACCGGCTTGGGCGCATACAATGAGCAAGTCGATGATGACAGGCAGTTCTTTCAAAATCTGATCTTGGCGCTTTTTCACCCGGCTGCCGAGGAAGAAGTTAGGCATAATCCAGGTAGGAATTGCACCAATCAAGCCACCAAGCAACATAATTGGGTTAGTGATCGCCGAGAAGAATGTCATCACCAGAACTGAACCGGTGAGCAGCACCTTAATACCAATAAAAATAGCCATGTGCTGAGGAGTACGGTAGTTAGCCATGTTTAGCAAAACTACAGTACGTTTGTCGGCCAAAGCTGGCATCAAAGACAGGGCAAACTGACCAACAAATTCAGCCAATTTCAAAATGACCGAATCTTTTGGCTTCTCAGCTGAAGTATCCTCTTGCTGCTTGCGAGGACGAATACGCACACCGTAGTTGTCTACCTGCATGCCGAATACCGGCCTGAGTACCAGTAAGCAGCTTGCTACTACACAGGTAAAGACTAGTATCGCTAAAACAGGCATTGGCATGGTGAACACTATCCCTATGAATGAAAGACCAATTTAAGACGAACCAATGAGGATGAAATTAGACCTCGAAGGTCACCATTTTCTGGAGAATCCAGAAGCCGAACAACTCCCAACAGACCAAAGCTACCATTACTAGTCTAGCAATAGGGTGGTTCAAAAAGGGTGTCATGTATGCAGGTGTCAAGAAGTAAGTTCCAACTGTAATCAAATAAGGCAGACAGCCGATGAATGTAGCTGTCGCTTTACCCTGCGAAGTAAGGGCGTTGAGGAAGTCACGTAACTTGAATCTTTCACGAATGGCATCGGCAATGGTAGCAACAACGTCAGCCAAGTTACCGCCCACGTCCTGGGAGATGAAGATGGCCTGGGTGAGGAGCTTAAAGTCAGGTGCCTTAATTCGGAAAGACATTTCGAGCATAACGTCTCTGAACGGCTTACCAAGCTGAAGTGAAATCAATCCACGCTTGAACTCACTTCTGATTGGATCAGCTCCGGTGTCAGAGATAACTTTGAATACTTCCATAACGGGTGAACCGGCTCTCAGTGCCGATACCATTGTTTCTAGAATCTGAGGCAATTGCTCGGTCATGCGTGCTTGTCTCTTCTTCGCTGCTTCACCTAAGTAATAGACGAAGCCAGCGGCGCCGACTGGCAGACCGACAAAGAAACCAACCGGCGACAGTTCAGCCATACCGCCCAAAACGAAGCCAATGGCAAATAGCACTCCTGTACCTATGGCGGTACAAATCCAGTAGGTCTTCATCTTGTCGTATTCGGCTTCTTTACCAGCCAAAGCCAAGAGTCGAGACAGATAGTCCTGACGCTGAGTGACGAAAATACTCTCTGGATCTGCTCTATCGTTGAGCTTCTCAGCCATACGACGAGAGTGTTTAGCAAGCCTGGAGAGCTGGTCAACACTATCGCGACGGAGAAGGACCATCAAAAGAAGGCCGACCACCAAAATTGAGACGAATAATACTGGGCCGTTCATGATTTCAAATCTCTATAGTTAGCGGGGAATTCAAAATTTAAAAGACCGCTCCCATTTTCGCAATGAGAGCAGCCTTTCCAAACACTTCGATTTACCTGAGCCACTCGAGCTTGAATGGAACAGCTTCTTGTTCCAACTGCTCCAAGAACTTCGGAGGTAGACCAGAACCCATGTGGCGACATTTGAAGAAGCCTCTGGCATCGCGGCCTTCCCGCTCAAGGACGAACATACTCGAAATGGCGATAGTATCACCTTCCATACCAGTGATCTCAGCGATTTCGGTGACCCGTCTTGTACCGTCTTCTAGACGGCTGATCTGAACAATCAGCTGAATAGCAGAAGCGATTAGTTCGCGGGCTGCTTTCTGCGGCATTTCCATACCGCACATCAGAATCATGTTCTCAAGACGCTTTGTACAGTCTCTAGGATTGTTCGAGTGAATTGTAGTCATGGAACCGGAGTGACCGGTGTTCATGGCCTGCAACATGTCGAACGCTTCTTCTCCCCGGCATTCTCCAAGAATGATTCGGTCAGGTCGCATACGAAGACAGTTAATAACTAACATCCGCTGTGTGATCTGGCCTCGACCTTCTGTGTTTGGCGGACGAGTTTCCATGCGCACCCAGTGCTCGTGTTGTAAGCGCAATTCAGCCGCGTCTTCAATCGTGATGATGCGTTCGCGGGGGTTAATGTGCGCAGACAGAGCGTTGAGCAGAGTAGTTTTACCAGAACCTGTACCACCAGAGATGATGAGGTTAATACGGCCTTTAACACAGGCCTTAAGAACTTCAGCCATCTGCACACTCATCGAGCCTTTCTCGCACAATTGGCCGAGAGACATGATGGATGTACCGAAGCATCGGATTGTGATCGTTGGACCGTCAATCGATACTGGCGGAATAGTAGCGTTTACCCGTGAACCGTTAGGAAGACGGGCGTCTACCATCGGTGAGTTTTCATCGAGTCTTCTGCCTAGAGGCTGAATGATTTTGTCGATGGTCTGGCGCAGGTGTCTATCGTTCTCGAAGACTACTGTAGTTTTTTCTAGACGACCGTGACGCTCTACGTAGATAGCGGAGATGCTGTTGACGCAAATGTCGCCTACGCTAGGGTCGCGAAGAAGTGGGCCAAGAGGACCGAAGCCAAACACTTCATCAAGTACGTTCTGCAGCAGAATACCCTTTTCCATCATGGTCAGAGGAGCAGGATCTGAGTTGACGATTTCTCTAATACGAGCCCTTACTTGAGCTTGAGTATCTTCAGAGATGTTGGTCAAACGCGATGTATCTAATTCTCTACGCAGTTGGTCAATGATGAACTTTTCACGCTCACGGATAAGTTGTTGGTTGGCCGAGAACTTACCGCCGATGTCTGTGGGTCCAGCATCAGCTCCACCACCGCCGCCATGTCCACCACCGCCGTACTCGTCTTTGGCGTCAATTCTGTCAATGTCGCCGCGAGATGGGCCTTCAGATGCGGGCAGATTACCGCCACCGGGGCGAGCCTGAGACATACCGGTGTTCGGAGGCGCACCACCTGGTCTGGCCATACCGCTCTGACCCGGAGCTGGACCTGAACCTGGTCTAGCACCAACACCAGTACCCTGTGCTCCACCTTGAAGACCCGTGTTCTGCTGCTGAGCAGGCACCACTTCTGATGCCTGCCGCTGCCGGACTAACTGTCCCATTAGTGAAGATGTGGGTCGTGCCGGTAGATTTTGATCCTTTCTTTCGTCACCCATTTAGAAGCCCACCTTTATTTATTTTTTCTTGCCGAAGATCGCCGGTAGCTTGAATCCTGCTTTCTCGCCTTCGTTCTTCTGAGTCAACAACAGTTGCTCGCCACCAGCCAGCCTTCTGGCAAGTGAATCGAGGGCTTTACCGAGTGGAGTGTGACCAGGAGCGATCTGACCCTGGTTGTTAACCCACTTAGCAGTTTTAGAATCGTTTGGAATTTCATGGAAAACAGGATAGTTGAGGTTGGCACGACATTCACTAAGAACGTCTTGGGGCAACCATTCAGACCTGTTAACCGTGAGAAGTAATTTCTCCTGGTTGTAGTGAGCCTTAAACGTATCGAGGCACTTGCGAGCGTTCAAGATGGCAGCCCAGTTGTACTCAGTGATAACAAGTACGTGGTCGGCCAAGTCGAGAGTCGCGATAGCGCGTTCATCGAGCAAGTTTTTGGGCAGGTCTACAACTGTGAAACGGAATTCTTGTTTCGAGGTATAGAGAATTTCCTGCACCTGCGCAGCATAAATGTCACCAATATCTTCAAGTTCTGGTGGTGCTGCGAGGATGCTCAGCTTATCGTCATACCTTGTCATAAGGTTACGCAGATAAGTGGCGTCAAAGTTCGTGTGCGAGAAGTCAATAGTACTCAAGCTGAACGATGGCTCGAGGTTGAGATAGTGCGAAACCATACCAAACTGCAAGTCGAGGTCGACAATGCAAGTCTCACCATATTTACCGAGGTAACCAGCGAGATTGGTACAGATGGTGGTGGCGCCGATGCCACCAGTGGGGCTAAAGATACCGATAACTTTACCGGCAGCAGTAGAAACAGATTCAGATTGATGTTTCAACTGAATCGACTGAACAGCGGCGGGCAAATCTGTACGCCAACGTTCAGCATCCAAGAAGTCGGAGGCCCCGAGTCGATACGCAGTACGGATCAACTCAGGGTCTGGAACTTCATAACTCACGAAGAAGTAGAGCTGCGGGAAGGTTTCCCGCAACTCTGCCAACAACGATAGTCCACGCACAGGGGCAGGACTGAGCTCAATCCACACCAATTTTGGGTGCAAACTGCCGATTTGTTCGCGCGCCATACTTCCAGAGACGGTGCTGACCAAAGCCAACGATGGTTGACTGTGAATCAGATCTTCTATGGTCTGGCGTTTGTCCAAACCTGCATCACATACGAGCAGTGTGGTCAGTTTCATAGCTTCAGCTTTCTCCCCTTATGCCGACAGCCCTAACTAGGTTTTACCCAATAGCTTAGCTTTACTCACTTTGTACGTTTACTGTATATCCACCAAAATTAGGACTTAGGTACCGACAGCACATCTTTTTTGCTACCAGACCAGATCTCAATTTCATGTAGTGGTGGAGGCGGTGGAGCCGCATTCATCATCATGCCACCAGGGCCACCCATAGGCATAGGACCTGCATCAGGAGCTCCTGGCAGTGGGGGTGGAGGCAGAGCGGATGGCGGTGGCAAGGATGAAATGTCGCTCTTCGGAGCAGCAGGCTTAACGAAGAGTGAAGTGACATCAACAGTTGCAACCGGTTGGTGATCTTTGTCGTTTCTCAAGGTCAAATAGAGCTTGGAAGCGGTGATCGATCTGATCAGCTTGTTAGCATCTTCAGGTGACAGAGATACAGTGACTGAACTGGCTGGTACAGCGGCAGTGCCGCCTGGAGCCTTCTGGTACATCTGACCTACTGCAATTACTTCAACGTCGGAAAGGATTGGAGCTACTTTAGTATCACCACCACCACCAACCATGGCGATTACATCGACGTGGCTTTCAGGAGTGACGAAACCAGCAACACCAGAGTTACTGTCAACAGCGAAGGTGACAGCTCTCATACCTTCTTTCAGTCTAGCTTCGAAACCGAGCGAGATACCTTGTGGTGCAAGGTCATGCTGGGAAACGATTTGTCCTTGCTGGATGCCGTATTTGGCAACGCGGCCAGCAGCGAGCGAAGCAGAGGTAAGGGCGTCTTGCGGGATTTTGGCCTGCTCGATTTCCTTTTCTTCTAGAGCTTCAACAGGAATGGTCGAACCTTCAGAGATATCTTTGATGGCATAAACCACTTTGCCCTTCGCGCTCATTTTCGCGATCAGGTCTGACTCTTTTGCTTTCAGCGCTTCCTCATGAGCAGTCTGGTTGCTGGTTACCATCATAGTAATGAGCACGGCCAAACCGATAATGAGAACCAACATCAACGCTGGAGGCATTCGAGATAATTGTAGAAACAAACTTCGTAATGGGTTCATTACGGATCCCCCTATTCTTTCTGGTGAGAAAGATTAACCACTTACTATTAACGCACATCAGCCAAACAAGGACAACGCCTGCCCTTGCCCGCACCCAAAAATTTTGTACCCTTGGAAGCGGCTATTTAACCTAGGAAGTTTACACGCTGTCCTAGTGCTTGATTTCCAGATAGGGCGCCAGACCCGCTAAGTGTCAAGTTTTGTATTATCCTGACATCAACAAGAAACCCAATTTCAGTGATCAAGCGGAACTACTGATAATCAGCGGATCTTTAGTAGGAATTTTACAAACTGTTAATCTAAAGAAAGAAGCACTGCCACTGGCAGCGTCTAGATAAAAGCGGCCAATAATGCCGGTTTCGTTCGAATTCCCACCCCTGAAAACCTTTTTCAAGAGGCCGAAGCTGCGAATGAAGACATATTATTGAGTTGACTAGTAATGGCGCTAAATGCAGTGACAACCGCGTTGCCGAGTGAGCCGTTAGTAAACGTAAAGGCTAGGGCAATTAGTAAAGAAACGAAGCAAAGCACCGCTCCATATTCTGTTATCCCTTGAGCATCCTCACTGTCGAGGTAGCCCCGAAGCGCTTTTAAATGGCTGCTAAAAATCTGCGGTAACACAGGTTTGCCCTCTTGCGCATAGGCCGAGACAAATTCAATCGACTTAGCCATCTGGTACTAAAACGGTGGTAAGTTGAAAAGAGTGCTCAGGGACGCCCATATCAATAGCTGATCTTCAAAAGAGTGCAATATTGAGCGCGTCGAGCATTCACTCTAAAAAAAATGGTGGCAGAGCAAATTTGACCTGCCACCATGTTTTCAAGTTACTGAAACTAAATGCCTGAATCTGTTTCTAGCTCAGACACTTTGTTCCTACGATGCGTTGGCGGCTACGCTGGACAAGTTATTCAACTGTGATACTACAGCACTAAATGCTTTAGAAATCGCCTGGGTCAATGCGCCCTGGGTGATCGAGAACACAAGTGCTACGAGAATGGCTACGAATGCCAAAATGGCGCCATATTCAGTAATACCTTGTCCGGACTCGTCGCTAATAAATCTGTTAATTGTTTCGCTCATGTGTACCTCCTGGGACGGATTCGAGTAAACCATATTACACGCAACATTGGAACCTTTAAAGGTTGGTTGCGCAAAATAAAGAAATCGAAAACGTAAGACTGTATGGCTTTAGTAACTCTAAAAGAAAAAAAGAAAACGGTTAATCGATAGTACTACCTCTCAATAACACACCCTAGCCTTTTGAACATTCCCTTGCGCTTAGGTAATCAAACATCCGACCAGGTAAGAATGATTAGCGCAAATTTCACGTGACAGGTACATACATGTTCGATACTAAGTACCCGTCAGCTGCATCACTTCGGCTGGTAACTTTGAAGCTCCCAGCTTTTCGATCTTACCTTGACATCCCTCGGCTGCCTAGTGCTTCGGCTCTAAATTTCTGTTAGCTGCAATACATTTCGCGAAAAATACCTGCGAAGCATGATTGTGCGGGCTTTGAGATGTTAAGTTTTTCTTCGCATTTGCCTTCGTATGAGTTGCAGGCAACCTTTGCTTGGTCTAGTCCGGACGTACAATGGACTATACAGGTGAACGAAAAAGAGGTTTTCCTTGGTATCCGCCCCTCACATAAATACGCAAGACAGAAGCCAGGCACTGACAAAAGCCCTTGACTTCCTGCGCCTACATCAAGATGCTTCTGGCTGGTTTCCATATAAAGTAGCGGGCCAGCCTTCAATCGAAGCTACTGCTTGGTCAGCCCTAGCGCTGCGCCAGAATCTTGATGTTGCCAAAGGCACCGCTCATTTTCTTGCCACTAGCCAAAACAAAGATGGCGGTTGGTCTACCGAACCTGCAGCTGGTGCATCAGACTGGAACTCAGGACCATCTATGCTGTGCTTGCGCCTTCTAGCAGCCGAACACGAAGAAATCGCCAAGAACAGCGACGTAAAAAAAGCGATCAAACGCGGTCTTGCTCGCTTGCTAGACAGTCGGGTCGAGTTTTATCAGCCGATAGCGCGTTTGCTACTACTTATATCTCAAGGACCAAAGGCCCTCGCCTATGGACGTGGCTGGCCCTGGGATCCAGACTGTTACCACTGGGTCGAACCCACTGTCTACAACCTTCTCGCCCTTAAATTCCCAGGCCTGCCCAAAGATGAACTCTATGTGCGCATAGTAGGGTTTGCCGATCAATTTTTATTAGAACATGCCTGCAAAGATGGTGGCTGGAACCATGGCAACAACATCACCTTAGAACAGTACTTACCACCCTACAGATTGACCACGGCTGAAGCACTTTTAGCATTGCAGGATCAAAGAGAACACCCGGCTGTGCAAAGCGCTCTAAAATATTTGAAAAGCCTTTCAGGCCAAGACACCTCTAGCCTTTCCCTGGCAGTTTCAGCACTGGCCTTAATTGCTTACCAACAGCCGGCCGACGAAGAAATTAAATACCTAATCAATAGACAGAAGCCAGATGGTAGCTTTGCTACTTCAATGGTAGCAACTGCCTTAGCGGCCCTTGCCTTGCAAGCCAACAAAGACAGTAGTATGCATGTTCTCAATCTGAAAAAGTGAGTGAGGAAGGAGCCCATGAGCAGCAATAGTGAAGACGAACTTAATCGCCGTGATTTTCTCAAGGTTGCTGCTGGCACCGCCGCTGCTGCCGCAGTAGCAACTTCTATAGAAGGATGCAGCCAGTCAGACCCGAACCTACCCAGCCCACTACATATCACTGACGAACAGCGCTCCTGGCGCAGGAAAGGGCGCTCGCAAGTCGGCATTCTCGCCTGCCCGAGTTATGACGAAGATGTATTTGAAACTATCAAACCACAGCTGCCTTCCTTGCACTTGCCCGACTTCAAAAACAAATCAGTGGTGCTCAAACCAAATATGGTGGAGTATCGAGAAGGCAAACCAGTGACGACAAACCCTGCCGTCCTAATTGCTGCAATCAAACTGGCATGGCACCTTGGTGCAAAAGCTGTCACTGTGGCAGAAGGTCCAGGACACATGCGCGACACTGAATATCTGCTGGATGTAACAGGCCTGGGCAAGGCTTGCAAAGAGATGGATGTGCCTTTTGTCGATCTCAACCTGGACGATATAGTTGAATTTGAAAACAAAAATGGCTTCACCAAACTAGATCAATTCTTCCTGCCTAAAACCATTGCTGAAGCTGATGCTGTGGTCAGCGTACCAAAGCTAAAAACGCACCACTGGGTTGGCTTAACTTGCTCAATGAAAAACTTGTTCGGCACCGTGCCCGGCCGCAAGTATGGTTGGCCCAAAAATCTCTTGCATGTGCGCGGTATTCCCAACTCAATTATTGACTTGCAACATCTTATTAAGCCTGCTTTTGGTTTCGTTGATGCCATAGTCACCATGGAGGGAGACGGCCCTATCAATGGCGACGCCAAACACTTGGGCTATATTGTTTTAGGCCAAGACTTAGCCGCTATCGATGCAACCTGCGCCCGAATAATGAAACTCAAACCCACTGACTACAGGTATTTACGCATGGCCGGCGAGGTTGTTGGTAATATCGAAGAATCACAAATTGATGTGGTTGGTCCAACCGTTGCCACCATCGCCCAGACTTATGCCATGCCCATTACTTTTGGCAGCAATAAGGAACTTCTCAAAGACGCGGGCAGCCAGGGCAGTTAGCACCATAGCAAATTATTGATTCTTTGGTGCCTCGAGTGGTGAACTACCGTTCAGTTCAAATCCTTTGGTAGGCTTAGAATTGGGCAATTCAGGAGCAGCCAAAGGCAAATAAAAATCTTGCATGCGTCCTTCATCAGGAAACTCCTGTACTACCCTATAGTTATCCTTAATGGCACGAATAACCGACTCATCCCAATAAAAATAGGGCTTAAGCAAGCAGCCATCACGTGAATTAATGACGATGGCACCATACTTTTTCTGGCTAATTCGCTCCTTAACTTCAGCCATATGTTTTTCAAACTGACCAGGCACAGCTTTCCATTTTTGCAAGAAACAGGCGGGATCAACAAATTCAGGAACGGCCTCAAGATCAAGTGCGACAGAACAGTCTTCACAAAGCATCAAATCTTTGTTGAAGCGCGTACTTTTCATCAGGGCACGAGCATCTATCATCGGCTCAACTGAGCGATTGAAGCGGCCACCAAGATGAGCAATTACGTAAATGGCTACGGCCAAAACCATAAAAATACCAAACAGGTAGCGTCGTTTGATGTGATCAACCGAAACTGCCACCAACCAAGCCGTTGGCCAAGCCAAGATGATGATTTCATCGACCTTGGCAAACTCAGCTCCTAGGGCATAAAAGACTTGAAGCAGAGCAAGGCTAGATAAAGTGCCAGCCAGTACCAGAGCAGCTAACTGATGGCGATACGGGCCTTCTCGACGCTCACGGTCTTTAAAATAACCAATCATCGCCAACACCCAAGCAATAGGTGAAAGCAAAAGCAAAAGGCAGTCTGAGCCCAACCAGGTCAAATGAGAGCAAAAAGCATTCCAGAGAAAAGGTGCCCCTTGGGCAAATGCCATATGAGCAAGAAAACCACTGGCGGTGGCACTATTAATCAGCCAGGCCGCAGCTACGGCAAGAAAAGCACTGAGAGCCATAAACAAAATTGAAAGTCGCCACTGTCGACCAATAATAAGCGCAGCCGCGACAGCGGGCACAACCAGGACAAAAGCTTGCTTAGTAAAAGCGGCCATCAAACAAAGAGTGGCCACCACTATTAAGCGTGGCAAGCGAAAAAGATTGTCGTCTTTCGGCTTGCGGGCTAGAACAAGATACTGCTGAATGGCCATAACCATAAACATCAAGCCGAGCATGTCGCCCCGTCCGCGAGACGAATAAGCCCAGATCGTATAGAACGATGACAAGGTCAATAAACCAATCACACGGGCCAGATGCGAGCAACCGCTAAGTATAAATACGCGATAGGAGGTCACCAAAGTTATGATCAAACAAATCATGCTGGCCATGCGCATTGGATAAAAAACCGGACCAACTAATTTGAACAGCCAACCAAGCAAAGCAAAATAAACTGGTGGATAAGCAATGCAATACCAGGGCTGCTTAACCAGGCGGCTAAATTCATAAGCGTTGCGATTCTCCGACAGAGACAAACTAGCCCACATTGAAGGGCCTTCATCAGTTAGTGCATAAGGCGATAGCAAGGCCACCGACCAGCCCTGGTAGTACAAAAAGACCAGGGCCAAAAAGATGGCAGTCACTACCGGCCAGAGCAGTAGATTATCTATCCGGCGATTTGAGGCAGTTGCCACGGTCCCTTGGCTTCCTTTGATTTAAATATCTGCACTGTTAATCACGTCTAGCTAAGTTTAAACTATTCAAAGAGGCCTCAAGCCATGAGAGTAAAGGTTAAAGCAAGTGCCCCAGGTACTAAAAATTGTTGGCAAAATCCTACTCTCCCTCTGCCTCATCGGGCTTAGCTCCGGCAAAGAAGGCAGCGGCGCTAGCGCCCAAACTAGCTCTTTCTACCATCCCGAAATCAAAGCAAAGCTGAAAAATGGCAAAGTGCTGCTCTTCCCATCGGGACTTAGGCTGGGCACTTTACAATCAACTCGCCAAGGGGTTCAGCGGGGCAAAAGCATCAGCACTTGCGGCCGAGTTGAGCTGCCAAGCCAAAGCCAGGTGATTCTTGTTCCCTCTACCTATCTCCTACAAAATCCAGACTTAATCAATGGCTTTAGCGGTGCCATATCTGGTATCGAGATCAAAAGCAAAGAAGGCACCCGATTACTGCAACAGTTAGCAGCGAAAGAAATCATAGAGACCTTGCGAATTAGCGGCATCCATTTAGATGGCGAAGTCCTTTCTGCTATCAATAGCCTGCCCCATTTGAAGAATTTGCAATTCGACCGAATTCAAGGGATAGATACAGCAATTGCAGGCAAAATCAGACCACTAAGGCAGCTCAATTCGTTGGCCCTAACAGCAAATACAATGGCCCTGCTCAAAGAGATAAAGCAAGCAAAATTATTGAAAAGGCTCGAGCTGAGCAATGCCAACCTAAGCCTGAGCGATTTCGCCGTGCTGCAAGGCCTTCCCGCGCTTGAATTTCTGAGCATTCAAGAAAGTCAGTATGCCGACGAGGCCGTTGCCTACTTTCCCCGCTTCAAGAATTTGAAAATTCTTTGGCTGGGAAAGCGTCATTGGTCAAAGGAAAACATGATGCAGCTAGAAAAGCTGACCAATCTGGAAGAATTGCACGTGCAAGTATATGCTGAAGAATTGCCACTGTACGTAAAGCTATACAATGCTTTACCCGGAATAGTGAAACCATAATAGTCACTACCGGCGATATCACTCAAAGGCAGATTTAATCAGGTCTCGGCCACAAAGAGCCAAAAGTTTGCTACCATGAGCCCCAAGAAGCTGGCGCCACGGGTATTGTCACATGTTATTTGCTTGCCAATTGAAAACCGATACGAGATGGTAAATAAATCGGAGATCAACCAATCGGCTGGGTTCGCCCTCATCGCCATTTGTGTGCTTTTGTTCTTGTCTGGCTTCAGTGCCTTAATTTACGAAGTAGTTTGGGTACGCTCACTAGGCTTAGTGGTTGGCAACAGCACTCAAGCAACCAGTTGCGTCCTGGCAGTTTTTCTCGGTGGTCTTTCAGTCGGTGCTCTGATCGGCGGAAAGCTGGCAGACAAAAAGAATTTTCCCCATTTATTAGCCTACGGATTACTGGAAATTAGCATTGGCTTTGCCGCTATTCTAGTTACAGCCGGGCTTAGTGCCGCCAGTCTCTGGTTTCTCAAGACAGTCGAATTGTTTCCCAGTGGCTCAGCCTATCTAACGGTGGCGAGACTGCTTGTGGCCACTATCTTTATTTTGGTCCCGACAATATTTATGGGCGCTACCCTGCCGGTACTGACCAGATACTTTTCTGGTGTGCACGAGCGCGCCGCGCATTTCCTCACCCTTCTATATGGCCTCAATACTCTCGGGGCAGTTCTTGGCGGTCTGGCAGCAACCTTCGGCACGCTTCCCTATCTAGGGGTCTCTGGCACAACCTATTTTGCCGCAGCAGTGAATGGCACAGTCGGTCTATTGGCTTGCCTTGTATATATCAAAACAAGAGGACTTACGCCCCAAGGAAAGAGCCCCAGCGCAACTGCAGAAGAAATTCAACCAGCCCTTGAGTCCATTAATCGTCAAGCCATCAATCGTCAAGCAATCAAACACCAAGCAATCTACTGCACAGCAGCTTTGACTGGCTTTACAGCGCTAGCCTACGAAGTTCTCTACATTCGTTTTATCAGGTTCTATACAGATTCAAGCACTTACAGCTTTGCCTTGATGGTTAGCTCATTTCTCTTCGGCCTAGCCATAGGTAGCTGGATCAACAACAAGTTTCTAGCCCAAGCCAATGAACGCGCAGACGGCGCCCTCTATCAAATGCGACTCTTAGGCCTAATTCAGTTTTCGGTAGCAGCTGTCTCTGCTATCGGCTTCCTTTGCCTACCAGGCGTATTGGTGTTCAAGGCCTTCTTTATGATGCATGACATCCAAGGACTTTTGTTCCAAGTCGTATCCGCCTTTACTTACATGATTTTCCCAGCCACCCTAATTGGTATTTCCTTCCCCGCTATTGGCGGCATTGCCGCCAGCCAAACCAACGAGGTTGGCAATGCTGTTGGCCGCGTCTATGCCGCTAACACCCTCGGCTGCATTTTCGGCTCAGCCCTTACCGGGCTTGCCTTATTGCCCCTGATGGGCTCACAACTAACCTTTGAACTAATGATGGTCTTGTCAGTTTGCACAGGCTTTGTCTGCCTCCTTAGCGCTGAACCGAAAAAAGCCAAATACAAACTTTTCATTGCACCATCCCTGGTGCTAATACTGTTCTTAGCTTTGGTACCACAAAACTATCTAGAAAACGCATACGCTCTTCTAATGAGCGGCAAGATAGAAAAATGCAAAGACGACGCTGGCGCCAAAGTACTGCTCTTTGACCAGAGCGGAGTAAAAAGACTAATAGTCAACGGCACATTTTATTCAAGCACAGTAGTGACCGCCCAACGCTACATGAGGGTGATAGGTGAACTGCCCGTGCTGCTCCATGACAATCCGAAAAATGTCCTCAGCGTCTGCTTTGGCATTGGCACCACCAGTGGTTCTATAGTCAAACATCCCGACGTCGAGCACCTCGATATCGTCGAACTATCTCCCACTGTCATAGAATTCGGCCAATATTTCAAACCAACTAATGGCGATGTTCTCGCCAACCCGAAACAGACGGTTCACATAGAAGATGGGCGCAATTACCTACTGCGCAAAGAAAACAAATATGATGTCATTTCATTTGAGGCACCACCACCCTGTGATGCGGGAGTAGTTAGTCTTTATTCTAAAGAATTCTACGAACTCTGCAAAAGTCGCCTGAACAAAGCCGGCCTAATCTGCCAGTGGATGCCGATGGAGACCGAATCGGGTCCCCTTTGGAAAATGATGATCAAGACGATGATGGTAGTTTTTCCTTATGTCACTGTTTGGAATCCCGATTCAGGCGAAGCCATTGTTATTGCCTCCATGGAACCAATCAAATTTGACATAAACAGAGTACAAGCAAAGCTCGATCGCACCCCACTGGTGCAAACCAGCTTAGATGAAGTGGGCCTGGGCAATGCCTACGCACTGGCGTCCACCTTCCTCATGGACGGAGAGCCCATGGCTAAGTACTTAGCAGATACTGCGGTAATCACCGACGACCGTCCCTACCTTGAGTTCTTCTTGCCTTTCAGTGGCCCATCACTCTGTGCCAAAGACCTAGAGTCAGTAGGCAGCAAACCGACAGACATTCTGGCAAACGAGCAATATGATCACGAACTATTCGCTAAGAACGTCCAGGCTATTAACTACATGCGCAGCGCCGCTCAAGCACTGTCAATTGAAAACAAGCCTGACAAAGCCCACAGCTTCCTGGAAAAAGCACTAGCACTGTTACCCGACAATAAATTCTTCCAGTGGGCAGTTGCGCACCCTAAACAACACTAGACAGTGATAAGACTAAATTGAGCGTTTGCGAGCCTCACGAAGAAGCTCAACCAAGGGTATTGTAAAAGACACTGGCAGGTCGATACCCGGTACCTTGGTCGATACTTCCATGACAATTTGTTTGCTTGGGTCACGCATTAAGACCGCATTACCATTGATGGGTACGGTAAGCTTGCCCAAGAACGTCTTGAAGCGGAGAGAAAATCCCTCGTTAAAGCTACAACGTAAACCATTTTTCTCTTTATCGAACAGGGCCTGAAAATGTACCCGGTTGGCAATGCAGACAGACTCAAGCTCAACGAAAGGAGCTACTTTTTGCTTAAATGGTAGTTCTTTCTCATTTTTCAAGCGCATGTCAACTTCAATCTCGGCAGGAGGCCGGGGCGTGATGTTGAAAGACTCAACTTCGCTGAAATCTTTGGCCAAATCGTTGACTATTTCCACCGCTGATTGCAGACTAGTTTTACCCTGGTGGGCCATCTTATTGAGCGACTGCCAAGCGCCACCGAAAGCAATCTCAGCAGCGGTACGATGCTCAGGGCCAAACATATCCTGCAGCTTGCGCTCCATCTCACTGTAGAGCAATCTGCTCATTTTCGCGGTTTCACTCTCTTGACTATCGGCCATCACCAACCCCAACCAAATCAACAAAAGCGTCATACAAGACATCATAGCTGAGGCCCCAGAACAATTGCTTAAACTGGCAGCCCAGCGCACCCTTTTACTGTACTATCTATGGACATTCTTCCGCACCAATTCACTGTTCACAGTGACAATTGCAAAGGCAAGAACGCCAGAACTAGAATTACGAACTAAAACAAGTGCCTCAGACCTTAAAACTGTTCTTTCGAGCTTGGATAAATTGCCTTGGGCTTCTAGTGGCCGTCACACTGCTTACGTCTATTGCTTTTATCTCAGTGAGTAATGTTATCGGTCAGGGCAAAGGCGATTTTGGACTATTTTGGCAGGTTGGCCACCAAATTGTAATTGGTGACATCAGACCGATTTATTCAACGGCGAGTCAAGCGATAGACATTTCGCAAATTCAGCCAAGCTTAGCTTTTTTCTGGTATCCGCCGCACCTTGCAGCGGCATGCATGCCGTTGGGTCTGCTGTCCCTTAAGGC
The DNA here is from genome assembly GCA_044378815.1 of Obscuribacteraceae bacterium (SeqCode). Lineage (GTDB taxonomy): Bacteria > Cyanobacteriota > Vampirovibrionia > Obscuribacterales > Obscuribacteraceae. Next base: position 34,809 of record JBIPOV010000005.1, on the reverse strand, counting down.
ATCTATGGTTGCTTTCAAAGCAATACAGACAGCGGCGCTTCTCGCTGCCGCTTTGCTGTTTATTTCGTCGCTTATTGCTCCAGAAAATCAAGCGAAAGCAAAGTTGATTAGATTTCTGCCTTTGCCACTATTCGCCACCTTCATAACAGCTATTACATTTATGCCAATCAGCCTGACTATCGCTCTCTGTCAGCCTGGAATCATCATAGGCTTTCTGCCGGTCACTGCAGCCTATAGAGCCATGCTAAAGGGCCGCCAGCTGCTGGCTGGTATAACTTTAGGCGTATTGGTGAATAAGCCACAGTTTTTGCTACCGTTCGCTCTGCTGGCAATCGCCTGCCTAATGGCGTCAATCAAAACCCGTGAACAAAAAGAGTATCAGTTTGTCACGACCGGTGACATGGTAAAAGTTGCAATTGGCTTTGCTATAACTACCGCTGGATGCGGCATCCTTGGCCTTTCAGTCTTTGGTCTAGATGGCTACTTACTTTGGCTGCAACGCCTTAAATCTAGTCTCGACTTCGTTTATGCACATACAGGCTTCACTGGATATAAAGAACCTTTTGAACTAATTTCATCGCTTACCATGGCTATCGCCTTTCAATGTCAACAAATACCAACTGTAGTGCTAAAGAACACCGCTAGTGCTTTTCTATTTGCTGTTTCGTTAGGTGAACTATTTTTGCTCTACCGCATTGCGTCAAGCTCGATTTCAAAGAGAAACAAAACAGATGCGCTGTTAGTCACCACACTTTTGAGCTATCCAGTCATCTCACCGTATTTTCGTATCTATGACTTGAGCCTAGTATTGCTGTCTGCTTGGATTATATTATTAGGCTCACCCAGTAGTGAGAAGACGACGAGAAATCGTACGAAGCTTCTAACTATCTTTTTTCTGCTCTTTGTAGATATTCGCTGTCTGATCATTCCCATCGAACTAGCACACAACCTTACCTGGATAAATCTTGTCTTCGTTACTGGAATAACCATCTATTCTTTAACGGTTTCACTACTACTGCAACCGAGTAAAACCGAGTTTTTGAGGCCCGAAAAAATTCATTCCAATCAATAATCGATCTAAAAACCCTGTTAATTTGCTTCTATATCAAGCTCTGCGAGGCGTCGTTGCTATTAAAGAATAAAGCTCTAACAAGCAGACACCAGGCCAGGTGTAAATGAAAAAGCTGGTATTGCCAACTCTTCTCACTATCTATTTGCTCAGTCTAGTTGTTGTTGGCGTGTTTATCTTCAACATTGCCATGAAAGAACTGCTTGAGAATCGCATGTTATTGTCTATCAACAATGGCACGCTTAAGGCACAAGACTTTGTTCGATACTATCTTTCCGGCTACATCGCTACCTCGGTGGATGCTCATAGTGTCTACGATATTGCCATACAGAGGCGCTATTTTCAGGAACTCGTTTTTGCTAACATCGGCCTTAACACCAACGATCAATTATTGGCGCACTACACTCCGCTCGTTTTTCCATTTTGCCTCGCCTTAGCTCTACTCCCTCTAAATCAGGCTTACCTAGCATTTTTCTTCGCTAGCACAGTGGCTTTAAGCGTTAGCCTACCATTAGCCCTAAATGCCCTCGGCAAACGCTCTTGGCCTCTAATTATTGCCACTCTAGTGGCAGTAACCTGCAATTCACAAGCGGTGGTAGCTATTCGCATGGGACAGCCATCCTGGCTCATCCTTGCCCTAGAGTGCCTATTTTACTGGAGCTGGCTAAAGAAAAAAGATTGGCTCACAGGGTTGTCTATCGGCTTGTTGTTCTTCAAGCCGCACTATGGCCTGTATTTCTTAACGCCAATAGTAGTGTCACACCGCTGGCTCGCCTTGCTAGTCTGTGGCCTAACAGTATGCATATTGCTTGGCCTCGGCGGCTCAATAATCGGCTTTGATAATGTCATCAACTACCCTCAAATAATTTTAAAAAATGACGGCGAGATTGACTGGAATGGCATGGTTTCGCTTCGCTACATCGCAAATATTTTCTTTACCGATGCTCAAGCTGTGAAAATCTCACTTGCCGTAATGGTAATTGGTTTGATAATTAATTTTCTAATCTGGTGGCAGGAAAAGAAATACCAACTCAATCAGACCTGGCTGATTTGCTGCACTGTATTGCTTTGTATCTTCACAAGCCCCCACACATACCACTACGACCTAACCATGCTGGGCCTGCTAGCGGTAAGTCTTGCCCCTATAAAACCGTTTCACCACTCTATAGCAAAATTCAGTTTTGCTATTTATCGCTTTATCTTAATCGCCTATCCTGGTTTTTCATGGCTTTCGCTCTTTTGGTCTCGGTCAGAGCATGGCGCCTACTACGACCCATTGCAGTCTCTTTTGGCCATCGCTATCAATGGCACCCTCCTGACTTTGGCTCTAATCTGCCTCTTTGACCGAGAGCATAATCAGAGCAAATAGAACCAAAACTGCGTACCGGCAACTTGCTGCCAACCCTTGGGATATTGTTTCGGAGACAGATCACCGGTTGTATACGTCAAGGCCTTGATTTGACGCAGACGCAAAACCTGATATAGATCTTCTCTTCGACTCTCTGGCAATTGCCAAAAGCCAGTCTCATCGAGTATGTCAGCGACTATACGGAACCGTCCCATCTGCGCCCAGCCGACTTTTCGCAAAGGATCCAAATTGGCAAGCTGATCTCCTGGACCAATCCCGAGCTCAGTCAGACGACGAAAAATCAAACAATCTTGGTTTACAGAACTGGTCTTTAATGTAGTTAGTGAATTTCCTAGCTCCGCACAAAAACGACTGCCCATACCAAGCAACGAGACAATGATAGAAACAAGCACAACCTTTCGCACCTTGATAGTATCAGGCAGTCGAATAGACCCCATCAAGCCCAGAAACCAGAGAACAAAGAAACCAGGAAAATAGCGCTCGCAATATAAAGTGTTACAGTTCAGACCAATGCTATACAAACTCAAGCCAGCTAGCGAAGGCAGAAAAAGCGGCAAGCGTTGAGTCATCGACTGGAGTGAAATGGCCCAATTACGACAGCCAACTAGAAGTACGAGCCAGCCAAAGAAGAGCCAAGCAAAAAAAAGCCGGCTCAGAACAAAAAGGGAATTTGCAGTGGCAAACAATTGGTAAATCCAATCAAAATACAATTTCAGACCGTCGAACCAATAAGCAGGATCATAATGTGTCGCAAAAGTGGCACGAATAGGCTCGGCAAAATAGAAAACCTGAGGCTGCTGAAAAATCACTTGGCTGGGATGAGCAAATTTGATCGGCAATTGATCTAGAGTGCGCAAAGCTAGTGCATGACGGAAAGGAGCACTACGCAAGACCCAAAGAGCATAGTTATAAGTCATCGTAGTACTCAACGTAGGCTTCTGATTCTTGAAAGAAATAGCAACTATATAAGGCGCTGTCAGTGAAGCAAACAGCGCAATCACGACAATTATTGTTCTTTTCTTCGCCGCCTTTGATTGTGGCGCGATTGCTATTATCAGGAAGTAAACCAAGGCAACAGGAATCATTACTGCCTTACATAGGTAACCAGCCCCAAGAGAAAGACCGAGGAGAAGAGAATTGTTTTTGTCTGCTTTGCCACGCCAAAAAGCCAAAGAGCAAGCTGTAGCAAGATATAAAAATCCTGTCATTAGAAGGTCCGGAGTATCTTTCCAGACGGCCCCAACAGACAAAGACATAAAAATAAAGACGAGGTAAGACGAGAGCTCAAGCTGTGTCTCACTGACTTTCAATAAGGGACGACCATCAGCAAAAGCGTCTTCTCTATACCAAGCAATCACTTGGTCGAGGAGCAACTCAAAAGCAAAAATTGAAAAAAGAAAAGAGAGGAAATTTACAAGCTTGAGGACAACAAATTTCTCACAAACAGGCGGTTGACAAATCGCTAGCCCCAGAGCAATTAGCCAACTATACAGAGGACTCCAATAAGAGCTTAAAGCCCTAGCAAAATCTCCGCAGAGATAATTGTCAGCAATATCTAAGTAAGACCAGGCATCCTCCATATACACTAAATAGCGATACGCCCAGGCTTGCAGCAAGCCCAGCGCAACGGCAGAAAAACTCAATATCACTCGGGCCTTACTACGTTTCGCCTGAAAAATCATTTCGGATTTAGGAAGACCTCTGCCACTCATCGCCCCTCTTTTTATACCTGCCGATAGATCTCCTCAGCAACTTCAAAAGCAGCAAGGGCATCCTGCAGCGAAGCGTTCTTTCTTGCCCCCATAACAATGTCTTCTATAAACGACTCAAACTCAAGAGCGAAAGAATTGTCTGCTTGGGGATATTGCCATATTGTTGATTCTGGCGGGCCCATTTTGTCGCTCATTTTATAAAATGCCAGCTGCTCTAGGCCATAAGAGCCTCCCAGGCCATCGATCTGCAGTTTTCCAGTGCGTCCCATTATCTCGAAGCTAAAAAGATTTTTCCACTCAGTCCAACTAGCTTGCAGCCATGCCACTTGGTTTAATTCGGTTTTGAGCAGCATGAAGGCATTGTCCTCCACGTTAACAGGCCAGAAACAGGTTTGCACAGATCCGCTGACCGAGGTGAATTCCGCACCTAAAAACCAGCGAGACAGATCAATCAAATGGAAGCCCTGGTCTATTAGTTCACCACCACCGGAGATTTTTGCATTCATGCGCCATTCTTTATCATAACCAACTCGGCCTCCGTGTCCGTAACGAGCACGAATGAACATGATTTCTCCGATTGCCCCTTCGCGCAAAAGAGCAGAAGCCTTAATCATGGCCGGATGAAAGCGATGGTTGAATCCGACACGCACTACAACATTGTTCGCTTCGGCCTGCTCTAAGACCTTGCGACATTGAGCGGAACTAATTGCTGCTGGTTTTTCCACTAGAACATGTTTGCCATTTTCAACACAAGCCAAGGTCATTGCGGCTAGTTGATCCGGCGTAGCAGAAATTAGAACTACCTCGACATCGTCATGCTCTGCCACCTCTTGCCAGCTGCTCGTGGCAACGGCATCAGAAAAACCAGACACTAGCTGTCTAGCCTTCGCCAGATCCGTATCGGCGGCAACACGAAGGACGTGAGAACCGAGCGTGGCCGCCCTTTTGTTGCCGATCAGACCGCAGCCTATTATGCCAATTCTCTTGTTTGATAGTTCTACTGCCAATCTTGACCTCGATCTGCTGGAATGATACGACGCAATGTGTAAATATCACTACTAAGTAATTGCTGCTCATGAAGCGACAATTCCTGCCACGGATCCCAGGCGGCGCTAATTAGCTTACCTGTTATTTCAGGCGCTGTATCTGAGGCCAGGAAGGCGCACAATGCAGCAGCTTGAGCGAAGGAGCTACCACCTTGTTTCTTCTGCTCGCAGGCATCCTCGAAAGCCTTGGCGCCGACCATTGAGCTTCCTGCCCGCAACACTTGCTCAAGCATTTCTGTATTGAGCGCGCCTGGTGCTACGGCATTGGCCCGTATATTGAAATCTTTCAGTTCTTCGGCCACAGTTTCAGTAAAACGCACAAGAGCAGCCTTGCTGGATGCGTAGGCGCTAAAGCGCGGTCTGGGAGAGGCGGCCCCTCCACCCGAAAGATTGATAATGCGCCCGTAGCGCTGCGCTTTAAAGTGTGGAATAGCAGCTCTGCAGAGAAGGACAGGCCCGCCCAAATTAATCTCGAGTACCCTAAACCATTCCTGCCAATCGACTTGTTCGCTTGGACCAATTGGACCAAGAATTGCAGCGTTATTGACGATGATATCTAGTCGACCGAATTGACTAACAGTACCAGCAACTAGGGCGTTAACCTCGCTCTCCTTTGAAATATCTGCAACAACGGTCCTGATCTGGGCCGAAGTCGCACACCCCAATTGCAGGTCAGAGGCTGAATCTTGAAGTTTGTCTTCATCTCGACTACAGATGGTGATATTGCAGCCGTTAGCGAGAAAAGCCTGGGCAATGGCTTTACCCAAACCCCGGCTAGCTCCCGTAATTATTGCGCTGCGTTCTTTGAGAAGCAAGAACCTTACCTTTTAAACTCTTCCACTGGAATTAATGCTTGTAGTATCTTACTTTAAGGGGAAGGCTAAGATACTGGAATTTTCTGTTCTATCCTCGAGCTATTGGATAGGCCGAAATTTGATACTTCTTGTCGACTAGACGAGCCAGAGCTGCCCATGGCACCAATTTCTCAGTAAAGCCCATATCTCTATATCGCAGCGCTTTTAGCACCTTATAGCGGATCAGCTGGTCCATCCCGGGAAGGAAACATCCACTTTCAGATTGAAATCCACATGCGTTAAGAGCATAGACCATGGTTTTGGGTTGAAACAGGCTGATATGAATCTCCGGTACGAAGTAAGGCCAGTTCATGATGTTCCCTTCAAACGGTTGACTATTGCCGGTTGTATAGAAGAATAAACCACCTGGTTTAAGCAAGCTTCTTATTCGTTGCAGTTCACTGATTGGGTCCAATAAATGCTCCAGGACTTCAATTGCGGTAATGACATCAAAGCTTTGAAGATGACTAGCCAAGGTATCTTCCGATAAGACCCGCATTCCCGCAGCCTTTGCTCGCTCGACTGCCCAGCCCTGATCGTAGCCATAAGCCTGTACATTGTATCTCTGCTCACAGAACCTCAGCAAACCGCCTGTTCCGCAGCCATAGTCTAACCACTTTTTCTCATTCAAATTCTTTTGAAAGCAATTAGCTATGGTGGCAACTCCTTGCCATTCATAATTGCGAACGGTACTTTCGTAATGTTCGAACTCGTAGATATAGTCGATAGAACGGTCGGCTCCCTTGCCCTGATAATAGTCGTGATCATATATCAGACTGTAGTCAGTCTCGGGGTTTTCGACATAGTAAAATCCGCATACACGACAATGGAAGAGTGCAAAGGCTCGCTTTATTAGGCGACCGATTTTATCACCGACTTTAGTTGTGGCACTCTGGCAAATGGGGCAGATTGCATTTCCCCTTTGTATTCTTAAGTTTGTCAGTGGTTTGCCTGCTTTGTAGTTAGAAAAGGACTGAGTGGAAGAATAGTTTATGCCTGAATTGATCGCTTGGCAAAGATCGGTAAGGAAAAATGCTTTATTAATAGGTCTTTCTGGGTAATGGCTAAAAAGATAAGGTAGCGGAATATGATTGTAGGAAAATATAGATGAACTTCACTAGAGACTTTCTAAAATGCTGCAGCAGTGCTATTGAGCAGCTTGACACAGTACAGATTGACAACGTAGCTGAACTACTTCGTGGCGTTAGAGAGCGCGACGGACGTCTTTTTGTTGTTGGCTCAGGTGGAGGAGCCGGGCATGCCTCTCATGCCGTCTGCGATTTCAGAAAACTCTGCAACCTGGAAGCCTATGCCCCTTATGACAATGTTTCAGAATTGACCGCACGAGTGAACGACGAGGGTTGGGACACCACCCTTTCAAACTGGTTGAAGACCAGTCGTATCAATAAAAAAGACGGGTTGTTCGTGTTTTCAGTTGGAGGCGGAAGCGTTACATCAAAAGTCAGCATGAATCTTGTCAATGCTATTAAGTTGGCCCATAGCGTTGACGCCTCAATTGCTGGAATAGCAGGTAAGGACGGTGGATTTTTGGCCGAAAAAGCACAGGCCTTTATCCTGGTGCCTAATCCTCAGGTCGAGCTCATCACACCAATTACAGAGGGCTTTCAAGCACTGCTTTGGCATCTTCTAGTAAGTCATCCGCGACTGCAGATGAATCAAGCAAAATGGGAGTCTCTCTCTGTAAAGTAAAAGGTTGACTTTCTGCTAGTATTTTTCTGAATTGGGTATGAAACTGTCTAGATAGGCATTTTTTTGACTCTTACCATCTCCAGTGATTCCATGAAAAAATTTGACTTAGAGACATTGCCCTTACAAATACCAAAACTTCTCCGTATCAAAATTTTTGCCGACGGTGCTGACAAAGCGGCGATGTTAGCACGCAGTCAAGACTCGTGGCTTTCTGGTTTTACCACCAATCCCACTCTGATGAAAAAATCTGGCGTCACCAACTACGAGCAGTTTGCTCGAGATGTTTTATCTGTTATCAAAGATAAACCCATTTCTTTCGAGGTCTTTTCCGATGAACTTGATGAGATGGCTGAGCAGGCTAGAACTATAGCCTCGTGGGGAAGCAACGTGGTGGTGAAAATACCAGTCACCAATACCAGAGGTCAGTCAACGGGCCAGATAATTCAACAGCTCTCAGCCGAAGGGATCTCTTTAAACGTCACAGCTATAACTACTTTTGAACAGGTTCAGGCGATAGCTCCACTCTTATCTCCAGCGGCTAATGCAATAATTTCTGTCTTTGCTGGTAGAATCGCCGATTCCGGAAGAGAACCAGTTCCTATCATGAAAAAATGTGTGGCACTCTTAGCGCAATATCCTCACGTGGAACTGCTATGGGCCAGCCCTCGCGAGTTGTTAAATTTGGTGCAGGCAGAAGAAACTGGTTGTCACATTATAACCATGACAGAAGACTTACTTAAAAAAATGCCCCTGCTTGGTGGAGATCTTGATCAAGTTTCTCTGGACACAGTCAAAATGTTTTTCAATGACGCTCAATTAGTTGGATACCAAATTAACAAAGTCGAGAAGGTTTCTGGTTAAGGTTTCTGGTTAAGCCTTCTACCTAAGCTCGCCTATGCTTTCTTTGGTTTAAGCGTTAAGCCAATGCACAGATTGATGTTAATAGATGGCACCATAAGGGGAAAGAACTCCTGATTCTGGATCTCGAAGTGCTGTTTCAAAACGTGCAGAATTTCTGCCGGTAGATTAATATGCTCTCTTTCAATAAACCATCTGTAAGGCTGTTTGTAGCGCTTCTCAAAGAGGCGCTGTGATGAAATAACTCTCGCAAAAGAATAGGCCAAGCCGCCTTCACAAGGAATTACCACGGAGAACTGGCCGTCCTTGTGGCATACACGATGTATTTCAGCGATGGCTCTAGGCAAATCGGGAAGGTGTTCTAACACGTGTATAGCAATAATGCGATCGAAATTGCCATCTGGAAAATCTAATCGCTTCTGACAATCACCAACCACGACATTAATCTCAGGGTTTCTTTCTTTGAGCTTCGCTGCCATGTTTTCCCGCAGTTCTATTGCGGTGTAATTCTTTAGCTGCTCAGCGCTTAGCTTTTCTTGCTGGACATGCTCGCCCAGTCCGGCACCAATCTCTAAGGTACGAAGAAATTGACTTTGGGCATGCCTGATCGAATAACCGTGGTTGAATTGCTCAATCAGGCGAAACGAAGAGTTTTGGGCAAGACGCTCGTGCCAGAATTGCATGAAGTCGTCGCTTATATTCTGCTGCTCGACTGTCAGTTCAGGAAAACTCTTTGGCCAAGAATAAGTACCTAGAACGCGCTTCAATTTAAACCTCACCGATTGCTCTTGAAGATCATTGTACCCAATTGTTTTAGTTTACTCAGGCTTACGCTCCCTAACAACGCTACCGCTGGTGGTATTAAAAGGGTTAGCATGCAAATATTTAAAATCAGCTACCAGCCAGGTAAGAGGGTCTTTCCAAAACGTTACTTTCTTTCCCTCGGCAAAGGAGCGAGAGTTGTAGTTTATTGGAATCTCAATCGGGGTGTATCCTTTCTTTATCAACTTGATTAAAAGCTCATGGTCAAAGTCAAAGCGATTGCACTCGAAATAGAGGTTGTAGAGACATTCACGCCTCAGAACCTTGAACATAGTAAAAGGATCAGATAGTGACTGAGCATAAAGCTGATTGATGATCATCCTGAAAAATATATGTCCAAAGTTAAGCACCGTCGCAAGCGCTTCCTGACCGACAAACTTGCGAATTTTCCAATCGCCACTGTGCCGAGTTCCTAAAACAAAACACTGTCTATAGGCCAAAAGAGGCTGCACCAACGCATCATAGTCGTCTATGTCATATTCGAGATCGGCATCCTGAATCAAGACAATTTCCCCAGTCGCATGCTTAAAACCCTCACGCACAGCATGTCCTTTTCCGCGGGGACGATCTTCAAAAACAACCTTAATCTCTGGGTGAAGAGCCACCTCTTCGCGCACAGCTTCCCGACTTCCGTCGCTAGAGTTGCTTTCAACAATAATAATCTCAGTTTCATCTATGCCTTCAACGCGCTTTCGCAGCACCAAGTCGAGCACTTTCGAAAATGTCTCCTTCTCGTTATAGACAGGCATAACAATAGACAACCTACGCTTATTGCTTGACGTACCTGTTACTTTCGCTTGAATGACGGGACGAAATTGTGAGGAAGCTCCGTCAGAGGTCAAACTAATTTCACCAAATCCATGTTTTTCGAGAAGCAATTGTAGCGTTGTTCGCGAAAATGCAAAGTTGAGCTCAGCTTGCCAGTTACGACTGCTGTTAAGACCAAATTGCGGACGATGACTATGAAATCGAGTACCAACAATAAGTAGCGGAGCGCCAGAAACTAATATAGATCTGACTTTCTCCATCAAAGCATTAGGTGATGTTGTTGTGTCTATGACAGAACAAAGAATTACACAGTTGACCATTCCTAAATCTGTAGCGGTCAGAAAGGAGGCTTCGCTTTGCTGGGTATATTCGATATTAAGGCCAGTAAGCTCTTTGACCAGCTGTGGTTCATTTTGATTCGAGATAATCAAAACACCTGATTTAACAGCCGCATTCACAAGAATATCTCCAGCAAGTGAGGCTTCCAGCAATCTAGCTTTCTTAAGCCTTGGAGCGTCAGCAACTGTTGCTTGCACAGAATCTGCTTGACCTATAGAAATCTGGGGTTGCCTACTCGAAAGCCCACAGCCATTGCACCTTAGTATTGCCGCATCTTTATAATGAAATTGGTAGCTAGTCTCTAACCAGTCACAAACTGGGCAGGTGTAATCATTATTCAACTTCTTTTGTTCGCCTCTTGCGCTCAGCTATTGTGTTTACGCCCCACCACACGGCTAGGATGAGAACACCCACCCCAGCCAGGCTGAGACCTAGCACCAAAGACATTGGTCTATACCTAAATGTCACCAAGTGGTTGCCAGCTGGCACCAATACCCCTCGGAATAGATAATTTGCGTGAAGAATTTTTGTCTCTTGACCATCGACAAAGGCGTGCCATCCTGGATAGAAGACGTCATTTAGAACTAGCAGTCCAGGATGCTTTGCCTCTACTTGCACATCAACGACCTCTCCTTTGTAGTTGGTGATTCGCTGTGCCTCTAAGCCTGGTGCCTCAGGAGAGAATGCTGCGAGGGCTCTCATCTCTCTTTCTGTCAAGTCAGACTGTTCGAGTAATGCTTTGCTAAATGGATCAAACTGAAGATCAGTCAGCCTCGCTAAAACGGCGTTTTCCTCAGGTTTGATCTCAACTCGATAATAGAGAGCAGCTCTGGGAATTATTCTCGATAAGCTAAATACGTTGACCTCTTTGTCGTAAATAAGAGGCGCTTCGCAGGCTGCTCTCTTTGAAATTTCTACGGGCAAGGCACTACGATGATCAATATCTCTTATTATCATCCTAGATGAGGTGAGCTGCCAAAGCCGCAGGATCTCAATGGCACGCTTAGTATTGATGAAGGGATCAACTACAGACTCGTAGCCGTAGAGTTCCTCGACTAGGTCAGCCGGAGCAACAGGGCGCGCAGGCGTCCAACATCCAGGCGCAAGCGAAACCTTTTTGTCACCGTAGGCGAATGCTCTGAAAAAAGGCATAAGCCTTTTAGGATAAAGAGCATCATAGGCGCGAGAGTCATACAATCCCAAGGCACCAGCCCAATTACCCATCAATACTTTATCTTGAGCAAACAGGCGCTCATATCGCTTGTTATATTCTGAGTTCCTGAGAAAGGTTGTAAATGGACGGCCTGTATAGGGGTTGTCATCACGTCTTGGATTTAATTCACGCATAAAATTCGGTGCAGCAAAATTTAGCATCAGCTCTACAACTGCGGCCGCGAAAATTAGAAGGCATGATAACTTTGCATTCCTTCCTTTAGAAACACACAAGGTCGCTAGCGCAAAGAAAAGCCCTATGGTGACAACCGAGATGGCCATAACAAAGAAAGAATAGAACCGTGCGACTTCAGCCTGAGTCGGAATCGAAGTTAAAGCAAGCAATAAATAAAGCGCGAGAACTGAAAGCCCAACAACCCGAATGGTCGTCAGCTTTAAAGTACGATCGCCAAGCCAAGTCAAGCCTATGGCAGACAAAGTTGCAACAAGAAAAGCAATGATTGGTTCAGTATATTTCCAGTACAAAATCAGGCTAAAGAGAGGTAGACTGCCCAACCATTGAAGAGCCGGACAGCCAAACTTCTTCGCCAGCAGAAGGAATACGATTGTTGAGCAAAATATTGCCAACTTCTCCCTATTTGCGTCATTCTCATCTGAGCAAGCTGAAGTTTTATTCAACACAGATAAGACGGCATGAGCTGTAGCAAGTATTGCAAGCGAGAAGACAATGATTCCCCAAAAACCAACGAAGCCATAATAGGAGCCTTCAACGGTGGGGGCTCTAAGTATCGGGGCGAAGAAGTAAGGCGATAGATACGTGATGAGGTTTGCTGAAACAAAGGGAAAAGCTTCTTGCCCAGCAGGAGTAAGATTATCAGCTCTAATATGAGAGCTAAATGACTCAAGCATGAATTCAGCAAAAGGTATCAACAAGGGTGCTGCAAAGAATCCAGCCAGAATATTACTGCCTACATAAAACGAGATAGTTCTGCCACGAGCTTCCTTTTTCTTAGTAGCTGTTTCAGTGAAAAGTCTAAAGCAAAAGTAGAGACCTGCCGCGCAAACAGCTAACAAGCTAAGTTCTGGGATGCCACATATGGTTACCATTGCCGTGGTCAAGAAAGCCAGCAAGATAACACTTTTCATCCCCGGTGCTTGATACAACCGATCTATCGCATAGAACAAGCCTGGGATAAGAGCACACGAAGAAATCTCTGACATGCCACGATAAAGCATGAAGTAACCAGTCAGCATGTAAGCAAGAGCGCCAAATGAACTAGAAAATGGTGGCAAAAACTGGCGAAGAAAAATGAATGATAAAGAACCAGCGAAGAGCATGTATGTAAAGACATAACGGAGTCCGGCCTCTGGTGATGGTTCTGGCAAGCAAGCAATCCACGCCAATGGATTCAATACCTGAGTTTGAATATTGGCAAAGATAGGACAGCCCATAGCAAGATACGGGCTCCAGAGCAGGCCATCGCCTCGAAAGAGAGCATCATTTAGCACTTTATAGTTAGGCTCCACGAACCACGATGTGGCGAGCATTTCGATGCTTCTATGCAGAGCGAATGTTCCTAGATTCGGAAGGACACAAGGTATCAAGCTAGAAGACATAAGAATGCTTCTATCACCCCAAATGTACCTGAAGAAAAGAACATTGAGAACCAAGGCTAGAAACAATCCACACCAGACTGTTTCTTTGATTCTACCGGTAAAAATTTTAAGTGAATGTTGCAAAGGGGACTGCTATTCGAGATTGTCGTTGGCAAATACAGCGGCAAATCAAAACTTGATTTAATCTACCGAAAATAATACCGTATACGAAGGAAGGATGGCTAGTAATTAGTTTCAAGAATAGTTGCTGTCAGTAATTGAAGCGAGGAGCCATTTGTTGTGAAAGCATTTGTAACCGGAGCCGCTGGTTTTATCGGAAGCACACTGGTAGATCGCCTACTAGCCGATGGACACACAGTTGTCGGATTCGACAACTTTTCTACGGGACGGCGCAGCTTCCTTAATGATGCAATTTTGTCAGAACGCTTCTCTTTGATTGTTGGCGATATTCGCTCTGCAGAACAACTGACAGAATCAATGGCGGGTTGCGAAATTGTCTTTCATCTAGCTGCCAACGCGGACGTTAGATTTGGGTTACAGCACCCGAATCGCGATCTCGAAACAAACACCATAGGCACTTTCAACGTGCTTGAGGCTATGCGTAGCTGCAGCGTTAGAAAAATCGTATTCTCGTCTACAGGCTCAGTATATGGTGAAACCACCCTGGTACCAACACCAGAAAATGCACCATTCCCGGTGCAAACTTCGCTTTATGGCGCATCAAAAGTGGCTGGCGAAGGCCTGATACAAGCATATGCTGCTGGCTTCGACTTTCAGGCCTGGATATTCCGCTTCGTCGGCGTTCTAGGTGAACGCTATACCCATGGGCATGTAGTAGATTTCTGCCGCCAGCTTTTTGCCAATTCTCAATCTTTAAATGTTCTCGGCAACGGTCACCAACAGAAGTCTTATATCTATGTACAAGACTGTATTGATGCCATTTTCTGCGCCATTGAATCGAGCACCGAGGCAGTAAATATTTTCAACTTGGGTATCGACAACTTTTGCACTGTGCGTGATTGCGTTGACTGGATAATAGAAGAGATGGCCGTCTCACCTGCCATCTCTTTTGGCACAGAAGATCGCGGATGGATTGGCGACAACCCCGTGATTTTTCTGGACACAACAAAAATTCGGACCCTCGGCTGGTCTTCTTCTGTGTCTATCAAAGAAGCGATAAAGCTCACGGCTCGATATGTGAAGAATAATCGCGCAGTAGCCCTGGGTAGTCAAGACAGCAATTCTGAAATTTGTGAGCGCAAAGCATGATTATAGTTAGGAGTCCATTAAGGTTGCCACTTGGCGGTGGAGGAACCGACTTGCGCTCGTATTACAGCAAGCATGGCGGCTTCCTGGTGACGGCTGCGATCGACAAGTATGTCTATGTCACTTTGCACGAGACATTTGCCAAAGAATTGATTATCAAATATTCGCAGATGGAGCGAGTACAGTCTTGCGCCGACGTGCGTCACCCAATTATTCGCGAAGCTCTAAGACTGCTTGACTTTTCTGATGTAAACCTCGAAATAACAAGCATGGCAGACATTCCAGCTGGTACTGGACTGGGATCATCTGGCAGCTTCACAACTGCCCTCTTGAAGGCATTGCACACCTACAAGCAGCACATTATTCATCCCCTGGAATTAGCACAACAAGCTTGTGCAATCGAAATCGACATACTGGGCGAGCCAATTGGCAAACAGGATCAGTTCATCTCCGCCTACGGCGGCCTGACCTGCTTTACTTTCAATACCGACGAAACAGTTGACAGCAGTCCGCTGGGAATCACCCCTGAGATTCTGCACGGTCTTGAAGATAATCTCTGCCTATTCTTTACAGGCTACTCACGCTCAGCTTCGGAAATTCTAAAAGACCAAGATGATAAGAGCAAAGTCTCCGATTCTGCCATGATGGAAAATCTTCACACCATTAAAGAGCTTGGTTTCAGGGTTAGAACGGCTCTGGAAGCTGGCAATATAAGCGAATTTGGCAGCATTATGCATGAGCACTGGCAAATCAAGCGGAAGCGCTCCAGCTCAATGAGCAACAGCGTTATTGATGACTGGTATGAGCTTGGTATCAAAAATGGTGCCAGTGGCGGCAAATTGATTGGTGCTGGCGGTGGTGGATTCTTACTCTTTCATTGCCTTGACAAAGAGAAGCTGCGCTCTACTATGAAGGCCGTTGGCTTGAAGGAAGTGCGCTTTCGGTTTGATTTTGAAGGCACAAAAAGGATCGTTTGATTGCGCATGAGACCGCTCTTCCCTCCTGTTTTGATTTTATCCGGCGGCCTGGGAACACGCTTGGGCCATCTTGCTTCTAACATTCCAAAAGCCATGGTGAAAACAGCTGGAGAACCATTTGTTGCCCATCAATTGCGCCTACTTAAGAGACGCGGGGTAAGTCATGTGGTGCTTTGCACCGGACATCTTGGAGAGGAGATAGAAGATTTCGTTCAGTCGGGAGAAGCCTTCGGCTTGAGGGTTGATTACAGCCGCGATGCTGGTGTGCGACTGGGCACAGGTGGATCGATTAAGGCCGCTCTGAAGGCATTTCCCAATATCTCTACCTTCGCCGTGACCTACGGTGATTCCTACCTGGACATTGATCTTTATGCTCCTCATGAGGCTTTTGCTGCATCTGGTAAAGAGGGCCTGATGACCGTTTTTCATAATTGCAATCGCTACGGTGCAAGCAATGTCAGATTCGCCGACGGACTGGTCCTGCACTACGAAAAGGGCGCGAGTAATCTCGAACATATCGACTTTGGCTTTTCATTTTTAAGACGGGAGTCATTTGATGCGCTTGAAGATCAAGTTTTTGATTTGAATCTTCTCTGGCAATCTTTGATCGCCCGCAATCAACTAGCTGGTTATCCGGTCAATAAGCGATTTTTCGAGATTGGAACGGCTGAGGGTTTGGCCGAGTGTGAAGCACTAATTCTGGCTCAATCCGAGATCAATGGGGCATGATAGTTAACAAAACTAGGATAATACTGCGCGGCTTTGCTCTGGCCATAGCAGTTTTACAGGCCTATGCCTATCGTTATACGGTCTACATGGAAGATGCTATTTCTTATCTAGATATTGCCGAGTACTATCTCCGCGGCGATTTTAACACCGCCATTAACTCTTACTGGAGTCCATTGTATTCCTGGCTAATCGCCCTGTTCTTCTTCTGTTTCCACCCCGAACCAGGCAATGTAATTGTTGCTCTCAAGGTCATTAACTTAATTTGCTTTCTCTTTGTCATATTTACCTTTGAATCTCTTCTCAATGGCGTTATTAGCTGGTACGCAGAAGATGAGAGTTCCGCTTCCGGACAAAACGGCAAGCTCAAGATTAGTTCTATATTTGTTGAAGTATCGGCTTATCTGGTCTTTATTTTCGTCTCTTTCTCGATAGGTGGTGTCTGGAAAGATACCCCCGATCTACTTATGTGCGGTTTTCTCTACGCGGCTTCCGCTCTCACTCTTGCGATTTGGCGGGGCAAGGAAAAGCCCTGGACTGGATTTCTTTTAGGATCAGCGTTAGCTTTAGGATATCTATGCAAGGCAGTGATGTTTCCCATCGCCCTCGTGTACCTTTTCCTTGTCATCATTGCCCCTCGTGAGCGCAAGCCTAAGGCTAAACTTTTGTCGGTGGTGGCAGCGGCTTTCCTGCTTCTGGCAGCGCCTTACATTGCTACGATTTCTTACAAGAATCATCGACTCATGTTCAGCAATACAATGCAGTATAACTATGCACTCTGGGTCCTGCGTAGCGCACCATTTTTGCACGCCCTTCTAAATCGGCCGACAGACGGTAAGCCGATCGAATTCCTTCATCCCAGTGAAGTGATTTTCCCTGAGCCTCAGGTTTTTTTCTTTGCCGAACCCATTCATTCGACCTTCGCCACCCACTACAATCCACCTTTCTGGTATGAAGGTGTGAGAATTTATTGGGACTGGGAGAGTCAGTTTGTTGCCTCTGTGGCAACAATATCGGTTCTAGTAAGACTATTTTTTGGCTGGCTTCTAGTCGGCTGGCTAGTGCTTCTCTTCGCCGGTCGGGGCAGAAAGATTTCTCTGCGCTCAATGAAACCGCGGCTGGTGCTCTTCCTCCCTCCCCTAGCCGGTATGACTCTTTACACAATCGGATTAAACTGCAATACACTGTACGCTGAGCGCTATTTCCCTGGTTTTTTCCTACTGTGGTTTCTTGGATTACTCGGCTCTCTTCGTTTGCCAGAAACCGCCAGAGCGCGCAAGATACTGCTTACTTCTACTGCAATATCGCTGCTCGGACTGAGCTGGCGTTTTTGCGACCAGATGCAAGCCGATTTTAAAATGCTCGAAAAAGGCAAGGTCAATGTTAATTACTTGATTATGCACAGACTGACAGAACTGGGAGTTAGAGCAGGCGATCAGCTGGCTAGCCTAGATCCAATAAGAGACATCGGCTGGGCTCAAATGGGACACTTCCGCATCGTCGCTGAAATTCCAGATGTTGATAAATTCTGGCAACTTTATTCGCTCAACGGTCAAAGTATTTTGACTCAACTGAAAGAACGACAGATAAAGGCTGTCACCTATCAAAATGGTAAACAGCCGCCAGAAGAGATGCCTGATGGCTGGCAGCAAGTTCCGGGGACAAAGTTCTGGATTTACCGACTCTAGTAGAGCACCAGCAGCGGTACTATTTACGCACCCTTAAGCCAAATCAATTATTGGCAATATTTCCGCTAGGCTGTCGACAAAAAAGTCTGGTTGACAGCCTGCTGGTTGATTATGTTTTTGACGCAGATAAACAGTACTGATGCCAGCAGCAGAGCCAGCCAGTATATCTTTTGCACTATCGCCAATAAAAATTGCTCGAGCACAATCTACCCTGTATTTCTCAACCAAATAATTAAGCATTCCCGGTTTAGGTTTGCGACATAGACATTGGTCGTTATTGTCATGCAAACAATAGACAATCTCTTTAAATTTAAATCGCGCGTCCAGCGCTTCAGTCATTTCGGCCAAGGTCGCGGGGCTAAGCAAGCCCCTGCTGACATCCGGCTGATTGGAAACCACAAAGAAGCTGATATCGCGGTTCCTGATTTTCTCAAAGGTCGCAACAAAGTCGTGCCGTAGTCGAAACTCATCAAATGAGCGTGGGCTAGAAACCAAGCCAGCCCTAAGAACGACCTCGTTTATAACACCATCTCGATCGAAGAAAACTGTATTCACCATAGATACCCAACTCGACTACGGTCTAGCAAAGATTAAATTAGACTGCCAATCGATTGCGCAGTCAATACAACTAGATTATCACTAAAACTTTGAGGAGAACTGCAGTCTGTAGGCTACGACATTGCCTGCTTGCTTTCATCTTTAGTCATACACCGCTCACACATCGAACAAACTTTTAAAGAATCTAGCGCTATCCATTTTGGAACAATCATAGTCTTTCTCTGCCTGAGCAAGAACATTTGCTACTAATGCGTGCAGCTTGGGCAGCGGCTGAGATTGCTCGCCAACGCTCTGTTGTCATTCTCGCGGCGCCTCTATCTGCGGTGGCACAGCAGCAAGCCCAATGGCGCAAAAGCCGCCCTAAGAGGTCTTCATTTATGCAGCTTTATCATCAGCATTTTGTTTTACGGTCTCTTCCTCGTAGGGCAAGACTCGATTCGCCTAGAATTTCTCGCCCCCTGGATGACCATAGTGAACAGCTATGCCCTCTCTCTACAAAGCGGCGATAAGCGCTAGCTCTTAGCAATAGCAGTTTGGACATGACGGCCCTGTAATAAGTAGGGCATGATGCTGTCACGCTGGAACTGCTCACGGAAGCGCCAGAAGAAAGCATCTTGGAAATAGTGAATGTTCGACATTGCCACACTAAAACCGAGCAAACACTTAAAACCAATGCTACCGGGTGTAAGATCAAGGCGAATAGCATGAGTAGTCAAATAGATGGCCAAAGAGCCAAGACAGAGCACGGTCATCAGTAGCTGGGCATTTAGTGGCAGATCAAATTTTCTATTCTCGTCTTGATACTTGTGGCGAATAAGAATTATATTGAGGCCAATATATTGGCACCAGTGCATTGTTCCAGGAATTAGAAAAGCGGTCTCAACCCGCTGACCAGGCCAGACAAAGGGTACGAAGTAAAGCACCGAAGTAACCCAGAAGACAAAGGCCGGCACATTAATACTGGCTCCAGCGCTAACTTGCTTGAAAATATTATTCAAATAGCGGCCAATATCATATATAGCCAAAAGCGCCAGAGCAACAAAAGCCGCTAGCGCCCAATAATTCTCCACACTGGGAAAAAGCTGACGATAGAAAAACACTGAGACGAAGAATATAGACGGTGTCCACAGACTGCGCGATAGCAAATCGCGGTTAGGCAGAGCCTCATTAGCATTTTTGTTGTGATAGAGAAGAACAATGCCAAGATTCTGCTGCACAAAATGCTGCACACCCCAAAGTGTCGTTATGGTTAGACCTAGCCAAGGTGTGGTCACAACCAAGAGCACTGTAACAATACCAACTAACACTGGTGCAACATAATAGAGCGCCATACGCTTAGGGTCTTGAGCCCAATACTGACTGTTTTTCTTATCGAAATAGAAAAACCATGTCGGGCCCTGATGCATGGGCCCGATACCAAAAGCATTGACGATAAATAAGAAAAGGAGACTAGGAGAAGCCGCTGCCGGCAATTGCAGCAAGATAGAAGCAGCAAAAGCAAGTAAAAGCGGTGCGAAGAACCAGAGCAAATCGAACTCTCGACTGGCCATCCAGGGAAAGCAGAACTTGCTACTCTTAACTGCTTGGGAAGACGCGGTCATAAACTCCTAAAATGAGACCTTAAACCTCATCATTATCTATACCCATGTTAAACCATGGTATAAAAATTGCAGAATAAACATTGCAGAGATAAGTAGCGATTGATCCAGGCCGCAGACAGCGCAGATTCACTTAAGCAAGCGGCTTCCAAGCGAAATGGTTGGCTCTTCTGGCTAATTCTTGGCGCCGTTATAGCCTGCACAGTCGTTCGCACCCTACCATGGATTCCTCGCGTAATCCCTGTTGCAGAAGATGACTCTTGGGACCTTGCTCTTAACCTTTTTGCCAAGCGCGGGGCCCTGAGCGGCATCGACTATATCTTCACCTTTGGCCCCCTGGGCTTTATCTACAATAAGACTTACTTTCCGGATACTTACAGCCTCAAACTTGTGCTTCAGGGACTGTTTTGCGCCCTGACCACAGCGGTTATGGTGCTGCAAAGTAGACGCCTGCTAGCCAATTGGCCCCTAGCAATCGCTTGGCTCTTTTGCTTGGTGTCGCTCTACGGCTTCTTTGGCGATGTCTTCTTTTTAGCTATACCAGTGCTGCTCGTCAACCAATATTTTCTGCTTGACGACAAAGAAAGCCAATACAAGCTTTCAATAGAAACCATCATTCTGCTTGCTCTTCTAGCCCTGACCGCCTTAGTGAAATTTACCTTTTTCGTCGCTGCAGTTTGGGTGATTGCTTTCATTGCTTTAGACGAAGTGTTAAAGAAGAAACTGCCAGTTAGACTATTTCTTTTTGCTGCAGTGTTTCTTGCTGGATGGGTTCTCAGCGGCCAACCTCTGTCCAATTTGCCCACCTATATCAGCACTTCTCTAGCGGTGGCAGCCGGCCACAGTGAGGCCATGTCGTGGTCTGAAGCTAATTGGCAATGGCCCATAATAGCCACCATGGTATCCGCCGGCCTACTACTTTTGGGCTTCACTTACCTGGCTCAAAAACGAATGGCCAAGACCTTTCCCATAGCCCTATTGGCTGAAAGCGGGCTTTTTTTTTGACCTTTAAGGCTGCTTATGTGCGCCAGACAATAGACCATCAAGTGATTGCCCCCTCAGTCTTCGGTTTTGCCGCCCTAGCCCTGGCGCCCTTCTTCATCCAGTCACAAAACAAATCGCTTAAGGCCATGGCCCTGGTCTCGGTGGCCAGTATGCTGTTTATTGCCATACCAGCCAACATGCCCATGCAAGGCATTCCGCCATTGCTAGTCTACCCCACCATGCTCTTCGGCAACGCCTACGATAGCGCCGTGCGGCTGCCTCAATGCCTCCTCGCACTACAGGGTAAATCAAGCGTCCCAGAGGCTTACCACAAGCGCATGGAGAAGATCAAAAACGAAAATCACCTGCCGGCCCTTGCTGGCAGCGTCGATCTCTTACCAGCCGATCTCAATGTAGTGATTGCTAACAACTACAATTATCAGCCGCGGCCAGTGATTCAATCCTACCTGGCCTACAAAGAATCACTGCTTGAGACTAACAAGAATTACTGGGCACGAAACAAAGCAGCAGACTATGTTGTCTTGCAAGAAATGAAAGATTGCTACGGTTACTATCCCACCCTTCACGATGGACCGTCCTGGCCAGAGTTGCTCAGTCGCTATCAACCAGACAATTGCCAGAGCAGTGGCTTAATTGTGAAAAAGCGCAGTGAGCCTCGTCAACTAAAGCTAGAACCCATAGAGACAATTGAGGCACAACTGGGACATACCATCGCTATTACGGCTGCTAGTACTGGCAAAGACAAAATTATCTTTGCCAAGATAAACCTGAAAGTGACAGCCCTTGGCTCTTTGCAAAAACTCTTCTTTCGCATTTACCCTGCTGACATTTCAGTACAACTAAAAAACGGCAAGCAAGAAAGTTATGTAGCCCCTTCAGACAACCTCAGAGCCGGTTTCATACTCTCACCGTTTGTCGCCACACCAGAAGAAATAAAAGCCCTCTATTCAGGCACTGACAGCCTTCACCAGAGCAATGATGTGATGACCGTCAAGATCTCCGAAAGGAAGAATGACTTCCCGTGGCATATTCTGTCTGACCACTGCACCATCGAACTATTTTCACTGGAAGACCAGAATTGAATCACGACGCCCTACATGTAGACCTTTTTGTGGTCTTACTAATGGTCACCGCCACGGTCGCCATGTCAGTGAAGTGGATAAAACTGCCCTATTCAATTGCCCTTGTTATTGTTGGCTTACTGATTGGCATCTGCCATTTATTGCCGCCAGTAGAGCTCACCCCCGATCTAATCTTGCTGATTTTTCTACCGGCCGTGCTATTTGAGGCCTCCTGGAATATTCCGCTACGTGAGTTAAAAGAAGGCTGGTTACCGATTACAGTGCTCGCCACCCTGGGAGTTGTAGTTAATACAGTGGTGGTCGCCTATGGCATGAACTATTTTGCCGGAGTAGCTCTCGGACCAGCTTTTCTCTTCGGCGCTATGATTGCAGCCACTGACCCTATTTCAGTGTTGGCACTATTTCGCAAACTCGGCATAAACAGCAGCTTGACCATGCTTCTAGAAGGCGAGAGCCTAGCCAATGACGGCACGGCAGTTGTACTTTTCAAACTGGTACTAGCTATAGTGCTAAGCGGTGCTTCTTTCTCGGCCGCCTCAACTCTAGGAAACTTCGTCCTAGTTGTAGTGGGTGGTGCGGCCGTTGGCGCTATTATCGGCTATGCCGCCTCACGCATCACCAGCCTCTTTGACGACCACCTCCTAGAAATTACACTGACTACAATAGTGGCCTATGGCTCATATATTTTAGCCGAGCAATTGCACCTTTCGGCAGTACTAAGTGTGGTGGCAGCAGGAGTGGTAATTGGCAACGATGGCAGTCGCAATTCCATGGCAGTGGGAACGCGCATGGCTGTTAACTCCTTCTGGGAATACACAGCGTTTCTTGTCAATTCTCTGATATTTCTACTAATTGGCTTGCAAGTAAAATACGATCTGCTCTGCAAATACTCACTGCAAATAGCAGTTGGCATAGCAGTGGTTATCGCTGCTCGTATCATCGTGGTTTACGGCATGACGCCGTTTCTCAAGCAACACAATGAAAAGATTCCATGGAAGTGGCGCCACCTTCTCTTCTGGGGCGCACTGCGCGGCTCTATCTGCATGGCTTTGGCGCTGAGCCTGCCCGATAGCCTTGCGGCCAAAGAAACGATTACAATCACGACCTTTGGCGTGGTTCTATTCACCTTGCTAGTGCCTGGTCTAACGATTGAACCTTTAGTCAAACTATTGGGCATGAATCTGGTAGACCCAGTAAAAGAACAGTACAAAGAATTGAAAGCGCGGTTGATTACGAAGAAAAGAGCTGCCAACTTTTTGGCCGCTCAGTTTAAGAGCGGTGCGGTATCATCGGCCTGCTTCGAGCTATTAAATGCTGATCTGCAAGAACAAAAAGACTCACTAAAGAAACAAATAGAAAACTTGCACATTGAAGACGCCTCAGTTAAAGAACTCGAAATAGAAGAAGTAAGACACCGCCTGGCCGAGCTAGAAAACGACTGCTTAAAAGAGCTAACGAAAGAAGGATTCATTACCGAAGACGGCCGCCAACGCATCCAGTTAGACCTGCCTGAACAGTAAGTGAGGACATATTCTTGAAGCTTCGCCAAGATCACCATCACAACCAAGTTCTCAAACCTCAGTTAATCGCCACTATTGCAGCGCTTCCTCTTCTTCTAGGATTAGCCCAGTCAAGCCAAGCTCTTCCTAAACAAGCTCTTCCAAGTCAAGCGCTGGCGAAACAAGCACCTGTCAAAAAAAGTACAACCTCGAGCTACAACCTGGGTGTGCAAGCCTATCAACAAGGCCGCTTCAAAGAAGCCGCTGGCTTTATGTACGATGCCATTGTCAAAGAAAAGGCTGGCGCCAATGCTTGGCTCTACATGGCCAATGCCCAATTCGCCTCGGGCAATAAGCAAATGGCGCTGACAACCTATCAACGCATCAAAGACGGCTTCCCTGGAACCGCCCAAGGCCAAGCTGCTGCACAATATCTGCAAAGATTCAACCCTTCAAGTGATTCAAAGAAGGACGGCAGCGAAAGCAGCGCCTCTGCTACAAAAGCCAATATTGAGCCGGTTGTTCCTCCAGCAAAGATTCTCAAAGAATTGCGCGCCCGCATAACCATAGTCAAACCTGTGATTGGACACGATCCCGTCAGCAACCGCACCATATCAGCTGTCAATGCCTGTTTCGACAAAATACCAGCCAAGGTTCAGGCAATTCTATTTCAGAACAACATAAAATTTGTCATCACTCCCACCATGATAGATAAATATCCGGAGGGCGCTTATCAGGAAGTGCGCGGTTATGACGGCGGAACAAGTAAGAGCTGTCCTGGTCTCTTTCATGGCGACACCATTGTATTGGCCCAGAGCACGGTAAACGAAAATACAAACATCGTAGAAAAGCCAGCCAGCGCAGACGAACTAGTAGGTACTTTTCTCCACGAAACCGGCCACGCACTGGACGCCTGTCTAAACTCCTATTCTTGTACCAAAGAGTATCGCCACAACTACTACTTAGACATCGCCCAAGTCCCAGATAGTGTTGCACCTAAAATTAGCTATTACCTGCAAAAATCTGACACCGGTCAGATTGAGAGCTGCGCCGAACTGACTTCTATTCTATTGGGCAATGACCGAGAGCAGGCGGCCGATCTTACGACTTATTTTCCCAACACTATGAAATATATCAAGCAGAAACTTGGCCTCTGACATTTTGAATCTAGAAATTTGGGGTAAAATCGATATTATGAGTCAGTTAGCCCCCAAGCTTGAAGATGCCCGCTCATTCTGGCCAGCTCTATCAGTGAGAGACGGCATAGAAGTTTCCCGCCTGCTGGTGGAAGTACAAGAGTTTGCCTTAGTCACTTTCGACCGCCTAGACAGCGATGGCAATGGCTTCATATCAAAAGAAGAACTAGAAGCAGCCAAAACAAAATTTAAACTCTCAGGCCGCGAATTAAGTTACGTGCGCTTTCTCTGCACCAATATAAGTAAAATCAGCGCTGCATTCGATGACCATGAAGTCCCGCCTGATTCTGGCATTTCGCGCAACGATATAATCCACGGCATCTCCCGACGTGATTTGCTCAAGTTCTTCGGCGGCATGGGCCGCTAGAGCTATTTCACAGTAACTTTAGGTAGGCCGGCAGCAAACATATCGCGCAGAGCAGTAGCTTTATTGTTAGGCATCACTTGCAAAACCTTTAGGCCCTTAAACTGCTTAAGAACAGGAATAGCTCTTCTATCTAAGCCGCACTCAACAACGCTCAGGGTATGAAGACGATTGAGCTTGCTTAAGGTCTTCAGCTGAGTGAGAGTAACTTTGCTATAACTCAAGTTCAAATATTGTAGAGTCGATAGCTCAGAGAGAGCCTTAAAGTCCTGAGAAGACAAGCAAGTATGATGCAAATTGATAAACTCTAGTCTTTTGGCAGACTTAAGTTTAGTGAGAATAGCAGCACAGTTATCACCGCGTCCAAGCTGAAAATCTCTTATGTTATTCCAACAGTTTGCTTTGGCCAGCATGGTACCGTCTAAGGTGCAGTTATTGCCATCAAACTTACTGATTTGAGTAAACTTATTGAGCGACGGAATGCACTTAGCCGTGAGGTGACGAGTGTCATAGATCTGCAATTCATCAATGCCGGGAATTGCTGTACAAGCCTCAAGAACAGCGTCACTGTCCGAGCCATCAACAAGACGCACGGCAGCCACATCACCTTTGCCAAAGCGCAAGACATAGCTTGGATGTTGCCCAACCAGGCGTGAGGGTAAATACATGAGCCATTCACTGTCGCCAAACTCTACTCTGCCCCGAGCTTTAACAATCTGCTCTTTCTTTGTTTTCCAATCGTAAGAATAAATATTACCAATTGAGCAATCAGCGGGGAAATTGAAAACTCGCCCTTTGCTAGAACTAGCTTTGGCATCAAGGTACGGATTAGTATCAACCAACGACTCAATGGGCTCAATGTCTTCATCTGGCTCGATTTTGAGTTTCTTTACTTTTGGCTTTGTCACAAGCAGAACTTGTCTTGGTGGAGACTTAGGCTTAGCATTGGCGACCTGGATATTCTGCCAGACAAAGAACCCAAGGGCGGCAGCGCACAGAACAATACCTCCCGCTCCAATGCCGAGCAAAACCTTCTTAGCTTTCCGTTTCCGATCATTTAGAGCCTTGGCATTGCTGTTATGGCGTTCCCGCTCTTGGGCTTGGATATTGGCCGCCTCTGCACTTAGCGAAATACCATTGCGCACCAGCGCCTCGCGCACCAATGCCTTGCCCTCCTCGGCTCGTGATGGAGTAATAGTGCTTTCATTGGCAATAGGAGCTTTCTTAAAAGGCTGAAAATCAGGAGTCTGAGCGGTAGTGTTAACAGTGCGACTAGGCGGAATGAGCATGGGATTTAAAGCAGGAGCCACGACAGTACTGCGAGTATGCTGAAGATAAATGTTGCCACTGCCTTCCACCACAGGCGCACTGTAGCAATAGAAAGGTTCATCTCCTTGCAAAATAGCAATTAAATCGCTACAAACATTCTCCATCGCCTGATAACGCATATCAGGGTCTTTAGCCATCATCCTCTCTAATACCGCCTGCACCGCCGGTGAGAAATCGCCGCCTTGCACCACTTCATTCAAGATTGGCGTCGGCTCAGACTGGTGCATATGCTTAATTTCAACGGCACTTCTTGCAACGAACGGTGGCTCGCCAGTGAGGGTTTCGAAGAAAGTCACCCCCAGTGAATAGATATCGCTGCGAGCATCAACCGTGTGGCCGAGACACTGCTCAGGGCTCATGTAATAGGGACTACCCAAATTCTCTTCGTCATGGCCTAGGCGAGCGCCTTCAATTTCAGCATCAAAGGTAAGCTTAACGATGCCAAAATCAACTATCTTGATAGTTGAGCCAGTGGCATCGGGCTGGTCAAGCAGAACAATATTGGCGGGCTTCACATCACGGTGAATAATACCTTTGCTATGGGCATAGCCAAAGCCGCTAGCAGCCTGAAGAAATATGTACAAAACTGTATTTACCGGCGGTGGATCATAATCCCGCAAGCGCTCCATCAAGTTGCAACCGCGCAGAAAATCCATCACATAGAACGGTCGCTCCAAGCCATCAGGGGTCTTGTGCAAGCCAAAATTGTGCAAACCGACAATGTTAGGGTGAAACAATTTGGCAATCGCCTGAGCTTCAATCTGAAAACGCACCCAGGCAACCTCGGTGATTTGTTCAGTGCTCAAAGTCTTCAAGGCATATTCTTTGGGCAAGCGCACGTGATGAGCGTGATAAACATAACCCATCGCCCCCCGACCGATATAGTCGACAATCTGATAACTATTGCCAACGATGTCACCGATATTAAACTCAGCACCGGGAGGCAGCGGTCGAGGCTGCGCCGGCGGCTGTAGAACTAAATCGTCTGGTAATGGTTCGTTCACTATCTCTGGCAATTCAAGGAGCGATTGTTAAAGCCAAGGGCTCAAAAAGCTTTCCAACATGGGCTTTATATACCAAGCAATAAGATAAGGTAATCAGCTGGCGAACAACTTCGATGAATACCTAAGCCAACTATTTGAACTAAAGACCTTGGCATGGTCTTTGAGAAAAGTAGATAGCCCTGAATTAAGGGTAAAATATGGTCTGAATTTAGGAAGAAGAACTGGCAATAAGAGACGGTCGATAAAGCAAACCATGTACAACACACAGGGGAAGACTTTCTTTGAATTAGCCACTGACCGGCAATTCTGGTTACATCTAAATCCGCAGCTGCATATTACTGAAAAAGGCTCACAAGCAAAAGTTTCGCGCCCGAAGTTCAGCTCCGACCTAGGGCATGCGAGCAAAGAAAACATGCAGCACGAAGGCTATTTCAAAATCGAAAATGCCGTTGACAAGGCAGACTTAGGTGCATTGGTAAAAGCGGTAGAAAACCTTCGCGACGACCAGTGGCCAGTGACCTTTTCTTTTGTCTACGACGAGTTTTGGTTAAAGTTTCAAGAGTTGTCTTCGCTGCTGAGCGTCATTCTCGGCCCCGACTACAAAATGATGCCCACCCTTTACACCTTTTGTGTCGCACCAGGTGGTGCTGGCGCTGGCTTCCTCCCCCATCGCGACCGCTCTAGGCGCAAACTTTTGCGGCCCGATGGCCAAAGCGTGGCTATGAATATCTGGATATCTCTGACCGATGCAACACCAGACACCGGCTGCATTTATATTTTGCCAGTGCAATATGACCCCAACTTCCCCAATAACCTCACCACCTACGGCGTTACCAATTACCAAGATATCCGCGCCTTGCCAACCAAAGCCGGCGACATTCTCGGCTGGAACGAAGGGGTGTACCATTGGGGCGGCCGCAGCAGCAAACATGGCACTTACTCAAGAATCAGCATCGCTGCGAGTTTTCAAAGGGGTGATAGCGGCCCACTTGAGACCCCCTTGCTAGCCCCGAATAGACTACCAACCCTAAAACAGCGACTTTCGATCATTGCCGCTCAACTCTTGCGCTACCAGGCCCAAGCCGGTCTATCCCCACTCGTTCAACAACTAGCCGTAGACTTACAAGCTCTCGACGAACGACTTGTCGTCAACGACGATGGCGGCCCTTTTATCTACGATGAAGGTGGGGAAAAAGTGCTTAAACGCAAATAAGAGCAAACCGCGCTCTGACAGAAAGACCTTAAGTAAAAACACTAATCAGCAGGTGCAACTAATGACCGAGAGCAAAGAAAGACAAGCCCAGGTCAAAATTAGTCGCAGAATATTTTTGGCTGGCGGGCTCGGAGCGGCTGGTTCCCTCTTTATTGGCAGCATTAACCCAGAAAAAGTCTTGGCGGCAACAAAAAAAGCCAGCTTTGACGTAGAGGCCCTGCGCAAGGCCGTTACATGCGACATTTCGCTACCAAGCGATAAAGATTTCAAAGACAAAGTATATGGCGGCCTTTGGAACAGATACCATGCTAACCGTTCACCACAAGTCGCCGTGCAAGTAAAAACCGACGCCGATGTTATTGCCGCGGTCAAATTTGCCAAAGCTAACAACATGAAAGTAGTTGTGCGCGGTGGCGGTCATAACTGGTGCGCCCCCTCACTGCGCAATGGCGGCATGATGATCGACCTCACTAACATGAACAAAGTGATATCGATTGATCCTGTAAAGAAAATCGCAGTGTGTGAGCCGATCATTAGCAACCGCGAAATTCAACAGAAACTCAAACCATACAATTTAGCTTTCCCTTCAGGCCACTGCCCCCAGGTCAAACTGAGTGGCTACCTACTTAGTGGCGGCATGTCATGGAATCAAGGAGTTTGGGGACACGGAGCTGAAAGCGTCGAAAAAATCGAAATGGTCACCGCCGATGGTGAGCTAATCGTGGCCGACAAAGATCACAATCAAGACTATTACTGGGCTGCCCGCGGGGCTGGTCCAGGCCTCTTCGCCGTATGTTTGCGCTACCATCTCAAGCTCTATGACATCCCCAAGGCATTTACATGTAGCGTCTATCATTATTCAATGGAGCAATACAAAGAGGTCGCTCAGTGGATCAACGAGACAGCACCGAAGCTAGATCCTTGCGTAGAATTATCACTATGGATGGTGACAGCCCCAGCAGAACTAGCAGAAAAGACCAAAGATCAGGGCGGCAAAGTCTGCATGGTGACTGGCACTGCTTTCACCGATAGCCAAGACAATGGCAAAGCCGCCATGGCCTTGCTCGATACCTGCCCGGTAATCAGCAAATGTCTATCAAAATCAGTCAACCAGCCCTCTGACTTTGAAGGTTTATTTGATGCCTCTGGCGCTCTCTGGACAGAAAATATGCGCAACCAAGTCGAAGCAATGTTCTCAAACACCAATCCGGCTGAAATATTTGCTGCAACCGCAGAGCATTTCAAGAAATGCCCATCACCAGCCACTGTATTCATGTACGCCGTCTTTACAGGCCCCAACGTGCCAACGCCACCACCAAAAGACACGGCCTTCTCCATGACTGGCAAACTCTACGGCGGCCCCTGGACAATGTGGAAAGACCAGGCCGATGACGCAGCCAATCTAAAATGGCACAAAGAGATGCTCACTCTGCTAAAGCCCTTCACTGTAGGTCACTATGTGGCTGAATCTGACACAGTAACCTACCCAGAACACGCCGTTCATGCCTATTCAAAAGCTAACTGGCAGAAACTGGCTGAACTGCGCAAGAAATATGACCCCAGTGGTGTCTTCTTTAATTTCACCGATGGCTTAGCGTAAAATACTGGCTCAGCCTAAAACGAACTAATTGGTAGCTCTCATCAATTCAAGCAATTCAGCGTCCAGTTGTTCGATTGTCCATTGCACGTCATAGAGCATGCGAATACGATCACCTAAAAGCTTGATGTCTTCACGATATTTTGTGCCTGGTGGTGTCACCGCCGCAAGCTTATTCAAATGCTCTTCGCTATGATTTTTCAAATACTGCCCTTTCTTCCAAGCCTCAATCAGAGCCTCTTTGCGAGTTTTATGCTCAAGCGAGCTAGGGGGCACAGAATTCAAAAATTTCATTACCACAATCGGGTCGTGTTCGCCAGGACTAGACAACGGCGTAGCAGGCTGATTGAGACTATAAATGTCAGCTAAAACAGTTTGCTCGCCATCAATTTTCTTTGTACCGCTGCGGCTGGCGACCAAAGACAAAGACGAAAGCAAAAGGCCTACACTACTCGCAACCAGCAACAATTCGCCACCCGTATTAGGGTGATCGGTCAGAAACTGCGGACCGGACAAGACACCGAGTATGCCCCCTTGCATAAAGTTAGCAGTAAACAAATAGTTGAGCCGCTTCTGCCGACGTGCTTCGAGCATGCCCTTGCCGGTATAAGTCCAGGCTAATTCGCGGTCAATGCGATCGGCCACAACTCTAACTTCTAAAGACTGCTCCAAAATTTTGTCTAAGAGCTGCACACGCAAAGCCAGCTGTTCATCACTGATCACGCCTGGCTCGCTATTGCCTGTGGCCTTAAGGTCATAGAGCTTTTGCACATAGGGCATCAAACCAAGCAATTGAGCCGCTTCTTTCGCGCCAGGAGAAAGCGGAATGGCACTTCCCAGTTGACTAGAGCCTGAGGATTGTATGCACTCAAGAGCACAAGCTGGTTGCCCCAGAAAAATACTCAAGGCAGAAACGATAGCAGTAATGTTTTTTATCATGGGTAAGAACATAAATTTCTCAGTTAGATCGTATTGCTTTGTGTAATTCGTAAAGGGCGCCATCGACTTCTTCCACATGTGTCTTTAAGTCGTGCAGCAATTCAATGCGCAACGACAAAACATTGATATTCTCCGCCATGTCTTCATTGGCCTCAGGGCTAGCCGAGAGCTTACGCATAAGCTTGTGGTCTTCGGGATTTAAGTGCTTAAACGCTTGCCAATGCTTCAAAAGAATCTCACGCCTGGTCAAGTGATTAGTCGAACCAGGAATCTCACTGGTGAAAAACTTGAATAGATAACTATGATCAGCGTCTGCTGGACGATAACTGGTATTGATAAAGTGCGAAAGAATATTTTGCGATTGAGTAATTTTGCTCTTCCACACAGACGGTAGCAGCAAGTTTGTCAGTGATAAGCCAGTACTCAAGCTGGCACTAATCATGATTGGCATCTGCGAGCTATTAAAAAATTTACTCAACAAAAGAGACTGTTTGGTAATACCAAGAACTCCACCTTGAGCGAAGTTGACGGTATTGAGCATGTTGCTAGTAGCATCGCGCTTTCCAGTCAAATCAGCCAATACCACATTTGACGAGGCCAGGTCACAGTCGATGGCGGCACTATAGCGTCGCACCTCTTCAGCGAGAACAAGTATGCGCCAGAGACACAAGACCTTAGCATTGAGAAGTGGCTTAGGCAGCTCACTTGTTGAAGAAGGATTGTTTTTCTTCTGCTCGCGCAAACGCTCAACGTAAGGCATAATTTCTAACAAATCAGCGATCTCAGCAGCATCAGCCCGTAATTGACCAGCGGCTGCAGCTCCATGATCGATATCAGGAGTCATCTTAATATCATAGAAAGAGCCGGCACCGTGGCCAGAAACACTTCCACCATCAGGACTATTGTTAGAGTTACTAGCAGAGTTACTAGTGCCCGCATTAGCCGTCTGCAGTGCTACCGATGGTGGCACAGTCAGAGCAATCACCGAGAGAAGACCCAGCACTATACATATAGCTTTAGAATCGCGAACAACTCTCACATGAAACCCTGTTTTGACGCCGCAATCATAGCTCAAATTGTGCAAGAGCAGGCGCACACAGGCTTTTCAAGCGATAGTATTTTCTGTCGCCGCTTAACTTTCTGAGCCACGGTTAATCTACAAAAACTCCGCGCAATCGTGTTCAAAATTTTCTTTTTCCTGCCTGGTAAGGGTTTCAGCCTTTCATTAGTATTTTTACCAGTGACGTTGCAAAGAGATGCGACTACTATCGATTTGTACCTGGGGCGCAGGCAAGAATTCAAAAAGGAGATTGCTCTTGAAAGACAAATCCCCGAGCACAAATGTGCCAGAAGCAAAACTCCGTCAACTAACGGAAGCTGCCGAAAATGGGCAGTATGGTGTCTTAACTAAATTCCTCAATAGCCTACCTAATGCAGTTGATCGCGTCGAAGTACTGCAATCAATCGAAAGATTGAACCGCGAAAACCGCTACAAAACAGGAAAACTACCCAGACTAGCATTTGTCAGCAACACATATAGTGATAGCGACTTCGTCGATATCGCCCTGACCAAGAAAAGCTCCGACTGGCTGTTCCAAGATGATGTTCTCTACCGCGAATCAATCATCTGGGACATCTGCGCCGTAGCAGAAATCACAGCCCAGACAGATCGACAGATTAACCATACTGTCACCCATACATTCCAACAACAAATAGCTCGCTCTGCCTAAAGTCGAGAGCAAGCTTAAGTGCCACCAAAGGCGACGGCTAACTACTCAAGAAAACTCTCAACATCACTACCCACGCCACTACAACCAAGTAATTAGACTATAATCTACAACCATGTCCTCATTAAGCTACCCTGATTCAGGCTGCTTAGTGAGGACATTATGCTAACGGCTCAAAGTTAGGACAGAAATATCAAGGAATGCAATGAAGAAACACTATCTGCTCGCCCTGTGCACTGTCATCATTTCGGCCACGAGCGCCTTTGCCGCACCACCAGCGAAGACAGCAAAGAAGCCACCACCCCCAGATTATTTTCCCGCCCGCTGGAAATACTCGTGGAAATATCAGACCACAACTGCCGACGGCAAGCAGAGCGCCTTTTCAATGAAAGATGTTCACGATGACAAACAAAGCGATGGCAGAATTTGGCATCAGATACAGGTTGAGACTTCACCCACACAAAAATTCAGCGACTGGTACAGCAAAGGCAATGGCCTGGTGCTCGACCACCACCTCGAATACGAAGCCAATGGAATGAAAGCCGACTATTTGCCGCCCAAACAAATACTGAAACACCCACTAGAAAATGGCGATAGCTGGCAGTGGGCCGGAACAGGCATGATGAACACAGCCTCAACAGAAAGCTACACCGTGAGCGGTCCAGAAGAGATAATTGTTCCAGCCGGAAAATTCAATGCCATGAAAGTGGTGAGCGCAGTCAACACTGGCGGCAATAAAGCGACCAAGACCTATTGGTATGGCCCCAATGTCGGCCTAGTAAAATCTATCACCGAAGGCCCAGTAAAATCGACAACAGAACTAGTCTCTTACGATTTTCCCAAGCTGCTGCCCGGTGAATTAGAAGCGGAAATAAACAGGGCTAGATAGCTCTGCAAACCCAAATAGCGCTAACTATTTAGCTGATGTGGTCTTCTGCACTTTGACTGTGGATTTCTTAGTGGCCGAAGTTTTTTTGGTTACTTTGGCTGTGGCAGCCGTAGCTGTAGACACAGATGCTTTTGAACCCGAAGATGTTGAAGCTGTGGAAAGAGAAGCATTGAGCTTGGTCACGGCCTTCTCTAAATGATCAACTTGGCCCTCTGGCCAGCCTGCAGCTTCTGCTGATGAAGTCTCACGCACAAGGGCGTCAGCTTCGCTGCGGAAACCAGCAGCCTGGGAGCCATTAATCCAACCTTTGGCAACGGCAGTGTCAATCTGGGCATGGATGTTGTGCAGGCGTTCACGGAACTTGAACTTGACGCCTTTTTTGACATCAATAGTTTCGCTGCTGCTAGTTGTGCTTGAAGTATGCTGGATGCTGTCAGCGAAAGCCCGTAAGCAAGTAAACATCGGGGTCACCACCGCACATGCAACCATAAGACTGACTAGATTTTTCATTTGTACCTTCGTTAATTTAAGCGTTAATTTAAGCGTTAATTTCTGAGTTACTCGAACATAGAGCTAATTTTACCGTTGATACCCAGTAATACTTATATTCTCTTTGCAAGCCTTTGGCCCAAATCAGAGGGGTGGCAACGATTCCTGCGTAATCCGCCATTTGCCACTTGGAAAGCGGCTTGGTAGCCCAGTAGTTCTTGGATTGCGCCACCTTAACGCTTATTTATCAAAAGGCGACGAACAGAGGTTCTACTGATAGATAGTTGCCTAGCAATTTCTGCTTTTGGCACACCCTCATTGAATAG